>NZ_JBPGNZ010000003.1:464876-593831 GCF_051133415.1 Nitratidesulfovibrio sp. D1 | reverse complement strand
CGCTATTTACTTGTCAAAGAACCATGGTCTTGGAACCGCGGTCTTGCGACCTCGCCCCGCCGGGGCTTCCCGTCGCGGCGAGGAGCATGTATGCCCCAGTGCCCCGCCAGGTGTCAACCGCTTTTTTCGTTTTCCTCGTTTTTTCCCGAGGACCCCGTGGAACCCCGCTGAGGGCTCCGGAAAGCGGCAACCTGTTGATCCGGCTGAAAGAGCAAGCCGCGTCGGACGCTGTCCGTTGCGGCGAAGGGGGTATTTAGGGCATCAGGCGGGCAGGTGTCAACACGGTTTTTGGGCGCTGCCCAAAATCATCCATCAACAATGTGATTTATCACGGATTAATTATGTACAATCGGCGCCGCAATTGTCCCCTTTCCGCCCCGCCTCTTGCCGGAAGCGCCTCGCACGGGTAACACTGCCCACCTGACCGGGCCGCGCGGACCGCCTGTCCTACCGCCCCCGTCCGCACACTTTTCCTACATTATGAACGGAGCATCCATGTCGCAGACACACCGGGCGCAAGGCCGCCAGCAGCAGGACGGCGCGTACGTCCGCAAGTCCACCATGTACATGGCCGTGGCCGTGGCGCTGATCGTCGGCGCGTTCCTTGGCGTGCAGGCGGCGAGCATGTATTCGCCCGCGCCCGCGCAGGAAAAGCGCGCCGTGTCCGCCCCCAGCCAGCAGGCCCAGAACGGCGCGGCCAGCCAGATATCGCCCGAGATCATGGGGCGCATCCTGGAAATGGAGCAGGCCGTATTGAAGGACCCCAGCGACGTGGCCGCGTGGACCAAGCTGGGGCACCTGTACTTCGACACCGACCAGCCCAAGAAGGCCATCCCTGCCTACGAGAAGTCGCTGGCGCTCAAGCCCAATGACCCCGACGTGCTGACCGACCTTGGCGTGATGTACCGCGAGGACCACCAGCACGACCGCGCCCTGGCCACCTTCGAGAAAGCCATCGCCATCAATCCCAAGCACCAGATCGCCCGCTTCAACAAGGGCATCGTGCTGTACTTCGACCTGGAGCGGAAGGACGAGGCCATGAAGGCGTGGCGCGAACTGCTGGCCATCAATCCCGACGCCAAGGCCCCCAACGGCCAGCCGCTGAAGGAAATGATGCAGTCGCTGCAACAGCAGAGCAAGTAGGACGGGACCCGCCCGCCACACCGTTACACCGTGCGGATGCGCGCGGCGGCCACGTGCCGTCGCGCGCTTTTTGCTTGCGTCCGGATACGCGTGACGGGGCACGATCACTGAAATTCCCGCGCGGCCTCGCCCGCCGTTCCGGACCTTGATTTCCACTCGCCCCCCATGCCGAAGTGCGCTATGGTCCGACGGGGCGCGGCCCTGGCGCCGCGCCGCGCACGGTCAACACGCAACCCGCGCGCCCCGCGCGCCCACGGAACCATGCCGCACGCCCCGACCATCGCTTCGGCCCGCCGCTCGCCCCGCGTCCCCGCGCCCCGCGTCCCGTTATCCCGCCCGCATTTCTCCGGCCACCGCGCCAGTCTGCCCCGCGTGGCCGCCTGGCTGCTGCTGGCCTGCTGCCTTGCGGCATGGCCGGTCACGTCCACGCTGGCCGCCACGGCCGCGCCCGGCGCCAACCAGTCCGGCACCAGCCAGACCAGTGCCGCGCCCGCGTCCTCCAACGCCACCCGCGCGCTGGACACCTCGTCACTGCTGGCCACCCAGCCGCTGGCTCCGTTCATCGAATTCCTGGTGGACCCCACCGGCGCGCTCAGCGTGGACGAACTGCTCTCGCCCTCGCATCAGGCCGGGTTCACCCCGCTGGGCAACGGCCTGCCCCTGTTCCGCTCCGGCTCCACCTGGCTGCGCCTGACCCTGGCCCCCCGCCCCGCCGACGGACAGAACCGCCAGTTGCTGCTGGATCTCGGCCGCGACCTGCCCGGCCGCGCCACCCTGTTCCTGGCCAAACGCAACCAGCCCGGCGAACCCAACGAATGGCAGCCGCAAGACCCCGAGGGCGGCAACGTGTTCACCCTGCCCGACCCCGTGGGCAAGCCCGTGCCGGTGTACGTGAAGCTGGACGGCGTGCCGGGTCCGTGGTTCGCGCCCATGCTGCGTACCCCCCAGAACGCGGCCGCCAACAACGACGCCCTGGCCCGCCCCCTGGTGGTGGGGATGCTGGTGGCCGTGCTGGCCCTGTGCCTACTGCGCGGCGTTTTCGAGCGGGGCGAATGGCGGCTGTGGACCAGCCTGTTCGCCGCCGCCGTGCTGATCCAGGCCGTGGCCGGGCAGCCGCCCACGCCCGCCGGATACGTGCCGCTGCGCGGGCTGCCCGGCGTGCTGGCGCCCGGCCTGGCCCTGATGCTGCTGCCCCATGTGGGACGGCACCTGCTGCGCACCCGCGACGAAGCGCCCAACGCCGACATGCAACTGCGCGTGGTCTCGCTGGCCGGGGCCGTGCTGGCCCTGCTGCCGCTGGTGCCGGGCATGGCCTGGGCCTCGCGCCTGCTGGCGCTGTGGCCGCTGCTGCTGGTGCTGGTGCTGCCCGCCGCCCTGGCCTGCAAGTTCCGCAAGCTGCCCGGTTCGCGCCGATTCCTCACTGGGTGCCTGGCCGCGCTGGCCGGGGCCGGGGTGGGCGTCGCGGGGCTGGCGTCTCCGGCGCCCGCCGTGTGGCTTTCCACGGCCCCGCTGTGGGGCCTGGCCCTGCTGGCCCTGCTGGTGGCGGGCACAGGCACCCCGCGCCCGGCCGAGGCCGAGGGCACCCTGACCGGCGGGCGCGGCTACCGCGTGCGCAAAAGCCCGGCGGCGGAGCGCCCCGACCTGGACGACCCGCTGGCCGACGAGCCCGCCTTGCGCCTGATCTCGCCCGAGGAGCTGCGCGGCGGGGTGGCCCCGTCCCCGCGCACGCCAGCCATGCCGAACGAATCCGCAGACGAGGCCACAAACGAGTCCGCGGACGAGCCCACCTTCATGGGCAACGGCGGCGACAGCAGGAACGGCGGTGGGTCCGTACCCGAGGAACCGCTGGAACTTTCCCTTGGCGACGTAGTGCCCGAACTGGGCGATGCCCCCGCGCCGCGCGGCTCGCGCCGCCTTGCCCGCGCCGCCGCCGCGGCCGAGTCCGCCGGTTTCGCCACCGGCTTCGGGCCGGACGGGGACGGCACGCCCCCCGATGCGGCCTTCGACCCGCTGGCCCTGGCCCGCATGGAAGAAGCCCTGCTGGCGCCCATCGATGCCATGTTGCAGGAACTGGACGGCCTGGAGAACTGCGCGCTGCCCCCCGCCGCCCGCAGCCACGCCGAGGCCGTGGCCGCCACCGGACGCCAGTTGGCGTCCATCGCCGGGGACCTGGGCCGGGTGGCCGCGCCGCAACGCACCGCGCCGCGCCGGGCCGTGTTCGACCTGCAACGCATGCTGCGCGACGCCCACGACGCCGTGGCCGACCGCGCGGAACGCAAGGGCCTGGCCATCTCGTGGTTCATGGCACCCCATCTTTCGCAACTGTATGAAGGCGACACCGGGCAACTCGGCGAACTGCTGCGCCTGCTGGCGGAAAGCTCGGTGCGCTCCACGGACAAGGGCTCGGTGCACATGTCGGTGCGCCGCGTGCCCGACAGCACCGACCCCGGGCACCTGCTGTTCACCGTCAGCGATTCCGGCGCGGGCGCGCCACCGCACAAGCGCAGCGTCAGCGCGCTGGCCCGCGCCTGGGAGATGGCCGACGCCGCCGGGGGCACCCTGACCGTGGAAAGCGGCCGGGGCCAGGGCACCACCATTTCGTTCACCGCGCGGCTGGTGGCCCTTTCGGGCGACGCCACCGCGCCGCGCCCCTTCGTGGGCGTGGACCTGACCGACGACCTGCGCGTAGCCCGCCCCGCGCCCGACGCCGTCACGGCGGCGGACCACCTGCACCTGGGGCCGGTGGTGCCGCGCCGCCCGTTGCAGGTCATCGTGGCCGACGACGTGCCCAGCAACCGCCAGTTGCTGGCCTTTTTCCTAGAAGGGCTGCCGCATGCGCCGCTGGAGGCGCGCGGCGCCACCGAGGCGGGCATCCTGTACCGGCGCGCGCCCTCCGGCCTCGTCATCATGGACGGCGACATGCCCGAGGACGACATCGTGGCGGCCGTTGCCTCCATCCGTGGCTTCGAGCAGGAGCACGACCTGGCCCCGGTGCCGGTGCTGGCGCTGGTGGCGAACGAGGCCCAGGCCGAGCGCATGCTGGCCGCCGGGTGCACCGAGACGCTGGAAAAACCCCTGACCCGCAGCGGCCTGCGCGCCGCCGTGGAACGGCTGGCCCCGCCCCATGCCGAGCCGGAGCCGCTACAGCCCGCATACGCGGGATACGGCCCTGCCGTTGCCACCATGCCGTACGAGGACATGGACGACGCCCACGCCACGCCGCCGGACTTCGCGGAACTGCCCGACCTGTTCCTGGCTGGCGCGGAAAGCGGCGCGCTGCCGGAACTGCCCGACGAGGCCGACGCCAGGGCCGAAGCGGGCGGGGCGTTGGATCCCCTGGAACCGGTGGTGGGCGAGCCCACCGCCTGGCACCCGTGGGACCGCCCCCTGGAGGGCGGGCCGGAACAGCCCCCCGCAGATTTGCCCGGACTCGACCTGCCCGATGGCCCGGACGGCCCGGACGGCACGGGCGGTGAGGACGGCGCGGCAATGCACGACGCCACCGTCCATGGCGATCCCGGCGGGGAACCCGGCGCGGCGGAAGACGCGGTCGAGGAATTGCCCGACCTGTTCGGCGCGGACATCTTTGCCGTGCCGCACGCCGATCCCGCCACCCGCGGCGAATCCCCGTCATTCGTCGTCGCACCGGCGGCCGGGGCCTCGCATGGGGGCGGACCGCTGCCCGAAGGCGGGTCGCTTCTGGACCTCATCGTCACCGACGCAGCGGATTTCGAGTCCGCCGGTGATGGTGGCGATGCTACGGCTCCGTCCCTTGCCGCGCCTGACGCCCCGGCGGACGCCGCGATGGCGGCTCCGATCATCGCCGCTGCCCCGGCCTGGGGCGACGATTTCGAGGAGTCGGTGGGCGAGCCCATGCCCGTGGCATCCACCGCTCCCCCGCAGGCAACTCCCGGCGGCGCCACCGCCACGGCCCGAGAGGATGCAGTCACCGTAGCGCGCAAGCCCTCCACCGCCGACGGCGGCGAATGGGTGGGCGAGCCCATGCCCATGGAGCCGCACCGGGCCTCCACGCACGCTGGTCCCAGCGCTTCGTCCTCCTACGGGGCGGCGGCGCGGCTGGAGCGCTGGGAACGCGCCCAGCGCGCCCAGCAGCAAGGCCAGCGCGCCGTGCCGCAGCCCCCCGCGACGGAGCGCACGCCGGAGGGAAATCAGGACAGGCACCAGCCGCAAGCGCACGATCCCAGGCCCATCCGCGACCTGTCGGCCGAAGTGCGCCCCGGCTACCGGCCCAAGCAGCCCGTCCAGCCTGCCGCGCCCGCTCCGGCCGCACAGGCCGCGCCTGCAACGGTAGCCGCCACGGCAGCCACCACGGCAGCCGCCACGGCAGCCACCACGGCAGCCGCCACGGTAGCCACCGGACCGGCGGTTTCCGCGCAGCCCCCGGCAGCCCCGGCATGGCCCACCGCGCAACCGGCCCAGGCTGCGCAGCCCCTGCCGCCCCAGATGCAGTACACCAGGCCCCAGCCAGGCCAGACGCCGCCCCGCCCCGCGCAGGAACAGGCCCCGCACGGTCAACCGTACGCCCCGTCATACGCGCAGTCCGCCACGCCTTCCCCGGCAGCCCCCGCCAAGAGCTTTGCCGAGCGCATCGCGGAACGCATCGCCGTCCATCTCGGGCGCAACGCGGACCGCGCCAAGACGCCGGATGAGGATACGACGCGGCGTGCCCCGGCCCAACCCGCACGGGATGACCGCACGGCCCGGACCGACGCCGCCCCCGCCCGCCCCGCCCCGCCGCAACGGCCCGAGCCGCACGGCCACATGGGCGACGACATCGAGCCGTTCATCCCCGGCCTGCTGGAAACCCTGGACGCGGCGCTGGACGACGCCAGGCGCGGCCGGGCCGACGGCAGCACCTTTGCCGTGCAGGAAGCGGCGGCGCGCATCGCGGGCAAGGCGGAGAGCTTCGGCCTGCGGGTGCTGGAACGCATCGCCCGCTGCGTGGAGCGGGCCGCCACCGCCGACGACATGGAGGCCGTGCGCGACCTGCTGCCCGAACTGGAGGCCGCCGTGGAACGCAACCGCATCGCCCTGGCCCCGCGCGGCGGGCACGGCGGGCGGCGTTCCTGAGCCCGGCCGCCCGTTCCGGCCCCCGTTCGGAACCGACCCGGCACAGGGCATCGCCCCGGCCGCCCATGGACCGGGGCTATTGCATTGCCTCCGGGTTCCCTGCTTCCGCCGGATATTCCCCCAGCGGCATGGGGTGCGGAACACCCCGGAATACCATGCAATCCCCCATCGGTTGCGCATGCATCCCACACCGGCGTTGACACCGTCCGGGAGTGGAGTTAGCCTTCTCTCGTTTGAGTGTTCACTCCTCGCTTCTGCCGTATCGCGGCAGACACTGAAAGGATTCCGACATGAAGCGCGACACCATCCTGCTTACCGCCGCCAAGCTGTTTGCCGAGCGCGGGTTCAACAACACCCCCACCAGCCTCCTCGCCAAGGAGGCGGGCGTGGCGGAAGGCACCATCTTCCGCCATTTCAAGACCAAGGACGACATCTTCCTCACCCTGATCCGCAACGTGAAGGATCAGCTCATCAGCGACATCGAGAAATATCTCGAGGTGCGCGCGCCCGAGACCAGCGTGGAGAAAGTGGTCTCCATCATCAAGTCGTTCTACGTGTTCGTGAAGAAGAACCGCATGGAGTTCTGCCTGATCTTCCGCGACGCGCCCACCCGCTACGGCGAGCGGAACGACGACGTGTTCCTGGCCATCAAGGAAATCTACACCTACCTCAACGAGTACCTGCTGGTGGCCCTGCGCGACGGCCAGAAGGACGGGTCGGTGCGCGCCGACATCAACGTCGAGGACACCGCGTGCATGATCGTGGGCATCATGGTGGGCATCGTGCGCACCATCCACTTCCAGTTCGTGGAACCCACCGACGACCTGCTGCGCAACGTCATCGACAACGTCAGCCGCTTCCTGAAGCCGTAGCGGAAACTTCCGCGCCGTTTTCCACGGGGCCGTTCCGCGCATACGGGGCGGCCCTTCGTCATGCGGCGGCCCCCGGCCCGGTTTTCCGGACCACGGCCCTGGCCGCCGCCCCGCGCCACGCCCGACGGGAGGTGTTCCCCCCCATGTCCGCGTCCATCCTCCACAATCCCGCTGCCCTGCTGCTTCTGCTGCTTCTGGCGGCAGGCGCATGGCCCGCGTGGCCCACATGGCCCGCATGGCTTGTCCGCTCCGCCCATGCCGCGCAGCCAGACCGGCATGTCCAGCCGGTGCGCCTGCCCGCCTGCCCCGACCGGCCCAACTGCGCCATCACCCAGGCCGAAGGGGCGGTGCGCGACGGGCAGTACATCGAACCCCTGCCCTTCACCGGCGAGGCCGCGCCCGCCATGCGCCGCCTTGCCGTGGCCCTGTCCGCCCTGCCCGGCTGCACCGTTGTGGAGATGGGCGGCCTGACCGTGCGCGCCCAGTGCCGCGGCAAGGTCTTCGGCTTCATCGACGACGTGGTCTGCGTGGCGGACCCGGCGGCCTCGGTGGTGCACCTGCGCTCGGCCGCCCGTTCCGGCTGGTGGGACTTCGGCGTCAACCGGGACCGGGCGGAGCAGTTGCGGCGCAGGTTTCTGGGCCTGCCCCGTTAGGGGTTGTCTTGCCCGCCGCCCCCACCGCATTTCCGGTTGCCAAGCGGGCCGCGCGGGCGTAAAGCAGACCCCGCAGCGTGCCCACGGCATATCCACGGCATACCCGTGGTACACCGGGGCACACCGGGGCGGCCATACGGCCCGCCCCACCCCCAACAGGAGCACAGACGTGGATTCCGGCGACAGTAGTAGATGCCCCGCCGCATCGCACCGTTTCGCAACGACGCACCCGCGCCGCTGCCGCCGTCACGTCCGGGCCTGATCCCCTCCCGGTCCGCCCGGCGGCGCTGCGCGCCCCCGGAGATGGACCATGTTCCGCACGCCGCTTTCCCTGCTTTCCGCATCTTTCGTGCTTTCCGACCGTTCCATCCGGCGCGCCCGCTGCCGGATGCACCGTCGCGTGCTTTCCGTGGCCCGTTCCGCGGACCCGTACTCGTGACGCTCCATTGCTTCCGCCGCCGCGTCCTCTCCTGACCTTCGCGGGTCGGTCCGGCGCGGCGCGCGGCTGTTCCCGGCACGCGCGGCATGCGCCGCGCGCCAGACCGCACCCCGGAACGGACGCAAGGAGCCTTGCCGTGTTCACCATTCACAAGACCATCGACGGTGTGCTCACGCCCGTGGACCACATCGAGCCCGACTGCTGGGTGAACCTGTCCAACCCCTCGGACGAGGAATTGCGCCGCGCCTCGGTGCTGCTGGGCATTCCCCTGGACCACCTGACCGACCCGCTGGACGCCGACGAACGCGCCCGGCTGGAGCACGAGGACGGCGTGCTGCTGCTGGTCATCCGCGTGCCCCTGGAAAACGCCGCCGACGCGCGCGTGCCCTACGTGACGCTGCCCATCGGCATCGTGATCACCCGCACCGCCGTGGTCACGGTGTGCCGTTCTCCGCGCGACATCGTCAGCGAGTTGCTCAACGGCCGCGTGCGCACCATGGACACGGCGCGCCGCCTGTGCCTGGCCATCCATCTGCTGCAACGCACCGCCATCGCCTACCTGAACGACCTGAAGGACATCAACCGGCGCACCGCGTTCATCGAGCAGCGGTTGCAGCAGTCCATGCGCAACCAGGAACTCATAGAACTGCTGAACATAGAAAAGAGCCTCGTGTACTTCACCACGTCGCTCAAGGCCAACGACATCATCATGGAAAAACTGCTGCGCACCCGTACCCTGCGCATCAGCGAAGAGGAAAGCGACCTGCTGGAAGACGCCATCACCGAAAACCGCCAGGCCATCGGCATGACCAACATCTACAGCGACATCCTTTCCGGCACCATGGACGCGTTCGCCTCCATCATTTCCAACAACATGAACACGGTGATGAAGTTCCTGACCGGGTTCACCATCATCCTGATGATCCCCAACATCATCACCGGCATCTACGGCATGAACATCGACACGCCCCTGCACGATTCGCCCTATGCCTTCGGCATCGTCTCCGGGGTGACCGTGGGGCTGTGCCTGGCGGCCTGGCTGGTGTTCATCAAGAAACGCTGGCTGTAGCCCGCGCCGCCCGCCCGAAACGGCGGAACGCCCCGCCTGGCCGGTCCGACCGGTCCATGCGGGGCGTCGTTCGTTTGCGGCGAAAGGGGAACGGCCCCTAGGGGCTGTTTCTAAATTAGGATTTTTCGTTCGTTGGCAAGGAAAACGAGCCTGCCATGAGGGAGTGCCTCAGCCGTTAGGCGAGCGCGCAGCGCGAGTCTTACGGATGAGGACCGCAAAGCGCGGCAGCCGTTATGCGAGTCTTCGAGCCTTACGGATGAGGACCGCAACGCGCTCTTATCGTATTCGACCGAGCCTCAGCCGTTAGACGAGCTTGCGAGTCTTACGGATGAGGACAGCAAAGCCATGGCAGGCGAAGTTTGACCGCGTTGCGCACGATGTCCGTAGGGCTCGCAAGCTCGCCCACGGCCACGCTTCGCGCCCTTCAGGTCGGATGCCAACGGGCGAAAGGACAATTTAGAAACAGCCCCTAGCGCTTGCCGTCCTTGTGCCGGGTCTTGGCCTCGGTGCGCTCCGGATTGCCCGCCAGATGCCGGAAACGCTTCTCGGCCACGCGGGCGAAGTCGCCCACGATGCGCGGCAGATCGGAATCGTTCCATATTCCGGCAAAGCCCTGCACCGCCCGGACCGCCGGAGCCAGTTCGTACCCGTCGGGCGCGTCCGGGGACAGGGCCACGTCGTCGTACCGCACCGCCCCTGCCGTGCCCAGGGCGTCGGACAGCAGGGTGGCCATGGTTTCGGCGAAGAACCTGCGCACCTCGTCGGGCGATTCGGCGCGGTCCAGACGTTCCCGGAAGCCGGGCAACTGCGCCTGCTCCAGCCGGGTGAACGAAACCTGTCGGGTCATGGGCACCTCCTTGCCGGGGCCGCCGTGGCAAAGGAAGACGGCGGACGCGCGGCCCCCGAAGGGTCCGCCGTCTTGCCCCCAGCGTAGCAGAAACGCCCCCCCGCGCAAGCGGAGGGGCGTGCATGCCGGACCGGGAAGGACGCCGCCGGTATGGGGCGTAGCCAGCCTCAGCGCGAGCAGCGGTCGATCATGTCCCAGAACTGGCGGGCGATGGCGTCCGGGCTGAAGACGGAACGCAGGGACAGGATGCGTTCGAGGCCGTACGCCCATTCCTCCCTGCCGAAGGTATCGCGCGCCTTGCGCATGTAGCGCAGCACCACGTCTTCGGAGATGTCCTCGCGGATCAGGTAGGGGTAGTCCTCGCCCAGGAAATGCAGCGCGTCGCCGTCGTCCTTGTGGACCAGCATGTTCACGCCGCAGGTGGCGGCGATGATGCCCTTCATGAACGGCTTGAACACGCGCTCGCCCATCTGCGGGCGCACCGCGTAGTGGAAGTTGGCTTCGCTGAGACGCTTGTACCAGTCATGGTTGGGCACGTCGCGGGTGTCGGTGTACACGATGCCCAGCATGTCCTTGATGGCGTCGAACAGCAGCAGGTTCTTGGGCGCGCCGAAGTAGTACGGTGCGAACCTGTCCGTGGGGGGCGTCACCTGCCCGATGCGCGGGTCGGTGCAGTGGGCCACGAAATAGACCGGAATGCGCGGGCATTCCTGCGCGTAGTATTCATACGCCTTCTGCGAGCAGCAGATGATGCCGTCGTAGAATTCTGCGCTGCCCGGTTTCGGCCCGCCGTCGATGATGTCCACCAGCAGGATGTTGCCGTTGCGCTTGAACTGCCGCAGCAACCGCTTGCGGTTGATGATGTTCTTGTGCGCGATGACGATGGAATTCCTGATGGTCTTGAGGTTGGTGCACCCGATGTCGTGGCCTTCTCCGCCCCGCCTGGACACCAGGTCGGCATGCATGAAGGTGCGCATCAGCACGCTGGGCGAGCACTGGTCCACATGGCGCATCACGGCCGCGTCGGCCATGTCGAACCCGTCGTACACGTCGTGGTACAGCCGCGCGAAGCCGCGCCACAGCAGCGGCCGCCAGCGATGGATGTCGCCCCGGATGTTGACGGTCACGCGGTTGAAGTGCGTCCTGACCTCTTTTTCGAACACGAAGACGATGTTCATGCATCCACCATGTTGGCGTGTCGAATCCGGGTTTGGCGGCGTGCCGCTCCCGCCGTTCAGCCGCATGCAGCCGCCATTCCGGGGCCGCCGTGGCGTCCGTGAATGGCGGCTGCTGTCAGACTTCTTCAAACCGCACGGGCAGGCTAAGCCCGCCCCCGCAGGCTGTTCCGTTCCTTACCGCGTCAGCTTGCGGAACTTGATCCGGTGCGGCTGGATTGCTCCATGACGGGCACGCTCGCTACGCTCGCGGTGCCCTGTTCCGCCGTGCGGGCAGGCCAAGCCCGCCTCGCCCGGCGCGGCGCTACGCGCCGCCGGGCAGCCGCGCGCAGCGGGCGCCGCCTCCGAACCCCGTTCCGGCCTCTACCGCGTCAGCTTGCGGAACTTGATCCGGTGCGGCTGCTCGGCGTCCTTGCCCAGGCGCTTCTTGCGGTCTTCTTCGTATTCCGAATAGTTGCCGTCGAAGAAGACCACGCTGGAATCCCCCTCGAAGGCCAGGATGTGCGTGGCGATGCGGTCCAGGAACCAGCGGTCGTGGCTGATCACCAGCACGCAGCCCGCGAAGTTCTCGATGCCGTCTTCCAGGGCCCGCATGGTGTTCACGTCGAGGTCGTTGGTGGGTTCGTCGAGCAGGATGACGTTGGCGCCCGACTTCAGCATGCGGGCCAGGTGCACCCGGTTGCGTTCGCCGCCGGACAGCACGTCCACCTTCTTCTGCTGGTCCTGGCCCATCAGGTTGAAGCGCGAGCAGTAGGCGCGGGCGTTCACCTCGCGGGCGCCCAGCTTGACCGTCTCGTAGCCTTCGCTGATCACCTCGTACACGGTCTTGCCGGGGGTCAGCGAATCGCGGTTCTGGTCCACGAAGGCCACCTGCACGGTCTCGCCGATCTTCAGTTCGCCCGCGTCGGGCGTTTCCACGCCCGCCAGCATCTTGAACAGGGTGGTCTTGCCCGCGCCGTTGGGGCCGATGATGCCCACGATGGCCCCGGCGGGGATGATGAAGTTCACGTCTTCCATCAGCAGGCGGTCGCCCAGCGACTTGGACAGGCCGCTGGCCTCAAAGACCGTCTTGCCCAGACGCGGTCCCGGCGGAATGTAGATTTCCAGATCCGGGGCGCGCTTTTCGCTTTCGTGGCTCAGCATGGCCTCGTAGGCGTTGATGCGCGCCTTGCCCTTGGCGTGGCGGCCCTTGGGCGACATGCGGATCCACTCCAGTTCGCGCTGGAGGGTCTTCTGCCGTTCCACCTCGGACTTTTCTTCCTGTTGCAGGCGCTTTTCCTTCTGCTCCAGCCACGAGGAATAGTTGCCCTTCCACGGAATGCCGCGCCCCCGGTCCAGTTCAAGGATCCAGCCTGCCACGTTGTCCAGGAAGTAGCGGTCGTGGGTCACGGCGATGACCGTGCCGGGGAAGGTCTGGAGGAAGCGTTCCAGCCATGCCACCGACTCCGCGTCCAGGTGGTTGGTGGGTTCGTCCAGCAGCAGGATGTCCGGGCTTTGCAGCAGCAGGCGGCACAGGGCCACGCGGCGGCGCTCGCCGCCGGAGATGACCGACACGGGCGTGTCGCCGGAGGGGCAGCGCAGGGCGTCCATGGCCATTTCGAGGCGGGCGTCCAGGTCCCAGGCGCCCTTGGCGTCCATCTGCTCCTGCACCTTGCCCTGGCGCTCGATGAGGGCGTCCATCTCGTCCGGCTCCATGGGCTCGGCGAATTTGGCGTTGATCTCCTCGAATTCCTTCACGAGGTCCACCACGTCCTGCACGCCCTCTTCCACCACCTCGCGCACGGTGCGGGTTTCGTCCACCAGCGGTTCCTGCTCCAGGTAGCCGATGGTGAAGCCCGGCGCGAGCACGGTCTTGCCGTCGAAGTTGGGGTCCACCCCGGCCAGGATCTTCAGCAGCGACGACTTGCCCGAGCCGTTCAGGCCCAGCACGCCGATCTTGGCGCCGTAGAAGTAGGAGAGGGAAATGTCCTTCAACACCTCGCGCTGGCCGTGGCGCTTGGTGACGCGGATCATCGAATAGATGATCTTGTCCGGTTCGTTGCTCATTGCGTCCACCTTTCGGGGTTATCGTCTGGTCGGGGTTGTCGTCTGGTCGGGGTTGTCGTCTGGTCGGGGTTGCTGTCCGGCTTCAGGGACCGGGCCGCCCGGCGCCGCTGGATGCGGCGCGCGCCTGGCGCGCCGCGCGGGCGGGCATGCGGAAACGGCTCCGTTCGCCGTGTTCGGGGATATGCCGACGAAACGCGGCCCTTGTGCTTTTGCAGACCGCGAGGATTTTGTCCAGTGCGCGGGGGCGGCATTCCGGAGCGCCACCTAGTGCGCCCCGCCCCCCTGCCGCTCCGGAAACATCCGTGCTATGCTGGTCGGCGTGACGCCCGTCACGGCGCATGGCCGCGCCCGGCCCTATGATGAACGCACAGGCCCGGCGCACAGGCGCAGCCGCGCCCGGTTCATGCCGGACCACACGAAACCCCACGGGAGGCCCCATGCATCTCGCCCCGTCCACGTCCATACACGAACTTGTCACCGAACGTCCCTACCTCATCGACGTGCTGGCCGACTTCGCACCCGCCTTCGCCAAGCTGAAGAATCCGCTGCTGCGCAACACGCTGGGCCGGGTGGCCACGTTGCAGCAGGCGGCGGACATCGCCGGGCTGGAGGTCAACGGCCTGATGCTGCACATCGCGCGCGGCGTGCTGGACCATTCCACCGAGGCCGTGACCATCGTGCCCAAGGGCGCGCCGGGCACCGCCGCCAAGCCCGCCCCCGAGGCGGAGGCGTCGCCCTGCGCCGCCACCTGCGGCACGCCATGCGACGCGGGACAGGCATCCGCGGCGCCCGCATCCCCCCTTTCCGACGCCGCGCGCATGAACACCCTGAAGGAACTCATCCGCGAACTGCACGCCGGGGCGGACCCGGCCGGGCTGAAGGCGCGCTTCGCCGCCGCCGTGGGCGACATCTCCGGCGGGGACATCGCCCGGCTGGAACAGGCCATGGTGGCCGAAGGGCTGCCCGAGACCGAGATAAAGCGCCTGTGCTCGCTGCACGTGGACCTGTTCAAGGGCGCGCTGGACGAGGCCCCGGCGGTTTCCGCGCCCGCCGGGCACCCGGTGCGCACCTACATGGACGAGAACGCCAAGGCCATGGAACTGGCCGACGAGATCATCGCCCAGGTGGACCGCATGCACCGCACCCCCGGCGACCGCACCTCGCCCGTCGACGAGATGGCCTGGTCGTTCAGCAGCCGCTACGTCAAGGAACTGCTGGAAGACCTGGCCCGCATCGAGGTGCACTACACCCGCAAGGAAAACCAGCTGTTCCCCCTGCTGGAGGAAAACGGCATCGAGGCCCCGCCCAAGGTCATGTGGGAGGTGCACGACGACATCCGCTCCCTGTTCAAGGCCGCCCGCGCGGCCCTGGAAAACCTGGCCGCCACGGCGGCCGCGCTGGCCGCGCGCGACGCGGCCGAGGCCGTGAAGGACATGGTGTACAAGGAAGAGAAGGTGCTCTTCCCCATGGCCCTGGAATCGCTGAGCGAGGCCCAGTGGGCGCGGGTGCGCCACGGCGAGGACGAAATCGGCTACGCCTGGGTGACGCCCGGCGTCGAATGGACGCCGCAGGCCGTCCCTGTGATGGGGGCGACGGGAGTGACGGGCGTTCCCGGTACGGCGGGTGCGCGACTGGTGAACCTGGACACCGGCGCGCTGGCCCCCAGCGTGCTCAACCAGATGCTGCGCAGCCTGCCGGTGGACCTCAGCTTCGTGGATGCCGACGACCGGGTGGCCTACTATTCCGACGTGCCGCACCGCATCTTTCCGCGCAGCGCGGCGGTGATCGGGCGCAACGTAAGCAACTGCCATCCGCCCAAGTCGGTGCACATGGTCGAGGAAATCCTGGCCCGGTTCAAGAGCGGCGAGCGGGATTCGGCCGAATTCTGGATCGAACTGGGCGGGCGGTTCCTGCACATCCGCTACTTCGCGGTGCGCGACACCGACGGAACCTACCTCGGCTGCCTGGAGGTATCGCAGGACGTCACGGACATCCGCGCCCTGACCGGGCAGCGCCGCCTGCTGGAATGGAGCTGAGCGGCGCGTCCCGTATCCGAAAGCCCGGCGGCCTCCGCCGGGCTTTTTCATTTTCCCGTACGAACCCTTGCGATTCACATAAAGTTATGTCCTAGTCGACCGAACAAGTCCCGTATGACCACGCGGCGCACCGCCGCCAACCATTCGTCAACATGCAGTCTTCCGGGGGGCACACTCGATGACCATACGCCAGAAACTCATCTACGGCCTTGGCGCGCTCACCCTGCTCAACCTGGTCATGGGCGTGGCCATGGTGCTGGCCCTCGGCAACATCAACACGCTGGTGGACGAACTGGTCTCCAAGCACGTGGAACTGGAGGAGACCGTGTACGCCATGCAACACGACGTGAGTCAGTTGCGCCGCTACGAAAAGGACGCCCTGCTCAACATCGCCAATGCGGAACGGCTGCGCGGCTACCTGCCCCGCCACGAAAAGGCCGCCGCGGACCTTGCCGCCCACACCGACGACGCCGAACGCAAGCTGCGCGCCATGCCGGAACTGGCCGACCTGCTGCGCCAGGTGGCCGCCATCCGCTCGCTGAGCGGGCCGTATCTTTCCGCCTTCTCCGGCCTGACCCGCGAGGCCCCGGCCGCCGGGCTCTCCGCCGAACAGGCCAACATCCGCTTCGACGCCGGGCGCGAACAGGCCCGCAAGCTGGAACAGGCCATCGACGAACTGACCAGGGCCACCACCGCGGCCACCCGCGAGCACGCGGAAGAAACCAACGACACCGGAACCATGCTGCGCACCGGCGCCGCCGTGGCCTTTGCCGTGGCCGTGCTGATGGGCGGCCTGCTGGCCGTGGGCCTGTACCGCACCATCCAGGCCCCGCTGGCGGCCCTGACCGACTTCGGCAGGCGCATCGCCGACGGCGACTTCGAGCACAGGACGTCGTTCCGCTTCACGGCGGAAATGGCCCAGCTGCACGAAACCATCACCCACATGGTGGACGCCATCCGCGAGCGGGTGGCCTACAACCGGGCCATCATCAACCGCGTGCCCGACCCCATCATCGTCACCGGCCCGCGCCGCAACATCCGCGCCCTGAACAGCGCGGCGTGCACCCTGCTGGGCCACGCCGAGGACGACCTGATCGGCAAGCCGCTGGGCAACTACCAGGGGGCCGAAATCTACGGCACCGAGCCTCCCATCGACCGCCTGGCCCGCACCAACGAGGCCGAGACGCAACTGGACTTCACCCGCCAGCTGGGCGGCGAGACGCGCCACTTCCATTCCCGCGCGGCCACGGTGCGCAAGCCCGACGGCACGCTGGTGGGGTACATGGAAATCCGGCAGGACATCACCGGCGTGAAGCGCGGCGAACTGGAGGCGCGGGAACGCAGCGAGCGCATCGCCGGGGTGGCCCGCGACGCCGACGCCATCGCCACCACCGTGGCCGAGGCGGCGGACCAGCTTTCCGACCGGGTGGGCGAGGCCGCGCGCGGCGCCGACAGGCAGTTGCAGCGCAGCACCGAATCGGCCACGGCCATGGACGAAATGGCCGCCACCGTGCGCGAGGTGGCCCGCAACGCCTCGGACACCAACAGGACCACCTCGGAAATGGCCGAGCGCGCCCGATCGGGCGCGGACATCGTGGAAAAGGTGGTTTCGGCCATCGAGGGATTGGGCAGCCATTCGCGCGAACTGCGCAGCGAAATGGAAAAGCTGGGCACCCAGGCCAGCGACATCGGCAACGTGCTGGGGGTCATCAGCGACATCGCCGACCAGACCAACCTGCTGGCCCTGAACGCGGCCATCGAGGCGGCCCGCGCCGGTGACGCCGGGCGCGGCTTCGCCGTCGTGGCCGACGAGGTGCGCAAGCTGGCCGAAAAGACCATGAACGCCACCCGCGAGGTGGAAACCGCCATCGGGGCCATCCAGCTTTCTGCCCGGCGCAGCGCCGAGGCCACGGACGTTGCCGTGCGCGGCGTGACCGACAGCCAGACCCTGGCCAACGAGGCGGGCGGCATGCTGCGGGAGATCGTGCAGGCGGTGCAGCAGGCCTCGGACCAGGTGAACTCCATCGCCACCGCCGCCGAGGAGCAGGCCGCCACCGGTGACGAGTTGAACCGCATCATCGCCGAGGTGAACGAAATCTCCGGCGCCACGGCCATGCGCATGTCCGAGGCGGAAACCGCCATCGCCGAGCTTTCGGCCCAGGCCGCCGCCCTGCGGCGGCTGATGGACGCCATGAAGTGACGCACAAAGGCCCCCGGCACACGCCGGGGGCCTTTCCGTTGCGGTGGCACGGCGGCCCCGCGCTTTACAGTCCCAGCACGTCCAGCACGGCCAGCCGCAAATCCTCCACGCTTGCGGCGCGGATGACGGCATCGGCCTGGGCGTAGCTGATCCCGTTCAGGTCCAGCGGTTCCGGCTGCGGCGGCTCGGGCGTCATCCGCCACGTGCCGTCCGGCTGCAATACCGCGCCCGGCGCGGGGCGTTCCTCGTCCACGGGCACCGCCCCGGCGGGCAGGACGTGTTCCAGCCCTGCCGCCACGGCGTACAGTTCCGACGTTCCGACAATGCCATAGTGTCGCATCAGAAGGCCCTCCTGCAGCGCATGCGCGAGTATGTCGTCGTGTAGGCCAGAGGGCTGCCGGCGACGTTCCACCAGAAACGATTGTTGGCGAAGGTCCGGAAAAGGATGACGTCGCCCGCGTGCGCCTGCCCGTAACACCCCACATCCTCGGAACTGGTCCGCGTGGTGCCCGTGGTGATCCACCTCCCGGCGGTGGCGTCGTGGATCTCCACCGCCGGAAAATCCGCCAGCGGAACCCCGAGCGGATTGTGGTGCGTGTACTGTGCCGCAGAGGCCAGATATCCGCCATTGTTGATGGGTATCACGGCCTCCACGCCGTGGTGGAACGGCACCGCCGCCGTCACCGCGCCGCCGCCCACCACGGCCTTGCCCACGTAGACACGCTGCGTCTGCGCGCCTTCGGCGCGGCGCATGATGTTCTCCGCCGGGCTGTACCAGTCGCCCACGCCAACGCGTCGCGCGTTGGCGTATTCGGGGGCATCGGCCGTACCGCCCAGCGCCAGCGCTCCGGTATCCGGATTACGGTCCACGTACAGCCAGTACGTCGCCGCCGCGCCCGGCAGGGTGACGGCAAGGTTGTCCGTGAGTTCCGACGCGACGCTGGTGCCGCCGTTGCCGAAGCACACCCCGAAGGGATTGGCCGGGTCGGCCAGCAGGGTCACCGTGAGCCCGGAGAACGACAGGAAGTCCGGCAGGGCCAGGTCGTGGAACGGCGCGGCCAGTGGCGCGCCCATGCGGCAGCGCAGGATGGTCTGGGGCTGCTTGGCCTCGGCCCCGGACACTTCGATGGCGTTCAGGCGGGCCAGCACGCCGGACAGGCCCACCGGCGCGGCGGCCATGGGCGCGTGGTACGCCTTGATGCACGGCACCACGGCCACGTTGCGGGGGCGGGTTTCGGTCCCGCCAGTGCTTCCAGTAACGCCACCGATAGCGGAATGTTGTACGGTATTGAGGCCGCTCCACCTTATGTTGGTGTTCGTGTTGGACGAGCCTGCTGTAATCGGGTACGGGCCAATAGTGTGCGAGTGAGAACCTAAGAGTGCGCTTTGCGCGCTGCCCGGCACGCGCCCGGCGTCCACGCCGCGCCCGAGGTCCGCCCCGCGCCGGAACTCGCCGCGCAGGTCGGGCAGGATGGCGGAAAGGGCCAGCGGATCGCCGGTCAGGTAGGCCACCAGGTCCGGGTACGCCTCGCGCGTCACGGTCTGCCCGGCGCAGGTCAGGAAGCCTGCGGGCACGGTGTGCACCGGAAAGTCCAGGATGGCCCCGATGGGCACGAAGGCGGCGGAGGCAACCACGTCCTCACGCGCCGAGGCCACGGCCTGCGCCGTCTCGTCGCGGGCTGCCTCGGCCTGGGCACGGGCCGTTTCCGCTCCGCTCCGGGCGGCTTCCGCCCCGTCACGGGCCGCCTCCGCCCGTCCGGCCCCGGCGTCGGCGTCCGCCGCCCGGCTCCCGGCGTTCAGGGCCGCCACCTCGGCACGGCCCACGTTGACGGTGATGCCCGCCAGCAGGGCGTCGGTGCGGGTGGTCTGGTCGGTCAGCGGCACCTTGACGCAGCGGCCCACCTCCTCGCGCAGCTGCTGGGCCATCAGGGTCAGCCGGTCGAAGCCGCGCTCCAGCATTTCCGCGTCCAGCACGCCGGTGTTGCGCAGGTCCATCTCCTGCGTGAAGGGCTGGTCCAGCCACAGCGTCAGCTGTTCGCCCGCGCCCACCATGCCGGGCGCGCCCGGCGTCCCCGGTATGGTGGTCACGCTGCCCCCGCCTCCGGGCAGCGCGGCGGCCGTGTAGTCCGTGCCGTAGGCCAGCACCCTGTCGCCGCCGGTGCCGCTCACCACGGCCCGCACGTCCTCGGGCCGCAGGAACGGAAAGGTCACCGGCCAGTCCGTCTGCACGCCGTCTCCGGCGTAATGCTCGACGGTGTTCGTCGATACGATGGTCATTGCCGTCTCCTTCGCTTGGACGCCGCCCGCGTTTCCACGGCGCGCCCGTCACATGCCTTGGGGGGCCTTCCGGTCATGCCAGCAGAACGCCGCGCGCGCCCTGCAAGGTGTTGCCGATGATCATGCCGCTGCGCCACCCCTGGCGCACCTGCGTCCACGGGTCGTTGGCCATGTCCAGCAGCAGCGAGGCGCGGCTGTCCGCCCCGGCGGCCTGGTACTCCAGGGCGCGCTGCCGCCGCTCCGACTGCCGCCGCACGTCCAGCACGTCCGCCTCGGCGGCGGTGGACTGGTCCTGCAACACGTCCAGGGCGCTGCCCGAGCCCGCATCCATGCCCGACGCCGCCAGCAGCGAGCGCACGCTGGCCTGCTGCGAACGCGCCTGGCGCTGCAACGCCCGTTCGGTGCGCTCGGCGTCGCGCTGCGTCTCCTCGATCTGGTAGCGGGCCTGCAACGCCGTGTTGCGTTGGGTGGTCGCCTGGTATTCCTGCTGGGCCTTGGCCGCGCGGGAATCCTGGTTCATGTCCATCAGGGTGTAACCGCCCTGCAGAATGGCCGCAGCCGCCAGGGCCTGAACGAGTCCGCACATGGTCATCCTCCTGTGTTGGTCGGTTGTTCCGGCGCGAAGCTGGCCGCAAGAAAAACGCCGGAGGTGAAAGGGTGAAACAGCGCGCCTCCGTGCCCCAGGGGCATGGCGCGCGCGGCCACGGAGAATCCGCACCGCGCCAGCCAGCGCGCCGTGGCCGGACGTTGCGCCAGGGCCGGGGCGTGGACCATGTTCAGCAGCCGGGGCCAGACGGCGCGCATGCGCGCGGCGAACAGCGGTCCCAGCCGGGCCAGCGCCCGGCCTTCCGCATCCAGCGCCGGGGTGCCGAACAGCCACGGCGCAGCCGTGCCCGGCATGCCGGGGAATGGCCGCGCGCCGAACAGGGCCACGCAGCGTCCGCCGCGCAGCACCGCCCAGCGCAGGGGCGACAGGGCGAAGGCCCGCGCCGCCTCGGCCACGGCCCCGCGCGGGCCAAGGGCATCCAATTCCGCCCGGTCGCGCGGGCGCAGGCGGGGCAGCACTTCATGCAGGTGTTCGCGGCGCGCCGGGACCACGCGCAGCCGGGCGGGCCCGTCCGCGCCGCGCCGGACGAACCCCGTGCGCAGGGGCGGCGGGCATGGGGATGCCCCCGTGGTGGAGGTCGGACGCGCGCTCATGCCTCGCCCACCTCCACCTCGCTAATCACCGCCAGCACCGTCAGCGGCAGGGGGTCGTCCTGCCGGACGTGCAGGCCGCCCTGGGTGCCCAGGCGGGCGTCCAGGGTCACCTCGCGGTCGCCGTCGAAGAGCGGCAGCGCCTGCCCCGGCGGGTCCTGCGCGGTGCGGAACAGCACTTCGCGCAGGTGGTCCGCGTCTGGCCCGGCCTTGAACCCGGTCGAACGGTACAGCCGCACCCGCGCCCGGCCCACCCGGCGCACCCGGCCCTGGGTGGGGCCGTCGCCCGCCACGAACTCCTGCGTCATCGGCGCAAGGTCGCTGGCATACGGCAGCCCGGCGTGGATCACCGAGGCCGGGCGGTCCAGTTCGATGCGTCCGCCGGTCACGGTGCGCGGCGGGTGCACCCAGCCGTCGGCCAGGATGGACACCTCGCGCCCCTCCAGATGTTCCAGCCCGCCCAGCACGGCCACGGGCGGCCCCTGGTACGACAGGCCAGAGTCCACAAAGAACGCCGCCGCCGGGGTGTCCGCCTCGAAGGCCGGGTCCAGCCGTTCGATGTACCGCCGCTGCGCGCCGTCCACATCGCGGCGCACCACCAGCCACAGTTCGTCACCCCCGGCGGGGTCGGACGGCGGTCCGGGCACCACGCACAGCGCTTCCACCGCGCCGCCGGTCTCGTGGCGGTGCCAGCCCGCCACCTGATGCTCGGCGATGAGGGTGAGCCCGGCCATGGAGCCGTCGTCCATGGCGCACCACACCACCGAATGGGGCGACTGCTGGTAGGCCCAGTCCACGATGTTGCGGCCGCGCAGCATGTGCTCGGCCAGAATGGTCTGGTCCGCGCCGGAATAGCCGTCCACGTCGAGACTGTAGCGGAAATCGCGCACGGCCCGGCCGCCGCGCTGCACGGCCAGCACCCCGTCTCCCACGGCCAGGGGCGGCAGTTCGGCCGAGCCGCGCGCCGACTGGAACTCCAGCAGGCAGGACAGGGGCGAGAACGGCTCTCTGCCCTGCCCGGAAAGGGTCCATTCGCCGCCGCCGGTACCCACCAGCAGCTTGCGGGCGGGCATCATCCAGCGCACGGCGCTGACCGTTTCCGAGGCGATGGTCACGGTGACCGCGTCGTCGGTCTGGAGCGGGCGCGAGACGTCCATGTTCTCGTAGCAGCCTGTGCGGCTGGCCCAGATGGTCTGCGGGTGGCTGCGCGACCCCGCGAAGCACAGCCGCTGCTGCCAGAACTGCACCGACGAGGGGTAGTCGTCCTCGCCTTCGAAGGGGTTGCGGTGCTCGGGCGGCCCTTCGGCGAAGTCGGGCGTGCGGCCGGTGTCGGCATAGGTCTCGCCCGTGGAGGCGGTGCCCAGCAGCCCGTACACGGAGGCCCCGCCCCCGGCCTTGTAGACGCGGTATTCGCTGGCCCCCTCCACCGCGTTCCAGGCCAGGTTCACGGGGGATCCGTCCGCCGGAGTCCCGGCGGCGACGCTCAGTTCCGCCGTGGGCAGGCTTTCCTCGCCGGTGTCCACGGACACGGCGGTGACCACGTAGCGGTGCTGGCGCGACCCGGACGGCGCGCCCGTGGAGCGCAGCCCCGTGGGCGTGGCCACGCGCGGGCCGAAGTCCACCGTCACCAGCCGCCAGTCGGCGTGGCCGTGGCGTTCCAGCTTGCGCGGGGCGGCATGGGGCGTGACCAGGTAGAGCACGTCGGCCGACTGGCACCAGCGCAGCGTGGGCAGGTGTTCCGCCGCGTAGGGGGTCTGCGCCTCCAGGGGCGCGCCCCCTTCGGCCAGCACCAGCCCGCCGCGCCACCACACCCGCAGCCGTTCCGGCGCGAATTCCAGCACGTAGGCCTGTTCCTCGTTGAACACGAAGGGGATGAGCCGGGGCGGCGCGGTTTCGTCGGCGCACGGCCCCATGAAGCGCAGCCCCGGCCGCCGGAAGGCAGGGCCGTGCGGGTGCAGCAGCATGTTGCGCAGCACGCGGCAGCCGCTGGAGTAGCGGGCCTGGTCGCCCCGCGCGGCCATGAGGGGCGACAGTTCGCCCGCGTTGAAGCTGTTCTGGATCAGGGTGGTGCGGGCCATGGGCTACCTCGCCGTCAGCCAGGGGTTGATCTCAACGGGGTCGGACGCGCCCTCGGCGGCGTCGGCCACGCGGGCCGCCTCCAGGGCGTCCCCGAAGCGCTGGAGCATGGACTGCTCCAGGCGCGAACTGTTCATCAGCGGCACGGCCAGCGCGGTGGCCAGACGGCGGGCCAGCGCTTCCACGAACAGCGCCGGGAAACGCGCCGGGTCGGTGACGCGCACGGTCAGCACCGCCTCGGCCGGGGCCGCGTCGGTGTACAGGGTGCGCGCCTCCACCACCTCGAAAGGCTGGTTGCCGCGCAGGCGGCGCACCCGCAGGCAGTCGCCCGGCAGCCGGTAGGCCCAGGCGAAGCCGAAGGGCGGCACCGCCGCCAGCGGGGCCAGCGAGGTGTAGCGGGTGGCGAAGTTCCAGTGGTGGTGTTCCAGCAGTTCGTCGCGCGCCTCGGCGTAGTAGCGGGAGCACAGGTCCGCCTCGCGCGAGGGCTGGTCCAGGGCCACGATCTCGGGCGCGCCCAGGTAGCGCAGGGCCTTGTTGCAGATGGACACCTCGCTGGTCTGGACGGCGCTGCCCGTGAAGCCGGTGGCGGCGCTCATGACCGCCCCCTGCCGCGCGGGCGGCCGCCCCTGTTCCCGGCGGCTACGGCGACTCCGGTGACTCCGGTGACTCCCGTATCTTGGGCCGCCACGCGCTGCCGCTCGCGCAGGCGGCGGGCCGTGGCCCGGCGCATGGCGGCGCTGGGCGGCACGGCGGGGTCTGCCGGTTCCGCCGCTTCGGCCGATGCGGTCGGTTCCCCCGAGCCGGGAGTTCCGGCCTCGCCGCCCTGCCCTTCGGCCGCGCGCAGCATGCGCCGCAGGGTGGCCTCGTCGGTGGACGGGTCGAAGGCCACCCCCAGCAGGGCCAGCCGGGCGCGCAGGGCCGCCAGGCGGAAGCGGCGCACCTCGTCCCGCGTGGGCGGCGCGGGCGGGGCGGCATCGCCCGCCCCGCCGGGTGCGCAATCCACGGGTTCCTCGCTGCCGCCGTGCGCCTTGCCTATGTCATGCCTGTCGTCGTTCATGGGGCACCTCCGTGCCGTGGCCCCCGCCCGCCGGCAATGCGCGGGCGGGCGGGGGGTTGCGGTCAGCGGCCGCGCTAGCGCGGCAGGTAGTCGAAGACGACGTCCACGGTGCCGGAGGCCCCGGCGTCGTCGGTGCCGATCACCACGCGCACGTGGCGGCGGCAGTCGGAGGGCAGGGGCAGGCGGCCCAGCACTTCGCCCCCGGCCCAGGTGCGCCCGCCGGGGGCGCTGCGCCGGAACGACACCGGCAGCGCGGCGAAGGCGACGCCATCGTCGCTGTCCTCCAGCATCAGGGTAAGACTCTTGCCGTCGCCCAGGGTGACCGGCGTGGCGGCCACGGCGGCCACCTCGGCCGCGCCCATCATCGAGCCCGCGCGCTGCGGGCCGCCGTTGCCCACGGCCTGGGCGTTCTTGGGCAGGGTCTGGCCCTTGGCCAGGTGTTCGCCGTGAATGCGCAGCATGTGTCCGTACATGCGTCTCTCCTTGTTCATCGGCACCGCCGGGCGGTGTCCGTCATGATGTTGCGTGAAAAGGCGCGGCCCCGCGCCGCTACAGGGCAAGCACCTGTTCGGTGCCGTCCTTGAAGTTGTAGGAAGTGACGATCTCGATGCCGTTCCAGTGGGTGATCTGGCGGTCCATGTCCTTGCCGCCGGGCACGATCTGCAACGCACCGGCCTTGTAGCGGTACAGCAGGTTGCGGGCGCGCTCGTGCATGAACAGGTAGGTGGAGCCGGAGGTGGCGCGCACCTGGGCCAGCATGTCGTCGATCATGGCTTCGGTGGGCACGTGGTCGCGGCTCACGTTGACGATGGCCGCCACGCTGTGGGGGTTGGCGATCTGGATGCCCAGGTACGACTTCAGCCGCAGGCCGAAGACCAGCACGCCCTGGTACTGCCCGCTGGTGGCCTTGTAGAGGTCGCCGCCGTTGATGGGCTGCACGTCCAGCACGGTGCCCTGCTTGAAGCATTCCGGGCTGTACAGGCCGCAGGTCTCGCCTTCCACGAAGCGCACGGCCAGCATGGAGTAGCAGCCGCCCGCCGTGGCCCCGGCGTCGGTGACCTTGCCGTGGTCCAGGGCGAAGGCGCGGAAGTTGTCGTAGATGATGCGCTGTTCGGCCGACATGCCCGAGCGGCGCAGCACCTTGGGCATCTTCTTGGAGAAGTACTTCTCCTTGCCGCCGAACATGCGGGCGGTGTCCTCGGGCACCTCGATCTCGCCGCCCAGGATGGACAGGTCCACCTTGCGCAGGTTGCTGGTCACCTCCACCGAGGGCAGCGGGGCGTTCATGTCCACCCAGCCCGCGCCCTGCACCTCTTCCACGTCCTCGTACATGTTCCACAGGCCGTGGCTGGCCTCTTCGAAGGGAACGATGCCCAGGATGGGGGCCTCCTCGGTCAGCCCGTCCACCTGCTGCGGCTGCGTGGATGCCTGCTCGTTGCTCAGATCCTTCAGCGTCTTGCCCATGCCGGATGCCTCCTGGCGGTTAACGTTTGGCGAACACGACGGTCCGCAGGAAATCCTCGGTGCTCATGGCCTCGCCGCGCGCGCCCGCCGGGCCGGAACCCGCGCCCAGCGAATCCTCGCCCATGCGGTCGCCCACCAGGGCCATCAGTTCGGCGAAGGTGGGGTGGTTGCCCAGCCCGGCGCGCACCAGCGGGGCCAGCCGCCCCTCCATGCGCGCGTCCAGGCTGCGCACGGCGCGGCGGGCGGCGTCGATGCGCTCGTCGTAGCGGCCCTTCCACAGGGTGCGCAGGCCCGCCTCGCAGCCGTCGGCGGCCAGGCCGCCCGCCGCCTCGTGCTCGGCCACGTAGAAGTCCACGGCGGCGCGGGCCTGTTCGGGGGTCAACCCCTGCGCGGCGCACAGCGCGCGGAAGCGGTCCGCCGCCTCCGTGTCCACGGTGAGGTGGTCCGGCAGGTCGAAGACGTAGTCGGCGGCGGCGCGGGCAGCGCCGGGGGGGCCGGACGGGGCGTCCGGCGGGTTGGGGATGGCGGGGACGGCGGCATCGGGCGCGCCCACATCGCCCGCCGGATGGGAAGGCGCGGCAAGGCCCGTGCCGGGGGCCGTACTGCCCGTGCTGTGAGCCGTACCGGCGGATGCCGCCGGGGCCAGTGTCTGTTCCATGGTGTCCTCCGTTGCAGGGTTGAAGGCGTGAGAGTTGAAGGCGTGTTTCTCCGGCGCAGACGGGGTCAGCCCCGCCGTCCGCCGGGGTTCAGTTGTTCCCCGGCCCAGCGCCGCGCCCCTTCCAGTTGGATGCGCAGCAGGCTGGCCGGGTCGGCCATGGCGATTTCCGCCGTGCGGTCGCGGGCGTAGTCGTAGAGGGCAGCGGCCCCGTGGATGGCGGGCTCGGGCCGGGACAGGCGGTCGTTGGCGCAGGCGGCGTCCAGCCAGTGGCGCAGCACGCGCACCCCGGCCCCGCCCTCGGCGTGCAGCACCGCCGCCAGATCGTCGAGGTAGGCGGCAAGCCGGGTGCGCTCCTCGCGCCGGGCTCGGCGGGCCTCTTCCACCTCGGGGCCGAGCAGGTCGGTGAGCAGCCCGTCCAGCCCTTCGGCGTCCAGCGCCAGCAGGTCGGCCAGTCCTTTGTCGGGATGCAGCGTGCCGTCGGCGTGGGGCGCGAAGCCCGTCGTGTCAGAACGGATGGCGTCCGAATGGATGAAGGCATCGGAACGGCTCATGGGCGCGCCTCCGTGGCCCGGTCGCCGTCCGCCTCGCCGCCCGCAGCATCCACCCCGGCAACCCCATCCGCGCCCAGCGCCCTGGCCAGCGCGCCCACGGCGTCCGCCGCCCCGCGCGCCACCGCCGCACCCTGCGCCGTCTGTCCGGCCTCGCGCGCCGCGCGCAACCGCAGCACCTCGGCGTCGGATCGCACCACCTTGGCGGGCACCCCGCCGATGGCGGCCAGCTCGTCCACGGCCTGCTCGAAGTCCACCTTGTCCAGCACGCCGGGCGCGGTGGCCGACAGGGCCGTGACCTCGGCCGCAAACTGGCGGATGGACTGCGCCGCGCCCATCCGCTGGGCCTGGGCCAGCGCCGAGACGTATTCCACGCGCATCTCCAGCCCTTCCAGTTCCGGCGGGTTGGGCGGCAGCGCCCCGGCCCGGCGCAGGATGCCGTAGGTGCGCGTCAGCAGCGGATCAAGCAGTTCCGTCTGGTGCCGCTCGATGACCGGGCCGAGCATGAGCAACTTTTCCTGCCCGCGCTCGGCCACCTCCGCCGCCGTGACGTTGGAGCGGCCGTCTGCCGTGAACATCAGGAACAGGTCGTTGAAGAACCCCTCGCGCACGGCCTTGCGCACGTCGTCGATCTTGCGCGTCACCGCCGCGATGTCCGGGTTGATCTGGTAGAGCGGGGCCACGGCCTCGGGCTGGCCCGGCGCCACGTAGTTCTGCGCGCCGGGAATCAGGTTGAGCCGTTGCTTGAAGCCGGTGGGCACGCGCATGGGCGGGTTGACCACCTTGTGGATGGCCAGCAGCTGGCTGCGGGCCATTTCCTGCAACATCTTCACGTCGGGCAGCACGTCCATGCCGGGCGAGCGGCCGTACACGTCGCCGCCGGTGACGTCCCAACGCGCGGTAAGGTGCGGGAACTCCTCGAAGCCGCCCTCGTGCAGCAGGTCGCCCGCCGCGCCGTCCGCCTCGAACACCAGCGACTCGAAGGGCATGTGCAGGTTGCCGTCGCGGCCGGGGGTGCGCACGGCGCGGGGCCGCACCAGGTGCACCACCTCCACGTGGCGGTTGGGGTCCTTGCGCAGCATGCGCCGCGTGCCGGTGGACAGCCGCGCCTCGCCGTAGCGTTCCGCCAGTTGGCGCACGGTCATCAGCATGCGGCGGGCCACGGTGTCCACGCGGCCCGCCGCGTCGCAGGCCCAGGCGAATTCGCCGCAGGTCAGCGCGGCGAACCGGGTCAGCCGTTCCGGGTCCACCTCCTGGTACAGGTCGGCGGAGCCGAAGGCGGCCAGTTCGGTGTAGAGCGCGTGCGACGCCTGGTAGAAGTTGCTGCGGGCCAGCGCCCAGTACAGGCGCTGCTCCACCGCATCCAGCCAGCGGCGCGCCGGGCCGGATTCCGCGTCGGCCCCGTCGGCCAGGCGCAGGCGGAACCACGGCCGCGCGGGCGAGGTGAGCCCGCCCTGCATGCCCGCCGCCAGGATGCGCACGGCGCGGGTGGCCGTGGCGTCGATGACCCGGCCGCCGCGCGTGTCGTCAGCCGGGGCGCGCAGCGGATCGCGCCCGTGCATGCGCCCGCGCCGGGGCAGGACGTAGGCGGCGATGTCGCGCCACGCCTCGTCCCAGGGCGAGCGCTGCCGCTCCAGAAAGTCCACCGCCTCGCGGGCGTCGCGCAGTCGTTGGCTGGTCATGCCCGCCTCCTCACAGTCCCAGCAGCGTCTTGCGCTGCGTCTCGGGCGTGCCGGGCACGCCCAGCGCCCCGGTCAGGATGGTTCCCTGCCTGCCCCGCGCACGCAGCGCGGCGCGGCGGGCGTCCTCGCGCGCGTCCTCCACGGCCTTGGCCTCCTGCTCGGCCACCTCGTCGGCGGCCGGGGGGGCCGGCGGGGCCGGGGGCTCGGGGGCCTTGTACGATTTGCCGCCACCACCCATGGCATTGTCTCCTTAGCTGGGGTGCGCGGACGTCTCGCGGGGCCGGACCACCCGGCCGCCACGGCCGCGCCGCGTGAGCAGGTGGTACACCCCGGTTTTCGGGCGGATGCGGCCGGAAGGGGGTTGGAAGGGGGCCGGAGCGGTGTACGAAGCATGCGCGCGCATGACGCGAAAAACGCGCGGCGGCCTTGGCGGATGGCAAAAGACGGGCAAGGGGAAGGAAAAGACGGCGGCGGACCGGTGCGGAGCGCCACGGCGAAAGGGGAGCGGGTGGAGGGTGTGCGGCGGAATGCTTCCGGCGGGTTAAGAAGAACCGGAAGAATACCGATATAGTTCATGCCGGAGCGGTTCCGGCCGTACGCGGCGTCACGCGCCACCGGAACACCGGGCGGACGTGGCCCACGGTAGGGGGAGGCACGGCCGGGAAGCACGCGCCATGCGGGTTGCCGCGCCCTGGTAGGGGGCTTTCCTACCTTGGCCGCGCTTCACCAATCCTGTTAGCTGTATTCGGTTCCCGTAGACATTCGCGCACTTCCGAGGCTGGAATGCCCATCCGCCACGTGGCCCTGGCCGCGCTTTTCGCCGTTCTCGCGCTGTCTGCGCTCTCCGTCCCGGCCATGGGCGCCGGTTCGCGGTACGAGCAGGCGGGCGAACACTACGACGTGTCCATCAGCTACCCGGTGCTGCGCCACCCCGCCGTGGACGCCGACATCGGGCGCATCGTCTGGAAGCTCACCGACGCCTTCCGCCGCATGGCCGGGCACGGCCTGCTCCCGCAGTCCGCCGCCGGTCACCGGAACGCTTCCTCCTCCGCGTCCGGCGGCAGCCCTCAGGCAGAGGCGGACATCTACGCCCCGGCCCGGCGCGACTGGCTTACCGCCACCCATCGCATTTCCCGCCCGTCCGCCAACGCCGTGTCGGTGATCTTCGAGGTGCAGACCGGCTTGTGGGGGCAGGATGGAGCCGCCGTGTCCTGCGACCTGCTGGCCGTGAGCTACGACCTTGCGGCGGGGCGGCGCATCGAACTCGACGACCTGTTCGGCGACGACGACTGCGCCGATGCCGTGCTGGCCGCCCACCTGCGGCAGCGGGAGGCCGCCACGGCCGACGGACAGCCCCCGGCCGACGGCCCGGTGCGTGCGACGCCGCCATCCAGCGGCGCGGAAACGCCGGTCACCTTCTGGCTGACCCCACGGGGGCTGATGCTGCTGGCCGGATCGTGCTGCTGGCAGAACGCCTCCACCGGCGGTTCATCCTGCGTGCCGGGCACCTACACAGTGGATGCGCGCAAGACCCCGGCCGATCCGCCTCCCGCCGTGGAGGTGCCCATCGAACCGCTGCTGCACTGCGCGCCGCACCTCTCCTACTGGGGCAGGGTGCGCTGACGCGGCGCGCGTTCGGTCGCACCGGGCCTTGCCGGGTGGGGACGCATGCGGTATCTCGCACGTGGACATACCGGAGGTCTCCCATGCCGCGCGGCCCCGCGCCCCGTACCCTGCCCCACGCCCGCACCCACGCGCCCGCCGCCGTCCGGAACGAACCCCGGCGCGCCTCCTGGCGCACGTTCCGGCATGCGCTCCGGCACGTGCTTGCCGCGTCGCTGGCCGTGTTCCTGCTGCTGCCCGTCCCGCAAGAGACCCGCGCCGACGAGCCCGCCTCGTACCACCCCGGCTTCCGCACCATGGGCATCTGGATTCCCGAAACCGGCGAACGGCTGGACGTGGCCGTGTGGTACCCCTCGGCCCGCGCCCCGTCCGAGATCCACCTGGGCGACTGGACGCTGGACGTGGCGCGCGGCGGCAAGGAAGTACCCGGCCGCTTCCCGCTGGTGGTCATCTCGCACTGCACGGCCGGTTCGCGCCTGGCCCACCACGACACGGCGGAGGCGCTGGCCCGCGCGGGCTTCGTGGTGGCCGCGCCCACCCACCCCGGCGACAACAGCAACGACACCTCGTCGCTGTTCCTGCCCGAACAGCTCACCGCACGCCCCCGGCACGTCAGCACCACCATCGGCAGGCTGTTGCGCGCCCCGGAAACCGCACCCATGATCGACCCCACCCGCATCGGGGTCATCGGCTTCGGCACCGGCGGAGCCACCGCCCTGCTGCTGGCGGGCGCCCGGCCCGACGGCAGCCGTTACGCGGGCTACTGCGAGCGCACCACCCCCGGCGACCCGTACTGCACCAAGTGGGCCTCCGAACGGCTGTCCCGCCTGCCGGAAGCCCTGCGCCCCCCGCCGCAAGGCGCCGCGGCCGACGCCCCCCCCGCCCTGGAGGACCCCAGGGTGCGCGCCGTGGCCCTGGTGGCGCCGGGTTACGGCATGCTCTTTCCCCGCGCGTCGCTGGCCCGGGTCACCGTTCCCGTGGCCATCCTGAAAGCCGACGACGACGAGGTGAACCGCGCCCCCCTGCACGCCGACGCCCTGCGCGCCGCCCTGCCCCGCCCGCCGGAATTCACCGTGCTGTCCGGCGCCGACCATTACGCGCTCATGGCCGCCTGCCCCCCCAACCTGCAACGCGACCTGCCGGAACTGTGCGGCGGGGTGGACGAGGACACCCGGCAGGCCATTCACCGGATCCTCAATGCCCGGCTGGTGCGCTTCTTCCTGGCCACCCTGGGCGAGGCCGGGCCTCCCCTGCCCGTCCCCGCGCCCGAGCCGGAATCCCAGGTGCAGCAGACGCAGCAGGCGCAACCCGGTGCGGCCCCGGCGGCCAACGCCACCTCGGCCAAAAACAAGTCCAAGGCCGACAAGGACGAGAAGAAAAAGAAGGAAAAGGACGCCAGGCCGCGCAAGCAGGACGGCACCCCGGCGCGCTGAGCCGCCAGGCGCGCCAAGGCCCCGCGCCGTGTTCCGGCCCGGCGGTGCCACGCCCTTCCCTTCCGTCCTCCTTCCACCCGTCCCTTTCCATCTGTCCGGCGGGGCCCCCGGCCTTGGCCAGGGGCCGATTCTCTAGAGTTCCATCATGCAATTAACAGTTTGAAATGATATGAAATATATACACATCGCGCAAGCCCTGGCCGCATGTCGCGCCACCGGCCTTCCTCCCGCATCGGGCATGCCCCGCACACACTTTGCAACACGCTGAAATACCACGCTTAAAAAAATATTTCTGCGTGCCATTCCGCACCCTTGACAGGGGCCGTCCGAATCAATAAAGCCTGCACACGTGGCGATGCGCCATACAACACCATCCTAAGGATTCACGGTAAACACCATCATGCGCGGCGACAACGTTCGGCGTGTACCCTGCCTCCCCATATATTTCCGCAATGTAACCACACTCCGGCTGCTGGCCTCGCTGCTGGCGCTGGTCCTGCTTGCCGTGCCCACCGTCACCGAGGCGGAGCGCGGCGACATGCGCGACACCCTGTCCGGCCACGGCCGGGCCGCGGTGAATGGCGCCGGCGACGCCCGCCGGGTGGCCCTGCGCTCCGCCGAGGCGCAGGCCCAGGCGGACGACGACGGCTGGATCGACATGCCCGGCGGCTCGCGCCCGGCCTACATCGGCATCCACGGCGGCACCGTGCCGGTCAGCCTGCTGGCCACGCGCGGTGGCAGCACCATGGTGGCCATGGTGGGCGAAACCGGCAGCGACTTCCTGTACGTGCTGCGCGGTGGGCGCAACCAGTCCGCCACCAACGACAGCGACCAGTCGGAGGCCGCCGCCGAACTGCTGGCCGCGTCCAGGGCAGCCGACGGCGGGCGCATCTCCACCGTGGCGCTGGACGCCTCGCGCCCGGACCAGATCCCCGGCGCCCGCACCGCCGCCATGCCGGAACCCGGCGCCAACGGCACCGTGCTGTTCGCCTCCACTCCGGAAGGCAGCGTGCCGGTCATCTACGCCTCCGGCCGCTCGTTCGAATCGCTGGACATCGCCCTGGCCGACTGGACCCCCTTCGGCCTGACCGAGGATCACGCGGTCACCGACGGCAAGGGCAAGATCGTGGCCGACAAGAAGAACGCCAAGAAGGCCAAGTCCAAGCAGGTGGCCCGCTCCGCCAAGCCCGAACAGGCCGACAAGGCCCGCGCGGGCAAGGCCAAGTCCGACAAGACCGATGCGGGCAAGGCCGACAAGGCCCCGCGCCTGCCCCGCAACGAAAAGGGTCCCGTGAGCATCCAGGACATCACAGACGCCCTGATCGCGGCCTGATCCTGATCGCGGCCTGCCCCCTCCATCCCCGGCTTTTCCCGACGCCCCCGCCCTGCGGGGGCGTCTTCGTTGGCGCGTACGCCCGCCGCAGGCCGTCCTTCCGCATTCCTCGGGGCCGCATTCCCCGGACCCGCATCCGCCGCGACGAGCATGGCCGCGCACCCTCGGGACGGCCGTGCGCCCCCGTTGCCACCCCGCTGCGGCCCGCCCCGCCCCGGAAGGCGGGTGTATGCACGTCCTCTCGCGCCATGGCGGGCCGGGCATGCCGCCCGGTGGTCCAGGCGCGGAAGGAGCATGGCATGGACTGGAAAGGTATCGGCACCACGGTGGCCCGCGTGGCCCCGCTGCTGGGCGCCGCGCTGGGTGGCCCCGTGGGCGCGGTGGCCGGGGCGGCGGGCGCGCTGCTGGGTTCGGCGCTGGGCGTCTCGCCGGAGCCCGCCGCCGTGGCGGCGGCACTGGGCGACCCGCAGACGCTGGCCACCCTGCGTGAACTGGAAGTGCGGGAACGGGCACGCCTGCTGGACTGGCAGACCGAGCAACTGCGCGCCGAACTGGACAACACCCGCGACGCCCGTTCGCGCGAGGTGGCCCTGGCCCGCGCCGGACACGGCGGGGCCTGGATAACCGGCATGGTGGCCCTGGTGGTGGTGGCGGGGTTCTTCGGCATGCTGCGGGTGGTGCTGGAGCAGCCCTCGGTGAACGAACCGGCCCTGCTGCTGCTCGGCTCGCTGGGCACGGCCTTCGGGGCGGTGGTCAACTACTACCTGGGCTCGTCGCTGGGGTCGTTCCGCAAGGACGAACTCCGGTCCCGACCCGGAGGGAGCGGGACGCGATGAACGGCCCGGACGACGCCGTGACGGGGGGCGGCAACCATGGGGAAAGCTGGCGGCTGGACCGCCGGGTGGGTGTCCAGGCCCTGGCCGCGGCAGCCACGGCCTTTGCCGGGGCGGTGATGCTGGCGGCCACGGTGCAGGCCCGGATGGACGCCATGGAGGCCCGAGCCGCCGCCCTGGACGGCGACGTGCGCGCCGCCCGCGAGACCGCCGTCTGCGTGGCCCGCATGGACGAACGGCTGGCAGCGGTGCAGCGCGCGCTGGAAGAGGTGCGCACCGACCTGCGCCACCTGCGCGCCGAGGCCCGCACGGCCTCCGCCACGGGAAAGGAGGCCCGATGAAGGCCATGGAAACCGGCGAAACGGGCGCCAGGGGGCGGACTTCCGGGGCGGCGGCATCCCGGAGGCGCGATGACGGCACGCCACGGCAAGGGGACGGACGCTCCCCCCGGCTGGGGGTTCGCCAGCGCCGCTTCGTGGAGGAATACCTTGTGGACATGTCGCCCGTACGGGCGGCGGAACGGGCGGGATACGCGCCGGAGCGCGCCGCGCGCACGGCCGCCCGGCTGCTGCGCACCCCCGCCGTGCTGAAAGCGGTGGAGCGGGCCATGGACAGCCGCGCCGCGCGCACCGGCGTGACCCAGGACCTCGTGGTGCACGAACTGGCCGCCGTGGGCTTCACGGTGATGACCGACCTGTGCCAGTGGTCCGACGAGGGGGTGCGGCTGCGCGATTCCACGGAACTGACGCGGGCGCAGGCCGCCGCCGTGGCCGAGGTGCGCGAGGGATCCACCACGCGTGCCGCAAGGCCCGCGCGCGGCGCGCAACAGGACGGACAGCCCGAAGCGCCGGTGCGCGGCGGGGTGCAGGTGAAGCTGCATTCCAAGCTCAAGGCCCTGGAAATGCTGGCCCGCCACCTCGGCATGTTCGGCGCGGCGGCGGGGGCCAAAGGGGATGCGCCCCCCGGAGGCGATGCGCCGCCGGAGCTTCCGGCGGAACTGCGCGCCCGCATCGAGGAGCTATATCCGGGCCACCCCGACACGGCGTGCTGCCGGGAAGCCCCGGACACCCAAGATGCGAAGGACGCCGGGGACGACGAAGACGGCGAGGAGGACGACGACTTCGACGGGGATGCCTGCCGGTACCCGTAGGCAAGCATTCCCCGCCACCCGGCCGCAACGACACGGCGGGCCGTCCCGTTTCCCCACGGGGCGGCCCGCCACGCATCCGGAACCGTTCACGTCCCTGCCGACCCCCTCCGAAACCCACGGTGAAGATTTCCGGAACGGGCAACCCGGCGTGACCATGCGCACCTTTTCCCCCGCGCCTCCGGCGCGCGGTTCCGATCACGGAAAAATAATGGAGGGTTGTCGGCACCGGCCGTACCAAAGGTATAGTCGGCCATGCGTCACCGGCGTTCCGCTGGGTGAATGCCGGGCGCAACCGCAAGGAGCGATCCATGAAGGAACCCATGCCCGACTCGGCGACCTGTACCTTCTGTGGGCGCAGCTTCGATGCGTCCCCCGAGCAGCACGAACGCGAACTGCGTACCCTCAGCCACGACCATTTCTGCCTCGACTGCGCCTGCCATGCCGACCCCGCCCTTCTGGCCGTGGTCGGTGAAGACCGCCTGCTGGACATCATCGAAAACTGGTACGGATAGCGGAACCGCCCGCGGGCCGGAGGCGTGCGGCAAGACCCCGTCCGCGCCGCGCGCGGACGGGGTCTTGCCGCACGCCCGTGGCCCGAATCCGGCCCGTGGGTTGGGGGAAGCGGCCGCCAGCCCTCGCGGATCAGCGGCGGGGTTCCAGACGCAGCCCCACGGGCTCGCCCACGCTGGCCAGCAGACAGGTTATCCGCACCGGCCGGGCCACCCCGTCCGGAGTGGTCAGCACGCCGTCCATGCGCAGGATGGTGGACACGTAGTGCCCGTCCATCATGCCGTCATGGCGTTCCATGGTGGCGCGCCCGTCGTTGATGAAGACCAGGCTGGAGGGCGAACCGTACTGGCTGGCCAGTTCGATCTGGGCATAGGCAAGGCAGACGTCCAGATCCTGCTCCGCAACCTCCGCGCGGGCGGCGGGCAGCGGCGCGCCCCACAGCACGGCGGCCAGCGCCATGCCCAGCAGCGCGCGCGGGGCACCCTTCAGCACGCCGGACGCAAGGCGCGCGAACCCACTGGGGCGGGATGCCCCGTTCCCTGTGCCGGATACGGCCAACGGTCTTGCAGCGGTGTCTCGCATGGCGGGCTCGCGTCGGGGAGGCGGCAACCACGGCCGGGGCTTCCGGCCGGGCCCCCGTTGGCCCCGCGCCGGAATGGACGCCGCCGGTCCCTGCATTCTGCCCGGAGCATGGACCATGATACTGCCCATGACCCGGCATGGCTCCATGCCCTGATGATGGGGCGGCGACGCCTCCGGGTCAACCCGCGCCTTCGGGAAAGGCGGGCCGGTCACGGCCGGAAACGCTGGCCGCCGCTACTTGCAGATGCCTTCGCGCCTGGCCGATTCCATGCCGGTGCAGTCGCCATTGGAGCAGCCCTTGGCGAAGTCGGCGCAGGCGGCGGAAATCTCGTCCTCCGCCAGCTCCACGGCCGCCCGGTAGTTCCACGCCCGGTGCTGCGCGGAATCCAGTTCGATGGACCGGGTCAGGTCCTTGCGCGCGCCCAGCCGGTTGCCCATGCGAAAGGCCACCAGCCCCCGCCAGGCATAATTCTCGGCCGAGGGGTTCTGCCGCACGGCGCGGGTCAGGTCGTCGAACGCTTCATCCCACAGCCCCATGTCGCTGTGGGCCAGCCCCCGCCGGGCAAAGGCCTGCCAGTAGTCGGGCTGCAACTCGATGGCCTTGTTCAGGTACGCCACGGCCTTTTCCGGCTCGGTGCAGGTTTCGCCGCCCTTCCACAGCACATGGGCCATGGCGAAGTACTTCTCCGCCTCGGGGCTGACCTTTCCGGAAACCCCCATGGGGTTGTAAGGCTTCAACGGTTCCTGCGAGGCGCAGCCGGACAGGGCCAGCAGCATCAGGGCCAGCAGCATCAGGGCCAGCAGAACCATCAGCAGCGCCAGCAGCCTTGCCGGGGCGCGCTTGCCCGGCCGGGAAGCTGCCGAAAGGCTGGCGGTGCGAAACAACGTGAACGGCATGTCCGTCTCCTGTATGGGTGCGGGCCGTGCGGCCCGGCGTGGCCGGGTGTTACGGGGTGTCGCGGGGTGTTGCCCGGTGCGGCCTGCCGGGGCAGACCGGAGCCGGCCGGAACCGGCGTCGGAAGCCGCGCCGTCTTCCCCTCGGGCCCCAAAGAGTGCGCGGGACGGGCCACCCGGCCCGTCCCGCGTGCAAGGACGATACATGGGCCAGCGCCGCGCCCCTAGTAGACCACGTTGTACGACATGACCTCCGGCCGGTGGAAATGGAACTCCACGCGCCGGTTCTTGCTGCGGCTTTCGGGGGTGGTGTTGGGTTCCAGGGGGCGCGTGTCGGCGTAGGCGATGCCCCGCAGCCTGGTGGGCTTGATGCCGCCGTGCTCGATGATGTAGCGCACGGCCGCCGCCGCGCGCGCGCCGGAAAGTTCCCAGTTCGAGGGGTACGGGCTGCCCGCGGCCACCTCGCCGCTGTCGCTGTGGCCGCGCACCATCAGGTACAGATTGTACTCGCGCAGGATCTTGACGACCTCGTCCAGCACCTTGCTGCCTTCCGGCACCAGTTCGGCCGAACCGGCCTTGAACATCACGTCGCTGTTCACCCGCAGCAGCACGCCCACGTCGTCGGCGCTGATGCCGCTGGCGTTCTGCGGAATGGCGTCGGCCATCAGCATCTGCTTCAGCTTCTGGGCGATGGCGTAGTGTGACTTTTCGGTTTCCGACACCTTGAAGTCGCGCGTGTCCAGCTTGTCCACCCCCTGCACGAAGGGGTTGTTGGCCACGGGCGAAACGTTGCTCGAATCGAACAATGACCGCTCGGTGGAGAAGTAGCCGGCCAGGGCCTCCTTGGTCTCCGGCGGGGTCATGTTCAGAATCCACATCAGCAGAAAGAAGGCCATCATCGCCGTCACGAAGTCGGCGTAGGCAACTTTCCATGATCCACTGCCAGCCATGGCGTTCCTCCCCGCAGGGCGCGCCGTGCCGGACGGGCGGAATTTCCGCCGCCGGGCGCACGGCGCGTCAGCCCTTCAGCTTTTCTTCCATCTCGATGAACGTAGGCCGGAACGTGTGCGGAATGGCACGGCGGCCGTACTCCACCGCGATGATCGGCGTGGAGCCCCGGATGGCGGCGGCCACCGCCTCCTTGATCACCGCGAAGTACATGTGCTGCTCGTGGTTGGCCTGTTCGATCTTGGCCCCCATGGGCCCGAACACGCCGTAACAGAACAGGATACCGATGAACGTGCCGATCAGCGCCGCGCCGATGTGGTGGCCCAGCACCTCGGGCGGCTCGTTGATCTTGCCCATGGTCAGCACGACGCCGAGCACCGCGGCCACGATACCCATGCCGGGCAGCGATTCGGCCATGCGGCCGATGGCGTGCGGGGCGATGGATTCCTCCTCGTGCATGGACTTCATGTCCACTTCCATCAGGCTGTCGATCTCGTTGGGGTCGCCGGTGGTCAGGTACACCCGCAGCGTGTCGCCGATGAAGTGCACGGTGTGCTTGTCCTTGGCGATGGAGGGGTACTTGTTGAAGATGGAACTGCCTTCCGGCTTTTCGATGTCCTGTTCGATGCTGATCACCCCTTCGCGGTGCATCTTGACGAACAGCGAGTTGAGCAGGCCCAGCACATCGAGGTACTTGGCCTTGCTCATGCCGGGGTCGCCCAGCACCAGCTTGAGGTTCTTCAGCACGAGGCCCAGCGAATACTTGGTGCTGGAGACGATGAACGCGCCGATGGCCGCCCCGAGGATGATGATCAGTTCCGCGGGCTGCCACAACACGTGCATGACGCCGTGCGCCATCAGGTAGCCGGTGATGATCGAGCCGAAAACGACAACGAGACCGAGTATGGCGAACATGGCGTAGCGTCAGTTCCTGTTGGCCTGCACGGCGCCGCACGCATGCGCGGCGTCGATTTCCGCAAGCAGATGCTCAAGGTCAAGGCCGGGCGAGGGGGCGGGCAGCAGGCCCCGGCCCATTCGGGCCACCTCGTCGCACCAGCGGGTCAGTTCCTTCACGCCGTAACGTCCCGTATCGAACATGCGGAAGGCCTTTTCGGCCCTTTCCGGCACGCCGCGCGACGTGATGTGCAGCCCCAGCAACACCGCGCCGGGCGCATGCTCCACATGCGTCACGCGGGTGCCAAGGAACAGCGTACAGTAGCGGGTCTCCGCGCCGGGCGCGGGGGACATCAGCTTGAGATACACGTACAGCACCCCGCCGGGCGGGCCGCTTTCCGGAACAAGGCGCAGGCAGTGCGCCGCCCCTTCATCAAGGCGCAGACGCAGGCCCCGCGTGCTCACGTCGGTCAGGGCGATGCCGCCCGCTCCTGCAAGCCCCAGCACGTCGGGCGCGCCCAGGTCCTCCAGCGTCAGGCGGCCACCGGCGCCATCGCGTCCGTACCACAGGGCCGCCTCGCGCAGGAAGCCTGCCGGTGCGTCCACCCTGTAGTTGTTCCTGCGCTCGCTCTCGTCCATCCGGTCACACTCGGCTGGTCACGCTCGGCTGGCACGCTCGACTGGTGTGCCCGGCTTGCCGGGCTCGGCCGGGCGTGTTCCGGCGCTGTCCGTTCCATGGCGCGTACAACACGGGCCGTGCGGCCCGCCAGCGGACCGTACCCGGTGCAGTCCCGCGATTGTAGCCGAGAAAACACCACAAGGAAAGTGGGGGAGGCCCCAATGACAACATGCTCCCTGGCCGGAGCGTCCCGTGCGCACGTGACCGGCATCATCCCGTGGTCCCAGGATTGCATGGATGCATATTAGTTGTTGCATTGTCATATATAAAAAACTATAACAGACGCCATGAAGACCCCTTCCACCCACTCCTTCGTCCGTCTGCGCGACGCCATGCGCGCATTGGCGGCGTGGCTGGACGTCCCGGCATCCGGGCAGTCCCCCGGCGCATCCGCCCCCGAAGCCCTGCGCGTCCTGTGCGCCGCCGGGTTGCGCTGCCTTGCCGACAACGCGGAAGAGTACGACCGGCTCATAGACCGGCCCAACGCCTTTGCCGCGCATTTCGCCGCCACCGTGGCCATGCTGTCCCCCACGGTCGCCCGCGCGGGCACGCCAGCCCCCCGGACGGACGGAGCGGAGCAGCCCGCCGCCGGTCCGTCGGGCGAACGGCTTGACGACACCGCGTTCATGCTGGTGGAAGACATGGCCGCCCTGTTCCGGGAACGCATCCTGCGCGAGCCAGAAGCCCCGCCGCGCGACGTCGAACAGGCCCTGCTGGCCCATTTCGAGCGGTGCGGCGAATGGCTGCCCGCCGACGGCACCACGGTCACCGACTGGTACTACGTACGCCTGCCCGCCCTGGTCCTGGCCCAGCTGCTGCGCCGGGCAGAGGCCGCCACCCGCGCCGCCCGTCCCCCCGGCAGCTAGACGCCCGAAGGGCTTGCCGCACAAGGCCCCTCCGCCCGCGTCCGGCGTTCACCCCGTCCCTCCCGGTCCCCCTCCCTTCACCCGTCCCGCCACGCCTCGTCCACCGTCCCCGGCACGCGGTCCAGCCGCTGCCCGGACGCGCGCCAGGACGCCGTGCAGCCACGCCCTCCGGCGGCTATACCCGTTGCGTTCGCCCGCGCGTTCTGCCAATACTGAAGGAAGTTCCACGTTCACCTCCTGCAGCACGAGTGCATCGCATGCCCGCTTCGCGCCAAGCTCAGACCGGGCGTTCCCAGACCCCCGGCTCCGCCGCCGGCACCGCCCCCTCGTCGGGCCGCGAGGCCGACCACGACCCGCTGACGGCGGGTGCGAAACCGGGGGCGGCGCCAAGCCGGGATCCGCTCCGCTCCCGGCCAAACGAATTCCGGACCGGGCCGTCACGCTGGCTGTTCCCCTCCCTGCTGCTTTCCGCCTGCGCCCTGCTGGCCGCCATCACCTTCGCCGACCCCTACGCCCTGCCCGCCACCCCGCCGGTGCAGGCCCTGCTCGTCAATTCCTACGACCAGCGCATGCACTGGGTGCGCAACATCACCGACACCCTGGAGGCCGAACTGGCCCCTCCGGGCGGCAAGGTGCTGCTGCGGGTGGAGAACATGGACACCAAGGCGGTGCACGACGACGCCTACTTCGCCGCCTACGCCGCCATGCTGCGCGCCAAGTACGCCACCGTGCGGCCTGCGCTGCTGCTGTGTTCCGACGACCACGCCCTGAACTTCCTGCGCCGCTACCGCGACACGCTGTTCCCTGGGGTGCCCGTGGTCTTCGGCGGCGCCAACAACTTCACGCCCGCCCGCATCCAGGGCCTGGCCGGAGCCACCGGCGTCACCGAGGAACACTACCCCTACGATACCGCGCAGTTCCTGCTGCGCGTCCATCCCGGCGTGGAAGAAATATTCGTCATCAACGACTACACCGAAAGCGGCCGTTCCACGGCGACGGAGCTTGCCGATGCGCTGCGCCCCCTGGAAGGCCGCGTGCGGCTGCGCTGGAATTCCGACGTGCCCCTGGACGATCTGCTGCGCCAGGTGGCCTCGCTGGGCCCGGAAACCGCCGTGCTGCTGGGCGTGTACTATTCGGACGCCTCCGGGCGCACCGTAACCTACGAAGAGGCGGGCCTGCGCATCGCCGCGGCGGCCCGGGTGCCGGTGTACTGCATCATGGGCTTCAACCTCGGCGGCAGCGTGGTGGGCGGCAAACTGGTCACGGGCGCGTCGCAGGGGCGCATCATGGCCGAGATGGGACGGCGCATCCTGGCGGGCGAAGACCCGGCGGCCATCCCCGTGCGGCGGGGACCGGGCGAATTCCTCTTCGACGACGCCCAGTTGCGGCGCTGGCGCATCAGCGAGGCCTCGCTGCCCCCCGGCAGCGAGGTGGTGGCGCGCCCCTTCTCGGTCTACCGCGCCTATTCACGGGAAATCCACGTCATCGCGGCCTTCGCGGCGGCCATGCTCGTCACCATCGCGGCCCTGGTGGCCGTCATGCGGCACAAGGCGCGCGCCGAGGCGGAACTGCGCAAGCTGCGCAACCTGCTCGGCAACATCCTGGATTCCATGCCCTCGGTGGTGGTGGGCGTCTCGCCCGAAGGGCGCATCATCCAGTGGAACCGCCAGGCGGTGCGCATGTCGGGCGTGGAACCCGCCGCCGCCATGGGCCGGAAGCTGGAGGAAGTCTTTCCGTACCTTGCCCCGCAGCTGCCGCGCGTGCGCGAAGCCCTGGACAGCCAGGAGCCCGTGCGCGGCGAACGGCTGATACGCACCGAGGACGGCGTGCCCCGCTACGAGGACGTCACCGTGTTCCCCCTGGCGGCAAACGGCATGGAGGGCGCGGTGATCCGACTGGACGACGTCACCGAGCGCGAGCGGGTGCGCGAGATGATGATCCAGACCGAGCGCATGCTCTCGGTGGGGGGCCTTGCGGCGGGCATGGCCCACGAGATCAACAACCCCCTCGGCGGCATCCTCCAGGCGGTACAGAACGTGCTGCGCCGCATCGAGCCGGGGCGCGCCGCCAACGACGAGGCAGCCCGCGCCATGGGCTGCACCGTGGAGCAGGTGCGCGACTACCTGGAACGGCGCGGCGTGCTGCGCATGGCCGCAGGCGTGCGCGAGGCGGGCCTGCGGGCCGCGCGCATCGTGGCCAACATGCTCAATTTCAGCCGCCGCAGCACCTCGTCGCACATGGAATGCGACATCGGCGGGCTGGTGGCCACCGCCGTGGATCTTGCCGCCAACGACTACAGCTTCCGCAAGAACCACGACTTCCGCAGGCTGCGGGTGAACGTCCTGGCGCCGCCGGACCTGCCAAGGCCGGCCTGCCTGCCCACCGAGGTGGAGCAGGTGCTGCTGAACCTGCTGCGCAACGCCGCGCAAGCCCTGGCCGGGTTCACCCCGGCCGACGGCGCGCCGCCCACCATCACCGTGCGCGCGGAGCACCGCCCGGAAGGGGTGGCCGTCTCCGTCGCCGACAACGGTCCCGGCATACCGCCGGAGGTGCGGGCCAGGGTCTTCGACCCGTTCTACACCACCCGCCCGCCCGGCGAAGGCACCGGCCTGGGGCTTTCGGTGGCGTTCTTCATCATCACCCAGAACCACAAGGGCACGTTCTCCGTGGTTTCGGAGCCCGGACAGGGCGCGACCTTCACGTTCACCCTGCCGCTGGGGGAGACGCCATGAGCACCGCACCCCGCTCCATCCGGCGCGGCGCGCGTGGCGGGCCGTCCCGGTTGCGCCTGCCTGCCCGGTTGCGCCTGACGCTGGCCTGCCTGTCCCTGTGCCTGGCGATGGCGATCTGCGGAACCGCAGCCCGCGCCGCCACCGGCACGGACTCGCCGCCCGGCGTGGCGAACGGCGCGCCGGGCGCGGTCGAGCCTCCCCACGCGGAAGTCAACGCCACGTCCGAGGCCGTGGCCCGCTCGGTGGCCGATTCCGTGGTCCAGACCCTGGCCGACTCCATCGCCGCGCGTGGCGGCCAGGCGCAGGATACCCGGCAACTGGTGCTGCTGCTGCATTCCTACGAGCAGGGCATGGGCCGGGTGCGCGAAATCACCGACACCGTGGAGCGCATGCTGGCCCCCATGACCAACAACATCGCCCTGCGCGTGGAAAACCTGGATTCCAAGCGCGTGCGCTCCCCGGAATACCTCGACGCCTTCGCCGCCGTGCTGGCCCTGAAATACGCGGGGCGCACCCCCGCCCTCATCCTGGCCAGCGACGACGACGCCCTCGATTTCCTGGCGGTGCGGCACGCCACGCTGTTCCCCGGCGTGCCCGTGCTGTTCTGCGGGGTGAACCATTACCATGACAGCCTGAAGGCGGCCATCCCGCCGCTTTCGGGCGTGCTGAGCACCTTTTCCCCCCGCGAGACCGTGCAGGCCATGCTGGAACTGCACCCCGGCACCCGCCACGTCTACCTGGTCAACGACCATACCGAGACCGGGCGGGCAGTGGCGCGGGACGCGCGGCGGCAACTGGCGGACCTGCCCGGCGGCGTGGAGGTGCACGAATTTCCCCCCCTGCCTTTCGACGATCTGCTGTCCCGGCTGGCCACCCTGCCGCAGGACGCAGCCGTGCTGCTGGGCGTGTATTTCGAGGACAGCGCGGGCTACGCCACCACCTTCGAGGACATGGGCGAACGCATCGCCGGCGCCGCGCGGGTGCCCGTGCACTGCCTGGTGGACTTCAACCTGCGCGGCGCCGTGGTGGGGGGCAAGGTGTCCGGGGCCTCGATGCAGGCAGAGGCCATGAGCCGCATGGCCCTGCGGGCGCTTTCCGGCACGCGCGTGGAGGACATGCCGACGCAGGCGGAAGGGGTGAACCGCTTCCTGTACCGCGCCCCCTCGCTGGAGCGGTGGGCCATCTCCGAACGCCGCCTGCCCGAGGGCAGCACCGTGGTGGACCGTCCCTTCTCGCTTTACCGGGCCTACCGCACCCACCTCAACGTGCTGGCCCTGTTCATGGTCTCGCTGGCGTCCACCATCGCGGTGCTGGTGTACATGATGCGCCGCCGGGCCGCCTCGGAGCGGCAGTTGCGGCGGCTGCGCAACCTGCTGGCCAACACCCTGGATTCCATGCCCTCGGTCATCGTCGGCGTGTCGCCGGAAGGCCGCGTCACCCACTGGAACCGCCACGCGGCCGCCGCCACCGGCCTGGACGCGGGCGAGGCCGTGGGGCACTCGCTGGGCCAGGTGTTCCCCCGGCTGGACCGGTTGAAGCCGCTGGTGTTCGAAGCGCTGGAGGACGGCCAGATACGCGACGGACAGCGCCTGCTGCACCCCGAGGGCGACATGGTGCGCTACGAGGACGTGACGGTCTTTCCGCTGGTGGCCAACGGGGCGCAGGGGGCCGTCATCCGCGTGGACGACGTGACCGAGCGCGAGCGCATCCGCGAAATGATGATCCAGACGGAAAAGATGCTTACCGTGGGCGGCCTTGCGGCGGGCATGGCCCACGAGATCAACAACCCCCTCGGCGGCATCCTGCAGGCGGTACAGAACATGCGCCGCCGTGTGGAGGCGGGGCGTCCCGGCAACGAGGCCGCCGCCCGCGAGGCCGGGCTGACCCTGGCCCAGGTGCGCGGCTACCTGGAGCGGCGCGAAATACTGCGCATGCTCGATGACATCGCCGCCTCCGGGGCGCGGGCCGCGCACATCGTGACCAACATGCTCGATTTCAGCCGCCGCGCCGATGGCTCGTTCGCGGAGCAGGACCTGCACCGGCTCATCGAGAACACCCTGGAACTGGCCGCCAACGACTACGACCTGAAGAAGCTGTACGACTTCCGCACCCTGCGCATCGTGCGCCAGTACGCGCCCATGCTGCCCGAGGTGCCCTGCCTGTCCACCGAAGTGGAGCAGGTGCTGCTGAACCTGTTCAAGAACGCCGCCCAGGCCCTGGCCGCCGTTCCCCCGGCCGACGGCGCCCCGCCCACCCTGACCATCCGCACCGAACGCCACCACGACCTGGTGGCGGTGACCGTGAGCGACAACGGTCCGGGCATGACGCCCGAGGTGCGGGCCCGCGTCTTCGACCCCTTCTACACCACCAAACCCCCCGGCGAAGGCACCGGGCTGGGGCTGTCGGTGTCGTATTTCCTGATCACCCACAATCACGGCGGCAGCTTCGCCCTGCACTCCGAGCCGGGCAAGGGCGCGCACTTCACGTTCACCCTGCCCCTGCGGCAACGCTAGGGGCCGGATCGAAACATGCCGTCCTGCGCCCTTCGGGCACACATGGACAGCCCCCTCCATCATGCGCATATTCTGGCAAGGCAGGCGGTTCACTTGACCGCAGGCAGCGCCGTGGCACAATGAGCCCGGCCCCGGAAACCATGCAACCCGTCGTTCCATCCGGCAGACTTGCCGATCGCATACGCAAAGGACATCACATGGACGCCCGCATCGCATGCGCCCCCCGCCTGCCGCATACCCTGCGCCTGCTGGCCTGCCTGCTCGCGCTGGCCGTGCTGCTGGCCACGGGGTGCGCCCCGCGCATGAAGGCCGACGTGCAGGCCGTTTCGGCCCCCGGCTACCGCAAGGCCGGGCAGAGCTACGTGCTGGTGCCCGGCGCCGCGCTGGCCACCCTGAACGCCGTCAACGCCGACGTGTTCCGCCAGTCCACCCAGCGGCTGCGGGCCGTGCTCACCGGGCACGGCTACCGCGAGGCCGCCACCCCCGAGGCGGCGGACATGGCCGTGGTGGTGGAATGGAAGGTGGACGGCCCGCACGAGGTGCCGGACCCTACGGCCTATTCCCGGCCGTCCGTGGGCATCGGCGTCGGCTACGGCTCGTGGCCGTGGTACGGCGGGGCCTACGGCAGCCGCTACGGCGGCTGGGGATACGGCGGCTATCGCGGCTTCGGCACCGGCTACGGCTACCCGCCGCCCATGACGGTGGTGCACACCCGCACCCTGTCCATCGAGGCGCGCGACCTGCGGCCCGGCACCCCCGGAACCTCCGGCGGAGATGCCACACGCCCCGCCCCGCCCGCCGGACAGGAGGCCAAGGAACTGCCCGACTACGCCAAGCCGCCCTACGGCACGCCCATCGGCACCGTGGAAGGCCTGCCCTCCCCGGCCGAACTGACCGGCCCCGTGCTGTGGAAGGTGGTGGTCTCCAGCACCGGCAGTTCGCGCGACATCCAGAACATCCTGCCCGCGCTCACCGTGGCCGCCTCGCGCTGGATAGGCCTCACGGCCAACGTCAAGGTGGCCGTGGACGACGAACTCAACGTGACCATTCAGGGCCAATAGGGGGCAGCGGCCCCGGCCCGCGAACTCCAATGGAATCAGGGCCGGACGGCATCAGCCGCCCGGCCCCTCTTGTTCCGGAAATTTCCGCGCCGCCGCGCCGGGTACGTCCTCATCCCCGGCGGCTAATGGCCGCGTTCCGGCCCCGCCCCCTCGTCGCCCCCGGCGGCGCGATGCCCACCCCAGAACCACCGCCGCACCGCGTCGGGATCGGCCCGGTAGGTGCCGTCCGAACACCTGCGGGCGGGAAACCCGTCCTCGCGGATCCAGCGCTTCACGGCCCCCTGTCCCGCGCCCACGGCGCGGCCGATGGCATCCAGGCCCACCAGCACGAACGGCTGGTCATGCGGCGGCCCCTGTACCGGACCACGGGCCGGAGCGTATCCCGCGCCCGCCCGGTGGCCACCGGGCCCATCCGCCATGATCCGGCGCCCATCGCACCCGCAGGGGCCATGGGCCGCCCAGGCGGAACCCTGCGCGGGAACGTGAAAGGGCCGTTGCTGCGGTTGCTGCGCGCCCTGCATGAATCCATCCTCCCTGTCTCGCGGCGCGCGGTGCGCCGCGGCTTGCGTTGCATCCAGGGCCGCCGTCCGGGCCGCCCCCCCTGCCTGTTCCGGTATGCCGTCCCCTAGTGCATGCGGCGCGACGACCTGCCCGGCACGTCTCCGGCCGCGTCCATGCCGTGCCCCCACGGCACCTCGGGCACGGCGGCCACGGGGCGGTCCTCGCGGCGCATGCGCCGCGCCCCGGACAGGGGTGCTTCAAGGCGGGCGGCCAAATGCGTTGCCGGATGCGCGGCCGCCCCGGAACGCCAGTCGTCGTCCACGGCCTGGACCAGCCACGCCGCCACGACGGCCCCGGCTTCTCCCCCGTGCGCGCAGGCCACCAACTCGCCTTCCACGTGCACCAGCATGCCGCGCCGCAGCCGCGCCAGGCACCATGCGGCCTGGTCGCCGGTGACGCGCACCCGGTGCCGCTGGCCCGCGTCGTCCTGTCCGGCGCCCTCGGTGCTGACGGAAAACAGCACGCAGCCACCGGCCGTACCGGCGCCGGGCCGTGGCGCGGCCACCACGCGCCCGAGCAGCATCACTCTGTTCACAGCCGCCATGCGGCATCCTCCTCTGCGACGGTCCACGTCGCGCCGCCCCGCGCCGCGCGCGGAGCCGACATATCCCGCATCGGCGCGGGGCGCGCCGGGCGGCGTCCTCGCCGTGTGGCGGCCGTCCGGCACAAGCCCCTCGCCGGTACGGCCGTTCGCCCTTCGGCGAGCCTCAGAATCCAAGCACCATGTCCGGCATGCGGAACAGGTCGCGGCCGTAGCAGTCCGGGGGGATGTCCCCCGAGGCCCACGGGTCCTCGAACAGTCCGTGATCCATGCCGTGCGCCAGGGCCTCGCAGCCGGGGCCGCAGAACCTGTCGCGCAGCGTGGCCGGGGTGAACCTGCGCCCGCACACGGCGCAGTCGCGCGGCTGCGGACGGGCCTGCCCGGCGGCGGCCAGGGCCACGCATTCCCGCGAGCAGTAGCGGCGATGGGCCCGGCCCGGCGGCATGGGGCCGCCGCACAGCTGGCAGCGCTCGGGCCGCTCCAGGGTACGCGCCGCGGCATGGCAGGCGCGGCTGCAGTACCGGCCCCGGCCATGCTGCAACCGGGCGGGGTTGACGGAAAACGGGGCGCCGCAATGCAGGCAGGTCACTATCGGCATGACGCACCTCCTTCATAGAAACGGTTGCACGCCTCCAGCGCGCGCATCCGGACGCGCGCCGTCTCGGGCGTGGAATGGCGGGCCTCGTCGTGGCTCGCATGGTACAGGCCCAGCAGACGGCGATGCTCGTCCACCTCGATGAACATCATGGGCAGCCGCCGGTCATGCAGGCTGCACCCTTCGGCGCAGGCCGGGCACAGCACCACCCCGGCCACGACCACCGCCCCCTCCTCTCCGGGCCCGCCTCCGCAGACGGCGCACCGGACGCCGCATGACATCGCGTGCATCTTCCCATCCCTCTCGTTGCGCCCGAACCGGAACAGCCCGCCGAGGCGGTCTTCCGGCCCGGTCGGCCTGTATATCGGTTGTTCTATGTGAACGACGCGGCAACATTTCCTCCGGCATGGTCCCACCGCACCGGCACGCCATCTGATGAAGCGTGGCGCGCGCCGCACAAGGGCATCAGGGGAAACGGCTGTCGTGCGCACAGATATTTCACACTTCGCACACAAACGTCAAGAGTATCGGTACGCCGATGACAGAATTTCATGGACATCCGCACAGAATGTGCTAACATCTCATGCATGAACGAGTACGATTCCACGGGAACCGACTGGGATGAACTTCGTGAGTTCGTCGTCGACGCGCTGCGCAGCGTGGGCGGCGTGAAGCGCCTTGCGGAAATCGCGGGGGTCAGCGAACGCACCGTCTACGCCTGGAAGAACGGCGAACGCTTTCCGAGCCGCACCAACCTCGCGCGGCTCACCGAGCACCTCGAACGCATCGCCAGCACCGGGGCGCCCAGCGCGCCCCAGCCGCACTGGCGGGGCCTGCATGAACGCATGCTGCGCCCCTACGGGGAATCCCCGCGCGACGCCCATGCCCCCGCCGGGCAGGACGTGCCGGAAGAGGCCCGGCGCCTGGCCGAGGAGTTCGTGCTGGTGGACAAGGCCGAGGCGCGCCCCAGCGCGGGGGGCGGCTCCCTGCAAACCGGGGGACGCCCGGAGGAGCAGCACGCCTTCCGGCTGGACTGGGTGCTGGGCCGGGCGCGGTCCACCACGGGCCTGTGCCTCATGGAGGTCATGGGCCGGTCCATGGAGCGCACCCTGCACGACGGCGACCTGGTGCTGGTGAACCAGCACGACCGCACCCTGGCGGAAGACCGGGTCTACGTGCTGCGCGTGCAGGACGAGATCTACATCAAGCGGTTCTCCCGCACGCCGGGGCGCTACCATTTCCGGGGCGACAACCCGGAACTGGCCTATCAGGACATCGAGATCGACCCGCGCGACGAAGCCCTGCAATGGGAGGTCATCGGCCGGGTGATCTGGGCGGGCAAGGAAATGTAGCCGCACGGCCCTGCCCCCCGCTCCCAGACGCCCCCTGCCCCCTCCGGCCCGAGTCGCGCGGCCTGCTGGACCATTCGCACTTTTTGTGCAAAACGGTTTCCCACACAGGAACCGGAGGTCCCATGCACGCCACGCCCACCCACGCCGCGCAGCCCCCTTTTGCAGCCCCGGCGCTTCCCGCCCCCGCCGAATCCGCCGTCCCCGCCCGTTTGCCCCGGCTCCGGGCCGACGCCCGCCCCGCATGGTGCGAGGGCCGGGGCCCCGACCCCGCGCCGCAGTTCCTGATACGCTGGCACCCGTCCGGCGACACCCCCCGCCATGACCCGGCAGCCACCGCCGCCGAGGCCCGCGCGCTGGCCCGCGACGCGCGCGAGGCCACATCGGCGGAGGCCGCCGTGTATCGGCTGTGGTCCGTCCTGCCCGACTGACCCCTTCCCTTGCCCCCATGGCCGCTGCGCCCCACCCGTACGGACCGGCCCGTCTCCCCCACCGTTCCCCACCCGCCCCGCAGCCATTCTACAGGCGTACTTCCCACAGTCTGGACAATAATCCCCGTGCGCGCCTATACTGCTCCGTGAATCCCTGCCCGGAAACACTGCGGGCGTCCCCCACCGGCCGGAAGGAACCCCGCCATGTCCACCATCCCGGGTCCCATGCTGTTCCGCCACCTTTCCGTCTTTCAGCGGCTGCTCATCGGCACGCTGCTCATCGTCGCCTTCAGCATCGCCCTCGGGTACGGCACCCTGAGGCTGATGCGCGGCATGGCCGAGGACGCCGACACCGTCTACCGGCATACCTTCATCGCCACCAGCAGGTTGCAGCAGGCCAAGGAAAGCGTGGAGCGCATGCGCGCGACCATGCGCGAGCAGATCATCGAGGTGGACGAAACTATCAAGGCCGAACAGGTGGCCACCCTGCGGCGAGAGGAACGCCTGTTCCACGACTGCATGGACGCGGTGCGCGCCAACTTCCGGGGCGATCCCGCCCTCGTCGACGCCATGGAAAGCCGCTACGACGATTTCCTGTCCATGCGCGACAGGGCCATGGTCCTGGCAGAAAACCGGGAGATACAGGAGGCGTGGCGGCTTACCGAATCCTCGCCCCGGAACCCGGCCGACCGGCTGCTGCTTTCCATGGACGAACTGATGCACGCGGCACGCGCCACGGCCGAACAGTTCTTCCAGACCTCGGTGGCGCAAAACCGCGCCATACTGGCCAGGGCCATGGCGGCCTACGCGCTGTTCTGCGCCATGGTCATCGCCATCACCTACTTGGTCAGCTGGACCATCCGTCGCCGCCTGCTGGCCCTCACCGGCTGCGTCCAGTCGCTGGCCGACGGCGACCTGGACGTGCGGGTGCCCTACGGCGAGGAACGCAACGAGATGGGCGCCATGGCCCGCTCGCTGGAGGTGCTGCGCGGCGTCTCGCGCCAGATGGAGCAGCAGCGCTGGATCAAGGCCCAGATGTCCGAGACGGCCACCGCCCTGCAACAGGCGGGCGACCTGTCCTCCTTCGGCCAGCGCCTGGCCGCCGTGGCCGCCCACGTGGCCGGTGCGCCCTACGCGGCCCTGTACGTGCCCGGCGAAGACGGCGCGCACCTCGACCTGGTGGCCTCGCTGGGCGGCATCGCAGGCGGCCCTCCGGCCAGCGCGCCCATGGACGGCAGCCTGGTCGGCCGTTGCGCCGCAACCCGCACCCCGGTGGACCTCACCCCCCCGGCAGGCGGGACGCTGCGCTTCTCCACCGGCCTCGGCGACATGGAGCCCGCCTCGTTGCGGGCCTATCCGCTGCTGCTGGGCGACAGATTGCTGAGCGTGCTGGAACTGGCCACCCTGGGCCCGCTGCCCCCCCGCGCCGCCACCCTGTTCGAGGACATCCTGCCCATGGCCGCCCTGTCGCAGGAAGTGCTGGAGCGCAACCTGCATACCCGCAGCCTGCTGGAGCAGACCCGCACCCAGGCCAACGAGCTGGAGGAAAGCCGCGAACTGCTGCGCCGCAGCGAGGCGTTCTTCCGCGCCGTGTTCGAAACGGCGGGCATCGGCATCGTCAGCGAAGGGCGGGGCCGTGGCATCGACCGGGCCAACCCGGCCTTCACCGACTTCATCGGCATCGGCGAGCCGGAATTGCTCGGGCGCGACCTGGAGGACTTCTTCCACCCCGACGACCGCGCGGCGGTGGAAGCCCTGCTCGGCCGCCTGACCTCCGACGGCCCGGCCCCCGCCGCCGTGCGCGCGGAACACCGCTACCTGCGCCCCGACGGCGAGGTGCGCTGGGCCGACGTGCGCTGCGCGCTCATCAGCGACAGGCACATCGACCCGCGCCGGGTCACCCTGATCAACGACATTACCGAACTCAAGGAACAGCAGACGGAACTCAAGGATACCGAGGCCTGGTACCGGGGCATCGTGCATTCGGCCCCGGACGCCATGGTGGTGATCGACAGCGCGGGGCGCATCGTGCTGTGCAACCCGCAGTTCGAACGGTTGCTGGGCTACGAGACGGGCGAGCTGGCCGGCCATCTGGTGGAGGAATTCCTGCCCGCGGAACTGCGCGACCACCACGTGGCCCTGCGCAACCGCTTCCTGGCCTCGCCGCTGAGGGTCATCGGCCACGAGCGCGAGGTGACGGGGGTGCGCAAGGACGGCGCCCGCCTACCGCTGGAAATCAGCCTCAGCAAGCTGCCCCCGTCCGAGCGGCACCCCGTGAGCGCCTGCGCCGCCCTGCGCGACATCTCCATCCGCAAGCGCACCGAGGCCGAACTGCGCCGGGCCAAGGAAATGGCCGAAGAGGCCACGCGGCTCAAGAGCGACTTCCTGGCCAACATGAGCCACGAGATCCGCACCCCCATGAACGCCATCATCGGCATGGCCCACCTGGCCCTGAAAACGGAACTGGACCCGCGCCAGGCGGGCTACGTGCGCAAGATACGCGCCGCGGGCCAGCATCTTCTGGGCATCCTCAACGACATCCTCGACTTCTCCAAGATCGAGGCGGGCAAGCTGACGGTGGAGAACACCGAGTTCGAACTGGAAACCGTGCTCGACACCGTGGCCAACCTGGTCTCGGAAAAGGCCACGGCCAAGGGCCTGGAATTCGTGCTCGACGTGGCGGCCGACGTGCCCCCCGTGCTGCGGGGCGACCCGCTGCGGCTGGGGCAGATTCTCATCAACTACGCCAACAACGCGGTGAAGTTCACCGAGCGCGGCGAAATCGTGGTCCACGTGGAAACCCTGGAACGGGGCGACGACGACGTGCTGCTGCGTTTCGCCGTGCGCGACACGGGCATCGGCCTCACCCCGGAGCAGAAGGCCCGGCTGTTCGTCTCGTTCCAGCAGGCGGACACCTCCACCACCCGCAAGTACGGCGGCACCGGCCTTGGCCTTGCCATCGCCAGGAAGCTGGCCGACCTGATGGGCGGCGACGTGGGCGTGGACAGCGCCCCCGGCCTGGGCAGCACCTTCTGGTTCACGGCCCGGCTGGGCCTGGGCGCCGGGCGGCGGCAGCTGGTGCCGCGCATCGACCTGCGCGGCCTGCGGGTGCTGGTGGTGGACGACAATCCCCAGGTCCGCACCGTCCTGGCCCAGATGCTGGAAGGCATGACCTTCCGCCCCGCCGAGGCGGACGGCGGCGAGGCCGCGCTGCGCCTGCTGCGCGAGGCGGAGGCGTCCAGCGCGCCCTTTGGCATGGTGTTCCTGGACTGGCAGATGCCCGGCATGGACGGGCTGGAGACCGCCCGCCAGATCCGCTCGCAGGCCCCGGACCTGCCCGTGGCCATCGTCACCGCCTACGGACGGGAAGAAATCTTCGCGGCGTCCGAAAGCGTGGGGGTGCAGGCCGTGCTGGTGAAGCCGGTGCAGCCCTCCCTGCTGTTCGACACGGCCATGCGCCTGCTGGGCGGGGCGCACGCATCGCCGCGCGCCGCCGCCCCGCCCCCCGGCGGGCGTCCCGCCATGCTCGCGGGCGTGCAGGGGGCGCGCGTGCTGTTGGCGGAGGACAACGAACTGAACCGGGAAGTGGCCCTGGGCCTGCTGGCCGAGGCGGGGCTGGCCGTGGACGCCGCCGAGGACGGGGCGCAGGCCGTGCGCATGGTCATGGAGGGGGGCTACGACCTGGTGCTGATGGACGTGCAGATGCCCGTCATGGACGGGTACGAGGCCACCCGCGCCATCCGCCGCACCCTGGACGCCGACCGGCTGCCCATCGTGGCCATGACCGCCAACGCCATGCAGGGCGACCGCGAGGCGTGCCTGGCGGCAGGCATGAACGACCACGTGGCCAAGCCCATCGACCCGGACGAACTGTTCGCCGCGCTGATCCGCTGGCTGCCCCGAAGAACCGGCGCCGCGCCGCCGGGCGACGCTCCGGCCGGGCAGGACGGCATCCGGGATATCCTCGACCCGGAGGCCGGCCTGCGCCGGGTGCTGGGCAAACAGGCAACCTACCGCGCGCTGCTGCGCCGCTTCGTTTCCCAGCATGCCGACGCGGCGGCGCGCATCGCCGGGCTCATGGAGTCCGGCGACGGCGCATCGGCCACGCGCGAGGCGCACACCCTGAAGGGCATGGCGGGCACCCTGGGCGCACGCGCGGTGCAGGCCCATGCGGAGGAGTTGGAATCCGCCCTGCGCCACGAGGCCCCGGCCGAACGCGCGGCCCAGGTGCTGGCGGCGCTGGGCGCCGCGCTGGACGAATCGGTGCGGGCCATGCAGCGCCTGCTGGATGACGCGCCGCCCGCCCCGGAGGGCGCGGAATCCGGCGCGGAGGCGGAGTCCACCGGCGACGCCGCGCCCGGCCAGCCCGCACAACTGGACGACACCCTGCTGGACCGTCTGGAAAACCTCATCGAGGAAGACGACAGCGAGGCCGTGGATCTTTTCAACGCCCATGCCGAAGCCCTGCGCGCCGCCCTGGGGCAGGCCACCGTGGCCCGCATGGGCGAGGCGTTGCGCGCCTTCGAATTCGAAACCGCGCTGGAGATGCTGCGCGCGGCCCGGCCCACCCGAGACGGCTAGGGACTGTTTCCCTCGCCATCGGCCCGTTCCCCGTCCCGTACCGCCGTCCGGCCACGCCGCGCGGCTGCCCCGCCCCCCTCCAGCCATCACGAGGCCGCCATGACCGACACCCCCCTCACCTCGGACGATGCCCGGCGCACCGTGCTGGTAGTGGACGACACCGTGGACAACCTGACCCTGCTCAGCGGCCTGCTGAAGGACACCTACCGGGTCAGGGTGGCCAACAGCGGTGAAAAGGCCCTGCGCATCCTGTCCTCCGGCAGCCCGCCGGACATCGTGCTGCTGGACATCATGATGCCCGGCATGGACGGCTACGAGGTGTTGCGCCGGCTGAAGGCCCTGCCCGGCACGGAGGACGTGCCGGTGATCTTCCTCACCGCCCTGTCGGAAGAGGACGACGAGCGCGTCGGCCTGGAACTGGGCGCCGTGGACTACATCACCAAGCCCGTCAGCCCCCCCATCATGCTGGCCCGCATGCGCACCCACCTTCAGGTGAAGGCCGCGCGCGACTTCCTGAAGGACAAGAACGCCTTCCTCGAGGACGAGGTGGCCCGCCGCATGCGCGAACTGGCGGCCGTGCAGGACGTGACCATCATGGCCATGGCCTCGCTGGCCGAAACGCGCGACAACGAAACCGGCAACCACATCCGGCGCACCCAGCACTACGTGCAGGTGCTGGCCCAACACCTGTCGTCGCACCCGCGTTTTTCCGCCGCGCTGACGCCGGAAGACATCCCCCTGCTGTTCAAGTCCGCCCCGCTGCACGACATCGGCAAGGTGGGCATCGCCGACCGCATCCTGCTGAAACCCGGCAAGCTGACGCCCGAGGAGTTCGAGGACATGAAGCGCCACCCGGCCCTTGGGCGCGACGCCATCATCGCGGCGGAAAGGCAACTGGACACGCCGGTCTCGTTCCTGCGCCACGCCCGCGAAATCGCCTACTGCCACCACGAGAAATGGGACGGCAGCGGTTACCCGCGCGGCCTTTCCGGCGACGATATCCCGGTGTCGGCGCGGCTCATGGCCCTGGCCGACGTGTTCGACGCACTGATCAGCCGCCGGGTGTACAAGCCCCCGTTCGACATGGACAAATCCGTGGGGATCATCCGCCAGGGGCGCGGCGCGCACTTCGACCCGGACGTGGTGGACGCCTTCCTGGCCAACCTGCAAACCTTCCGCGCCATTGCCGACCGCTACGCCGACTCGGAAGAAACGCTGGAGGAAACCAGGTCGCGCACCGAGAAGGACTATCCGCCAAAGGCGCAGGACTGAGGACGTCCCGCCCAGCCCGCCCAACTCCGCCCAACTCCGTCCGGCTCCGTCCGGCTCCGTCCGGTTATGTCACGGCCTTGCGCCTGCCGGGGCCGTTTGCTAGACCGGACGGGCGTTCCGGCCCCCCTGCGCGCCCCGGCGCCTACCTTCACCCCCCTTTCGCCATGCCCGACACTTCCACGGATACCCTGCCCCGGCCCGACGATACGGAAACCGCGCAGGCAGACACCCCTGCCCCCGCCGCCCGGCCGGAAACCTCCCGCCCGGAAGTGGCGCTGTTCATCCGCACCTATTCCCGCTACGGCGGCGTGGAGCATTTCTGCCACCGCTTCCATGAATACCTGCGCGCCCAGGGCGTACCCGTGCGCGTGCTGTGCGGCGAAGTGGCCCCGGAAATGCTGGCGGGAACGAGCGGGAAAACCGCCCGGCGGCGCGGCGATGACGAACGTCCCGTGGACCCGGATGCCGCCCCCCCGGCCGTGGACATCCACGAACTGGGGCTGTGGCGGCCGGGCCGGTTCATGAAGAACCTGGGCCTGTATTTTGCCGCCGCCCGCGCCCTGCGCGAACTGCCGCCAACCACCATCAGCGTCGGCTTCGGCAACATGGCGGGCTGCCACATCCACCGCTCCGGCGGGCCGCACCTCGACTTCCTGCGCAACAGTCTGGCGGCGCAGCGCTCGCCCCTGCGGCGCCTCGCCAAGGCGTTCACCCGCCTGCTGAACCCCAACAACCTGCTGATGGCCGTGCTGGACAAGCGCATCTACAACCACCCGGCCACCCGGCGCGTCATCGCCATCTCGCAGAACGTGCGGGCCGCCGTGGCGCGCCAGTTTCCCCATTCCCCGGCCACGGTGGTGGTCATCCCCAACGGGGTGGACACCCGGCGCTTCAACACCCGGCGCTTCGACGACCTGCGCGGCGAGGCCCGGCGGCTGGTGGGCCTGCGGGAGCGCCACCGGGCCATCGGGTTCTGCTCCAGCAACTTCGAACTCAAGGGGCTGGACCGGCTCGTCGCCGCGCTGGCCCATCTGCCCGAGGAATACGTGCTGGTGGTGGCGGGGGGGCGGCGCAGCCGCAAATACGCCGACTACGCAAGGTCGCTGGGGGTGGAGAAGCGGGTGGTGTTCCTGGGCAAGGTCAAGGCCGCCGACATGCCGCGCTTCTACGCCGGGCTCGACGTGTTCTGCCACCCCTCGTTCTACGACACCTTCGGCAACGTGGTGGCCGAGGCGCAGGCCATGGGCCTGCCCACGGTGACCACCCGGGCCACCGGCGCGTGCGACGTCATCGACGACGGCCGCACCGGGCGGGTGCTGGACCAGCCGGAACCGTGGGCGCTGGCCACGGCCATCTTCGACCTGCGCGACGTGGAGCCCGGCACCGTCTTCGGCACCGTGGAGGACGACGAGCAGGTCTTCGCCCGGTATCTGGAAGTGATCGAGGACGTGCGCCGGGAACTGGCGGCCGACGCCGAAAGCTGACCCCCCGCCCCACGAAAGAGGTTCGGCAGCACCGACTGGAAGGGGCGCCCCCCGCCTTAGGGACTGTTTCTAAATTAGGATTTCCGTTCGTTGGCTAGGAAAACGAACCTGCCATGAGGGAGTGCGGCAGCCGTTATGCGAGTCTTCGAGCATTACGGATGGCGACCGCAGAGCATACTCTTCTCGTATTCGACCGATATGGCAGGCGAAGTTTGACGAAGCCAACGGGCGGAAGGATAATTTAAAAACAGTCCCTACTCCACGAAGCCCTCATGCTTGCCGCGCGGCGGCCTGCGCATGAACCAGACGCAGAAGAACAGCGCCAGGAAAATGGCTCCCTGCGAGAGAAAGGCGTCGTTGAAGGCCAGGGCCGATGCCTCGCGCTGAAGCATCTGGTAGATCAGTGCGCGGGTGCGCTCGGCAAGGTCGGCGACCTCGCCCAACTGCATGGCCAGCCCGGCGCGGATCTGCTCGAAGCTCAACTGGTAGGCGGGCGAGAGGGGCGTCATGTCCTCGGCCAGCACGCTGTGGTGGTACTGGGTGCGCCGGGCCAGCAGCGTGGTGACGAAGGCCACCCCGAACGAGCCGCCCAGGTTGCGCAGCAAGTTGTACAGGGGCGATGCCGTGTTCATGGCCTCGCGCGGGACGTGGGCGAAGGTGACCACCGACAGCGACACGAAGAAGAACGGCATGGCTATGCCCTGCAACACGCGGGCGAAGGCCGCCGTGCCGAAGTCGATGTACAGGTTGAACCCGGCCATGACGTGCAGCGAATACGCGCACACCAGCATGCCGAAGGCCAGCAGCCAGCGGGCGTCGAGGCGCTCCGTCAGCTTGCCCGCCACGGGCATGAACACCAGGGCCAGCATGCCCCCCGGCCCCAGCACCAGCCCGGCGAGGTAGGCGGTGTAGCCCATCAGCCCCTGCAGGAACAGCGGCAGCAGCACGATGGACCCGAAGAAGGCGAAGAAGCCGAAGAACATCACCGCGTTGCCGATGGCGAAGCTGCGGTTTTTCAGGATGCGGAGGTCCAGCACCGGCCGGGGGTGGCGCAGTTCCCAGAACACCAGGGCCACCAGCGACACGGCGGCGACCACGGCCAGGGTGGTGATGAACGGCGAGCTGAACCAGTCGTCCTGCTGGCCCTTGTCCAGCACGATCTGCAATGCGCCGATGCCCGTGGTCAGCAGGGCCAGCCCCAGGTAGTCCACCACCTCGCCGCGCTGGCGGCGCTCCATGTACGGGGGATCGTGCAGGAAGGCCCCGGCCAGATACAGCGCCAGCAGGCCCACCGGCAGGTTGATGTAGAAGATCCACCGCCAGGTGAAATTGTCCGTCAGGTAGCCGCCCAACAGCGGCCCCAGGATGGGCCCCAGCACCACCCCCACGCCGAAGATGCCCATGGCCATGCCCCGCTGGTGGGGCGGAAAGGTCTCCATCAGGATGGCCTGCGACATGGGTTGCAGCCCGCCGCCGCCCAGCCCCTGAAAGATGCGGAACAGGATGATCTGGGCCAGGGTGGTGGCCGCCCCGCACAGCAGCGAACTGGCGGTGAACACGGTGATGGACAGCATCAGGAAGCGCTTGCGCCCCATGAGCCGGGCCAGCCAGCCGCTCATGGGGATGACGATGGCGTTGGCCACCAGGTACGAGGTGAGCACCCAGGTCACCTCTTCCTCGCCCGCGGCCAGGCTGCCCTGGATGTGCTTCAGGGCCACGTTGGCCACGCTGGTGTCCAGGATTTCGATGAGCGTGGGCACCATCACCGCCAGGGTGACGAGCCAGCGGTTGACCGATTCGGATTCGCTCGACATGCGGCCCTGCCGTTCCGGCTACTGCTTGCGGGCCGGGGCGGCCGGTCCGGCCGGGGCGGCGGCCGGAACCGTGCCGTTTCCGGCGGGCTTCACGGCCTGCGTGGCGTTGGGGCCAGCCCCCTGTCCGCCGCCCGCATCCGTGCCCCGCAGCACGGGGGCATCAGACCCGGCGGCGCGCTGCGGCACCTCGGAAACGCCCCGGTTGGTGAAGATCACCGGCACCACGCTCATGCCCACGCGCAGGGGCGGCATGGCGGCGGGGTCGTAATCGGTCAGGCGCAGCCGCACGGGGATGCGCTGCACCACCTTCACGAAATTGCCGGAGGCGTTCTGGGGCGGAAACAGCGAAAAGGCCGCGCCCGTGCCCGCCATGATCGATTCCACCTGCCCTTGCAGCACCAGGCCCGGATAGGTGTCCACGCGAATTTCGCAGGGCTGGCCGGGCTTCACGTCGGTGAGTTCGGTTTCCTTGAAGTTGGCCGTCACCCACAGGTGGTCGGGCGACATGGGCACCACGGCCATGACCGGCTGCCCGCGCGTGACCATGCGGCCGGGCTCCACGTTCTTCTTGGTCACGTAGCCGTCCACGGGGGCGCGCACGGTGGTCCATTCCAGATTCAGTTCCGCCTGGCGCACCTTGGCCTGCTGGGCCTCCACCTGGCGGGCGCGGATTTCCGCCACCACCTGCCCGGTGCCTGCCAGGTCCACCTCGGCGCGCACGCGGCGCATTTCCGCCTCTGCCGCCGCGCGGGCCTTGCTGGAGGCCTCCAGCTTGGCGCGGGACGATTCCAGCCGGGCCTTGGCCGCGTCGTCGGCGGAACGGGCTCGGTCCACCGCCTCGCGCGAGACGGCCCCCTGCCCCACCAGCGCCTCCAGGCGGCGCCGGTCCAGGGTGGTCTGGGCCTGTTCGGTGGACAAACGCTCCATCTCGTAGCGGGCGGCGTCCTCTTCGTCGCGGGCCTGGGCGGCGCGGCGCTTGGTGGCCTCTTCCACGGCCTGTGCGCCGGTCACCCGGTGCACGGTCTGGGAAAGCTCCAGCGGCACGCCGCGTTGCAGCGCGGCAAGCTGGGCGCGCGCCTCGGCCACGGCCACCTCGTACTCGGTGGGGTCCAGCCGGGCCAGCACGTCGCCTTCCCGGACGAACTGGTTGTCCTCCACGGGCACGTCCACCACGTAGCCCGCCACGCGCGGCGAAACCATGAAGATGCGGCCGTCCACCTGCGCGTCGTCGGTCTCCACCTTGCCGAGGCCGTGCCAGTACCAGATGCCCGCCGCCAGAACCATGACGCCGAGCAGTATGCCGAGGATGCGCTTCTTGCTGTTCATGCCGTATCGCCGTGTGGGCACGCGCGGACGCGTGGTGTGCGGGTGGGAAAACCGGTCATGGCCGGAACGGGGCACGCCGGGCCGCCCGGGGTCCCTTCCGCGAACGGAAGGCCCCTTGCGGGAGGCGTCGGAATTGCCGCTTTCGGGAACCGGCAATGCATAGCGCATGCCGTGCCGGGCACGCAACCGGACAATGGAGGGTCCCCCCGCCGGGGGATCTCCGTGCCGGTTACGCGGATCAGTCGGTCAGCATGCCGGACGCCGGGTCACCCGCGAAATCCGCCATCGGGACGAAAGCGGGCGACATCCCGCCCTGGGGCCTGCCGCGCCTCCGGTCGCCGTCCGCCTCGGGATAGGCGGACTGCAACCCGTACCGGGCAAGGCAGCGTTGCAGCTCCCCTTCCCGGTGCAGGTCGCGCAGCGCCGCCTCGAAGGCGGCCACCGCCTCCGGCGCGGCATGGCGCGAAAACGCGATGGTGTAGTCGAGCCGGTTGTGCCAGCCCGCATAGCGCAGGTTGGCGATGCGCAACTGGGCGATGATGGCGAGGCCGTTTTCCCTGTTGGAAAACACCGCGTCGATGCGCCCCTGGGCCAGCTTGAGGAACCCGGAATCGTTGTCCGGCGCGGCGTCCACGGTCATGGGCACCTGCCGGGCCAGCTGGTTCAGGATGTCCGCCGTCAGCGAGGGGCCGTAGACGCCCACCCGGTAGCCCGCCACGTCGCGGGGGGTCACGTAGCGCAACGGGTTCTCCATGCGCACGAAGAAGCCGTATTCCGCCCGCACCAGCGGCGGGCAGAAATGCAGCCACGTTTCGCGCTCCGGCACGTGCCCGATGGTGAAGATGCCGTCGGCCGCGCCGTTGCGCACCTCCTGCTGGGCACGGGCCCACGGCAGCAGGCGGAAGGCGCAGCCCACGCCCATGCGCCGGCAGGCCATGCCGATGATCTCCGGCATGGGACCGGCCAGTTGTTCGCCGGTGTCCGTGCGCTCCATGTAGTTGAACGGCGGGTACTGCTGGGCCACGAAGACGAGCCCCGTGGGTCCGGGCCGTACGCCCCGGACGGGGACCGGCTGGACCTGTTCCGCCTGGATTTGGTCCGGCTGGGGCTGGACCTGCTGCGTCTGGTCCGGCTGCGTCTGGTCCGGCTGGGCGGCCACCGGCATGGCCTGCGCCATCATGAGCACCCACGCGGCAACGCAGGCCAGCAGGCAGGCCCAACCGCGCGGCAGGACACACGGCAGGACACGCGCCACCGGCCGAACCGGAATGCGGTCCCGGCCGGGCGCTTCGTTCCCGGCCCGCGCCGTGCTCCATCCATGTCGCTGCACGCCCTTGCTCCTTTGTCCCTGTCCGCTCCTCGACAACATGGCCACCGGCGGCGCGTGGCCGCCGGTTCCACCAGTCCCCCCGGTCACTCCGGCACATTCATGGCGCACGCGAAGTGGGTCACCACGCCCGCGCCGTCGCGCAGGGGGGTCAGGCGGCATTCCGCCTCCAACGCCGTGCCGTCGCCGCGCCGCAGCCGGGCACGGCCACTCCAGGCTTCGCCGTGCTCGCGGGCCGCCAGCAGCGCGGCGAACCCGGCGTCCCCGTTGCCGCCCGCACCCCCGCCTGCCCCCAGATCCGCCAGGCGGCGGTCCAGCATGTCGGCGCGCGGCCAGCCGGTGATGGCGGCAAAGGCGGGGTTGGCGTAGCGGATGGAGCCTTCGCCATCCAGGATCAGCAGGGCCCCGGCGGAATTCTCCACGGCCTGCTCCAGCAGGCGACGCGCCTCCTCGGCCCGGCGGCGCGCCGTGAGGTCGGTGAGCACGCCGATGGTGCCCCCCTCGCCCGCCGCGCCGCCGCCGAACACGGTCCTGACCGTGCCGAAGTGGCGCACCACGCCGTCGGCGCAGCGCAGCGTCTGCTCGCCGTGGCGGGTGCCGCCCACCTGGCGCAGTTCGTCGTCGTCGCGCAGCACGGCGGCGGCCACGTCCGGCGGGTACACGTCGGGAAAGTCGCCCGGCGGGCGGCCGCGCACGTCCTCGCGCGGGCAGCCCAGCACCATCCGCGCGAAACTGTCGTTGCAGTCCACGAAGCGGCCCGTGAAGGCGCGGTAGTAGATGGGGTTGGGGATGGCGTTCATCAGCGCGCGCAGGAAGGCCAGCCGGGTGCGCGCCTCTTCCTCGGTGGCGGCCCGGCGCTCCAGTTCGCCCAGATAGTCGGCGTTGAGGCGGGTCAGTTCCGCCGTGCGCGCCTCCACCAGTTGCCCCATGCGCAGGCTGTGCCCCTCCAGGTTGCCCATCAGCCTGTTGAAATAGTTGGCGAGGTCTCCGATTTCATCGTGGGTTTCCGGCACCACGCGCACGGAAAGGTCGCCCCCGGCCCCCACGCGCACCCGGTCGGCCAGCCGCCGCAGCGGCCCGGTGATGCCCGCGCTGGCGTACAGGCTGGCCAGCGCCACCACCCCGGTGGCGGCCAGCAGCCACAGCACGGCCAGACGGCGCATGCGGTCGAGCGGGGCGTATATCTCGTCGGTATAGCCGGACGCGGCCACGATCCAGTCGTAGTCCGCGAGGTAGGCGTAGACCACGACCTTCTCGCGGTAGACGTTCTCGCCGGGGTTGCGCCACGAATAGACGATGCGGCCGGAACGCTTCTGCAGCATCTCGCGCACGAAGCGGCGGCCGGTGTCGTCGCGCGCGTCGGCGATGTCGCCCGGCTCCATCACCGGGTGCACCAGCAGTTCGCCCGAACCGGTCATGATGTAGGCGTAGCCGGTTTCGCCCACGCGGTGCGAAAGCACCGCGTCGCGCAGCATGGTCACGTCCAGCAGGTTGCGGAATTCCTCGCGGTAGGCGGAGGCGGAGATGATCCAGTCCCACGGCTGGAACCAGGTCATGTGCAGCGCCTTGGGCCGGGCGTGCGTTTCGCCGGGGTTGCGCCATTCGTACTGCATGAACCCTTCGTGCAGGCGCGACTGGTCCCGCACGAACTCGAACTCGGAAAGGTCGCGCCCCAGCAGCGAGGGCACAGGATGCACGGCCAGGGTGGCGTTGGAGGTCAGGCAGTAGATGTAGCCGGAGCGGCCGATGCTCATGCGCAGCAGGATGGCGGCGGCGTTGGCCTTGGCCTGCGCCTCGGTGATGGCCCCGGAGCGATGGCGCTCGTATTCCAGCGCCACCACGTCGCGGGCCTTTTCCGAGGCCGCGCGCAGGTAGTTGCCCACCGCCAGGTCCGCGCCCACGCGCACGGTGCCCAGGATGGACTGGGTGGCCGCGTGCAACCGCTCCTCCACGGCCTGCTCCACGGCCCGCCGGGCATAGATGTACGCACCGGCGCCACCGCACAGAAGCAGCACGAGGAACACCAGCATGTAGCTGGCCAGCAGCTTTCCCCGAATGCCCAGACCCGTCATGCATCCTCCAAGAGTGTCCTGATGCCCCATCTTGCCAGATGAAACGCGCTCGGAAAAGCCCGGCCCGCCGACATTGCGAAAAAACAGGCTCCATCGGCCGGAACGTGGCGGCGGGGTGGCGCGTCCCTGACGCAAAGACGCGAGAACGGCGCGGCCCGCCGCATCCGTGGGGGACGCGGCGGGCCGATGCGGAAACGGGAACGTCGGCGCGGGGCTACCTGTTCCGCGCGGCCTCGATCTGCTTCAGGGTATCCTCGAAGCTGGCGCGGTGGGCGTCGTCGGCCAGGCGCACGGCATCCTCCGCCAACTGTCGCGCCTCGTCCAGCCGCTGGCCGCGCGTCAGCAGCAGCCAGGCCAGGTTGTTGCGCGCCGGGGCGGATTCCGCCTCGGGCAGGGCGCGGATGGCGCTGCGGTAGTGGCTTTCCGCCTCGTCCAGGTCGCCCTTCTGGAACAGCACGTTGGCCAGGTACAGATGGGCCTGGGGCAGGCCGTCGCGCACGGCCTCGGCGTATTCGCGCCGGGCCAGGTCCAGCTCGCCCTTCTGCTCGTAGGCGCGGCCCAGTTCCAGGTGTTCCGGCCCGGACAGCGGGTCCTGATAGATGCCGATGCGGGGCACGGCGCACCCGGCCAGCAGCAGGCACGACAGCGCGGCGAGGCACACGGCGCGCGCGACTGCGGAACCGGAGCAGCGCGCGGGTGCGCCCGCATGGCGGCCGGAGGCGGCAAGAAGGACGGAAGCGGACGGCGTGGTGTCCGGCATGGAACCTCCCGTGGCGGTTCGGGCTACGGGGCGGGCGCGGGGGCCGCATCCTGCCGCCGGACTTCCAGCGTCCAGCGGTCGGTGCGGTCCCAGGTGCGCAGGAACGATGCCCACGGCAGCCGTTGCAGGGGGGTGCGGTCCGAATTCACGATGACCGCGTCGGGCGCGTAGCCCACCACCACCATGAAATGATAGGTGCTCACCGGCCCGTAGCCGTGGTCCACCATGACGATGCGCGGCCGGCCGGCGTCCACGGCGGCCATCAGGTCGGCCACCGAGCCGTCGTACCAGCGGCTGGCAAGGCCCAGGGTGCGCGGGTGCAGGGCAAGATCCAGCGACAGGGTGCCGTGCATGCCGGGGCGGAAGATGGCTTCGGCGATGCCCTCGGGGGTGGCCTGCGCGCCGGTCAGCCCCATATGACGCAGCACCCCGGCCAGCGAGGCGGGGCCGCACTGGTACTGCTCCTGCGCGAAGAAGGGCACGTCGGGGATGATGCGTTCGGCGGCGGGGCGGACGGGGTCCGGCGCCAGGGTGCCGGGACCGCGCACGCAGCCCGCGCAGGCCAGCGCCGCCAGAAGCAGCAAAACGCACGACCACGGCCGGACGAACCACAGCGACCGGGCCAGCCACGGCAGCCGGACAGGCGGCCGCGAGAGGGCACGGTGCGCAGGGACCGGGCAGACTGCCGGGCGGGCTGCCCGGCGCGAGGGCGGAAACGGCATGGGCATGGCGGAAAAGGCGTCCTCCACGCGCCGGGCAACCCCTGGCTGCCCGGCGCGACGGAGAAAAACGGGACGCGCGGCTACTGGATGACCACGCGGCGGTCGGCGAAGTGCAGGATCAGCACCACCAGCAGGATGACCACCAGAATGGCGATGACGAAGCCGAAGCCGTCGCCGCCGTGGGTCAGGTTGTCGATCTTCTTGGCCAGGTCGTGCAGTTCGGCGTCGGACAGCATGGACAGGCGCTGCTCCACTTCGGCCTGGGAGTAGCCAAGGGCTTGCAGGCGTTCGGAAACCATCTTGTTTTCCAGGGCCTTCTGCACCGAGGTCAGATCGCTGGCGCGCTGTTCCCCGGCCATGACGCCGGCGTTGGGAACGAAGGCGGCCTCCACGCGGGGCACGAAGCTGAGCAGGCCCATGACGGCCACCATGACCATGGCGATGTGACGCAGGGCGCGCCAGTTCAGAAGCATGTACATGTGTTCCTCCTTCTTGGGGGTCGTCGTCACCGGCACCCCGGAACCGCACCGATCCGGGTCCGGCGTGCGCCGCGCGCACGGCATTCGTGAATTTTTCTAGATTTGCCTAGCAGACTTGGATGGCGATTACAAGACACCGCATCGTCATGGGCATGACGTGGGCACGACGTGGGCACGACCTCGGCACGACGAAGCCGGATTGCCGCGCGATGCCTGCGCGTTGCCGGGGCATTGCCGGGTTGCGCCGTCCCGTCCGGTGATGCGTGCGCGTGCGCACGGTGTCCGGCAGTTTCCCGGCTGACGCCACGCCCATGGCATGCTTGCGTCATGATCGTAGCATGATCGCATCATGATGGCAGCATGGCCGGGCCCCCTCCGGACGCCCCGCCAACCCCGCTGCGCCCCCCTTGCGGTCGTTTCCTCCCGTTTTCCCCCGTGTACGGTGTCCGCCTTCGGTCCGGATGCATCCGCACCCGACGCAACGCCACCACGGAGGATTCACGCCATGACGGCCACCACCCGGCGCCAGGCCGCCGCGCTGTACGCCGACCTTGCCGCCGACGCCACCCGGCGCGGCCCCGCCGCCCTTGCCGCCATGCAGGCGGAACTGGGCCGCCGCGACCTGTTCTACCTGCTCACCCGGCTCATGGGCCGCGCGGACATGGACCGCGACTGGCTGTTCGAGCGCTGCCGCGAGGTGCAGGCCGCGCCCGACGGCCACCTGGACCTGTGGGCGCGCGAACACTACAAATCCACCATCATCACCTTCGGCCAGACCGTGCGCGACATCCTGAACGACCCGGAAATCACGGTGGGCGTCTTTTCCCACTCGCGGCCGGTGGCCAAGGACTTCCTGGGCCAGATCAAGCACGAGTTCGAGCACAACGACCTGCTGCAACGCCTGTACCCCGACGTGCTGTGGGCAGCGCCCCGGCGGCAGGCCCCGGTGTGGTCGCTGGACAAGGGCATCGTGGTGCGCCGCCGGGGCAACCCCAAGGAGGCCACCGTGGAGGCATGGGGGCTGGTGGACGGCCAGCCCACGGGCAAGCACTTCCGCCTGCTGGTCTACGACGACGTGGTCACCCGCGAATCGGTGACCACCCCGGAAATGATCGCCAAGGTCACGGAATGCTGGGCGCTGTCGCTCAATCTGGGGGCCAGCGGGGGAACCGGCGGCGACGCCGGGAACGGGCCGGATGGCGGCGGCAACGGCGCGGGCCGCCGCCGCTACATCGGCACCCGCTACCATTTCAACGACACCTGGCGCGCCATCATCGAGCGCGGGGCGGCCGTGCCGCGCATCCACCCCGCCACGGCCGACGGCGCGCCCGACGGCCCTCCGGTGCTGCTCTCCCCGGCGGCGCTGGCCGAAAAGCGCCGCCAGATGGGACCCTACGTGTTCGGCTGCCAGATGCTGCTGAACCCCGCCGCCGACACGGCGCAAGGCTTCCGCGCCGAATGGCTGCGCCGCTACGTGCCCGGTCCCGCCAGTCCCGCCAGTCCCGCCGGTTCCGCCGGTCCGGTTGGGGTACGGCCCGCGTCCCCCGCCGCATCCCGCCTTGCCCAATGGGGCCACTGCAACCGCTACCTGCTGGTGGACCCGGCGGGCGAACGCAAGAAGGGCAGCGACTACACGGTGATGCTGGTGGTGGGCCTGGCCCCGGACGGCAACCGCTACCTGCTGGACGGGGTGCGCGACCGCCTGAACCTTACCGGGCGCGCCGCCGCGTTGTTCCGCCTGCACCGGGCGTGGCGGCCGCTGGCCACGGGCTACGAAAAATACGGCATGCAGGCGGACATCGAGCACGTGCGCGCCGAGCAGGAACGCCGCAACTACCGATTCGACATCCTTCCCCTGGGCGGCCCCATGCCCAAGAAGGACCGCATCCGCAGGCTGGTGCCGGAGTTCGAACAGGGGCGCATGCTGCTGCCCCACCGCCTGCCCTTCATGGATGCCGAGGGCAAACGGCGCGACCTGGCGCGGGAATTCGTGGACGAGGAGTACCTGGCCTTTCCCGTGTCGCGGCACGACGACATGCTGGACTGCCTGGCGCGCATTCTGGACCCGGACCTGGGTGCGGAATTCCCGGCCCCGGATGGCGCGGAGTCCGGCGGCATGGGTGACCTTGGGAACATGGGCGACATAGGAAGCATGGGGAACATGGAGTACCCCCTGTATGGCTAGCGCCGCATCCCACCATGCCGCACGGTCCCGCCCGGCGGCGCAGCCCGGAGCCTCCATGCAGGCCGGACGCCCCCTGCCGCCGCTGGTGCTGCGCTCGCGCCACCCGTCCCATCCCGCTCCGGTCACCGACGCGGAACTGGACCGGCTGTGGACCACCCTGCGCGAGGAAGGGCTGGCTCCGGTGGTGTTCCACGACGGCGGCGTGCGCAGCGCCGCCGGCCTGCGCGGCCTGCTGTCTCCCCGGCGGGCATGGTGCTACCTGGTGCAGGCGGCGGACGCCCCGCTGGCCCTGTGCTGGCTGGACGGCTTTTGCGGCCGCGCGGCGCGCATCCACTTCTGCGTGCTGCGGGCCGGGCTGCCCCGCGCGGATGAGATCGGACGCACGGTGGTGCGCTTCCTGCTCACCGCGCCCGCGTGCCCGGACGCAGGGGGGCCTTCTCCATCCCCCGGCCGACCGGCCCCGTACCTGCTGGACACCCTGGTGGGACTCACCCCCGCGCCGTATCGCCACGCGCTGGCCTTCGTGACGCGGCTGGGCTTCCGCCGCGCGGCGGTGGTTCCCGGCGGCGCGGTGCTGGCCCGGCCCGGCGGCGCCCGCGTCTGCGACGCGGTGCTCACCCTGTGCACCCGCGCCGACGTGGCGGGCCTGCCCGGTCTGGCCGGTCCGCCCTATCTGACGGATTGCTGAAGCTCCCGGCCGGATGCCGAAGCCATGACGTGCAAAGGGCCGGAACGCATGACGCGTTCCGGCCCTTGATTCCTTTCCTTCCTTCTCTCGCTCTTCCCGCCTACCGGGTGACACCCCAGATATCCAGCCTCGGCCCGGCGTCGAGCAACGCCGTCAGGGGCACGTCCACCTGCTGCGGCCCGGCCGACCACGGCGCAACCTGATACGGGGGAAAATGCACCCGCACCCCTTCCGGCGTCAGCGCGAGACTCGCGTAGTTGTCCGCGTCCGGGCTGGTGCCGCCGCGCAGCATGTCCTCGGCCCGGTCTTCGCCAAGCGTCTCGACCAGCGCGTCGTAACAGTACGAGGCCAGCAGGGCCAGCGCGCCCCCGGTATCCGCGAACATGTCCTCCAGGGCCAGACGCGCTCCCGTGGCCATGTCGTAGCTCAGGGTGATGATGTCCAGGTTGCCGTGCGCGCCGCCGGTGTACGTCCAGATGCTGAAGGTGACCGTGGCCGCCCGTGCCGAGGCGCGGGTCACCGCGTAGGTCACCTTCAGTTCGTTGACGAAGCGGTGCACGTTGGGGTCGGGCGTGCCGGTGGCGGGCTGGGCTCCGCCCTCGGGCTCGGCCAGCCCCTGCCGGAACGCGGCCACGACGTGCGCGGCCCAGCGGGCCAGGTCGTCGTCCACGGCGGCCTGCCCAAGGCGGGGATAGCGCACGTCGATGTCGAAATCGTCCTCGCGCAGGGTGATGGAAGCCTCGTCGTCGCGCGGCGCGCCGGGCTCGGCCGCGCCCGCGGGCGCGGCACACAGCAGCGCAGCCAGCAGTGCGGCCGTCAGCAGCACACGTGCCGGAACGGCACGCCATCCCTCAACCACAGCACATCGTTTGCCGTCACTCATGGTTCCTCCCTAACACGGGCCGCCCGCCGCGCCAAGGGCGCGACGGGCGGCAGGGGGATCATGTCATTTCCGATACCGCTCCGGCGGCGCGCACGCTACACGCGGAGGCCGTAGCGCAGGTCCAGGAAGCTGCGCGGACGCAGCAACAACAGGCCGGAGGCCAGCGCCACGTAGATCAGGCTGAACCAGATGTGCAGCCGGTCGGGCACGTGGGGCAGGCCCATGGCCGCTTCCACCGGGGCCTGGATGAACGGCGACAGGAACTGGATCAGGAACAGGCCGAACAGCGCCATGGCCCCCGGCATGCCGATGCGCATGCGCAGCAGCAGGCAGATGGCGAACAGCGACTGCGCCGCCGTCAGCAGGATTTCGTTCATCTGGTGCGAATCCATGGGAATGGGCGGATTCACCGAGCCGGACGACACCGCGTACACGCCGGGAATCATGCCCACCAGCAGGGTCCACTGGTTCAGCTTGGACGAGATCAGGCTGCCCAGCGCGATGCTGGCATGCCCCCGCATGGCGAACATCAGCGACACGATGAACTCGGGCGCTTCCGAGGCGATGGGCGCAAGCCACTGCACCAGCAGGAATTCGTTGATGCCCAGCACCTTGCCCGAGGCCACCAGGCTTTCGCTGAACAGTTCCGCATCCGCCAGGATGACCACGGCGGCATACAGGAACAGCGAAAAGGTCGCCAGGCGGCGGCGGTCCTTGGACAGCCGGGCCAGCTTCTCGGCCGGGCCTTCGGCCTCGAACTCGGTGCAGGGCCTGCGCGAGACGATCCAGATGTACCACCCGTACATCGAGACCAGGATCACGCCGTCGTACCACGCCAGCGAACCCTTGATGGGAATGAAGAACGCGTACGCCGTGGCCATGGCCAGGAAGAGCAGGTCGGTGCGGCGCTCGTTCTCCACCTCCACCGTGCGGCGGTAGCGCATCCAGCACACCAGCACGATGGCGCTCCAGCCCACGCCGATGAGCAGGCGGTTGGCCCCGGTCATGTTGGCGATGGCGTAGTGCGCGTACTCGCTTTCGGGGTACTGCCCGGCCATCCACGTGAAGTACATGTCCACGGCGTACTCGGGCAGCACGGCGATGAGCGCCACCACCGCCAGGGCCAAGGTCTGGGGAATGTCCAGCTGCGCCACCTCGCAGGCCCACATCAGCATGAACGATGCGGCCAGGATGGCGCCGCCGGTCACTCCCGCCATGACCAGCGGGCTGATTTCCGGGTGCAGGGCCCGCATGGCAAGGCCCGGCAGCGTGGCCAGCACGGCCAGCAGAAAGGGGTACCAGTCTCGGAACGCGTTCTTCACGTGCAACCTCTCGGATAGATTGAGCTTTTTTGATTTTCCGGAGGTCGAATACAAAAAGGCGAGACCCCCGGCATCACTGCCGTGAAGGTCTCGCCAATTGGTCCGGTTTGCGGGTCCGTCCCAACGGCAACGCCAGGCGCTTGCGCCATGCTGTTGACGTTGCCCTTGCTGGCTACTCCCCTTACTGCGCCTGAACATACACAGCGTCGACCCGCCCGTCAATCCCCTCCGTGGCTTGTACCCATGCGGCCGCCATGCGGGCCGCGCCCTCCCCGCGCACCCCTTTACAGCGCGGCGCGCCGGGCCTATGTCTGGCCCCGAGCCAAACCGGCAAACGGAGTTTCGCCATGCATGTTCATGTTCCCAGCGGTGTGTGCAGCAAGCAGATCCAGTTCGACGTGCGCGACGGCATGCTGCACGACGTGCGCTTTGCCGGGGGCTGCCCCGGCAATCTTGAAGCCCTCGGCCGCCTGCTGGACGGCATGCCGGTGCAGGACGCCATCGACAAACTGATCGGCATCACCTGCGGCAACAAATCCACCTCCTGCCCCGACCAGTTGGCCAAGGCCCTGGCCGACCTGCTGGACGGCCGCCCGCTGGCCGCCCCGATGCAGGCCGTGGGCTTCGGCCTGAAGCCGCTGAACCCCTTCGGCTAGGCGCACGGGCGGCGGCTCCCTCCCCGCCCGTTGTCCCCCCCTCCCACCAGGCACCTCGCCATTCCACAGCTTGCATCAATGCCATGCTCCGCCTATGATAGATTTTATCTATCAATCAACAGGCGGAGCATTGACAATGCAAATACTGATCATCCTCTCCAGCGCGGACCCGGAAATCCGCTGGAACACCTTCCGCTTCGGCAACTTCCTGCTCGAAAAGGGCGAGGACGTGACCATCTTCCTCAACGGCCCGGCGGCAAACTACGCCGCGGGCGACGGTCCCTCGTTCCCCATCCGCGAACAGGCCCGGCTGTTCGCCCTCAGCGAGGGCGTGCTGGCCGCCTGAGGCAAGTGCCAGGACATCCACGGCGTGGATGCTGACGACACGGTGGCCCGCGGCAACCAGCAGTTCCTGTACGACGAGATGCTCAAGGCGGACAGGGTGCTGAACTTCTGACGCCGACGGGGGGCCGGGGCGGCCAGCCGCCTTGGCCCCCGTTCCTTTCGCGGCTCCTTCGGGGCTCCGCCATGCGGCCCGCCAGCGCCGCGCGGAAATGCCCGTTGACAGCCGCACGGGGCGGTCATAAGACGCGGGTGCGGCCGCCCGGAGCGGCCATATCCGGAGGATTCCATGCCCGTCCGCACCCCGGCCCGGCCCGCCCATTGCACCGTGCGCCCCGCAAGACCCGCCGCCCCGCGCCGTTTCCGCGCCCCGCTGGCACCGGGCCTGCTCGGCCTGCTGGCCGTCCTGCTGCTGGCCGCCTGCGCGCCGCGCATCACCGACGACGGCGCCCAGCCCTACGCCAGCCCCCAGCCCGAACGCATCTACCCCGGCCCCGTGCCGGTGCAGGTGCTGGACCGCTTCCTGCTGGCGTCCTTCGTCCAGCATCACCCCGACGCCGCGCAGCGCGCGGGCCTCGTGGTGCTGCCCGACGGCCGGGCCGAGCCTTCCGGCGACATCGTTCCGCAGGACTACCAGCCGGAATCCTACGGCCTGGAACTGGCCCTGCGCCTGAACCTGCGCTCGTTCCCCTCGCTGCTGCCCGGCTTCACCGACGATTCGCGGCGCACCTTCGCCTCGCCCAGGCAGTGGACCGTCAGCGCGCTGGACCGCACTTCGCTCAACGTCTTCTCGCCCGACCTCGTGAACACGCTGGTGGTCTTCGCCACCCTGGACTGGAACTCCAACGGCGTGCGCGACTGGTTGGCGCTGCTCACCCAGAAGACCCCGCACGACGAGGGCTTCTACCTGGGCTACTGGCTGGTGGTGGAAGACCCCGCGCCCAAGGGGCTGTTGCAGGCCCGGCTGCTGTCGGTGGACGAATACCGGGGCATCGGCCAGCCGGTCACCCGCACCGGCGAAGAGGCGCGCGCCTTCCTCGACAGGCTGCTGTGCGAGCAGGTGCTGCCCGCCTCGCAGGAGGCGGCGCGCAAGGCCGCCGACGAGGCCGCCATCAAGGCTATCCTGAAGAAATAACCGGAAGGCGCGGCGCAGGCCGCGCCGGACACCCCAAAACGCCCGCCGGGCACCATTCGCCATGCACCGCACCCGCTCCCATGCCGCCCAGCGTTCCGCCGCCCCGCGCGGCCTTGCCGCCCTTGCCCCGCTGCTGCTGTTGCTGGCCCTTGCTTCGGGCTGCGCCCTGCAACCGGTGGAGGTGGTGCGGCCCGACTCGTTCCGCAACTACGCCATCTACCTGCGCGACGAGATGGTGCGCCGCAACATCCTGGACGCCGAGGGCAACTACATGGAGGCGGCCATCCGCGACAACCGCGAATACCGCCCCGCCTCGTACGGCGAGGAACTGTACCACCGCCTGTCCACGCGCTTCCGCTCGGCAGAGGCGCGCAACGGCCTTGCGGGCGAGACCTTCGCGGATTCCACAGCGCCCGACGACAACGTGCGCATCGGCAGGGTGGGGTTTGCCCTGGGCCAGGGCATGGACGTGATTTCCGTGTCGCTCACGGCCATCACCGACTGGAACGGCGACGGCGTCAACGACTGGCTGGTGACCTGCACGGTCACCCCGCTGTTCGGCACCGGCCCGCGCGAATACTACATGGCGGTGGAAAACGTGGCCCCCACGGGCGTGCTGAAGCCCACCCTGCTGGCCATCCGCGACTGCGCCAACAACGAATGCACCGTGCTGGTGGGCAAAGCGCGCACCAAGGCGCTGGGCTTCGACCCCGACCGCAGCACCGACAGGGCGCCCTCCAACTTCGTGGAATCGCAGCCGGGCCAGCAGATCGTGGCGCCGCCCAACGCCCCGGCCCCGGCGGGCGCGCCCGGCGCGGGCGGCCCGCGCGTGCAGGAACAGCCCCTCTCGAAGTAGCCCTCTAGGCCCGCCCCTCCGCAGCCATCTCGGCCACCAGCTGTTGCAGCGACCTTGCGAGCGACGCAAGCTCCTCCACGGCCGAAGCCGAATGCTCCATCCCCCTGGCGGTTTCGTTGGCGATGGCGTTGATGTCCGCCAGGGAACCGCTGATCTCGCGGCTTGCGGCGGATTGCTGCTCCGCGGCGGCGGCAATGGACCGGATCTGGTCGCTGGTGTGCGCCACCATGTCCACGATCCGCTCCAGCGACCGCACCGATTCCTCGGCCATGTTCGTGGCGTTCTCTATGCTGCCCACGGTCTGCGAAACGCTTTCGGCATTGGTCCGCGTGGCCTTCTGTATGCCCAGCACGGCCTCGGCCACTTCCTTCGTGGCGGACATGGTCTTTTCCGCCAGCTTGCGCACCTCGTCGGCGACCACGGCAAAGCCGCGCCCCGCGTCGCCCGCGCGGGCGGCCTCGATGGCCGCGTTCAGCGCCAGCAGGTTCGTCTGGTCCGCGATATCGTTGATGACCCCCAGCACCTGCCCGATGTTGGCGGCGTTGGAGCCGAGGATTTCCATATCGTCCTTGAGCTGCAACGCCTGCGTGCGCACTTCGCCCACCATGCCCACCATGCGGCGGACCACGGCGGCGCCGTCGCTGGCCAGTTGCCGGGCGTCGTGCGATATTTCCGAAGCCCGTCCGGCGCTGCGGGCCACATCCATGACGGAGTCGTTGGTCTGCTCCATGGCCAGCGCCGTTCCGGTAACGCGGTCCTTCTGCGCCTGGGCGCCCTTGCTGGACTGCACCACCTGGGCCGCGATGCCCTCCGAGGTGCCGGTGAGCTTGCGCACCATGTCTTCCATGCGCACCGACGCCTGCAACATGCCGTTCCGGCGTGCGCGCTCCGCCTCGGCCCGCGCCTCGTCCGCTTCGGCCTGCGCCCTGCGCGCGTGTTCCGTCTCCTGGGCCGCAAGCTGCGTCTGCGTCTGCGCTTCCGCGATCTTGAGCTTCAGGTTTCCGACCATGTTCCCCATGGCGCTGCACAGCGTGCCTATCTCATCCGTCTGCCGCACATCCAGGGGGTGGTCCAGATTGCCCTTGCCCACGGCTTCGGCAAAGGCCACGGCCCGGCGCAAGGGCGTGTTGATGGAGACGAAGACCAGCAGACCCACGGCCAGCGTGGCGGCCAGGGCCATGCCGGACACCCCGGCGTAGACGAACATGTCCGTCCGCGCGTCCCGGCCGAGACGGTTCGTGAGCTGCATGAGGGAATCGGCCAGCCCCACCTCTACCTGACGCAAAAGATCTATGCGCGCCGTGGACGCCTTGAACCACTCGGCGGCATCGCCGCCGGACGGCTCGCCCGGGGTCCTGGGCATGACCAGTTCCCGCATCCGGGCCACCTCGGCCACGGCGGGGCCGGTCAGCCTGGTTTCGAGCAGGGCGGCGTCTTCCGGACCGGCAAGCGCCCTGAACGAGGCAAGCCGCTCGTTCTGCGCGGCAAGCACCGCCAGCCACGCGCGGTACAGGTCGCCCGAAAGCGTTCCCTGCGCGAACACGCCGTTGAGCGTGGCCCGTTCGCGCCCCGCGTACTCCTTGGCCCACAACAGCGCATCGTAGGCCACGATGCGTCCGAGAACGCGCGGTTCGGTGCTGGCGCGCGAAATGACGGCGTTCACCTCCAGCAGCACGCCTATGGTCGCGGAGTACGACGCGATGATCCCGGCCGGCTTCTGGGACAGCGAGTCCACTTCGCGGCGCATCCCGACGATGCCGCCGAGTTCGCCCTCCACCTTGCCGAGGGCGGTTCTTACCTCCGGAAGAAAGTTCCCCGCCGGGAACGCGCCAAGCCGCGCGCGCAGCTTGTCCAGCGGATCGTCCGAACCGCGCCGCTGGGCGGCCAGTTCCGGGCCGAACCGTTCGCCCCGGCTGGCGACGAACCCCGACGACAGGCCACGCTCCTTCTGAAGTTCATGGACGGCGTCGCCGATGGCCACGGAAAGGGCGGCAAGACTCGCCACATTCTGCATTTCGACCACGATGGCGCGCTTGCCCATGACGTGCGCGCCGGAAAACGCCAGTAACGCCACAAGCGGAAGCAGCATGATGACGAATATCTTCATCCGCATCGGCAATGACGCAAAAAATGAACGCATGACAATCCTTTGGTATGGCACAGACGTTCAGAAAACGGGACAGGCGCGCCGTCCATGGACGGCGCGGTGACTTGCCGTTCCCCCCGGAACGGAAAGCAGATTGGGAAATACCGCCAAGCGCTACACGAAAACAATTACAACATGGCTCAATACTTGCTGTTATTCAAAATCCGGCCTGTTGTCCAGCCAGGCCCGGCCGGGCCGGGCGGGCAGGCGAAAGCGCCGTTATCCCCTTCTGATGTTGTACACCCCCCGCCCCTCGGCCACGTGTCTGTCCGGCCGGTCGGCGGACCAGATGGCCACCTGCGCGTTGCCCACCCGGTTCCCCAGCAGCTTCACCGTGGCCTCGGCGTACAGGTCGCTGGCCGAGGCGGGCCGCAGGTAGTCGATGACCAGGTCGATGGTGGCGATGCGGTCCTCGATGCGGCATTTGGTCCACACCGCGAACCCCGCGCACACGTCGGCCAGCGACGAGATGACCCCGCCGTGCAGGGCGGGCCGCCGCGTATCGCCCACAAGTTCCTGGCGATAGGGAATGTACAGCTTCACCCGGCCCGCTTCCATCTCCGCCACCTTGATGCCCAGCAGCTTCTGGAACGGCAGCCCGTTCTCCACCAGGTCGGCCAGCGCCTTGAAATCCATGCACCCTCTCCTGTATCCTTGCCCGGCGCGGCGGCCGGTCCATGGGAATGTACCGCTGGGGGGAACCTACCGTTGGGGGAACGTACCGTTGCGGGAGCGGCTGCCACCGCCGCCGCAAGCACGCCACACACCTACCCCATGCCCGGCCCGAACGCCACCCGCGCGAACGCCAGCCAGCCACAATACCCCGGAGGCAGCCATGAGCAAGGACGAAGCCCCCCGCATGCACACCGCCGAACACGTCCTGAACGGCGTGATGGTGGCCCGCTACGGGTGCGGACGCTGCTTCAGCGCCCACGTCAACCCGAAAAAATCCAAGTGCGACTACCACTTCGACCACCAACTGGACGACGCGGAGGCCCGCGCCATCGAGGCCGAAGTGAACCGCGTGCTGTCCGGCAACCTTCCGGTCACCGCCGTGGACATGGACCGCGCCGAGGCGGCCGCCCGCTTCGACCTGGGCCGCCTGCCGGACGAGGCGGGCGACACCCTGCGCATCGTGCGCGTGGGCGGGTTCGACGCCTGCCCGTGCAGCGGCGTCCATGTACGGAACACGGCGGAAGTGGGCACGTTCCGGATCATCTCGCACGACTTCGAGAACGGCGTGCTGCGCGTGCGCTTCAAGCTGGACGCCCCGGCGGCGCAGTCCGCCTCGGGGAGTGGCGCGCCGTCTTGACACGCGCCGCTCCGGCACTATCTGCACAGGGAAATTTTCCGGCCGCAACGGCACGGAACAATTGCACAACATCCGGGCACGCGCGCCGTGCCCCTTCCGTTCACCAGATCACGCCTTCACAGGAGGAGACCATGACCGCCGCCGCGCACGAGACCCACGAATTCCGCACCGAGGTGCAGAAGCTGCTGCACATCATCACCCACTCGCTGTACACCAACCGCGAGATTTTCCTGCGCGAACTGGTCTCCAACGCGTCCGACGCCCTGGACAAGCTGCGCTTCTTCCAGAGCCGGGGCGACACCGTGGCCGCGCCCGACCTGCCGCTGGACATCGCCATCACCGTGGACAAGGACGCGCGCGTCCTGCGCATCGCCGACACGGGCGTGGGCATGACCCGGCAGGAACTCATCGACAACCTGGGCACCATCGCCCGTTCCGGCTCGGAACGGTTCATGGCCGAACATGGGATCGGGCAGGGCCTGAACGGCGCCCCCCGGCCCGACGCCGCCACTAACGACAGCGCCGCCGACGGCGAGGCCGCGTCCGCCGCTTCCGCCGCGCCGCAGGACGCCGCATCCATCATCGGCCGCTTCGGCGTGGGCTTCTATTCGGTGTTCATGGTGGCGGACAAGGTGCGCGTCACCTCACGCTCGTGCCAGCCCGGCGCGCCCGCCCACGTCTGGGAATCGGACGGTTCCGGCTCGTTCAGCGTGGCCGAGGCGGATGGCGAAAACGGGACCAGCGCCCCGGCGCGCGGCACGGTCATCGAGGCGCACATCAAGGACGACGCCTCGGAATTCCTGGAACGCCACCGTCTGGAATCCATAGTGCGCAAGCACTCAAACTTCCTGCCCTTCCCCATCATGGTCGAGGGCGACCGGGTGAACACCACCCCGGCCCTGTGGCGCGAACCCAAGTTCTCCGTCACCCCGCAGCAGTACGAAGACTTCTACAAGTACCTCACCTTCGATGCCGCCGCCCCCCTGGAGACCATCCACGTTTCCGTGGACGCCCCGGTGCAGTTCACCGCGCTGCTGTTCGTGCCGCCGCACGGGCAGGAGCTGTTCGGCATGGGCCGCGACCGCTGGGGGCTCGACCTGTACGTGCGCCGGGTGCTCATCCAGCGCGAGAACAAGGACCTGCTGCCGGAATACCTCGGCTTCGTGAAGGGCGTGGTGGATACGGAAGACCTGCCCCTGAACATCTCGCGCGAGACGTTGCAGGAGAACGTGGTCATCCGCAAGATCGACCAGACGGTGACGAAGCAGGTGCTCGGCCACCTGGAAAAGCTGGCCGCCGCGGATGCGGACAAGTACGCGGAATTCTGGCGCAGCCACGGCAAGGTGTTCAAGCTGGGGCACACCGACTGGGCCAACCGCGAGAAGTTCGCGGGCCTGCTGCGCTGCAACACCTCGCACCACGACGACGCCAGGGGGCTGTCCTCGCTGGACGACTACATCGGCCGCGCCCGCGAGGGCCAGAAGGACATCTGGTACATTTCCGCGCCCAACCGCGAGGCCGCGCGGCTGAACCCGCACCTGGAAATCTTCCGCAAGAAGGGACTGGAAGTGCTGTTCCTGTACGAGCCCATCGACGAATTCGTCATGGACGCGCTGGGCAGCTACAAGGACTTCGCCCTCAAGGCCGTGGAGCACGCCGACGCGGCCACCCTGGACGCCTTCCCCACCGTGGAGGACCGCAAGGAGGCGGAACCGCTGGCCGAATCCGACGCCGCCGCCTTCGACGCGCTGCTGGCCCGCATGAAGGAATTGCTGGGCGACAAGGTGACCGAGGTGCGCGTGTCACACCGCCTGTCCGACAGCCCGGCCTGCCTGGTCAGCCCCGATGGCACGGTGACCTCGTCCATGGAAAAGCTGCTCAAGGTCATGCAGCGCGACGAGTCCATCCCCAAGAAGGTACTGGAAGTGAACCGCGACCACCCCATCCTGCGCAACCTGCTGCGCATCCACAAGGCGGACCCGGCGGACCCCATGGTGGAAAGCGCCACCCTGCAACTGTTCGAGGCCAGCCTGCTGCTGGAAGGCTACCTGGCCGACCCGCACGCGCTGGTGGGCCGCCTGTACGGCCTGCTGGAACAGGCGGGCGGCTGGTACGCCGAAGTGAAGAAGCTGTAAGGCCGGAACGCCGCGCTGCGTTACGCCGCCAGATTCCTGCATGCACACGCTCCGGGCGGGTGGGCGAAAGCCTGCCCGCCCTTCGTGTTGCCCCTGCCGCCACACGCCTGTCCAGCGAAGTCCCTCCGCGAAGGCCGCGGCATGTCCCCGCGCCCCACACATCCCGCGCGCCCCACGCGCGACGCCGCCATGAACCCGGTGTCGCGCACCTTGCGGTGCTGCTCCCCGTTCGGCATCCAACAGCCCGCCACTTCCGGCTGTTTTACAACTTTCCGTCACTCCCGTTCGCCGTATTTGACAATATTCGCATTACGCCACCCCTTTCCTGCTTTGACATCACCCCCAAAAATGGGAACGGTGCTCCTGTGGGCGGCACCCCGGACTTCAGGACGAACACACCGCGCCGCCCGCTCCGTACGCCCGGCACCGCCGGGCGTACGTGGCGCAAGGGGCCGCAACCCGGCGGTGCTGCGCCAGCCGCCGCGCCGGATCGATGGGGAACCGCGCGCGGTCGCCGGACAAGGGTCACCATGCCTGCATCCGGGGCCTGTCTCACTGTCCAGCGTCAGGTATGACGGTAAGGGAGCAAGGTACGGTCATGACCCTCAAACGGCAATTGCTTCTGGGGTTTCTTTCAGTATTGGCGGCAAGCGGCTTCGGCATCGCGGCCACCCTGTGGTGGGTGGGCGCGGGCGGCATGCACGAGGTGGGACGCACCAGCGCCGCCGCCCTGCAGGAACGGGCTCAGGGCCAACTGGCCACCCTGCGCGGCGTGAAGTCGGCCCAGGTGGCCGACCTGATGGAACTAGTGGCCGACCAGCTTGCCGTGTACGCCGGTGACCGCACGGCCATCGACGCCAGCCTTGCCTTTGCCTACGACGTGGATCTGGTGCGCCACGAATCGGAAACCCCGCAGGACGCGCTGGCCGCCCTGCGCCCGGCCCTGACCGAGGCCGTGGCCGGTCCCGCCTTTCTGGGCTGGAACGCCTTTTCCCGCCACGCCGCCGCCGCGCCCGGCTATGCCCCGCGCCCCGCCGCCGACTACGTACCCGCCGATCCCAACGCCCAACTGCTGTGGGAACACTACATCCGCCGCAACCCCGCAGCCCCCGGAGAGCGCCATAAGCTGGACGAACCGGCGGACCTTGTCTGCGGCTACGTGGACAACCACCTGAAATTCCACCCCGCCTTCCGCGACTTTGCCGAGCGTTTCGGCTATGCCGACGTGCTGCTGCTGGCCCCGGATACCGGGCGGGTGCTCTATTCGGTGCGCAAGAACCTTGATTTCGCCCGGCGCATCACCGACGGCCCCTTCGCAAAGACCGGCCTTGCCGCCGTGTTCCGGGCCGCGGACGCATCGGGCAAGGCGGGCCGCGCGGGCGAGGTGGCCCACAGCGACTTTGCCCCGTACGAACCTGCAGGCAACGCCCCGCGCGCCTTCCTGGCCACGCCGGTGTTCGATGGCGGCAAGGGCGGCAAGTACGTTGCAGTGCTGGCCTTCAGCCTGCCCGCCGCCAAGCTGAACAGCCTGATGCTGTCCGGCGGGCGGTTCGAGGCGTTCGGCCTTGGCAAGACCGGCGAAACCTATCTGGTAGGGCCGGACGGGCTGCTGCGCACCTCGTTGCGCAGTTCGCCCGATGAACTGGACGTGCTGCGCGACAGGGTGAACACCGATGCCGTGCGCGCCGCGCTGGAGGGCAATACCGGGCAGGCCCTGACCACTGACCCGCGCGGCCGTGCCGTGCTGGCCGCATGGCAGCCGGTGCAGGTGCTGGGCACCCGCTGGGCGCTGGTGGCCCAGATGGAATCGGCCGAGGCGCTGGCCGCCAGTGCTGAGGTGGAGCGCATGACCTCCGCCACCGGCACCCGCATGGCCGGGGCCGCCGTCATCGCGCTGGGGGTGTTCCTGGCCGCCGCCTGCGCCGTGACCTTCCGCATCGTGGCCCGCATCATGACCCCCATAGACCGTCTTGGGGCCTATGCAGAGTCCGTGGCCAGGGGCGACTTCAACGCGGCCATCGACGGCAGCTTCCCGGCGGAACTGGACGCCCTGCGCGGCTCCATCCGCAACATGGTCGCCCGGCTCAAGGACCGTCTGGGCTTTGCGCAGGGCATTCTGGACGCCATTTCGCGCACCTTCCCGTGCATGACCCTGGACAACGCGGGCCGCATCACCTTCGTGGGGCAGATCCTGCTGGACCTTGCGGGCAAACCGGGCAAGCCCGCCGACTACCACGGCCAGCGGGTGGGCGAATTCTTCTTTGGCGACGCAAACCGCCGCACCCGCTCGGACGAGGCGCTGGAAACCCGCACCCGCGTGGAAGGCGAAATGACCGTGGCCGGCGACGGCGGCGAGCATATCCTGCAGGTGAACGCCAACCCGGTGTTCGACCTGGACAACAACCAGACCGGGGCCTTCACCCTGTACTTCGACCTGACCACCATCCGGCGGCAGGAGGCGAACATCCGCGCCAAGAACGAGAAGATCGCCGCCGTTGCCGCACAGGCCGTGGGCATTGCGCGAGAGGTGGCGGCGTCCGCCGGGGTGCTGGCCACCCAGGTGGAGGATGCTGCCAATGGCGCGCGCATGCAGTCGGCCCGCGCCACCGAAACCGCCGCCGCCATGGACGAGATGAACGCCGCCTCCGCCGACGTGGCCCGCAACGCGTCGGAAGCCGCCGACAGCGCGGCAGAGGCGCGCACCCGCGCCACCGAAGGGGCCGGGTCGGTGACGCGGCTGGTGGACGCCATCGGCGCCATCCGGGGCCGCACCGAGGAACTGGAATCGTTCATGGGCGACCTTGGCCAACGCACCGACGCGGTGGGCAACGTGCTGGGCGTCATCAGCGACATTGCCGACCAGACCAACCTGCTGGCGCTGAACGCGGCCATCGAGGCGGCGCGCGCCGGTGACGCCGGGCGGGGCTTTGCCGTGGTGGCCGACGAGGTGCGCAAGCTGGCCGAAAAAACCATGCAGGCCACCCATGAGGTGGGCAACGCCATCCGGGCCATTCAGGACGGGGCGGCGCGGTCCATCGACGGCGCGCGCCAGGCGGGCGAGGCGGTGCGCGAATCGGTGGGGCTGGCGCGCGAATCGGGCGATACGCTGGACCGCATCGTGACCATCGTCACCGGCACCGCCGACCGGGTGGGGTCCATTGCCACCGCAGCCGAGCAGCAGTCCGCCGCCAGCGAGCAGGTGGGCCGCGCCGTGGGCGAGGTGAATCAGGTGGCCGCCCGCACCGCCGACGGCATGGAGCGGGCCGAGGCCGCCATTTCCGATCTGGCCGCACAGGCCGAGGAATTGCAACGGCTTATCTCCGCCCTGCGCGAGGGATAGACGCCAACGAGCCTTCTTGCCCGTTGCGGCCCCGCCTGCGCCCTGCCTTTCCACCCTGCTCTGCAAAACAACAGCCCCCGCGAAGGACCACTTCGCGGGGGCTGTAATGTTCAGGAATGGCGCCTGACCTGCGCTATTCGATGGGGGCAGGCGCAGTGGATGCAGAGGACTATCGGGCCTTGTCGCCGGGAGTGGCCTCGCCCGCAGCGGCAACGGCATCTCCACCCGAAGCGGCGGCCCCACCGTCTGCCCCGCTGTCTGCCGCACCTTCCATCGGGTTCGTAGCCGGGGCGGAACCATCGGCCAGCGTGGCCTCCAGGCCGGAGCCGTTTGCGTCATTTCCCGTGTCCCATGCCCGCCGCCGAGCCGCGAACAGCCCGGCCTTGGCCGCGATGTCCGCGTGCGGGCCGAACACGTAGGCCACGTCGCCCGCTATCAGCCGCAGGGTGCCGTCGGGGTTGGGCAGCACGTCCTCGCCGCGCTTCACCGCCACCAGGGTCAGCCCGTGCAGGCGGCGCAGGTCGGCCTGTTGCAGGGTCATGCCGTCCAGCATGCACCCCGCATCCACGGTCATGGCGCTGAGGTCGAAGTCGGTGAAATAGGTGGACAGGGCGGCCAGCGGCTCGGTGCGGATGTCCACCTGGCGCAGCATGTCGTAGCTTTCGGTGCGCACTTCCTCGACAAAGCGCTCTATCTCGGCGCGCGGCACAAGGTAGCGGCTCATGACCCGGGTGAAGATTTCCACCGAGGTCTCGAACTCCTCGGGGATCACGTCATTGGCCCCCAGGTCGCGCAGGGCCGCTATCTCGCTGATGAACCGGGTGCGCACCACGATGTGCAGCGAAGGGTTCAGCTTGCGGGCCGTGTCGGTGATGCTGCGCACGGCGGCCGGGTCGGAGATGACGATGGCCAGCACCCGCGCCGCGCGCGCCCCCGCGCTCTGCAATACGGCGATGTGCGAGGCGTCGCCGTAGGCGATGGGCTCGCCCTTGGCGGCAAAGGTGCGCACCGTGTCGGGATTCATTTCCAGGACGGTATAGTCGATGCCCGCCGCCTTGGCCGCCCGGGCCAGGTGCCGCCCCCCGATGCCGAAGCCCACGATGATCAGATGGTTGGTCAGGTCAACGGCGCAGTGCGCGCCGCCCGCCTCTTCGGCCGCCGCATCCTCCATGCGCCGGGCCAGCCGGGCTCCGGCCGGCAGCAGCCGCACGGCGGCGTCGGCCATGCGCGGCGCTCCGGCGATGAGAAACGGCGTGAGCGCCATGGTCATGATGCTGGCGGCCAGGAACAGCTGATACTGGTCGCGGTCGAACAGTTCGAACCTCACGCCCGCCTTGGCCAGCACGAACGAGAATTCCCCCACCTGACACAGGGCCAGGCCCACCATCAGCGCGGGCCGCAGCGGATAGCCCAGCATCAGGGTGGCCCCGCCGCCCAGCAGGCACTTCACGGCCAGCACGGAAAGGGTCACGCCTATCACCAGCGGCAGGTGGTCGAGCACGAAGTTGAAGTCCAGCAACATCCCGACGGAAATGAAGAACATGCTGGTGAACACGTCCCGGAAGGGCATGATGCCCTCCAGCGCGCTGTGGCTGTACTCCGATTCGGCCATGATCAGCCCGGCCAGAAACGCGCCCAGCGACAGCGAAAGCCCCATGGACGAGGTAAGCAGGGCGATGGCTAGGCAGAAACCCAGCGTGGAGACCAGGAACACCTCGCGGTTGCGGGTGCGCACGATGCGGTACAGCAGCGCGGGCACCATCTTGCGCGAGAGCAGGAACACCAGAAGGATGATGCCCGCCCCCTTGGCCATGGTGAACAACAGCGACGGCCCGGTCTCGCCGCCCTTGCCCGCCAGGAACGGCACCAGCAGCATCATGGGCACGATGACCAGGTCCTGGAAGATCAGGATGGACAACGAAATGCGCCCGTGCGGGCTGTCCATCTGGGCGCGCTCCTGCAACAGCTTGAGCACGATGGCCGTGGACGACAGCGCGGCCAGAAAGCCGATGAACGCCGCCGTGCCGTGGGGCAGCCCCAGCAGTTCCGCCCCGCCCGCGAAGGCGAGGATGGTCAGCGCCACCTGCGCCAGCCCCCCCAGGAACACCGGCTTGCGCAGCCGCATCAGTTCGCCCAGCGAAAGTTCCAGCCCGATGGTGAACAGCAGCAGCACCACGCCCACCTCGGCCATGATCTCGACCTCGTGCGCGGCCTTGACCAGCCCCAGGCCGTGCGGCCCGGCCACCACGCCGGTCAGCAGAAAGCCGACGATGGCGGGCACCTTCACGTAGTGGCAAAGGTAGATGACGGCCACCGAAAGGCCGAAGATGACCACGAATTCCTTGAGCAGGGGCAGTTCCATCGTACCTTCCGTGCAATGCGGGATGTTCCGGCCGCCGGGGGTCTGATGCGCGCCGTGCCGGGCGGCCTGCGCACGACGGGGCCGCGCTCGGCCGGGTGCTCATAGTGGCATGTCCGGGATGCGCCTTGCAAGCCCGGCCGCGCGCATTGCCGCCCTGAAACACGCTGTTTCCCGCATGTACCGGGCAATACAGTGCCGGGCCGCCGATGCGTGCCTGCCGCACGTAAAAAGGGGGAGCCTGCGGCTCCCCCCTGATGGTCACTGTGCGCCCGTGGGCGGCGGTGGCGCGCTGCGCGCTAGGCGGCGCGGGCCACGCGGCGAAGCTGGTCGAGGTCCAGCACCACCGGATCGATGAGGCTGAAGCCGCCGGGGTTGCCCCATGCGAAGTCGTCGGCACACAGGGTGTCGTAGCGCACTTCGTCGATGGCGCGCATGGTGCTGCCCAGCACCGGGCCGAAGTCGGTGATGCAGGTCATGAAGCGGACGGCATCGAAGGCTTCCACGTTCTTCCAGGTCCAGGTGTAGCTGCACACCTCTTCGGCAAAGCCCATCACCGCGAGGTACTTGGCCTTGCTGTCAAGGTACAGGTTGCTCATGCTGGTGGAGACGTTGCCGAGCAGCGCGCCCATGTCGAAGGTCTGTTCCGCGCCGTCGATGAAGAGCTGCACCTGGGTGTCGGCTTCGATGCGCATGCCGAAATTGCGGGTGTTGCCGCGCCGCCAGAAGTCCATGTACTTCTCGGCGTAGATCTTGCGCCCCTTGGCGCGGATGGCCAGCGCCGTGCGCGGCGAGACAGGGTGCAAGGCCAGGTCGCAGCTTCTGCCGGTGATGGTAAGGGTAACGTTCATGATCCAACTCCATTTCGTTGCCGATGCGCCCTCTCGGTTTCCGGCTGCATCCGGTGCGGCCGCCCGGATGCCGTGCGATCCCTCCGTGAGATCGCATGTGGGGTGGGCCCGTCCGCCGTCCCGTGGGACGGCGCGCCGCCTGTGCCCCGCGCCGCTCTCGCGCATCGCGCCGACGCCGTGCCCGAACACCTTCCGCCACCCGCATCCCTTCCGGTCCACCCCGGCTTCGCCCGGCCCGGCACTCCGTACATGGATGCATGCCGCGTACCGCGTTCCGTCGGGGGGCTTTCCGGCCTCCCCCAGGCGCGGCATGGCCGTCTGCCGGGGGGCGTTGCCTTCATCGTGATGAACGGGCAGGTTCCGATGGAGGCACAGGGCGGGGTCGCTTGTACTGGTTGTTCACACAGCATCGACAGCCCGACACTGCCCCTTAGCGGGTTGTTTGTCAACTCAACCTATCGCAAAACTTCGTGCTCACGCTATCGGCACGAGCGCGCGCCTCATTTTTTAAAAGTGCATTAACATGCTTGATTACAAAAGATTTTAAAAACACCCTCCTGACGCATCCGGCATTCTCCCGGCATCATTCCAAATTGGGCACACAATCCATTTTATGCGGAACCATGCGACTTCCCGGCAGTTTTCCGTCCCTATTGTGATTTTTTTCATTTATTAAGAAAACAGGTGAGCGCTCACTTTTTATACCGCGCCGGTAAAGGGGGCCATTCGCCATGGCATCAGACGGCGCCCCGGATTGAAGAAAAGGCGGGGCCCGCCGCTTACGGACGGCGGGCCCTGGGGGAGGGGGAGAGCGGAGGGTGTGGGGACCTCCGCTCTCGGGCAGGGAGGGGTAGGGCTACTACGGGTGCGGGTCTGACGAACGGTCGGGCGGGAACCCCAACCGGGAGTGCCTGTGTGCGGCGCGGTTACGCCGCCTTCTTGCTGCCGCCGGCCTGTTCGGCCTCTACCTCGCGGCGCACGTCCGCAAGGTCGATGATCATCGGATCGATGAGGGTGAACCCGCTGGGGTTGCACCACGAATCGTCATCAGCCAGGTGGCCGTCGTAGAACACGTTGTCCACCACGTTGTACCCCTGCGTCTTCATCACGCGGTCCCAGTTCAGCACCTGGAAACTGAACTTGGCGGGGTCGAAATTCTTCACGTCGTGCCATATCCACTTGAAGGCGCACCACTCGTCGTCATAGCCGAGCACGGCAAGATACTTGGCCTTGCTGTTCAGGTACATGCGGCGGCGGATGGTGGTCACGTCGCGGTACAACAGGCTTTCGTCCAGTTCGGTCTGGCGGCCGTCCACGAAGAGACGGGCCAGGCTGTCAGGCCCAAGGCGCATGCCGAAGGTGCGGGTGTTCCCCTTGCGCCACCAATTCATGTACTTTTCGGCGTATATTTCGCGCCCCTTGGTGCGGATGGCCTCGGCCGTCTGCGGAGAAACGGGGTGCAGTGCGAGGTCGCAGCTCTGTCCGATGATTTCGAAGGTGATGTTCATGACGGTCCTCTCCGTTGGAGGTTTGCGCTCCGTGTCCACGCTCTTTCAAGGCATCTTCTCGGGCCGGTTCGCCGGCCTGACGCGACGTCCTTGCCCCCTTCCTGAGCACAGCCCGTGCCATTGCGCGACAGCCAACCGCGATGCCCCCACGAAAATCACCTACAACATGCTAAAATATAAAATAAATATTTTTATCACAATCTCCAGCGAAAAATCGGCCCCTTCGCGCAACCTTGCGCGGATTGACCGCTCAATCTTGCATGATTGCGCGATTAGTTGCTCAACCCGCGCGATATGGGCATAAGCGACCGCTTACTTGCGCAACCGGAAGTTTCCACGCCATTTCCACGTATCCATACTTAAAGAAAGACTTTTCTGACAACTCCCAGGGCCGCCTGAAATTGTCGTCTGCCGTGCCCACCTCAGCCGCCGACCGTTTGCACCACACTGCCACCCTCTCCTGACCATTCTTCACCTCCGCTGCCATGTCGCAGCCCCCCCATGCCGCCCATCGACAGCCGACCACGGACAACCGGCACACTGCAAGACGGCAGGACCTGGATGCACCGCTTCGCACAACAACTGCGACACGGCAAGTACATTCCTTCCATCTGTCACAGGGAGACCAGCCCCCCCTCCCCCACCCGGAAGTCCAGCACCAGAGCGGGTTACCGGACCACACCCCGCGCACGGCAAACTCTAGAAAATATTCAACATGCCGGAATTCCGTTTACCCGTGCGGCGGCGAAACGCCCATGCAACAATGCCCACCGGCGTGCAACGCCGGCCTGCAAGCGCGCGTAACACACGTTGCGGGGCACCTTGCAATGCCGCCCTTCACGTCACCCGGCCTGTCCGGCCATTTCTCCACACGCCAGACACGTGCAATTTTCTGCGCAATCATCAGAGAATGCTTGTCATGGGCCGCCCTCTACAGTAATGCTTGTCGCGGACACCGGCGCGCGGCCATTCCGGACGGAATGCGGCGGCCCTGCCCCGCGCGCCACGGGCGACGCACATTGCAACCAGCGGGATGTACCGGCCCGGCACAGGACGAGGACGTCCGAACCGATCGCTGCCGCACAGTCCCACAAGGCCGGACAGACCTCCGCCCCGGGCCGGACGCGCCCGCCGGGCGCACTGCATTCCCTGACCCGCCGCGGCAGGGCATTCCGGCAACGCATCGCGAAGGGGCGCGCACCGCGCGCGGCCTGAAACACCGGTTTCCCGGCCCGGAGCGGCCGGCTCGGAAAGGCGAGACAGCGCATGCGCATGCACACCACCGTCCCTGGTCACACGGCCCGTCGCCCGCACTCCGCATCCCCCCGCCCGGCGGCACGTACCGCCCGATTCACCGCCCCCGTCTGCACGATGGCCCTGGCATTCGCCGCGCTGGCGCTGGCCGCGCTGCTCGCCGCGCCCGTGGCGCGCGCCTCCGGCCACGAGACACTCAACGTGCGCTCCGCCCTGCTGCTGGACATGAGCACCGGGCGCATCCTCTATGAACAGAACGCCGACGAGCCCATCCCCCCCGCGTCGCTGACCAAGGTGCTGTCTATGTACGTGGCGCTGGACCAGGTGCGCGCGGGCAAGGCTTCCTTGAAGGACACCGTCAAGGTCAGCCGCCGCGCCTTCTCCACCGGCGGTTCGCGCATGTTCCTGAAGCAGGGCGAAACCCTGCCCCTGAACGAACTGCTGGAAGGCATGGCCGTTTCCTCCGGCAACGACGCCAGCGTGGCCACAGCCGAGCACATCGGCGGCAGCGTGGACAACTTCGTGCAGATGATGAACGCCAAGGCCAAGGCGCTGGGCATGAAGAACAGCGTGTTCCGCAACCCGCACGGCCTGCCCGCCGCCGGTCAGCACACCACCGCCCGCGACATGCTGACCCTTTCCCGCGCCTACCTTGCCCAGTACCCAGAAGCCCTGCGCTACCACTCCACCCGGTACATCAAGCACAACAAGGTCATCACCACCAACAAGAACCCCCTGCTCGGCAACTGCGAGGGGGCCGACGGCCTCAAGACGGGCTGGGTGTTCGCCTCCGGCTACAATCTCATCTCCACGGTGAAGCGCGGCAAGACCCGCCTGCTGGCCGTGGTGCTGGGCGCGGAAACCACCCAGGCCCGCGCCCAGGAAGTGAACCGGCTGGTGGAGGCGGGCTTCCGCTCCGCCTCCGGCGGCGGCAAGAGCGTCGCTTCGCTGCTGGCGGACATGAAGCCCGCGGACTACGCCCTGAACCTGCACAAGACCAACAGCGAGGCCTACGCGGAACTGCGCAAGTCCGCCAAGACGGGCAAGGCGCGCAAGACGGCGGTGGCCGCCGCCAAGACCACGGCCACGGCGGAAAAGGCCGCCCCGGCGCAGAAGAAGTCCTCGTCCAAAAAGAAGAAGACCACGGTCACGGCGGAAAAGGCCGCCCCCGCCAAGGCCGCGCAAAAGACGGCCCAGGCCCCCGGCAAGGACAAAGCCGCGACCAAGGCCAAGACCACGGCGTCCAAGGCCGCCAAGACCACCAAGGCCACCGCGCAGGCCACCCCGGCCCTCCCGGTCAAGCAGGCCGACCGCAAGGCCGTGGTCAGGGCGGAAGAGCAGGAACCGGCCCCCAAGGCCGTCAGGAAGAAGTCCTCCGCCACCAGATCCACGGCGGACAAGACGCCCGTGCCCGGCAAGAAGGCCGCCCCGCGCGAGGTGGCCGACAAGCAGGGCTGATGCCCCGGCGAAACCGGCTACACCGGCTGACACGGCACGGCACGCGAAAAGGGGCACCCCGTACGGGGTGCCCCTTTTCGCGTGCCGTGCCTCGAATCCAGCACGTTCCACGGCCCTGTCGGGTCTGACGGGATTAGCGATGTCAGGGACTGTTTCTAACTTAGGATTTTCGTTCGTTGGCAAGGAAAACAAGCTTGCCATGAGGGAGTATGCCTCTCTCGTTAGGTGAGCCTGCGAACCTTACGGGAGAGGACCGCAGCGCGCTCTTATCGTATTCGACCGAGCCTTAGCCGTTGGTGAGCGAAGCGAACCTTACGGATAGGGACAGCAGAGCCATGACAGGCGAAGTTTGACGACGCCAACGGGCGAAAGGACAAGTTAGAAACAGTCCCTAGGCCGCCCCGCCCTCCCCTTCGTACACCGCGCCGGAGGTGGGACTCTCGCGCACCACCAGACGGCACAGCTGCGGCAGGCCGGGCTTCAGTTCGCGCCACAGCCAGCGGGCGATGCATTCGCTGGTGGGGTTCTCCAGTCCGGGAATGTCGTTGAGGTAGGCATGGTCCAGCCGGTCGATGACCGGTTTGGCCAGCCGCTTCAGGTCGCCGAAATCCATCACCCAGCCGGTATCGTTGCCCACGGGGCCGCGCGCGTGCACCTCCACGGTGAAGGTGTGGCCGTGCAGGTTGCCGCACTTGTGCCCCTGCGGCACGCACGGCAGCCGGTGCGCCGCGTCGAAGTTCAGTGTCACGAAGATGTCCATTGCCGTCCTGCCTGTGTGTCGGCCGTGCGGGCACGGCGTGGTGTCTGTCATGTGAATGCGGCCCGGCGCGCGCGGCGCCCTAGCGGATGCCCAGAAACTTGTGCGTCTGCAACCCCAGCCGCCAGCGCGGATGGGCCAGACAGTAGCGCACGCAGGCGGCCACGTGGGCGGCGTTGCCTTCCGTATCCGCCCCCGCCTCGTCGCGCGGTTGCAGGATGAAATGCCCGAAGTCCAGCCCCGCGAAACCGGCGGGGTCCAGCCCTTCCTGAGGCCAGACCAGCTTCAGTTCGTCGCCCCGCGTCACGGCAAGGCGCGTGCCCGCCTTGGGGCTTACCGTCACCCAGTCCAGCCCGCCGGGCAGGGGCAGGGTGCCGTTGGTCTCCACGCCGCACTGGCAGCCGCGCGCGTGCAGGGCGTCCAGCAGTTCCGTGGTCAGTTGCAGGGCGGGTTCGCCGCCGGTGAACACCACATAGGGCAGCCAGCCGTCCCCGTCCAGTGCATACGGAAAGGCGGCAAGGATGGCCGAGGCCAGTTGCCCGGCACCCTCGAACACGCCCCCGCCGGGGCCGTCGGTGCCCGTGAAGTCGGTATCGCAGAAGCGGCACGCGGCGTCCTGTCGGTCCCGCTCGCGTCCGGTCCACAGGTTGCAGCCGGAAAAACGGCAGAACACGGCGGCCCGCCCGGCGTGCACGCCCTCGCCCTGCAACGAGTGAAAGATTTCCTTGATCCGGTAGGCCATCAGCACCCGCCGCCGGAACAGCTGCGCAGGTAGTCGGCCCAGCCCTGGCGGCGCAGGTCGCAGGCCGGGCAGTCGCCGCAGCCATAGCCCCACGGATGGCGGGTGGCGCGCACGCCCTTGTAGCAGGTGTGGGTGTGCTCCAGCACCACCTCGACGAAGGCGTCGCCGCCCACCTGCCGGGCCAGTTCCCACGTGGCGCCCTTGGTCAGCCACATCAGCGGGGTGTGCAGCACGAAGCGCGATTCCATGCCCAGGTTCAGGGCCACCTGCATGGCCTTGATGGTGTCGTCGCGGCAATCGGGGTAGCCGGAATAGTCGGTCTCGCACACGCCGATGATGATGTGCCGGATGCCCTGCCGGTAGGCATGCGCGGCCGCCGCCGTCAGGAACACCAGGTTGCGGCCCGGCACGAAGGTGGTGGGCAAACCGTTGCGGCCCATCTCTATGGCCACGTCGTGGGTCAGCGCGGTGCTGCCCAGTTCGCGGAACAGGGCCAGTTCCACGGTGGTGTCGTCGGCAAGGCGCTCGCTCCAGCCGGGGGAAAGGCGGCGCACCTCGTCCATGAGGCGCAGGCGGCAGTCCATTTCCACGGTGTGGCGCTGGCCGTAGTGAAAGCCGATGGTGGACACCCGGCCGAAACGCTCCAGCGCCCAGCCCAGGCACGTTGCGGAGTCCTGCCCGCCGGACAGGACCACAAGGGCGGTTTCTTTGCTATGCATGGCGGCTCCTTGCGAAAGACGGGCAACCGGTTGCGCGGAAAACGGGCGACGGGCGGGGCGCGTGGCGCACGTCCCGGCCAGACAGGCCGGGCAGGCCGCCCGCCACGCCGAATCCGGACCGTCGCGTGGGGAGAACTCTGGCTACCCCGCCCGCCCCCGCTTGTAAAGCGCCGGGACGGCCACGGCCTGGAAACGGCCCCTGATCTGCGCCCCGTCTGGGTTCCGCCCCGTTTTTCCGCTCCGGGGCCAGATTTTTTCACCAATCATGCCCGTGCACTGTACCATCGCCCCGCATCCATGCTAGGGAGGTACATGGTCCGGCGTCCACGGCCCGACCTCAGGAACGCGGAGGGGGCCCGGCCGGGGCGACAGCACACTCACAGCGGAGCACGCATGGAACACATCGCCATCATCGGCGGAGGCGGCACGGCCGCGGCTCTCGCGCACGACCTGATCCTGCGCGGCTTTTCCGTCGCCATCTACGAGCGGGGCGAATTCTTCAGCGGGGCCACCGGCCGCCACCACGGCCTGCTGCACAGCGGCGCCCGCTACGCGGTGCACGATCCCGAGGCCGCGCGCGAATGCATCGAGGAAAACATGATCCTGCGCCGCCTGGCGCCGCAGGCCATGGAACAGAACGAAGGGCTGTTCGTGGCCCTGGACGACGAGGACATGGCCTACCGCCAGCGGCTGAAGGACGCCTGCGCCGCCGCGTCCATCCCCACGCGCGACTACACGCCGGAGCAGGCCCGCAGGCTGGAGCCCGGCCTGACCGACAGGGTGCTGGCGGCCATGCAGGTGCCGGACGCCACCTTCGACGCATGGCGGCTGGCCCTGCCCTTCCTGGCCACGGCCCGCGCGGGCGGGGCCACGGCCCACAATTTCACGGAAGTGGTCGGCATCGACGTGCGGGACGGCGCGGTGCGCGGCCTGCGCCTGCGCAGCCTGACCGAGGACGCCGACGGCGCGCGCGGCCACGAATGGTCGGCCCCGGCCGACCTGGTGGTCAACGCCGCCGGGGCGTGGGCTGGCAAGGTGGCGGCGCTGGCGGGCGTGCACGTGCCCATCCAGCCGGGGCCGGGGGTGCTGGTGGCCATCGAGGGCCGGGTGACCAACATGGTGGTCAACCGCATGCGCAAGGCCAGCGAGGGCGACATCATCGTGCCGCAGCGCCGCCTTTCGGTGCTGGGCACCTCCATGTGGCTCACCGACGACCCGGACCATCTGGACATCCCCCCCGACCACGTGGAGCGCATGGTGCGCCTGTGCTCGGAAATGGTGCCCGCCTGCGCCGGGGCTCCCATCCGCTCGGCGTGGTCCGCCGCGCGGCCGCTCATCGGCAACGCCGGCGCCGCGCGGCCGCAGGAGATCAGCCGCACCTTCGACTGCTACGACCACGGCGAGCGCGACAACGTGTCCGGCCTCCTGTCCATCATCGGCGGCAAGGGCATGACCCTGCGCGCCATGGCCGAAAAGACCGCCGACATCATCTGCCGCCTCACCGGGCGCGACGCGCCGTGCCGCACGCGCGAAACGCCCCTGCTGCCCGCGCGGGCCTTCTACAGGAGCTGACCCCATGAGCGACGCCGCAAAGACCGCGCCCGAAACCCCGGCCGCAACGCCCGAATCCGCCCCCGCCCCGCGGCAGCCGCGCACGCTCACGGTGCGGGTGCAGCGCAGCGGCCCCGGCGGCAGCAACGCCCGCTTCGACGACTTCCGGCTGCCGGTGCGGCCCGAGGATTCCGTGCTGGACGTGCTGGACCGCATCCGCGTGGAGACCGACCCCACGCTGGTCTACCGCCACTCGTGCCACCATTCCAGTTGCGGCACCTGCGCCATGCGCATCAACGGGCGCGAACGGCTGGCCTGCATCACCCCCATGCTGGCCCTGGACGCCGACGTGGTGACCCTGGAACCGCTGCGCTCGCTGCCCGTGCTGGGCGACCTGATGGTGGACATGCGCCCCATGTTCGCCCACATCGACCCGGACTGGGGCTACGTGCGCCCCGTGGAAAGGGCCTCCACCGGGGTGCCGCACGGGGTGGCCCGCTACACCCGGCTGGAGAACTGTATCGAATGCGGGGCGTGCATGTCCGCCTGCCCGGTGAGCAACGGCACCGACGACACGCCCCCGCCGGAACCCCGGCGCGGCGGGCAGGACGGCGCGCATCCGGCGGCATCGCAGGCGGCCGGTCAGCCCGCGCGGGACCAGGAAGCCCCCGCCGCCCCGCACGGGAGCGGGTTCATGGGCCCCGCCCCGCTGGCCGCCCTGAACCGCGAACTGGCCCGCCAGCCCGAACGGCGCGAAGAACTGCTGCACATCGGCAAGGGACCGCACGGCGAGCGCCACTGCCGCCGCCACCTGGCATGCAGCCGGGCCTGCCCCAGCGGCGTCTACCCGGCCAAGGACATCATGGACATCCGCATGATGCACGGGGGCGGCAAGGACTGACGCCCCCGCCCAGCCCCGCCCGGCCCAATTCAGTCCGGTCCAGCCCGGCTCAGCCCAACCCGTCTCAGCCCAGTCCCGGCCGTTCGCCGCGCGGCCTCGGCCGCAGCGCGAAACCGCGCGCCTCGGCCCATGCCCTGGCATCGGACTGCGAATGCAGCGACAGCTTGCGGAACAGGTTGGCCCGATGCTTTTCCACGGTCCTGTCGCTGACCACCAGCAACCCGGCAATCTCGCGGTTGCGGTAGCCTTCGGCCACCAGATGCAGCACCTCGCGCTCGCGCGGGGTCAGCAGGGTCAGCGCATCGCGCTCCCGTCCCGCCGGTTCGGCCCCGGCGGCGTCGCGCCTGTCGCGCAGCACCTCGCGCGCGGCCCACGGCGAAAGCCACCCCCCGCCCGCCAGCACGGCGCGCACCGCAAGCCGCACTTCCTCCGCGCTCGCTTCCGGCAGCAGGTAGCCGTCGGCCCCCGCGTCCAGCGCGGGGCGCAGCATGGCCGGGTCGTCCCCGCCGATGGCCAGCACCCGCCGGGCCGGATGGCGGCGCTTCAGCAGGCGCATCACGCACACCCCGTCCAGCAGGGGCAGCCCGCACTCGATGACGGCCAGGTCCGCCCCCAGGCGTTCACACCCTTCCAGCGCGGCGCGCCCGTCCGGCGCCTCGCCGCACACGCGCACCCCGTCCACCCCGCGCAGCAGCACCTTCAGCCCTTCGCGCATCAGCGGCTGATGCGCGGCAATGAACACCTTCCGCCCGTTGTCCATGCTTCCACCCCATGCCCCGCCGCCGTGCGCAGTGGCGCCGACGGCCTGCCCGATGTTTGCGCCGGGCCTTGCCCGCCGCCCGTACCCGCCCGGCATGCCTGGCGATCCGCCCTTCCGCGCCCCGGTTCCGGCGGCCTTGCCGCTCCGGCATGCGGGGCCGACGCGGCCCACACCCGCGCCATGCAGTGACATCCTGCCAGACAGGCGCACAACCCCCACCTGATGAAGTATCACCCTACATCAATTTGCGGGTACACTACCACGAAAATACTGTCACGCTCAACGCCCAAAATACCGTATCACCACGTTTACAACCCTGCCTCTTCATGGTTTCTGCGATATCATGGTCCAGTGCCCTCCGCGCGCCGCAACGGCGCGCCGGTTCCCAGACACCGCAGGCAGGAGGTACGCCCATGCGCAGAAGCGTGACCAGCATCACCCAGAGCGCCGTCCTTGGGGCGCGGCGGTCCAAGTGGGTCGCCCAGCAGATCGGCAAGCCCTATCCCACCATGATGCGGGAACTGAATCCGCACGACCACAGCGCCAAGCTGGGCGCGGACACCCTGCTGGAGATCATGCGGGTGACGCGCGACGTGGCCGCGCTGGAATACATGGCCCACGAGATGGGGTACCAGCTCACGCCGCACCCGGAGGAGACCGGCGGCAAAGGCGGTTCATGAAGGACCGGCGGTCGCCGCGCGCGGCGGCACCGCCGGACAGCACGCGGGGCGCAGGGACGCGCCCCCCCCTCCGACCATGCCGTCCAGACCATGCCGTCCGGACCATGCCGTCCGGCCCTTCCCTGGATGCTTGCAAATCCGTGTGAAATGGCGCACCCTTCCCTGGCCGTTCCCGTCCGCGGGACCGGCAAGCCAGCACGCCCGCACGGAGCAACATGACGCATCCGCTCATCCTCATCGTCGAGGACAGCCGCGCCAGCGCGGACGAACTGCGCACGCGCATCGCCGAACGCCTCGGATTTTCCGTGGTCACGGCGGGCACGTGCGCGGAGGCCGTCCGCATCATGGACGAACAGGGCCCCAACCTGTTCCTTGCCATTCTCGACCTTACCCTGCCCGATGCCCCCGACGGCGAAGTGGTGGACCATGCGCGCACCCGCAAGGTGCCCTCGCTGGTGTTCACCTCGCGCCTGGACGACACCACGCGCCGCTACATCCTTTCCAAGGACGTCATCGACTACATCATCAAGGACGAGCGCGCCGTGGACAACGTGGTGCGCGCCGTGGCCCGGCTGCACCGCAACCGCTCGGCCAAGATCCTGGTGGTGGACGATTCGCCCTCCATGCGCACCTTCATGAAAGAAGAGCTGCGCCGCTACATGTTCCAGGTGTACGAGGCGTCCGGCGGCCCCACGGCCCTGCGCGTGCTGGAGCGCAACCCCGACGTGATGCTGGTAATCACCGACTTCATGATGCCCGACATGGACGGGCTGGAACTGACCCGCCGCATCCGCGAACGCTACCCGCGCGAGACCTTGTCGATCATGGGCGTTTCCGTGCACGCCGAACGCCCGCTTACCGTCGAATTCATCAAGAACGGCGCCGACGACTTCATCACCAAGCCCTTCCTGCGCGAGGAGTTGTACTGCCGCGTGCTCCAGAACGTGGAGACGGTGGAACGCGCGCGCACCCTGGTGGAACTGAACGACGTCAAGAACCGCTTCCTGGGCATGGCCGCGCACGACCTGCGCAACCCCATCAACGGCATCCGGGGGTTCAGCCGCCTGTTGCTGGACGGGGTGCTGGGCCCGCTGACCGAGGACCAGCACAGCGTGCTGGGCACCATGCACCAGGCCAGCAACGAAATGCTCCAACTGGTCAACGACCTGCTGGACGTCACCGTCATCGAGAGCGGCCGGCTGGACCTGGTGCTGCAACCCGGCGACCTGGCCGTGCTGGCGGCGGAACGGCTGTCCTTCGCCTCTCTGGCGGCGGGCGCCAAGAACATCCGCATCGACAAGCACTTCGAGCACGCACAGTGCATGTTCGACCCGCGCCGCATGGCCCAGGTGTTCGACAACCTGCTGAGCAACGCGGTGAAGTTCACCCCGCCGCAGACGTGCATCACCGTGGCCGTGCGCGTGGACGGCGCAGAGGCGGTGTTCGAGGTGGCGGACGAAGGCCCCGGCATCCTGCCCGAGGAGCGCGAGCGCATGTTCCTCTCGTTCGAAAAGCTGAGCGCCAGGCCCACGGCGGGCGAGGCCAGCACTGGCCTTGGGCTGACCATCGTCAAGCGCATCGTCACCGCGCACGGCGGCCGGGTGTGGGTGGAAAGCGAGCCCGGCAGCGGCGCCGCCTTCCGGGTGGCCGTGCCCCTGCGCGTGGGCGCCATGTCCACGGCGGAACGGGCTTTGGCGGAGTCCGCCGCCCAACGCTGAACGCCACGCGGAGGCGGCGGATGCGGCGAAGGCCCACGCCCCTCCCCCCCCTTGCAGGCTGCCGAGCATGAGCGCCCCACCAGTTCCCCCTTCCCACGCCTCTCCCCACATCGCGCCCCCGCATGCCGCGCCTCATGCCGCGTCGGCCCGCATCCTGCCCGAAGACCACGGCGCGCGGCTGGATGCCGCCCTGGCCCGGCTGCTGCCCCTGCTGGATCTGCCGCCGGGCATGCCCGCCCCCCTTCCCCCTGACGCGGGGCTGCGTGCACGCCGCCGCCTGTGGCAGACCCACGCCGTACTGCTGGACGGCCGCCCCGCCCCGCCGGGCGCATGCGTGCAGGCCGGACAGCTGGTGGAGCTGCGCCCGCTGATTGCGACGCCGGGCCAAGCGCATGACACGGCGCGAAACCTCACCCCGACGGCCCCCGCCGACGCACCGCGCGTGCTGGCCGAGGCCCATGGCCTCGTGGCGCTGTACAAACCCGGCGGGCTGCATTCCGCCGCCATCGCGGGCAGCGCCGCCCCCAGCGTGGAAGCGCTGCTGCCCGGCCTTATCGGCGCACCCGGCCCGCAGGACGCCACCGGCGTTCCGCGCCTGCTCAACCGGCTGGACGGTCCCACCTCGGGCATCCTGCTGGCCGCGCGCACCCCGCAGGCCGCCGGCCACTTCCACGCGGCCGAAAATTCCGGGCGGGCGGCCAAGACCTACCTTGCCCTGGCGCACGGGGTGCTGGAGCACCCGGTGACGGTGCGCCGCGCGCTGGACACGGCCAACCGGGCCACCACCCGCGTCCTGCCCGGCGACACCCCCGACCCGTTGCGCCATACCGAGGTCACGCCGCTGGGGGTCATGACCGCCACGGGCGCACCCTGCACGCTGGTGCGCTGCGTCATCCGCAAGGGCGCGCGGCACCAGATTCGCGCCCACCTCGCCGCGCTGGGGCACCCCATCGTGGGGGATGCGCGCTACGGCGGTCCCGATGCCGCCGGGCCGCAGCTCCCCGGAGCGAAACCGGAACAACAGCCCGCCGAATCCACGCTGTTCCTGCACCACGCCCGCATCGAACTGCCGGACTTCGACGCGTCCTGCCCCCCGCCGTGGCTGTACCTGCTGCCCCCGGAACTGCAAGAGGCGGCACGCACCGCGTACCGCCCCGATTCCTGAGCCCATCCGCCCGCCTTTCGCCGTGCCCGCCACCAACGGCGGCACCGCCACAGCGTTACCTGCGCGCGTCCCGTGGCCCGGATGCCCCGTGCCCGGCATCCGGCCGTCCGGCGCCATTCACGATGCCATCCGGTTCGCACCCGTCGCCCCCTTCGGACGGCGCGCAGCCCGTCACCACGGGCGGGGCGTTCCTGGCCCCGGTGCGCCAGCGCACCCGCCGCTGCTGGTAGGCGGCCACCATGCGCAGGGTGACCACATAGGCCGCCACCCCGGCCACCGCCCCGAACACCATCCCGCCCGCGCACAGCACAAGGTATACGTCCCAGCCCATGGACAGCAGCGAGGTGAGATTGGCGAGGTCGTCGGGCAGGGCCACGTGCATGCCGGGCAGCAGGAACGACCCGATGGCGAAGAAGATGGCGTACAGCGGCCCGAAGGTGACCGGATTGGAATACAGCGTGGCGATGACCGCCGCCGCGGGGCTGGCCCGCAGCAGCCAGGCCACCACGCCCGCCAGCAGCATCTGCGAGGGAATCAACGGAATGGACCCGATGAGCATGCCCAGGCCCACGCCCAGCGCGATGCGGTGCGGCGTGGACGGCAGCCGCACCAGCCGCAGCCGGTACAGCCGCACTGTCCGCCACAGGCGATCCAGGGGGGAGCGGCCGTTGCAACGCGCACCGGCCGCGCCGTTTCCGGTGCGGCCTGCGTCCGGTGGCGGCGTTCCGCCGTCCTGTGGGTGTGGGTTCTCGTCCATGCATGGCTCCAGCGAAAAGCGGCGGCAGGGAAATCCCGTGCCGCACGAAGACGATAGCCACGCGCGGGAAGAAGGGCAACGGGGCGGACCGCCGCGCGGGCGGCATGAAGCGCCGCCGTCTCCTATTCCGCCTTCCAGTCCTTGATGCGCAGGTCCACCGACGCCGCGCCGTTGTAACGGTCGATGCGCGGGGTGTAGGCCAGGCGCAGCCGCGTGCCGCGCAGACTGTCCGGAAACTGGCCCGACTGCCGCCACGCCTTGGCGCGCAGGGTGATGCCGCAACTCTCGTCGGTCAGTTGCAGTTCCACGTGGTCGCGCGCGGGGCCGAAGCGGCGCAGGTCGCGCACCAGCACCGGCGGCGAGGCGAACACCGGCTCGGCGTTGCCCATGCCGAACGGCTGGAGCATTTCCAGTTCCTTGAGCAGGGTGAAATCCCCGGCCAGGGCGAAGCCCAGCTCGCCGTCCAGCTTCAGGCGCGGGGTCAGCGGCGTGTCGCCCAGTTCCGCGCGCACCACGGCGTCGAACCGTTCGCGCAGGGTTTCCACGTGGCTGGCGGCCATGCTCATGCCCGCCGCCTGATGGTGCCCGCCGAAATTGGTAAACAGGTCGGCGCAGCGGGTCAGCCCGGCGTGCAGGTCGAATTCCGCCACCGAGCGGCCGGAGCCCTTCATGGATTCGCCGTCGCGGCTCAGGATCAGCGTGGGCCGGTAGAACTCGTCCACCATGCGCGAGGCCACGATGCCGATGACGCCGGGATGCCAGTCGTCGCCGTGCAGCACAAGGCCCACGCGGTGCAACTGCCCTTCGGCCTGCTTCTTGGCGGCGTCGAGGATGCGGTCTTCCTCGGCCCGGCGCCGGGCGTTCTCCGCGTCCAGTTCCTGGGCCAGCCGGGCCGCCTCGGCGTGGTCGCCGGTCAGCAGCAGTTGCAGGGCCAGTTCCGCCTTGCCCATGCGCCCCGCCGCGTTGATGCGCGGCGCAAGGCCGAACACCACCTGCCCCGCCCCGATGGCGGCCGAGGGGTTGTATCCGCTCACCGTCTTCAGCGCGGCCATGCCGGGCCGCCGGGCCTCGGCGATTTTCAGCAGGCCGTTCTTGACCAGGATGCGGTTCTGCCCGTGCAGGCTCACCACGTCGGCCAGCGTGCCCAGCGCCACCAGGTCGAGGAAGTCGCGCATGTCGGCCTTTTTGCCGGTGCGTTCGGCCAGGGCCGCGTTCACCGCCGCCATGACCAGAAAGCTCACCCCCACCCCGGCCAGGGCCGGACACGGGCATTCCGCCAGACGCGGATTGCAGATGGCGTCAGCCTCGGGCAAGCCCTCGGGCGGCATGTGGTGGTCGGACACCACCACCGTCATGCCCAGTTCGCGCGCCCGGCGCACCGGCTCCACGTCCGAGATGCCGCAATCCACGGTCAGCAGCAGGCGCACGCCCTGCGCCGCCAGCCGTTCCACCCACGCCACGTTCAGGCCGTAGCCTTCCTCGCGCCGGTCCGGGATGTGGTGCGCCGTCTCGATGCCGTGGTGGGCCAGCACGCCCTTGACCAGCGCCGTGGAGGTCACCCCGTCCACGTCATAGTCGCCCCACACGGAGAACGGCAGCCCGGCCAGCAACCCGTCGGTCAGGGTGCGGGCCGCCTGCTCCAGCCCCGGCCATTCGGCCAGCGGAGCCAGATGCCGCAGGTTGGGCGAAAGGTACAGGGCCATGTCGTCCACGGACCCCACCCCGCGCCGCCACAGCAGGCGCACGATGAATTCCGACACTTCCAGCCGTTCTGCCCACGCCGCGAACGGCGGCGATGCCGCCTCCGGCTCCGGGCGGAATATCCAGTTGCGGGTCACGCATGCTCCGGGAAAAGGTCAGCAAAACAGAGAGAGAGCAACGGGGAGGGGACCCTTTGCGCGTTGCGGTCCTCATCCGTAAGGCTCGCAAGCTCGCCTAACGGCTGAGGCAAAGGGTCTCCCTCCCCGAACCCCTCCCCCCCCAAACTTTTCATTTGGGGTTAGGCCATGCTTCGGGCGGGGGAAACCATTTGTCGCAGTCGCAACACGAGGAGCATCACTGCAAAGGTAACAGGTAAACGCGGCTCAGCCGTGTTATGCCAACTGGGAAACGAACTGCCCGATCCGCTCGCCTTCGAGCAAGGTTTCGATTTCCGCCATGAAGGCCGGCACGTCAACCCCCAGCGTGCGGGCCGCGTCGTCCAGACCCTGCGGGATCAGCAAGTCATCGGGCAGGTCAGGGGACATACGGGGGGACAGGCCGCCGGGCAGGCCGTCCGCATTCCGCCCCGCCAGCCGTTCGCGCAGGCGCAGCGCGGCGTCGGCCACGTGCACCACCAGCGCGGCGCGTTCGTGTTCGCCCGCCAGGTGCGGGGCATGGTGCCAGTTGATGGGCTCGGTAAGGGCCATGGGCAGATCCCAGAACGACAGCAGGCGCGCCCCCACCACCCCGTGGTCCAGCCCCAGCAACCGTTCTTCCGCCTCGGAATCCATGAGGTTCTCGTCCCTGGCCAACTGGCGGATGGCCGTCCAGTCGTCCGGCCGGTAGGCGGCGATGAGCAGCTTGCCAAGGTCGTGCAGCAGCCCGGCGGTATAGCAGGTTTCCGCGTCGCAGCCGGGCAGGCGGCGGGCCAGCAGACGGCATCCGGCGGCCACGGAAAGCTGGTGCGCCCAGTAGTCGCGCAGGTCGAAGGCGGCGGGCAGGCGCGAGCGGTCGATCATGCGCGAAACGCCCAGGGCCAGCACCAGCGCGCGGATTTCGGCCATGCCCAGGACGGCCACGGCCCGCTGGACGGAGGTCACCTCCGACTGCAAGCCGTAGTAGGCGGAATTGGCAAGGGACAGCACGCGGGTGGCAAGCCCCTGCGCCTTGTTGACCACCCCGGCCACGACGGACAGGGGGGCCATGGAATTGTCGCGGGTGGATTCGAACAGTTCGCGCAGCAGGCCGGGATCGTAGGGCAGTTCCGGCGGGCGGCGCAGCAGATCGTCCAGCAGCGCCTGGGCCGCGTCCAGACCGCCCGCTCCGGCCTGTCTGGCCTGTCTGGCCTGTCCGGCCTGTCCGGCCCGTCCAGTTGATCCGGCAGGCCGGGCGGGGTCGGGGGGGACGCCGGCCGGGCTCATGACCCGCCTCCGCCCGCGCCGGCCTGCGCCGGGGCCTTGCCGCCCCCGGCGGCGATGCGGGCCAGCATGTCGCGCACGGCGTCCTGCTGTTCGGCGGGCACCAGCTTCTTGGCCTGCATCCATTGCAGGAACTTGATGCCCGCGTCGATGGCGGGATTGATTTCCAGCGCCTTCAGGATGTGCTCCACCGTGCCGGTGAAATTCTTCTTCTCCAGCATGGCGCGGGCCATGTTCAGGTGCAGGTTCTCGTCCTTGCGGGTCAGTTCCAGGGCGCGCGTGTAGTAGGTCACGGCCTGGTCGAACATATGGTTCTTGCGCAGATTGATGCCGAAATCATTGAAGAGGTGCTTGTGCTCCTCGTCGAAGGCGGCCTCCAGCTTCACCAGCCGTTCGAAGATGTCGTCGGCCTTGCCCGTTTCGCCGCGCGAAAGGTAGGTGAGCCCCAGCCCGAAGTTGGCGCGCACGTTCTCCTCGTCCACTTGCAGGGCGTTGCCGTACTCGTATTCGGCGCTGAAGGTCTCGCCCTTCTGGCGGTGGCGGTCGGCGCGGGCCACGGTCTTGTTCAGCTCGCGCATGCGCGGAAAGACGGTCTGGACGTAGAACTCCGGCTCGGGGGCGAACTTTTCCAGCAGTTCGTCGATGGTGATGCGCCGCTTGGGGCCCGAGGGAACGTAGTTGTTGTTCAGGGGCTGGACCTCTATGTCGCCCGTCTCGGTCTCTTCGGCGTACCAGAACCCCTTCTGGATGGTCTTGCGGGTGGTGGTGCCGGTGCCCACCTTCTTCACGTCCTGCGTCGAGAACACGCCCTTGATGCGTTCCCTGCCGCGCGGGCCGCCCTGTTGGGGCCCTTGTTGGGTCCCTTGTCGGGCGGCGGGCACGGGGTCGTCGCGGGTCACGTCGGTCATCTGAAGCCTCCAGCCGGGGGCGCGTATCGGCATCCGGCCCGGTTTTCCGGAACAGGTTACGCCGGGCGCGACAGACCGGACGCGCCGCGCGCGACCGTGCCTGCCTTCACCCTTCCCCCTTTTCTCACATATCGGCAGCAACCGCCATGCCTTGAGAGAGACGCGCCGCCATGCGGCATCAGGCCCCCGCCCGCGCCGCTCAGGCCCGCTGCCCCGCTGCCTCCCGCATCTCGGCCAGAATGCGCCGCGCGGCATCGGCGGGACCATTGGGGCCTGGCGCACCGGTCACCGGGCGGCCCACCACCAGGTAGTCCGAACCGGCCCGCACGGCCTCGGCCGGGGTCATCACCCGGCGCTGGTCGTCGCCGCCGGAACCGGCCCCATCGCGGGCGGCAGGCCGGATGCCCGGCGTCAGGCAGATGAAGTCCCGCCCGCACCGCCGCTTGATGCCCTCCGCTTCATACCCCGAACAGACGACGCCGCTCAAGCCCCACTCCCGGCCGCACGCGGCCAGCCGGGCCGCCTCGGCGGAAGGATCCGCGCCGCCGGGCAGTTCGCCCGGCCCCACGCTGGTCAGCACGGTGACGCCCAGCAGCATCGGGACCGCCCCGCCGCCGCGCGCCGCCGCGCCCTCGGCCAGACCTTCCACCGCCGCGCGGCACATGCGCTCGCCGCCCGAAAGGTGGATGTTGCACATGTCCGCCCCGGTGGCCACGGCGGAACGCACCGCCCCGCGCACCGTGTTGGGAATGTCGTGGAACTTCAGGTCCAGGAACACGGGGAAGCCCAGGTCCTTCAGGCGGGTGACCACTTCCGGCCCGGAAGCGGTGAACAGTTCCAGCCCCACCTTCATCCACAGGCGGCCGCCCGCCGCATCCGCTGCCGCGGCCTCTGCCGCGCCGCGCAGTGCGCGGGCCGTGCCCAGGGCGGCGTCCATGGCCGGGTAGTCCAGCGCGACGACCAGTTCGGCCATTACCCCCGCCCCCCTTCCGGCGCCTGTCCCTCGGCACGCCAGCCGGACATGATGTCCCCCACCAGGTCCGGGCTGCACGCGGGCGACAGCGTGGCCGCGATGTACGCGGCGCGCAGCTCGTCGTAGGCGGTCTCCAGGTCTTCGTTGACGATCCAGGCGTTGAACCAGTGGGCCTGGTCCAGTTCCTTGGCCGCGTTGGCAAGGCGACGCTGGATGGTGTGCTCGTCGTCGGTGCCGCGCGCCCGCAGGCGGCGTTCCAGTTCCGCCCGCGAGGGCGGCAGGATGAACACGTAGCACCCCTGGCGCAGGCTGCCGCGCAGCTGGCCCGCGCCCTGCACGTCGATGTCGAAGATCACGTCGCGCCCGTCGCGCAGCATGTCCAGGGTGGCCTGCAACGGGGTGCCGTAGAAGTTGCCGTGCACCTCGGCCCATTCGGCGAAGAAGCCTTCGTCGCGCAGGCGGGTGAATTCCTCCACCGTGGCGAAATGGTAGTCGCGGCCGTGCACCTCGCCCGCGCGCGGCTGGCGGGTGGTGTAGGAAATGGAGTAGGCGAAGCGCGGAAACTCCGCGAGCAGGCGTTTGGTCAAGGTGGTCTTGCCGGTGCCCGAGGGGGCGCACAGCACGAGCACGATGCCGGAGCGTTGGCGGGCCATCAGTCGGCGTCCTCCTGCGTGTAGCGTTGGCCCACGGTTTCGGCCTGGATGGCCGAAAGGATGACGTGGTTCGAATCGGTGACGATGATGGAGCGGGTCTTGCGGCCCTGGGTGGCGTCCACCAGCCGCCCCTCCTGCCGCGCGTCCTCGCGCAGGCGGCGCATGGGCGACGACGAGGGGTTGACGATGGCCACGACGCGCGAGGCCACCACGAAGTTGCCGAAGCCGACGTTGATGAGCTTTTGCGATGACGGTTTCTGCTGCATGGCGTTCCGGCGTGTCCCGTTGCCCGCATGCCCGGCGCGCCGTCCCGCGCATGCGGGCGGGACGGCCAGGCACGGGCGGATACGGGCGGGCACGGGCGGGGTTATTCGATGTTCTGCACCTGCTCGCGGCACTTTTCCAGTTCGTTCTTGAAATCCACCACCAGACGCGAAATCTGCGCGTCCTGGATCTTGTTGCCGCAGGTGTTGATCTCGCGGAAGCATTCCTGAAGCGTGAAGTCCAGGCGCTTGCCCGCGTCGCCGCCCTGGGCCATCAGTTCGCGCAGCCGGTCCAGGTGGGCGCGCAGGCGGGTCAATTCTTCGCTCACGTCCAGCTTGTCCGCCAGCAGGGTGATCTCCTGCAGAAAGCGCCCTTCGTCCAGTTCGCTCCCGGCGCGTTCCAGCAGTTCGGACAACCGGTCGCGCACGTTCTGGAAGCGCTCTTCCTTGATGTCCGGGGCGCGTTCCTCGATGCGGGCCACCCACTCGTCCATGCGGATGATGCGCGAGGTCATGTCCATGGCCAGAGCCTTGGCCTCGCGGGCGCGCGCTTCGTTCCAGTCCGCCAGCGCGGCGGCAAGGCCCGACTCCAGCCCGGCCAGAAGTTCCTCGTCCGGTTCCGCGCCCGCGTCCTCCCACAAAAAGGACAGGCCGAGCATGCGGTTGTAGTCGGGGCTGTAGGCGTCGCCGCGCGCGGCGGCGAAGGCGGCCAGGGTGTCCAGCATGGCCGTGGCCTGACTCTCGTTGAAGCCCACCACGCCCAGGTCGCCCCGGCGCAGTTGCAGCCCCAGGGTGATGTCCACCCGGCCCCGGGTGGCGAACTTGCGCACCACCTTTTCGAAGCGCGGTTCCAGGTTGCGCACGAAAACGGGAAGCCGCCACTTCATGTCGAGGTGGCGGCCGTTCACGCTGCGCACTTCCCAGGTCTGCGTCCAGTCGGCGTCTTCAAGGAAGCTGCGTCCGAAACCGGTCATGCTTCTGAGCATACAAGTCTCCTGCTGTTGCGCCCCGCGCGGCGGACCGTGGCCCAAGGGGGCGGCAGGCGCGTGGGCGGACGGGAAGGCCCGGACGCGGCGTGCGCCCGGCGTGGCCCCGAAGTACGCGAAAGCGCGGCTTGGCGCAACCGCGCGCGGACGGCCGGGACAGCCGGGCCAGCCAGTCAACGGACCAGCCGGTCAACGGGCCAACGGGGCAGCGGGCCAGCACATCAGCGGACCGGCGGGCTCAGGCTGCCCAGCACCCGGCGCAACGCCTCGCGCTCCAGGGGCTTGGCGATGTAGTCGTCCATGCCCGCCGCCAGGAACCGCTCGCGGTCGCCGCGCAGAGCGTGGGCGGTCAGGGCCACGATGGTCGGGCGCGTCCGGCCCGTGCTGCGCGCCAGGTCGTTGATGCGCCGCGCCGCCTCGGTGCCGTCCATGCCGGGCATCTGGATGTCCATGAAAATGATGTCGTAGTCGGCCTCGCCCACGGCGCGCACGGCATCAGCGCCGTTTTCCACGCACACCGCCCGGTGGCCTTCGCGCTCCAGCATGCGCTGCACGGTAAGCCGGTTGATCTGGTCGTCCTCCGCCACCAGCACGCGCAGCGCCGTGGATGCGGCCTCATGCGCCGCGCGGCTGGCCGCGCGCGATTGCGGGGACGCGGACGGCGCACCGTCGGCCGCCCCGGCGGGACCGGCCAAAGCCGCCGCCCCGTTCCGCCCTTCGGGCATGCCCGCCCCGCTGCCGTTGGCCGCGTGCGCGCCGTTCACCCCGGACAGGCCGTTGGCGGCCTCCTCCACCGCGGGCAGCGGCAGGCAGACGTGCACCGACGTGCCGACGCCCTCCTCGCTTTCCATGATCATGGTGCCTCCCATGCGCGTCACCAGGCGGCGCACGATGCCCAGGCCCAGCCCCGCGCCCTGGTAGCGCCGGGTGGAGGAACCGTCCACCTGCGCGAAGGGCTCGCAGACCACGGCCAGCTTTTCCTGCGGAATACCGATGCCCGTGTCGCGCACGGAGAACAGCAGCTTGCCGCCGCCCACCGGGCAGGCCAGGATGTCCACCCCGCCCTGGTGGGTGAACTTCACCCCGTTGGCCGCCAGGTTGTACAGCACCTGGCGCAGCCGCGCCGCGTCGCCGCGCACCCGGCCGGGCAACGCATCGGCGATGAGTCCCAGCGCCAGCCCGCGCCGCCGCGCCGCCACGTCCACCATGTCGGCCACCTGGCGCAGCACGGCGGCCGGGTCGAACGGTTCTTCGCGCAGGCCGGATTCGCCCGCGCCCAGCGCGGAAAGGTCCAGCAGGTCGTCGATGATGCGCAAAAGGGCATGGCCCGATTCCACGGCCGTGCGCAGGTAGCCGCGCCGCTCGTCGTCCAGGTCCGGGCCGTCCAGCAGTTGCAGCATGCCCAGCACGCCGTTGAGCGGGGTGCGCAGTTCGTGGCTCATGTTGGCCAGGAATTCGTCCTTGGTGCGGCTGGCCGCCTCGGCCGCGTCCTTGGCCCGCCGCAGCGAAACCATGGAGCGCCGCCGGGCGATGTGCTCCCACATGCCGTGCATGAACAGGTCCAGCTGGCGCCGGTCGGCCCGCTCGTAGGGCTGGTCCTTGTTGGCCACGCCCGCCACGGCCACCAGCCTGCCCTCCTCCAGCACGGGCACGGCCAGGTGCCGCCACAGCGAGATGCCGTTCACGCGGTGGGCAGGCTGCGGCCCCGGCGCGCCGGGCGGGGGCGGGCCTGGCTGGCCTGACTGGACTGTCGGGCCAGTCGGGCCGGGTTCATTCCCGTTACGGATTTCCGGCTGGCCCGTGCGCGCCACCTCGCACCACGGCCCCTCCACCGGGCTTTTGCCGGGCGTGGCGGCGGCCGCTCCCGCCGTCGCCGGTTCCGCCATCAGGTGAGACCACAGCACGCCGTCCGCCGTCACCCGGCCCCCGTCCACCAGCGCAAGGTAGCCCAGTTCGCTGCCGGTCAACCGCACGGCCTGTTCCAGGGCAAAACGCATGATGGACCGTTCCGGCGCGGTGTCCATGCGCGACAGGCGGTGCAGGGCCGCCAGACGCGCCGCGCTCAGCCTGCGTTCGCGCCGGGCGTTGCGGCGTTCGCTGATGTCCGCGGCGATGACGGCGAACTGCCGTTCGCGCACCCGGTACACCGCCATTTCCAGCCATTTCCCCATGTTGCGGGAATAGTGCTCCAAGTGCAGCGGCTTGCCGGTCAGGGCCACCCGCCCCAACTGCTCGACCCACGCCGGATCCTGCGGGCCGAACAGTTCGCTGGCCGTGCGGCCCAGCACGTCCTCTGCCCGGCGGCCGGAAATCGTCTCGAAGGCGGGATTCACCGCCAGAAAGCGGTAATCCACGGGGCATCCCGCCTCGTTCAGCAGCACTTCGTGCACCGCGAAACTGGTTATCAGCTTGCGGAACAGGGTGCGGAAGTCATGCTCGGTGGACCGATGGCGGGTCACGTCGCGCAGCAGGCTGAGCACCGACGCCACGCCGCCGTCGGCGCCGCGTTCCGGCACCAGCCGCCAGTCGAACAGCACCCGGCCGGAGGGGCCGTGAAAGACATAGTCGGTCTGCACCGCCCGGCCCGACTCCAGCACCCCGCGCAGCTGCCGCGCCCAGAATTCCGCCACCTGCGGCGCAAGGCCCAGTTCCGTCAGCTCGCGCCCCATGAGCGCTTCCGGCAGCCCCAGGTAGGGAATGACGGCGGGGTTGACGTAGGTCAGGCGCAGGTCGCCGCCGAAGCGCATGACGATGTCCGGGGTGTTTTCCACCAGGGCGCGGTATTTCTCTTCTCCGGCGGCCAGGTTGGCCAGGGCGGTATAGCGTTCGGTGACGTCCTCGTAGATCAGCAGCAGGTCGCCCGAATCGGCGCGGCTGATGAAGTAGTGACGCCAGCAGCCGCGTATCTCGTCGCTGTAGAGGAAGGAGGGAAGGTGTTCGGCGATGCCGCTGCGCCACGCGCGGGCCAGGGCTTCGCGCAGGGTGGCGGCCACCGGGGCGGGCAGCAGCGCGGACAGGGGCTTGCCGATGGACGTCTCGCGCGGCAGGCGGCTCAGCCGTTCGCCCGCCGGATTGATGTCCAGCAGGACGAAGTCCGGGCACTCTTCGGGGGGCGCGTCAGGCGGCGCCCCGGAAGCGGCCTCCGGGACAACGGTAATGACGCCGGGACAATCCCGCACGGGACGCAGCACGGCCACGCCCGCGTTCATGTTGCGAAACAGGCCCCGGAACAGTTCGGCCTCGCGGCGCAACGGCCTGGCCCCGTCGGCTGCCCCGCGCCGCCCGTCACCCCCCTCCGGCCCGTCACATCCGTCAGGTTGATCGCGCAAGTCCGGCAATTCCCCACCTTCCGGACGCACGCGGTCGTCAACGTCGTATCCATCCTGCATTGCAGCGGCCCCTTGCGTCCTGCCGCACGCGGTTCCCCCCGGAACCGGCGCAGCCACATCCGACGATGTCACACTACTCCAAAGCAGCGCGACGTCAAAGAGGAAACCCGCAACGGACGGTGTGGAAACGCATCGGCTCCGTGGAGCGCGACGCGGAAAACGGCGCGCGCCGCACCCGCCCCAGGGAGCGGAATGCGGCGCGGCAATGGAAGAAAACGGTTGTCGCTCCGCTTCGTCGCCGTGGCTACCGTTCGCGGCGCAGCATCGCGCGGGCGTATTCCACCACGATGGGCAGCACCGACACAACGATGATGCCGTAGATGACCACGCTGAAATTGCGCTGCACCACCGGAATGTTGCCCAGGAAGTAGCCCGCCGTCACCAGCAGGCCCACCCACAGCAGGGCTCCGCCGGCGTTGAACAGCAGGAAGCGCCGGGCGTCCATGGCCGCCACCCCCGCCACGAAGGGGGCGAAGGTGCGCACCACCGGCACGAAGCGGGCCAGCACGATGGCCTTGCCGCCGTGGCGCTCGTAGAACTCGTGCGCGCGGTACAGGTGCTGGCGGTTGAGCAGGCGGTAGTTCTTCTCGAACACCGGCGGTCCGATGTACCGGCCGATGCGGTAGTTCACCGCGTCGCCGATGATGGCGGCGGCCAGCAGCGTGAACGCCAGGGGAAAGTATTCCAGGTGCCCGGCCCCGGCGATGGTGCCCGCCGCGAACAGCAGCGAATCGCCGGGCAGGAACGGCGTGACCACCAGCCCGGTCTCGCAGAACACGATCAGGAACAGGATGGCGTAGGTGTAGGCGCCCCAGTTCGAGACCAGTTCGAACAGGTGCCTGTCCACGTGCAGCAGAAAGGAGACGAAGGTCGAAAAAACGCCCATGATGTCCAAGGGAAGGCTCCGGTGCCGGTGCTGCCGGCGCATCTGCGGGTATGGCGACGGACCGCGGGAGTGCGGCCCTGCCTCTGTACGCCACGCCGCACCGCCGCGCAAGGACGAGCCCGCCCCAGGCAGCCGGACCAGCCGCGCCCCCCGCCCCCACGCACACGGCCCAGCCGGTCTTTTTCACCGGGGCGTGCGCTTTTTACTTGAAAAGGATTTTCATTTTCACTATGGTCACCACAACGAACAACCACAACGACTCCCTACGCATGCCCACACGACTCCCACGCCTTCCAGCCTCCGGTCCTTCCCGCCCGTCCCGGCCTTGCACCCCGGGGCGGGCGGGAGGGGCCACCTCCGCCGCACGCGCCGCGCATCCCGCATGCCGCGGCCGCCTTGGGGACCAGTGTAGTCGGGCTGCCTGACGGGCGGCCGCGACACGAACACCGACACCATCCATTCGGAGGATTCCCATGGCCAACGTGCTCATCGTCTACGGTTCCACCACCGGCAACACCGCCTGGGTCGCCGAAACCGTCGGCCGCGACATCGCCGAGGCGGGCCACGCCGTCGAAATCCGCGACGCGGGCCAGGTCGAGGCGGAAGGTCTGTGCGAGGGCCGCGACCTCGTGCTGTTCGGTTGCTCCACCTGGGGCGACGACGAGATCGAACTGCAGGACGACTTCATCCACCTGTACGAATCGCTGGACGCCACGGGCGCGGGCAAGGGCCGGGCGGCCTGCTTCGGCTGCGGCGACAGCAGCTACACCTACTTCTGCGGCGCGGTGGACGCCATCGAGGAGCGCCTGTCGAACCTCGGCGCGGACATCGTGGCCGATTCGCTGAAGATCGACGGCGACCCGCGCACCATGCGCGACGACATCTCGGCCTGGGCCGGACGCGTGGCGGCCGCCCTGTAGGGGCTGTTTCCAAATTAGGATTTTCGTTCGTTGGCAAGAAAAACAAGCCTGCCATGAGGGAGTATACTCTTCTTGTATTCGACTGAAATGGCAGGCGAAGTTTGACGCAGCCAACGGGCGAAGGGACAATTTAGAAACAGCCCCTAGCGCCCCTCGCACGCCCACACCACCGCAACCCCACGGAGGACCATGCCATGACCCTTGCCTGCTCCATCGGTTCCGGCCGCGTGGTGGCCCGGCGCTTCGCCGGTTCGCTGCGGCGCCTCATCACCAGTGACGACCGCAGGGAACACGATCTCGCCCTGGCGGCGCGGCCCGGTCTTGACGGCGCCTGCCCCGCCGATGGCGCGGGCGCGGCGCCCCGGTCCTCCGTTCCCGCCACGGGCCGCACCGGCGCGTGACGCCAGGGGGCGCGGCGGCAGGAGACGCCCCGCGCGCCCGCAACGGCATCAGCCAACTACCGAGCCGGGCGGACGCATCAGCCGTGCCGCCCGGCGCAGGAGTCCTTCCATGAAAGACCTCGCCCTGCTCATCACCGCCGCGCTGCTGCTGGAAATCACTGTGGCCACCCTGCTGATGCGCTGATCCGCATCTACCCCCCTCCCCGCCCGTTCCTTCCTTCTTCGCTGCCCGGCTTCCCTCCCCCTGCCTTCCCGCTGACGGGTCGCCCTGCCCCGCGCCCCGGAACCGCCTGAACATGCAGCAGGCGAACCGGAACGGTGCGCCCGGCACAGGGCGTTAATCTCTTTACATTTCTTAACCGAATCACGGGTTGAGCCACATCGGAAACGGACGATAGCATTCCCATGCACCGGCCATGCACGTCACGGGGCGCAGCGGCGATCCGCGCATGCCGACGCCCCTTGGCGCGGCCGGTTATCCAGGAGATGGAAATGCTGCCAGCCACCGTCCGTACCGGGACCTGCGTGGCCCTGCTGCTGGCGGGCATGGCCCTTGCCGCCATGACCGCCCGTGCCGTGGGGCCGCTGCATGCCGGTCCCCGGCCCGACTTCGGACCGCCGCCCCTGCCCCCCTTCGCCATGGGGCTTCCCCCGTCGCCCCCCGACATCCCGTACGACGCACCGCCGCCGCCCACGCCGCCCACGGCGGAACAGCACTCGGCCATCCGGAGCATCCGCGACGGATTCGCGGCGCGCTTCGCCGCGCTGCGCCAGGAACAGTACGCCGCGTGGGTGGCCCTGGAAGCCGCGTTGACCCGCGCCACCCCCGACCCGGAGGAAACCGCCCGCAGCGCCCGCGCCCTGCGCGAGGTGACCGCTAGGCAGCAGGACTTGGCCATCGAGATGCGCCAGCGCATCATCAGGGAGACCGGCATCCTCACTCCCCTTCCCGGTCCGCCGCACCCACCGCCGGGCCTGCCGGGCCACGTCCATGCGGATTTGCCGTCCGGCACCTCGTGACCCCACCGTGCGGGGCCATGACGCCGGATACGGCCAAGGCGCGGCGTCCCGACGGTCGGGGCGCCGCGCCCCATGTTCCGCCCGCCTGCCCGCCCGGCACCCCGCCCGCCCCGTTCCGTGCCGTCCCGCACGGTGATCACGTTTTTGTGATTCCGGAACTTTTCCGCTTGCCTTCTCACGCGGCCCCGCCTATTCTCGCCTCCATCCCGCCGGGTGGCGCTTTCTCTGCCTATAGCGCCACTCTCGGGCACCGCCGCAACCGCCCCGCGCACCGCGCCCGGAAAGCGCGAACAAATGCCCACGGAGCGGGCGGCGGCACGGAAGGCATGGCCACGCCATGCTCCTGGCCCCCACGACGTACGCAGGTACCGCATGACCGCCAGCACCGAACACCGCCCCGCAACGCGGCCCACCATGGCCGCCGCGCTCCACGCCCCCCTTCGTCCGGCGCAGGACCCCGCCGACGCGGGCAGGGGACCGGTTTCGGCTTCCGTGGCCCTTTCCGCCCCGTGTGCCAAACGCACCGTGGCCGTTCCGTCCCGCCAGCCCCTGGCCGCCACTTCTGAAGTATTCCCGGCGCCCCATTCCAACGGGGCGTTTTTTTACTTCTATTACTTTTGCCGGACAGCGTAGGCGGGCGTCTCGCATGGCATGCATGGCCGGGCGCACCGCTGGTGCACCCGGCTTTTTTTCATGCCGCGCGGCGGCCATGAACGATAGACGGAGGAAAGGGACATGATCACGAGGATACGGCCACCCCGGCCCGCAACGGCATGCCGCACCCGGTGCATCCCGGCCGCGGCTCTCCGCCGCCGGGACCGGTGAGAACATTTCACGAGGAGGTCCAGCACCCCATGTATGCCCTGTCCGTTCTGCTCGCCTTCATGCCCGTCATCGCCATCTTCGTGCTGCTGCTCGTGTACCGGGTGGCGGCCGACACCGCCGGGTACATCGGCTGGGCGGTGGCCGCCGCCATCGCCTGGCTGTTCTTCGACACCGCGCCCTCGGTCATCCTGCTGTCCAGCGTGGCGGGGCTGGTGGCCTCGCTGCCCATCGCCCTGGTCATGTCCGCCAGCATCCTGCAGATCACCGTCATGCAGGAAACCGGGGCCGTGGCCCGCGTGGTGGCGCTGATGAAAAGCGTGGCCCCCGGCCAGCAGGCGGTGCAGATCATGCTGATCAACGTGGGCTTCGGCATCCTGCTCACCTCGCTGGGCGCGGTGACGGTGTCCATCCTGCCGCCCATCATGCTGGCGCTGGGCTATTCCACCTTCGCGGCCATCATCCTGCCCGCGCTGGGCTACGACGCGCTGTGCACCTACGCCCTGCTGGGCATCCCCGCCGTGGTCTACGCCAACTTCGTGGGCCTGCCGGTAACCGAAGTGGGCGGCTACTTCGCCCGGTTCATGCCCGCCATTTCCACCTGCATCGCGCTGGGCATGCTGCACCTTACCGGCGGCATGAAAATGGTGCGCCAGGGCCTCATGCCCGCGCTCATCGCGGGCATCACCGCCGGGGTGGTGGCCATCTTCATGGCCAGGCTGGGCCTTGTGACCATCACCGGCATCGCCGCCGGGCTCGCGGTCATCGTGGCGCTGATGCTGTACATCCGCCTGACCGGCCGCCCCCTGCGCGACCGCACCCTGCTGAACGAGAACGACCTGGCGGCGGAACGCCAGCACTCGCTGGCCGCCGCCTGCTCGCCGTGGATCATCCTGACCGTGGTCTCGCTGGTGCTCAACGCGCCGTTCCTGCCGTTCTTCGACCTGACCTTCAAGCAGTGGTCCATGCCGCTGGAGATCATCCCCAAGTCTCCGGAACGGCTGCGCATCTTCTGGCAGGCCTACTTCTGGGTGCTGGTGTGCACGGCGGCCGCCCTGCCCTTCCTGAAGGCCACCCGCCAACAGGTGGCCACCTCGCTGGTCAAGGCGGGCAAGCGCGCCGGGCGTCCGTTCATGTCGGCCTCGGTCTTCTTCGCCATCGCCTACGTCATGAACCATTCCGGCAAGGCCGCGGACTGGAGCCTGGCCCAGCCGCTGCACAACATGGTCTACGTCATGGCCGACGCATCCGCCGCGCTGTTCGGCAAGATGTACCCCTTCGTGGCCCCGTACCTGGGCCTGCTGGGCGGGTTCATCAGCGGCTCGGAGTCGTCGTCCATCGCCATGCTGACCAAGCTGCACCTGTCCACGGCCGAGAAGATCGGCGCGTCGGGCCTGGTCATCGCGGCGGCCAGCGGCATCGGCGGCGGGCTGGCCAGCGTCATCTCGCCCGCCAAGCTGCAGAACGCGGCGGCCAGCATCGACCGCATCCGCGAGGCGTCGCAGGCCATCCGGCCCGCGTTCGTCATCTCGGTGCTCATCACCACCGTGTGCGCCGTCATGACCCTGTTCTGGGCATTTCCGAAGTAGCCACGCCTCCCGACCCCGAAACCGAAGGCCGGAAACGCCCCCGCTTCCGGCCTTTTCCATTTCCGTAGCTGGCGTCCCGCCGCCTGCGCTGGTAGCATGGGCGCACCGCCGCACTCCGTTTCCAACACCGCAGGGGATGCCCGATGAAGTTCCTGCCCTCGCAGATCGCCTTCTTCATGCAGAGCCGCTCGGCCCAGCGCAACATGCGGTTCCTGTTCCGGTTCGTGCTGCTGCTGGTGGTGGTCATCACCCTGTACAGCGTGCTGTTCCACGTCATCATGAACCACGAGGGACGCGAGTACTCGTGGGCCACGGGCTTCTATTGGACGCTCACGGTCATGTCCACGCTGGGTTTCGGCGACATCACCTTTCTCAGCGACACGGGCAAGCTGTTCACCCTCGTGGTGCTGCTGTCGGGCATCATCTTCCTGCTGGTGATGCTGCCGTTCACGTTCATCCAGTTCTTCTACGCGCCGTGGCTGGAGGCGCAGACCCGCCTGCGCGCCCCGCGCGAACTGCCCGCCGAGACCGGCGGCCACGTGATCATCGTGGGCGGCGACGCCACCGCCCAGGCCCTGGGCCATGACCTTGCCCAGTATTCGCACCCCTACGTGCTGCTGTGCACAGAGGCCCAGACCGCCCTGGACCTGCAGGACCAGGGCCATACCGTGGCCGTGGGCGACTACGACGACCCGGAAACCTACCGGCGGCTGCGCGTGGGGCAGGCGGCCATGGTGGTGGCCCTGGACGGCGACGTGCGCAACACCAACGTGGCCTTCACCGCGCGCGAGGCCAGCCCCGACATCCCCGTGGTCTGCGGGGCCGACCAGGACGAGGCCGTGGACATCCTGTCCCTGGCGGGCAGCACCCACGTGTTCAAGTTTTCCAGCATGCTGGGACAGGGCCTTGCCCGGCGCACCCTGGCCGGGCACATGCGCACCGGCGTGGTGGGCCGCTTCGACGACCTGACCGTGGCCGAGGCCCCGGTGATGCGCACCGGACTGGTGGGCCACTCCCTGCGCGACAGCGACCTGCGCAAGGTCACCGGGGTCAACGTGGTGGGGGTGTGGGAACGCGGCCGCTTCCAGTTGCCGCGCCCCGACGCGCCGCTGGAGGCCAGCACCGTGCTGGTGCTGGCGGGCACACGGGAACAGATGGACGCCTTCGACAGGTACATCGGGGGACGGCAGGACGACGGAGCCGCCTCCGGCGCGGCGGCCGGGCAGGCCGGACAGGCCGGACAGGGCGGACAAAGAGAACAGGGCGAACAGGGCGAAACGGGCAGGCCGGACGCCACCGCGCAATCCACCGCGCCGGTGCTCATCCTGGGCGGGGGGCGCGTGGGGCTGGCGGCGGCGCGGCAGTTCGCCCGCTCCGGCATCGAGTATCGCGTCGTGGAAAAGAATCCCCGTCTGGTGCACGACCAGGAGCACACCGTCACCGGCAGCGCCGCCGACCTCGACGTGCTGGAGCGCGCGGGCATCCGCGAGGCCCCGGCCGTGCTGGTCACCACCCACGACGACGACCTGAACATCTACCTGACCATCTACTGCCGCAGGCTGCGGCCGGACATCCAGATCATCAGCCGCGCCACGCTGGACCGCAACATCGGCATCCTGCACAAGGCCGGGGCGGACCTGGTCATGTCGTACGCCTCGCTGGTGTCCAACACGGTGATCAACCTGCTGAGCCCCGGCAAGGTGCTGATGCTCAGCGAAGGGCTGAACATCTTCCGCGCCCCGGTGGGCGTGGGCCTTGCCGGGCGCACCCTGCAGGACAGCGGCATCCGCGACGGGACGGGATGCAGCGTGGTGGCCCTGCGCGGGCCGGACGGCCTTTCCGTCAACCCGGAGCCCACCCTGTTGCTGCGCGCCTGCGACGAACTGATCCTGATCGGCGACTCGGAGGCCGAGCGGCGTTTTCTGGAGCGCTATCCCGACGATGGAGAATGCGAGGAGGCGTAGCCGCGCGCGCGACAAGGAAGGCAGGCAGGAAAGAAAGAAAGAAAGAAGGAAGGAAGGGCGGAACGGGACACTGCCCGTTCCGCCCTCATGCGTCATGCGGCCGTCATGCGGCGTTGCCGCTTCGCGGGGCTGCGCCGCGCTACTTCGCCACGGCCACGCCGGTCAGCGGCTTGCCCTTGTATTCGCCGGTCAACGTGCGCAGGAAGGACACGATGAGCGCGCGGTCGCCCTCGGGAACGGGCATGCCGGACAGGTAGGTGCCCATGATGCGCACGGCGTCGTCCAGGGTGGCCACGGTGCCGTCATGCAGGTAGGGCGCGGTCAGTTCCACGTTGCGCAGGGTGGGCACCTTGAAGCGGTGCTGGTCTTCGGGCTTCTTGGTGAAGCCCTTGAGCCCCACGTCGGAGTTCAGCGGATTGCCCCGGTCCTTGAAGTAGTCGGCCTTGAGGTCCATGTATTCGAACGACTGGCCGCCCACGGCCTGGCCCACGTGGCAGCTGGAGCAGCGGTACGCCTTGAAGCGCTGATAGCCGTCCAGTTCCGCCTGGGTCAGGGCCTTGTCGTCGCCCTTCAACCACTTGTCGAAGCGGCTGTTGGGGGTGATCAGCGTCTTTTCGTATTCGGCGATGGCGTCGGTGATGCCCGCGGCGGTCCAGCCGCCGGGGTACAGCGCGGCGTAGGCCGCCGTCAGGTCCGGATCGGCCGCCAGCTTGGCGATGATCTCGTTCCAGTCCTTGGAGCCCATCTCGATGGGGTTCAGCGGCGGGCCGCCCGCCTGTTCCTGCAGGTTGGCCGCGCGGCCGTCCCAGAACTGGCGGGTGTTGAACACGGCGTTGAAGGTGGTGGGGGCGTTGATGTCGCCGAACTGCTTGCGGATGCCCTCGGCGAAGCGGCGGTTGTCGGTGCCCGCCTTGTCCTCGGCGTGGCAGCCGGAACAGGCCAGGGTGTTGTCCGCCGACAGGCGCTTGTCGTTGAACAGCCGCTCGCCCAGCGCCACCTTGCGGGCGTCGGTGGGCAGCGATTCGGGCAGGGGCTGCAACGGTTCGTTGGCGCGGCTGGAGGCGGCGCCGGTGGCGTAATGGGCCGCGCGCGTGGACGCCGTCCATTCCATGATGGCCTTGCGGTCTTCGGCGTTCAGGCGGCTGCCCCAGTGCACTGCCGTGAACTTGGCCGGGGGCATGGTTTCGTTCAGCACCACCCATTCCATCTTGGCGATGGTGGCCTCGCCCACCGGCGCGTCTTTGACGGCGTCAACCAGTTCCACGTTCAGGTCCATGGCGCGCAGACCGTCGCGGAAGTCCTTCTCGATCATCTGCCTGATGCCGGGCACCTTGGCGTAGAAGGGCAGGTCATAGTCGCGGCTGTGACAGGCCATGCACTTGTCGCGCACCACTTCCGACACCTGCTTGAACTTGGCCATCTGCGGCACGCCCTTCACCGGCTGCTTGACCTCCGGTCCCTTTTCGGCGGCTGCCGCGCGGGCCTCCGTCACACCGGGCAGGCCCGGTACGCCGGACAGGCCGGGCAGGCCAAGCCCGATGACCGCCGCCACGGCCCAGCCCGCCATCATCCATGCTGCTCCCTTTCGCATCATCGCCTCCTTGCGCGGGCGGCTCCGCACCCGCGGTCTGTGCGAAACCTCACGAGCGTCGCCATCTTCCAGGCCTGTGCCGCAGGTTCGCCGGGTTCGATAACACCCTGGATCGTTTGACGACCCCAATCGTTGTAGCAACTATATCGGAAAATATGGATTTAGCAATGGTAATTATTACTATTAAATGATTTGCCTAAACACGACTAACATACTTACATGATAAAGTAATTTCAAAATCAACGCCAGACGCTTGTTCATATTTTCCCGCATCGGATTCCGCCGGGCGCAAACGAAGACGCCGCAGCGTTTCCACTGCGGCGTCTTCGAAAAATGGTGCCGAGGAAGGGATACGAAGGGCAGACGTTCCCGACTCTCGAAATACCTGAAATTCTGCGTTATTCCTTTCGAGGTGTTGCCTCGTTTTGGATACACAGAAGGTAGCCCAAAATCTAGCGAATGCCTAGCCCGAAGCCAGTGTGAAGCCTTGCGGAGAGCACCACAATACCGCAATACCTTTACATAAAACATGTTTTTATGTAGACACAAACACGCTAGCCCTAACCCCTACCAGTGAGCGCCGCATGTTCCAACTACTTACAGCACTAGCAGTTATAGCGTCCTGTATCATGTCATTTTACACCAATCCGACCTACACTTCCCTCCTCCCAATCTTTGTTGTCGATGTCTTTTTCGTTGCTACATTCATAGGAACACGCATTAAATTCAGCAACATGCACATTGAAGGACTATCCCAACCAGCTACCCAGTTTTTTAGTAAATACTCCCACTTCTACAGTCACCCACACTTGTGTAGTGCAATCTCTTTAAGCATTGCCAATATCCAGGTTGGAGGACTTGTCGTAGCAATCATCCATTCATACTATGGGAATTGGTATAGCTGGATACCTACCGTAGCGAATTTTGTTGCAATGCAGTATCTTGGCATGGCGTACTGTCCCAAGTTTGCCGTCGAAAGCAAGCCTAGTGCGATGAGACTTCATGAAGAAATTCTTGGGCGATTATTGGAACAGCGTGACGCAGACATGGCAGCATAGCCACCTTACAATGACCGGTGAAATTTATGCGCCGTGTCTGTGAGGCCACATACACATTCTCGCCTGTGCTCGTTCCCCCCGTGTGGGTTGCCCGCATCACCACAGAAAAGGAACCCTAGGCCCACCGCATCCCCTCATAGAAGCTGGCCGGTTCCGCCTACCTACCCACACCGCTACCCCGTCAATCGTCCAGGCAAATTCTCCCTTGACCTACCTTGCCCACATCTGTACACATTCTTCCTAACCTTCGTAAGGGAATTTGCAACAGGAGGGTAGCAGCATGGCCGAAGGGCGTTTCATCTCCTACTTGCGGGTCAGCACCAAGCGGCAGGGCCAAAGCGGCCTTGGCCTGGAGGCACAGCGGAAGGCCGTTGAAGACTTCCTGAACGGTGGCCGATGGGAACACCTTGCCGAATACGTTGAGGTCGAGAGCGGCAAGAAGACCGACAGGCCAGAACTTGAGAAAGCCCTGAACCACTGCAAGGTAACAGGGGCTACCTTGGTCATTGCCAAACTGGACCGCCTCTCTCGTGACGCTCATTTCCTCATTGGCCTACAGAAGGCGGGGGCGAAGTTCAGGGCAGTGGACATGCCCGAAGCGGATGAAACGGTAGTGGGCATCATGGCCCTCTTTGCCGAGAGGGAAAGGAAGCTAATCTCTGCCCGCACGAAGGACGCCCTTGCAGCAACCAAGGCGCGAGGGGTCAAGCTAGGGTGCCCTGTTGGGGCTACTCACCTTCGCCAGTATGGGAACGCGGCAGGGGTAGCCAAGGTGAAGGAACAGGCACAGGACCGGGCGCATGAACTTGCACCCATCATTGAGGGCATCAAGGAAAAGGGCACCACCTCTGTCCGGGGCATCGCTGATGAACTGAACCGCATGGGCGTCATCACGGCGAGGGGCGGAAAGTGGCACCCTACGTCTGTAGCGAGACTGCTCACAAGACTCGGAATTTCCAAGGAATGATAGCAGGGGGCACTATTGAGAAAATACCTTGGGCAGCGCAGTTCAGCCACCACAGCCGACACTACCTCCCGTGCAAGCCTCCCCTACGTGCAAGCCATGTGGGGGAGGCTAGCTTATCACGCTGGCGATACTTCATTTGCCGCAACCGCGACCAGCAAGCAGCGCACCTCTGCGACAGCAAGCAACGACCATAACGCCTTACCGCCACCGCCACCATCCAGCTATCTCAATTGCATGATTAACCCGACACTCTACGCGCAATCAATTTCTGCAATGACGTTCTTTCTAAAATCATACTTCGTACCGCCTGATTTCACATCTACAAATGTTGATACCGAGATTTCAATGCTTAGCAATTTCCCCTTTTGCCTAAACCTGCCCTTGCACAATGTCCCGCTAGGGATTCTCAGGACGTAAAGAACACCATCACCATGCAAGAGAAACCATCTTTCGGATTCCTCGTTAGGGGTTGGGTCAATCCACCAAACAGGCTTGGCCGCATTGATATTCGCGAAATTGCTATTTTGCATCGTAATTGAGCAATACTTTTGGCTGGCTATCGAAACCGCTTCACTCTTGTTCACAGTGACCTCCCGGCGTTCCGGTAAATAGTGACGCGAAGATGCCTACTGATAGCACGAGGCAAAGACAGGTCAATGGTTTTTTCTTTAATGTTATCAGAGCACTATTGACAATATCAAACACGATTTATAACATTGGACACTCCGACTCCCTGCCCCATCAGCATGCTGCCCATCACCACCCAACTACGCCACCCCTAGATGAAGATGGAGAGAGCTGCCTGCCGAAACCGATGTAGGAATGAATCCAAGCAAACTGGATAAAGATGAAAAGGGGGCGATGAATCATCACGCCCTTAGCGGAAACCAACAGGTATCCATCATCAACGAATCCGGCTTGTGCCCCCTCATCCTCCGCACCCTTAAGCCCGAAGCGAAAGCGTTCAAGAAGTGGGTCATAGGGACAGCGCTGCCCGCTATCAGGAAGAACGGCGGGTACATCATGGGTGAGGACGAGGTAGCCAATTGGGATGGGAATTGAGTGGCGGTTTATGCTCACGCTTGTGGCCATCTGTTCTTTGTTAACATGTTAACTGGCCTGCGATTCTTGGACAGCCCTGCCACGGGTCAGGCCGGGGCGCTTTCGGGCCGGAGAAGCCATTCTCGCGCGTCGTGTGATTGGACCAGGCGGAAAGGGGGTTCATACTGTGAACGGCCCTTGACGGGCGACAGTGAGGGCCGAAGGACGCGCCCCGTGGTAGCCCTCCTGTGGCGGAGGACGTGTCAGAGGGTAGCCGGGGGAATCCTTCGGGTGGACTCTGTTTGGGAGGGGGCTATCATCGCCCCCTTTCCCTTTAACGAGACGAAGGGGCACCTCCACCGTGATGGCTGCGCCATCCCGTTGAGAGGCGCGGGCAGGCCCTTCGGGGGAGCTGAAGGGCCTTTGACGAAGTTCAATAATTTCTTTGAGATACCTCAAGGGTTGTTCAAAATGAACAACCGAGGGGAAGCCGGTGGCCTGTTCAGAAGTCCGGATGCTCTAGGGCCGGGAAGGTGCGGGCCATGTGGTCGGCTAGTTCATTCCGAAGTGTGTCAAGCTCTTGGACAGCTTCCGCCGCTGCGTCCACGGTCTTGAGTTCCGTGAACTTGGCACGGATGTGACTAAGGTAGCTCTTGAGCACGGCCAAGCTCTTACCATCCGGGTTCGGTGGTGGGGGAGTGTAGTTACTATCATCGTCTATATCTGTGTCAGACGGCTTGGGATAGGGCCTACCGTGCCTGATTGCTGCCGCTCTGGATATTTCCTCTGCAATCTTCGGGTAGTCGCTCTTCATCCATGACGTAATAGTGGTGTGCGGCCTAGAGAATTTCTCGCCAATCTCCCTGTATGTCAGGAACTTCTTCTTGCCAAACCCCGAAACTACGTGCCCTTGGTTGTCTATGAATGCACGAAAAGCACGGCGTGCTTCTACCGTACGTGATGACTTTCCGTGGTCATGGTTCACGATTGCGGCTTCTATGATGGCCTCTCTGAACGATGCACACGACACAACCTCTGCTTCGATGTCGTCAAACCCCCATAGCTCATGTGCTCTAATGCGGTGCCACCCATCGACAAGGTAGTACACCCCGTTTATGTCGGCCACCCTGATTGCAGGAAGTATCTTTCCGGCCTTCAGTGCCCCGGCGTATTGTTCGACTCGTGTTTTGATGACTTTATCTCGAAACTGTAGTCGTTCATCCCTGATGATGTTCGCAATGGGGAGTAGTACAGTTTGTTCTTCTTGACCTTGCATGTGAACTAGCCCTTCTGCGCCCAAGGATTCGCCTTCAAGGGATGAAGCGGGATGAGGTCATGGAATGTGTAGCGAGAAATCACCTCATCATATAACGTAGCGACAGACAACTGGTCCTCATATCGCGCTGTCATGTCACTACGCTGATGCCCCGCTACTATCTGCACATATTCTCTATTCGCATTAAACTTACCTGTAAAACGCGCTGAAATGAACGTATTACGTAGGGTATGAAACACAACCTCACTCTTCTCATCCACCATCCCCCCCACACCACATAAGCGCCTATAATCTGTCCACCATGAACCTACAGCGTGCCCCGGCTGTTCTCCAGGCACCACACGAAGGTTGGGGAATATAAAGCCTGACGGGTCACTTAGTGCCTCCACGTAGTGAAGCAATCCAAGTTCAACCAAGAAAGGATGAACCGGGACATAACGGGCCGTGCTACCTCTCTTGAGCCGCTTCCCGTCTTTAGCGTTCACATCGAATATCAACACATCGCGCGACGCTCCCTCTTCCACACCCTCGCAATGCTCTATCCTAATATCAACAGGCCTCAACTGACATATTTCCCCAAGGCGCATACCTGTGAACAACCCAATCAGGGGACACCAGAACCGCTCCGGCTTATCCCCGCCACGGGTTTCACTCCAAACATTCAGGAAATTGTCAGCAGAAAAAAGGGTCCGCAATTCCGCAAGGGTAAACCCTCGCCTGTCGCCTTCCATATGATGCGGTCCTTTCGGGAGTGGCTTGACTTTGGGAAGCTCATCGACAAGGCCACTACTATCAAACCCATACTCCTTCCCCGCCCATCTCAAAAAAGTACGAATCGCGTCATATACCCACGCCTTACGTTTAACAGAAAGCACCTTCCCCTTATTTCCATCGGCAATTTGCTTATACGTCGCCCCCTTGCCATGCTTATCAGATGCACGAGGGGGGAGTTTATCAACTACTTTCGCATAGCTTCTTATCAGCTCACGAGTGATGGAGGCCACCCGCACGTCAGCAGCGGCGCTCTCACGGCATATTGCGGTAAACATACTTAGGGCAGTAGTGTTATCATCAACCGTGCTCTTGACCGTCCAATCAATCCCTTCCTTTGCCTTGATGAAAGCCGCAATAGCATCAGGCAGCGGCGGAGTGTTCTTGACCATAGCGGGGACGGTTGAGGAGAGAACCACCCCATTTGACGGGGCTACCTCCTGCACCGTAGCCACCGCATCCACCCCCACTAGTTCCTCATACAACGCCCTCTGCCCCCGATTCAGTCTACCCGTGAAGACGGTAGCCTGCGCCGCTACGTTTATAACGTGGTCTACTGCGGCTAAGGCATGGCACAGCTTCAAGAACTGCGTACCCGCTTCGTCAACCTCCGACATACCGCACTCACCAAGCAAGCCAAGGGCCATCCCCTTGTAGCGGTCAAGCCCAAAGCCCGGCTCGTTGACTGCCATTGAGAACAGAGAGTCACTTGCCAAGAGTTCATGCGCGTCCAACTGTGCAAGCAAGCGCCCTTCCGAACGCACCCCTTTAAGGCGCTGTTCCCGTGTAGCCTTCAATCCATCGTCCAAGGCACGGTCAGCAAGCTCACGTATCTTGGCGTCAGTAAGGAACTCGTCCGGGTTGGTTGGGTCAGACATGCGCCCTCCTCTGGCGGTGATGGCTAGATAGGTGTCGGCAAGCTCGAAGACTTGAAACAAAGACGACGCGAGAGCAAGCGCGATGGGCTTGGCTATCCGGATATAGGGCGTGTCGAGAGAGCGCCGGTACTCCTTGCGGCCTAGACAGGCTTGGAGACGGACGGGCACCCTCATGCGAAAGTACAGTAGGGTCCGATGCTGGACTATGTATGGGGTAGCAGAAACAGGCATGGCCAGCCTCCATCTGTGCCCTACGGTTGTGTATCCGCAGAATCCGACGAGAGCTGGCCAACCAAAAATCGCAGCAAGTTCAGCGACTTAATATGCCAATGGTGCCGAGGAAGGGACTCGAACCCTTACAGGATTTCTCCCACTACCCCCTCAAGATAGCGTGTCTACCAATTCCACCACCTCGGCGCGGGAACGACCGTATAGCCTTGGACAACCCGGCTTGGCAAGCGTTTTCTGCCGTCTTTCCGCGCCCCGGCGACAACCGCGCGCGGCCCGTCCATGCCCCTCGGCGGCTTGCGGTGGTTGCGGGTTTGCATGTACTGTCGTGCCCTGCCTTCACCGCCGCCGCACCGGTTCCCTTCCGGTGGCCGCTCCCCGTGCCGGGACACCGCGCTCCGCGCTTTCCTGCGGCCCGCCGCGGCCAGCCGGACGCTCGGCAGCCACACCGAACCCCTACGCGAACCACACTGACGCATGAACATACCGAATTTCCGCCCCGCCCCGCAGGCCCCGGCCGCTTCCCCGGCCCCCGCCCCCCTGCCCGGCACCCAACCCGGCCCCGGCAGCATCCTGTGTCTGGACATCGGCAGCGGCACCCAGGACGTGCTGTTGACCATGCCCGGCCTGAACCCGGAAAACTGGCCGCGCTTCGTGCTGCCTACGCCCGCGCGCCGGGTGGCCCGGCGCATCGCCGAACTCACCGCCGAAGGCCGCCACATCTGGCTGCACGGCGAGAACATGGGCGGCGGCTTCTTCGGCGCGGTGAAGGCCCACGTGGCCGCCGGGCTGCGCATGGCCGCCCACCCCGACGCCGCCCTGGCCCTGCACGACAACCCGGAGCGGGTGCGCGCCCTGGGCGTGGACATCGCCGACGCCTGCCCGGCCGGATTCGCCCCCGTGCGCCTGGCCGACTACGAGCCCGGCTTCTGGCGCGCCCTGCTGGACACCTGCGGCCTGCCGCAGCCGCACCTGGTGGTGGCCGCCGCGCAGGACCACGGGCACCATCCGCAGGGGTCCAACACCGTGGGACGCTTCGAGCTGTGGCGCGGCTTCCTGAATCATTCCGGCGACGGCCAGCCCGGCGCCAGCCCCGCCAGCCTGATCTACGACGCGCCGCCTGCCCAGTTCACCCGGCTGTCCACCTTGCAGCGGGCCATCGGCGGCGGCCCCGTGGCCGACACCGGCGCGGCCGCCGTGCTGGGCGCGCTGGCCCTGCCCGAGGTGCAGGCCCGTAGCGCCCGCGAGGGGGTGCTGGTGGTCAACGCGGGCAACAGCCACACCATCGCCTTCCTGGTCTTCCGCCAGCGGGTGTGGGGCGTGTACGAGCACCACACCGGCATGCTGACCACCGAAACCCTGCTGCGCGACCTGAACGAATTCCGCCTGTGCTGGCTGCCCGACGAGCAGGTGCGGGCCGCCGGGGGCCACGGCAGCGCCTTTGCCCCGGACATCCCGCCGGAGACCGAGGGCTTCCGCCCCGCCTTCGTGCTGGGGCCGCGCCGCGAAATGCTGCGCGGGCACGGCCAGTTCATCGCACCGCACGGCGACATGATGCTGGCGGGCTGCCACGGGCTGCTGCACGGGCTGGCCCTGCGCCACGGCGCATAGCCCGCCGCCACGGGCCCGCCCGGCCCGTTACGGATACGCGCGGGCGCACGCATCCGTGTTCGCAACACCCGGCAATCACGCGCATTTTCCGGCCAACACGGCCCGCCACGCGGGCAACCATAAAAGAGGGGTGCCATGGAGTTCTTCGACATCGCCGAAACCTGGAGCCGCGAGGCCATCACCGCCGCCCAGATCGTCCGCCTGCGCAACACCGTGGAGCAGGCCATGAAGTCGCCCTTCTACGGCAAACGGCTGAAGGAGGCGGGCGTCACCCCGGGCTCCATCCGCTCGCTGGACGACGTGCGGCGCATCCCGCTCACCAGCAAGGACGACCTGCGCTCGCAGTACCCCGACGGGCTGCTCTGCGTGCCCAAGTCCGAACTGGTGCGCATGCACGCCTCCAGCGGCACCACCGGCACCCCCACCGTGGTCTACCACACCCAGTCCGACCTCAATTCCTGGGCCGACCTCATGGCCCGCTGCATGTACATGGTGGGCATCCGCCGCGAGGACGTGTTCCAGAACATGGCCGGGTACGGCCTGTTCACCGGCGGCCTCGGCATCCACTACGGCGCCGAACGCCTGGGCTGCCTGACCATCCCCGCCGGGGCGGGCAACACCCGCCGCCAGGTCAAGCTGGTGCGCGACTTCAGGACCACCGTGGCCCATATCATCCCCTCGTACGCGCTGTACCTGGGCGCGGCCCTGCGCGACGAGGGCGACGACCCCGCCGGACTGCCCCTGCGCATCGCGCTCATCGGCGCGGAGCCGCATACCGAGGAAGCCCGCCGCCGCATCGAGGACATGCTGGGCCTGAAAGCCTACAACTCCTACGGCCTGTCCGAAATGAACGGCCCCGGCGTGGCCTTCGAGTGCGTGCACCAGAACGGCCTGCACGTCTGGGAAGACGCTTACATCGCCGAAATCATCGACCCCGCCACCGGCGAAGCCGTGCCCGACGGCGAGGTGGGCGAACTGGTCATGACCACCCTGTGCCGCCAGGGCATGCCCGTCCTGCGCTACCGCACCCGCGACCTGACCCGGTTCCTGCCCGGCGAATGCGCCTGCGGCCGCGTGCACCGCCGCCTGGACCGCATCCTGGGCCGCGCCGACGACATGCTCATCGTCAAGGGCGTAAACATCTACCCCATGCAGGTGGAGCAGGTGCTCATGGGCTTCCCCGAAGTGGGCCAGAACTACCTCATCGTGCTGGAACGCGACGATTTCCGCGACGTGCTGCGCGTGAAGGTGGAAATCCGCGACGAATACTTCGAGGAAGACATGCGCAAACTGCACGGCCTGCGCGAACGCATCACCCGCCGCATCCACGACGAAATCCTGGTCACCCCCAAGGTGGACCTGGTCCAGCACAACAGCCTGCCCAAAAGCGAAGGCAAGGCCCAGCGCGTGCAGGACCTGCGCGAACGCCCCGCGTTGTAAGGCGGAACTCCTGCTGAAATCCATGGGGGGGGGGGGGGGGGGGGGGGGGGGGGGGGGGGGGGGGGGGGGGGGGGGGGGGGGGGGGGGGGGGGGGGGGGGGGGGGGGGGGGGGGGGGGGGGGGGCGG
>NZ_JBPGNZ010000003.1:0-464784 GCF_051133415.1 Nitratidesulfovibrio sp. D1 | reverse complement strand
ACGTAGGGGGGGGGGGGGGGGGGGGGGGGGGGGGGGGGGGGGGGGGGGGGGGGGGGGGGGGGGGGGGGGGGGGGGGGGGGGGGGGGGGGGGGGGGGGGGGGGGGGGGGGGGGGGGGGGGGGGGGGGGGGGGGGGTCATACAACAGCATTTTCAGTGTTGGGGGGTTTGTCTTTTTTTTTTTTAAATTTCCCCCCCCCCCCCCCACACCCCCTCCACCCCTCAAAACTTTTCAATTGGGAGGAGAGACCGTCCGGCTGCGTTTCTCAAGAATTTTATCTGTCCGACACATGTCTTTCTTCCTTATACGCTGCGCCGGTCTTCCGGCGCAGCTGGCTGTGCGGGCACGATGCAAGGAATTACGGATTTTGCCCGCCGGGCAAGGCGGCGCGCGATTTTCACGCGCAGTGTACTGATGTACATGAGCACGGAAAATCGCGCGCCAACGCCGCCCGGCGGCAAAATACGGATTCTGACAGCAGGGTGACCGCGACGGCGAACAAGCCACCACCCACCATGCATGACTCACGTTTTCCCTGCACTCTCCGCCTCACATGAAGCGCACCAGCTCGAACAGCTTTTTCCGCTGCGTGGCCACGATGTGGTAGTACTGCGTCTGCGGGATGAAGATGTACGGCACATCCTCCGTCCGCCGGTACAGGAAGTGCGACAGGATCATCCGGTTGATGGCCTGATGCCCGATGATCATCACCCCCGGCGCGCCGCCCGCCAGGAACAGCGCCCGCCGCACCCCGCGCTCCACCCGCTCGCGCAGGGTCACGTAGCCCTCGCCGCCCGGATACACGTAGTTGTACTTGTCCCTCTGCCGGGCTCCGTAATCCTCCGGAAAGCGCCTGCGGATGTCGTCGTAGCGCAGCCCCTCGCGTTCGCCCGCGTCGATCTCGTCAAGCTCGGGCAAGGCCATCACCGTGGCCCCCGGCCTCGCCTCGCGCAGGGGAGCCGCCGTCTGCCCCGACCGCCTGCGGGTGGAGGTGAAGATGTACGGCACCTCGATGTCCGCGAAATGTGCGGCCAGTTCCTTGGCCTGGGCCTGCCCCCGCAGGGTCAGGTCCGAATCGCCGCCGATGCGCCCCTCCACGTTGTAGTAGGTCTCGCCGTGCCGGACCAGGTACAGGTTGCGCACCCACGCGGACACCAGGATATCCCGGATGCGATGGTAGTACGGCAGCCGCAGGCAGATGCGCTCGCCCACCACGCGGTTCTCCAGCGTGTCCACCCGCACCCAGCACGGCTCGTCGGCGCACGGGGCATACATGCGCTCGTAGTAGTGGATGCGCTTGGTGAAGCTGTCCACGGCCGCCTGGGTGGTCTCGCGCGCGAATTCCGGCATCTGCGTCTTGCGCCGGATGGCCGCGCCCAGCGCCACCGGGTCGTCGTTGACGCACTCCACGAACAGCAGCGGATGGTCGGTGAGCATGGCCTCTATGGTGGCCCGCCGGGCGCGGCTGGCGTTGGTGGCGTCCAGGATGGCCACATGTCCTTCGCCCGCCAGATAGTCGCGCGCCGCCGTGATGTTCAGCCGGGCGATTTCCTCGCGCCGGGCGCGGCCTTCCGCGTTGTCCGGGTCGTAGAATTCCGGCCGGGCGGAATCCATGCCCAGCAGGGAGCGGCGGATTTCGCCGTTGTTGAACACCTCGACGCGGAAGTCCTCTGCCTCCAGGCCCTCGCGGATGCGGCGGGCCATGGTGGATTTGCCCCGCGCGGGCAGGCCGACCATGACGACATAGAGTTTGTTCATGTGGGGGTCCTGTTGGGGTGAGGGGGAAGGGGGCGTGCACGGATGGGCACGGCCTAACGGCCGAACAACCTCGTCAACCGCCCCAACTCCGCGTACAGCCCGGCCTCCATCTGCTCCGGCGTCATCCGCCACGCCCAGTTGCCCGCCGCCACCGAGGGAGTGTTCATGCGCGCCTCCGCTCCCAGCCCCAGCACGTCCTGCACCGGGGCCACGGCCAGTTCCGCCACGCTGCCCATGGCCAGCCGCAGCAGCACGCCGGGCGCTTCATGCACCGCGATGGAGTGCCCCACGTATTCCTCCACCCGCGCCCGCTCGTGGGACGGGGCCGCTTCGAACCACGCCCGCGTGGGCGCGTTGTCGTGGGTGCCGGTGTAGACCACGCCGCGCACGTCGTGCCGGAAGGGAACATCGGGATTGTCGGCCGGGTCGCCGCCAAAGCCGAACTGCAACACCTTCATGCCCGGCAGGCCGAAGGCGGCCTTCAGTTCGCGCACGTCGGCGGTGATTACGCCAAGATCCTCCGCGATGAGCGGCAGCGCCGTGAACCGCCGGGCCAGCGTGCCGAACAGTTCCATGCCCGGCGCGTCCACCCAGCGGCCGTTGACGGCCGTCTCCTCCGCCGCCGGAATCTCCCAGTAGCCCGCGAAGCCCCGGAAATGGTCCAGCCGCACGATGTCGGCCATGCGCAGGTTGTGCGCCACCCGGCGGACCCACCACGCGAAGCCGTCGCGCCGCAGGGCGTCCCAGTCGTACACCGGGTTGCCCCAGCGCTGGCCCGTGGCGCTGAAATAATCGGGCGGCACCCCGGCCACGTGGGTGGGGGCGAAGTCCGCGTCCAGCCGGAAATAGCCGGGGTTGGCCCACACGTCGGCGCTGTCGTGGGTGACGTAGATGGGCACGTCGCCGACGAGGCGCACGCCAAGGTCGGTGCAGGCGGCCCGCAGGTCGTACCACTGGCGGAAGAACAGGTACTGGCAGAAGCGCACGTGGTCCAGCGCGGCGGCCTCCTGGCTGTCCAGCCGCGCGAGCGCATCGCGATGGCGGCGGGCGAAGGGCTCGTCCCAGGTGGGCCAGGCCGCCCCGCCGAAGCGCTCCTTGAGCACCACGAACCGGGCGTAGTCGTCCAGCCAGTGGGCGTTGCCCCGGCAGAAGCGCAGGTAGGCGGTGTCCATGGCCAGTTGGTGGCGGTTGCGCTCCCACGCGGCGCGCAAGAGGACGCGGCGGTGCGCCTCCACGGCCTCGAAGCGTACCGGCCCGTTCGGTCCGGGCCCGTCGTCGCGGAACCGTTCCGCCCCCGCGTCCACATCGGCCCACGACACGAAGCCCTCCTCGGCCAGCCGTTCCGGGCTGACCAGCAGGGTGTTGCCCGCAAAGGCCGAAGGGCTGGAATAAGGCGAATTGCCGATGAACGTGGACGTGGGCGTGAGCGGCAAAAACTGCCACACCGTCTGCCCCGCCCCGGCCAGCAGCCGGGCGAAGGCGTGCGCCGCCGGTCCCAGGTCGCCGATGCCGAAGGCCGAGGGCAGCGAGGTGACATGCAGCAGGATGCCGCTGGCGCGGACCGGTCGGGACATGGTCAGGCTCCTTTGCGGGATGCGGTGGGAGACGTGAACGGAACGGCCATGCGACAGCCCGGGAAACCGGACCGGTGCGCACCCCCGCGGGCGACGCTAGCATGAACGCGGGCGGCGCGCCAATGCGAAAGCCCCTGCGGCGCGGGCGGCAGGGGCTGCATGTGCGGATGACGCCGGTCGGCGGCGCGTCGCTCAATACACGTACAAAAAGCCGGGAGTCACCACCCGCGACGCCGGTTCCAGTTCCAGCACCGTTTCCAGCGCGTCGCGCAGCCATGACGAGGGCTTGGGCTGTTCCACCAGCACCGGCCGCTCGACGATGCCGCACAACTGCTGCAAGTCGGTCAGGGCCACGTCCATGCCGCCCAGAGCGTCCACAAGGCCCAGTTCGTGGGCCTGCCGCCCGGTCAGGGCCCGGCCATCGGCCACGGCGCGCACCTTTTCCACCGGCAGGTTGCGCGAATTGGCCACCTCGGTCACGAACTGGTCGTACATGTCCATGACGATGGATTGCAGGTATTCGCGCTCCTGCGGGGTCATCTCGCGGAACGGGGAACCCGCGTCCTTCATGTCGCCGGAGACCAGCGTCTGCCGGGCCAGGCCCAGCTTGTCCATCAGGCCCTGCACGTTGGGCAGTTCCATCTTCACGCCGATGGACCCGGTGAGCGTGGCCGGGTTGGCGATGATGCGCGTGGCCCCCAGCGAGATGTAGTAGCCGCCGGACGCGGCCACGGTGCCCATGGACACCACCACCGGCTTCACGCGGGACACGCGGCGCACCGCCTCCAGCAGTTCCTGCGACGCGGCCACGCCGCCGCCGGGCGAATCCACCCGCAGCAGCACACCGCGCACCGTGGGGTCGTCGCGCAGCTTGTCCATCCAGGCCACGGTCTTGGCGATGTCGGCGATCATGCCTTCAACCCGCGCCACCCCGACGCGCGGGCCCGCAAAGGGGCCCGCGTCGCCGGTCAGATGGCGCAAGGCGGCCGAAGCCCCCATGAAGAGGGCAACGGCCGCCATAATGAGCAGGAATCCGAAGATGAACGGATGCCGCTGGCTGAAGGAGGGTCTAGCTGTCGGAAGCATCCTCTTCCAGCTTCTGCTTCAGCAGGTCGCCAAGGTTCTGGCCGCCCGTGTCGGCGGGACCGGCGCGGAATTCCTTGGGCTTGCGGCGTTCTTCCTCGTCCTTGAGCTGCTTGATGGACAGCCCGAGGCGACGTTCTTCGGCGGAGACGTGGATGACCTTGGCCTGGATGACCACGCCTTCCTTGAACATCTCGGAGGGCGACTTGATCTTCTTCTGGCTGATTTCGGAGACGTGGACCAGGCCTTCGATGCCTTCTTCCACTTCAACGAACAGGCCGAAGTCGGTGATGTTGGTCACCGTGCCTTCGATCACCCCGCCGACCGGGTAGCGCGAGGGCACGTGGGTCCACGGGTCTTCGGTCAGCTGCTTGATGCCGAGGGTGAACTTCTCGTTCTCCTGATCGACGGTCAGCACCTTGGCCTGCACCACGTCGCCGGTCTTGAACACTTCGTTGGGATGGCGGATCTTCTTGGTCCAGCTGATGTCGGACACGTGGATCAGGCCGTCGATGCCATCCTCGATGCCGATGAACATGCCGAACTCGGTGATGTTCTTGATCACGCCTTCAAGGACGGTGCCTTCGGGGTACTTCTCGGCCACCACTTCCCACGGGTTCGGCTTGACCTGCTTCATGCCGAGGGAAATGCGCTTCTTGTCCTGGTCCACGCCGAGGATGACCACTTCCACTTCGTCGCCCACGCGCACCATCTGCGACGGGTGACGCAGCTTGCGGGTCCACGACATTTCGGAAATGTGCACCAGACCTTCCACGCCGGGCTCCAGCTCGACGAACGCGCCGTAGTCCACCAGGTTGGTCACGCGGCCCTGAAGCTTGGCGCCTTCGGGGTACTTGGCGGTGATGTCCTGCCACGGATCGGGCACCAGCTGCTTCATGCCCAGCGACACCTTCTGGTTGTCGCGGTCGAAGGAGAGCACCTTCAGCTGAAGTTCCTGGCCAAGGGTGACCAGTTCCTTCGGGTGACGGATGCGCTTCCAGGACATGTCGGTGATGTGCAGCAGGCCGTCCAGCCCGCCAAGGTCCACGAACACGCCGTATTCGGTGATGTTCTTGGCCTTGCCGGTGACGATCTGGCCCTCTTCGAGGGTGCGCAGCAGATCCTGACGCTTGGAATCGCGTTCCTCTTCGAGCAGGACGCGGCGGGAAACGATGACGTTGCTGCGCCGACGGTTGATCTTGAGAACACGGAATTCGTATTCCTGGTTGACCAGCGCGTCCATGTCGGGGACGGGGCGCAGGTCCACGTGCGAGCCGGGCAGGAAGGCTTCGACGCCGCCGAGATCGACGGTGTAGCCGCCCTTGATGCGACGCACGATGCGGCCGGTGATGACCCCGTTGTTTTCCTGGATCTCTTCGAGCTTGTCGAAGAGCTGCATGCGCTTGGCCTTCTCGAAGGACAGGGTGATGGTGCCTTCCATCTCGTTCTTGCGAACGACGAAGACGTCCACCTTGTCGCCCACGGCGATGTTGACCTTGCCGGTGCTGTCCCTGAACTCGGAAGCGGAAATCTGCCCTTCGGACTTGAAGTTCACGTCGACGAGGACGCTGTCCTCATCCACGCGCACCACCTCGCCCTTGATGATCGACCCTTCTTCAAGGTCGCCGAAATCGGAGCTGAGGTAATTCTCGAGGGCGCTCTCGAAACTCAGGTCCATTTCGAGGGCGGCGTTTTCCATGTTTTCGGGGGTTGCTGTCATACGTTTCCTCCAACCGACACAAATTTTCCCGCTCCCGAGGAGCGGGACGAGCGGGATTGGTCTGCATAGCAGAATGCCCCGGGAATGACAACCGCGCGGGCAACGGCGGACGGCACGGCCCCCGTTCCTATTCTTCCGGCTCGGCCAGCGCCACGAGGTCGTAGGTCCGGGCCTCCACTATGTCCGCCTCCACCAGCGCGCCGGGGGCCACCCCGGCCCCGCTCACGTAGGTCACGCCGTCTATTTCCGGGGCCTGGAACCAGGTGCGGCCGGTGTGCAGTCCGGGCCATTCGCCGTGGGGGGCGTCCACCAGCACGGGCAGGCGCTGGCCGACATACCCTTCCATGATCTCCTCGCTGATTTCGGCCTGCGCCTCCATCAGCGCGTCGCGCCGCCATTCCTTCACGTTGTCCGCCACCTGGTCCGGCATGGCGGCGGCGGGGGTGCCTTCCTCGGCCCGGTAGGCGAACACGCCAAGGTGGTGGAAGCGCGTCTCGGCCACGAAGTCGGTGAGCGCGACGTAATGCTCGTCGGTCTCGCCGGGAAAGCCCACGATGATCGAGGTGCGCAGGGCCGCGTCCGGGAAATGCTTGCGGATGCGTTCCACCACCACGCGGGGGTTGCGGGCGAAGGGCCGCCCCATGCGGCCCAGCACGTCCGGGTGGGCGTGCTGCAAGGGCACGTCGAAATAGGGCACGAAGGGCGCGCCCGCCGCCGCGAGGTAGGACAGCAGTCCGTCGGTGAGCCCGGCGGGGTACAGGTACATCAGGCGCAGCCGGTCCAGCCCCGGCAACGGCAGCAGGCGGTCCAGCAGGGGGCGCAGGTCGCCCTTGCCGGTGGAGCCGCCGGGGCCGCCGCCAGGACCACCGGCAAGGTCGCCGCCCCAGGCGGTGACGTCCTGCGCCACCAGAATCAGCTCGCGCACGCCCATGCCCAGCAGTTGCCGCGCCTCGCGCTCCAGTTCCCCCGCCGGGGTGGAACGGTGCGCGCCGCGAATGGAGGGGATGGTGCAGAACGAGCAGTTGTGACGGCACCCGTCGCTGATCTTCAGCCAGGCGTAGGACGGCCCGGTGGACAACAGCCGCGTGCCGCCCGCGTAGCCGGGGGCGATGCCGCCGGACGCCGCCTGATCGGACGCCACCCCCACGGCCCCCATGGAGTTGACCAGCAGTTGCGGCCACGTCTCGATGGACTGGTTGGGCAGCCACAGGTCCACCTCGGGCAGTCCGGCGGCCAGGTCGCGCTCGCCGTAGCGGCCCACCAAGCACCCGGCCACGGCCAGCAGGGGCCGCCGGGCCAGGCCGGAAATCTCGTCCACGGCCTCCACCACGGTGCGCACCGATTCCTCCACGGCGGGCAGAATGAAGCCGCAGGTGTTCACGAGCACCACGTCGGCCTCGGCCATGGTGTCCACGGGGCGCACCGGGGTGCCCAGCGCGCCCAGCAGGCGTTCGGTGTCCACGCGGTTCTTGGGGCAGCCGAGGCTGACGGAATAAACACTTATCATTGGATGGAGTTCCGGGTATGGGAAAGGTGGAGGGTACCGCACGCCCCCGTGGCGGCACATGCCGTGCCACGGACGCCCATCCGCCCCCGGCCGCCCCGGCGATAACCGCAGGGCAGGCCTGTGGGCGTGGTGCTGGGTGCCGCGTACCCGCAATGCGCGCCGCGCGCAAGCCCCCGCGCCCGGCAGTCCGGATGCGGGCGGCCTGCCCGCGCCGCTCCGCACGACATCCGCCGCCCATCACCGGCCCAAGGAGCCCCGCATGACCACGCTGCCCTCTTCCGGCCCCCCTGCGCCGCACGCCCCCAAGCCGGAATCCGGCGACGACACGGCCCGCCCCGCGCCCGAACATGCCAAACACGGGGCCGACCATGGAACCCGACATGCCGGACACAGGGCCGACCATGGAACCGGACACGGAACAGACTGCTCCCCGGATCGTGACCCTGCCTGCGCGCCGGGCGGCCAGACCGCGCCGCGCCGCCCCTTCCCGGTGGCGCTGGCCGGGGTGGGCCGCGCCCTGCGCCCGGTGGCCGGATTGCTGCAACGGCCCGACTTTCTCCAAGGCTTTCCGTGGGTGCATCTGGCGGGCATGCTGCTGACCCCGCAGGACCGCGACGAACTGGCGCTTCACGCCTGCCAGCCGCTGAGCGCGCCCGCCACCGCCGCCCCGCCTTCCGCTCCGCCCTCAGCTCCGCCCTCCGCTCCGCCGGACCCCGCCGTGCTGGAAGCCCGCGCGGGCCTGCCCCCCACGCCGCCCGCGCCCGGCGGGGTGGACCGCTTCGAATCCGCCGCCGCCCTGTTCGCGGCCCTGCCCGGCCTGCGCATGGTCATCGACCTGTCCGACGACGGCCGCCACATGGCCGGCCTGCGCGCGGCGGCCCCGGCGGGCGTCTCGCTGCTGGACGCGGGCGGCGCGCTGTGGGTGTGGGAAATGCTGGCCTCGGAAAAGCTGTGCTCCACCTGCAACCTGCACCTGCGCGAGGCGCGCGACCTGTTCGCCACGCTCATCGACCAGGTGGACGAGGACATCCTGCTGCTGGACACCGAAGGCCGCATCGTGGACCTGAACCGCAACATCCTGCAACGCAAGGGCGGCACCAAGGACGACTGGATCGGCACCTGCTGCTGGCAACTGGACGGCGCGGCCTTCTGCTGCCCGCCCGAGCACGGCGGCTGCACCTTCCGCGAGACCGTGACCACCGGCCACAAGGCGGAGCGCATCCACACCAAGGTCAACGAGGACGGGCGGGCGCAGTACTTCCGGGTATACACCTACCCGGTCACCGACGACGCGGGCCGCCTGACGCGGGTCATCGAGATGCGGCGCGACATCACCAACCGCACCAACATGGAACTCCGCCTGCAACAGGCCGAGAAGATGGCCGCCATCGGCGAACTGTCCACCTACGTGGCCCACGAGATACGCAACCCGCTGTTCGCCATCGGCGGCTTCGCCAATTCGCTGCTGCGCTCGCCCTCGCTGGACGAGACGGCGCGCGGCAAGGTGCAGGTGATCCTGGAGGAATCGCGGCGGCTGGACACCATCCTGAAGTCCATCCTGAACTTCGCGCGGCCGACCTCTCCGGTGCAGGGCGAGGTGGACCTAAACCTGCTGGCCCGCCAGACCATGGAACTGATGAGCATCGGATTCGACCAGCGGCGCATCCAGGTGGACATGCAGCTTGCGCCCGCCATCCCCAAGGCGCACGGCGACGGCGAGATGCTCAAGCAGTGCCTGATCAACCTCGTCAAGAACGCGCAGGAGGCCATGCCCGAGGGCGGCCGCCTGACCGTGCGCACCGGCATGTCCCAGCAGCACGTGCACATCGCCGTGTCGGACACGGGCGTGGGCATCCCGGCGGAACTGCACGACAAGATCTTCAGCCCGTTCTTCTCCACCAAGGAGAAGGGCGCGGGCATCGGCCTGGCCATGAGCCGCAAGATCATCGAGGAAATGGGCGGCCGGGTGGACCTGCAAAGCCAGGTGGGCAAGGGCACCACCATCACCCTGTACCTGCAACCGCTGCTGGCCGTGCCCAAACCGGCGGAACCCCGAAGGGACGACCCGGCGGGCGAGGGGATGAAGGGCTGACCCCCGGGGAGGGGGCAGGGAAACCGGGCATGCCGGAAGCCGTCCGATGCCCGCTTGCCTCCGGGCCGATTCTTCCGCACAATGCGCCCCGCGCGGGCGTCGCGCGCCGCCATCCCAACCCCGAACCCAGACCAACCACACCATGCCCACCGCTTCGAACACCACCCCCACGAACATCCCCAGCGGCGCCGCCGTCATCGTGCTGGCCACCCGCAACGCGGGCAAGATCCGTGAACTCGACGACATGCTGAGGGACACCGGCGTCACCGTGGTCGGCCTCGACGCCTACCCCGAAATCGGTGAAATCGAGGAAACCGGCACCACCTTCGAGGAAAACGCCCTGCTGAAAGCGCGCACCGTGGCCCAACTGACCGGCCGCATCGCCGTGGCCGACGATTCCGGGCTGGAGGTGGACGCCCTGGGCGGCGCGCCCGGCGTGTATTCCGCCCGCTATTCCGCCGAAGACGGCGTGCCCGCCACCGACGCCCGCAACAACGAAAAGCTGCTGGCCGCCCTGTCCGATGTGCCGGACGAGCGGCGCACGGCGCGCTTCCGTTCGGTCATCGCCGCCTGCGCGCCGGACGGCCGCCACATCACCGCCGCCGGGGCCTGGGAAGGCCGCGTGGCCACCGCCCCGCAAGGCGACAACGGCTTCGGCTACGACCCGCTGTTCTTCGACCCGGAACTGGGCCGCACCGCCGCCACCCTGACCCGCGACGAAAAGAACGCCCGCAGCCACCGGGGCAAGGCCCTGCGCCGATTGCTGGAGTTGTGGCCCGCCTTCGCGGGGGACCGGGACTAGCCACGGTCAGTTTCCCACCGCTCCGCCTGCCGCGCCGTCGCTCCGCCCGCCATGCGCCACCCTGCCTGCCGCGCTGTCGGACATGCAACGCCCCGCCCACCGCTCCGCCCGCCATGCGCCGGACATGCAACGCCCCGCGAGGCTCCGGTACATCCGGACCATCGCGGGGCTTCTGGTTTTTCAAAAAAATGCGGGTGGCCGGGCGGCCCCCCGCCCGGGGGCTTCCTATTTGGCGGGCTGCTCCGGCTGGGCTGGGGCCTGCGGAACCGGCTGGGGCGCGGACTCGGGCTGAACCTGCTGCGACTGGACGGCGGGCGCGGTGGCGTTCACCGGCTGCACCTCCTTGGTTTCGATGGGCGACACCAGGTTGCCGAACACCAGCAGCATGGCCCCACCCACGGCAAGGCTGCGCGCGCGGATGCCCGCCGCCCGGTTGCCCGCGCGCCAGCGCAGCCAGTTGAAGGCGGCCCCGGCCAGCATGGCCATGCCGCACAGGTTCAGCAGATAGTTGATGGCGTACATGGTCGGCCTCCTGCCGGATTACCGGCGGGTGTCGGGGGTTCTGTCGGGGGGAAGACGGGGAGAGAACCCCCGCAGGGATTTTTGTTGGCATGCCGGGCGGGTGGCGTCAAGCGGGGTGGGAGACGGGAGAGGGGACAAGACACACGTTCTTAGCCGAACGGTTACGCGCCGTTCATCTCTGGCTAGGACAACGAAGGAGGTTGGCGGCTTTCACTTGGACTCTGGGATGCTGGCGCACTGTGAGTTGCCACGCCAAAACATGAAGCACCTTCGCGCATACCCCCTTGACGATAAAGTAGATTTAGCTGACGTTACAAGAGATGGGCAGGCCGCTCAAGCGACTTCAAAACAATGGGCATGAATCTTTGTCTCATCTTTTACGAGCCCCCCTAGCAGTAACCATGAAGACCTACAAAACGACTGCAATGTCGTAAAATTTGTCGCCGATTGCATATATTCTTCATTGTTGGATTGCAAAATGCCGTTGTCTTCATGACGGCTTAGGGCAGTGGGAGACTCTACACGTGAGCAGCGAAAACAAAGGACGCGAACTATTTATCGTCGACAACAGCGTCTCTGGCTGGACCGGCCTGCGGTATCTGGAGGAATGGTCTGGCATCGCGAAGGCGTTTGACATCGCTACGGGCTACTTCGAAATTGGCGCATTACTCATCCTCGATGGCAAGTGGCAGGGGCTAGACAATATCCGAATTTTGATGGGTGCAGAGACCACACATCGAACTAGAAGGGCAATCCTCGAGGCCGTCCGGGCAGACACTTTGAGCAAGCTCGACGTGAGCCTCGAGGACGAAAAAGAACCCAATCCATTCCTACATGGGGTTTCCGCTATCATTGCAGCCCTTCGTTCCGGCCAAATCGCCTGCCGCGTGTACGACAAGGACAAATTCCATGCAAAGGCATACATCACCCATGCCAAGATCGAGGTGATTGGTGCCCAGGCCCTAGTCGGTTCGAGCAATTTCACGCGGCCAGGTCTCACCAGAAACATTGAGTTGAACGTCCAAATCCAAAGCGCACGCGAGGTCACCCAGCTCCAAGAATGGTTCGAAGTCCATTGGAACGAAGCGAAAGAAGTTACCGACGAGGTCATCAAGACGATCTCGCGCCATACCCATCTTTACACACCATTCGATATCTACGCGAAAGCACTGCAAGAATTCTTTCGGGGGCACGAACTGACCGCCACTGAGTGGGATGAAACGCGGTCGCGTATGTTTCCCCGGCTCGATCGCTACCAGCAGGAAGCCTATTGGGCGCTCATGAAGATCGCCCGCCAGCATGGAGGGGCTTTCCTCTGCGACGGCGTGGGTCTCGGGAAGACCTACGTTGGATTGATGCTGATCGAACGGCTCATCCTGCACGAAGGAAAACGCGTTGTCCTGTTCGCCCCCAAAGCCGCCAAAGAAGGCGTCTGGGAGCCTCATCTGCGCCAATGTCTGCCGCACATCGGCGGCGTGGGCGGGGGGGCGGACTTCAGCAACCTCGCAGTGTTCAGCCACACAGACCTTGGCAGGAAAGGGGAATTTCCAGAACGGTTTCAGCGCATCGCCGAGCTTGCCGATGTGGTCATCATCGATGAAGCGCACCACTTCCGAAATCCTGGCAGGGTCGGCAGCGAGGGCGGCAGGGAGCCGTCCCGGTACTACCAGTTGTTTGACCTGCTCGACAGCGTGGAGCGCCCGAAGACCGTTTTCATGCTGACGGCCACGCCCATCAACAACCGACTCAGCGACTTCCGGCATATGATTGAACTCTTCACCCGTAGAGACGAGGCATTCTTTGCCCGGACGCTGGGAGTGAACAATCTGCGCGCACACTTCAACCAGATGGAGAAAGCTCTACGTAGTAGAATCGGGCCGGAAGGGTCCGGTGTTGCCGAGCATATGAGCGAGGCCCAGGAGGTCTTGTTCACCGATGAAATTTTCCGCCAACTCGTGATTCAACGCAGCCGCGCCTACGCACGGGAAAGCCAGATTCGCGAGTATGGGAGGGCCGCAGCCTTCCCGGAACGGAAGGCCCCGCAGGTAGCGGAGTACTCTATCCGCAAGACCTATGGGCGTATGCTCGACCTATTCGAGAAAGCCTTCGGGAAAAAGAACCCGCTTTTTTCACTTCCCATGTACTACCCTCTGCACTGGTACAAGGGATCCAACAAGGCTATTGATGCATTTGAAGAAAGCCGTCAACAACAGGTGGTCGGCCTGATTCGGACAAACTTCCTGAAACGTTTTGAAAGCTCCGTCGTTGCCTTCGAGCTTTCTTGTAACCGCCTGCTTCAGAAGATGCTGGCTTTCCTTGAAGCCCACAGCGAAACCGACTCCGAGAAGAAACGCCTCAGCCGCTGGAAGGCGCAAAACGCAGACGCTCTTGGCTACGCCGTCCAGCGCCAATTTGAGTTTTGGGGGGAAGCTGGAGAAGAGGCCGAGGACGAGGACATCGTGCCCCAGGAATTGCTCGACGCAGTGGAACGGCTCGACCGGGCCGAGTACCAAGTCGAGGAAATGATGTCTGAAATCTTCCTTGACTTGGATGAACTCGTCCGATTCATCGATGAAGCACAGAAGTTCGAAGCAAAACACGACGACAAGCTCCAAAAACTCATCCGCATGCTCAAGTCGAAGGAGTTGGTCGGCCAGAAGGTTCTCATCTTCACCGAGTTTGCCGACACGGCGCGCTATCTCAAGCGTCGCCTGGACGAAGCCGGCATTGAGGGCGTGGAGCAGGTCGACAGCGCGACTAAAAGGAATCGCGCCGATGTGATTCAACGCTTCTCCCCCTATTACAACGGTCTTTCTTCACCGGAACTCATGGCCCAAGAACGCCAGGAAATCCGTGTGCTCATCTCCACCGACGTCCTTTCCGAAGGTCTGAACCTCCAGGACGCCTCACGGATGATCAATTACGACATCCATTGGAATCCCGTGCGGCTGATGCAACGCATCGGCCGCGTCGACCGCCGCATGAATCCGGAGATCGAGAAGCGCCTTGTCACTGACCACCCGGAGGCCGCCTCTTCGCGCGGCAAGGTGAGCTTCTGGAACTTCCTGCCGCCAGAAGAGTTAAATGAAATACTTTCGCTCTATGCCAAGGTGACCCAGAAGACACTACTCATCTCAAAGGCGCTCGGCATCGAGGGCAAGAAACTGCTCACTCCAGAGGATGACTACGAGGCGCTCAAGGAGTTCAGTCAAGCATACGAGGGCACGCGAACGGCCATTGAAGAGATGCACCTCGAGTACCAGGCACTGCTCCAGGCCGATCCGCAACTTGAAGAACGCCTCACCCGCTTCCCCGGTGCCGTCTTCAGTGGCCGCAAACGGCCTTCGAAGGGCGTGCGCGGCGTTTTCTTTTGCTATGCGCTTCCTGCCCTCGACAAGGAGAATGGCGAATTCACCGAAGAGGCGGGCACTACTCGTTGGTACCTCTATGACCTTGACCGAGGCACGATTCGCGAAGAACCCGGCGAGATTATAGCAAGCATCCGCACCAAGCCCGACATGGCGCGCAAGTGCACCACGGAAGAGATGACGCTCTTCGAAATACGCGCCAAGGTCGAGAAACACATCAAGGATACCTACCTCAAGCGCGTAGACGCCCCCGTGGGCGTCAAGCCCAAGCTGCGTTGCTGGATGGAACTGAACGAAGGGTAAAACGATGCAGACCGCTCACCGCACTCGACTCGCGAGCATCCGCCGCTTTGACCAACTCGTCGTCTATTTGCGTGACGAAATGGGATGGCCGATTGAATCCGATGACTTCGAGGAGCTGACTTTCGAGTACACCCCCGAGGAGCTTGGAATCGACTCGAAAAACGCGGCAAAAATCCTGGAGATCAAACGGTTGCGGCCCCTCGCTGCCAACCAGCCCTGGGGCATCTTCTTCGTCAAGTTCGAACCGCAGCGCCTTCCAGTTGTGGCCTTGCGTCGTATCCTGGGCCAGGTTGCGCTCAAGAAACGCGCCTCGGCCAATAAAGCCGAGCGCCAAGCCTGGGCCGCCGACGACCTGCTCTTCATCTCTAACTACGGTGTGGGGGGCGAACGCCAAATCGCCTTTGCTCACTTTTCGAAACCCGTTGACGGTTCGGACCTCCCTACACTCAAGGTTCTTGGGTGGGATAATCTCGACACGCCACTGCATCTCGACGCCGTTGCCCACGAATTGACCATACACCTCGCCTGGCCAGATGAGGGCGACCCGACCGCTTGGCGCAAACGGTGGCGCGGGGCCTTTACCCTGCGCCACCGTCAAGTAATCACCACCTCAAAGGAACTCTCCATCCGCCTTGCCGAGCTCGCCCGCGTCATTCGCGACCGCATCAAGACTGCTCTTGCCATTGAGACCGACAAGGGGCCGCTCACCCAACTCATGAAGGCATTCCAGACGGCGCTGGTTCATGACCTCGACGCCGACGGCTTCGCCGACATGTACGCTCAAACCATCTCCTACGGCCTGCTCTCCGCGCGCATCGTCGACCCGCAAAAGAAGACCGCCGACGACTTGGCTGCCCACATGCGCACGAATCCCTTCCTGCGTGAGCTAATGGAGACCTTCCTCAAGGTTGGCGGGCGACAGGGCAAGGCGGGTGGGCCGGGTATCGACTTCGACGAACTGGGGGTCTCCGAGGTCGTCGAACTGCTCGACGACGCCAACATGGAGGCCGTCGTCCGCGATTTCGGCGACCAAAATCCGGAGGAAGACCCGGTCATTCATTTTTACGAGTTGTTCCTCAAGGAGTACGACGCCAAGAAGCGCATGCAGCGCGGCGTGTTCTACACCCCGCGCCCCGTGGTCTCCTACATCGTGCGCTCGGTGGACGAGCTGCTGCGCACCGAGTTCGGCCTTGCCGATGGCTTGGCCGACACCACCACCTGGGCCGAGATGGCCAAGCGGCACCAGGATCTGAAAATTCCAAAGGGCGTCTCGCCCGACCAGGACTTCGTCCAGATTCTGGACCCGGCCACCGGCACCGGCACCTTTCTCGTCGAAGTCATCGACCTTATCCACGAGACGCTTGTCACCAAATGGAAAAAGCAAGGCTACAGCGAGAAGGAGATCGGCAAGCTATGGAACGAGTATGTGCCAAAGCATTTACTGCCGCGCCTGCACGGCTACGAGCTACTGATGGCGCCCTATGCGATCGCGCACCTCAAAATTGGGCTAAAGCTCTACGAGACGGGCTATCGCTTCGAGCGTGATGAACGTGCTCGGGTATACCTCACGAACGCACTCGAACCGCCAAGTAGCGTGCAGCTCAAGATCGACTTCCTACCGGCGCTTGCTCACGAGGCGCAGGCAGTGAACGACGTTAAGCGGCATTCACGCTTTACCGTTGTCGTTGGTAATCCACCATACTCCGGTATTTCGTCAAACATGACCGACAGCGCACAATGCCTTATCAATGCCTATAAAATTATTGACGGTAAAGCTCTTGATGAGCGTAAGGTCTGGCTTCAAGACGATTATGTGAAATTTATTCGCCAAGCACAGATTACGTTGGACACCACAGGCGCTGGAATACTTGGCTACATAACCAACCACGGCTATCTTGATAACCCAACTTTTCGAGGAATGCGCCAGAGTCTTCAGAACTCCTTTTCGCGTCTGTTCATAATCGACTTGCATGGCAACACGAACAAGAAAGAGCGCTGCCCTGACGGGACAGGAGATGAAAACGTATTTGATATTCGGCAGGGCGTCACGATTTGTCTGGCCTCATGCGGAAGTGACCAGTGTAAAGTGTTACACTCCGAGCTTTGGGGGAGGCGCGAAAAGAAATACCAAAAACTTGCCGACCACTCGATATCGATGACTACCTTCGCACCCCTTATTCCTGATTCACCATATTATTTCTTCAAGCCGCACGAAACTAAAAGTCGTAATGAGTATGACAAAGGATGGCGCATCCCAGATATTTTCCCGCTTAATACCGTTGGCTTTGTTACTGCGAGAGACTCTCTTACAATCCAAGCAACAGCTGGTGATATATGGAAAATTGTTGAGCGTTTCGTTTCTCTCAACGAAGAACAAGCGCGGGCAGAGTTTGGTTTAGGCAAGGATGCTCGTGATTGGCGGGTTACAACGGCTCAACGTGATGTTCGTGCATCAGGCCCAACCAAAAGCCTCATTTACAGAATTTTATATCGCCCATTTGACTTTCGTTTTACATACTACACAGGAACTTCTCGCGGTTTTTACGCTTCCCCATGCAGCAATGTGATGAAGCACATGCTGGAATGTAAAAATTTGGCATTATGCTTCAATCGTCGTGAAGAGCTTGCAGTTAATTACTCTCACTTCCTGGCAACTCGGTTTATGACTGAACACGGTTTACTATCTAGTAAGACAACAAACTATCAAGCCCCCCTTTATCTATCTTCAAGGAATGATATTCTATCCCTTTCTTGCGACGCCCCACGCCCCAATCTTGGTTCCGATTTTCTTAAAGCACTAGCAATGGCCCTGAAGGTTTCACAACGAGGCACGCACGGCTTGCCAGAGGGAGTAACGCCACCAGATATTTTCAACTTTACTTACGCAGTGTTTTACAGCCCTAGCTACAGAAGTCGCTACGCGGAGTTCCTAAAGATTGATTTTCCGCGCCTGCCGTTGCCTAGTAGCCTTGAACTGTTTCGCGCTTTGGCCAAACTCGGTGGTGAACTCGTCGCGTTGCACCTCCTCGAATCCCCCAGACTCGACCATCTCATAACCGAGTACTGCGGCAGTCGTAACCCCGAGGTCGAGAAAGCCTCCTGGTCCAACAACACCGTCTGGCTGGATAAAAAACAGACCATCGGCTTCAAGGGCGTTCGCGAAGAGGTGTGGAACTTCCATATCGGCGGCTACCAAGTCTGCTACAAATGGCTAAAGGACCGCAAAGGGCGGTCGTTGTCGACAGACGAAATCGCCCACTACCAGAAAATCGTCGTCACCCTCTCCGAGACCATCCGCCTGATGAAAGACATCGATGAGGTCATCGAGAAACACGGCGGCTGGCCGGGTGCATTCCAGACAGCCGCTACGGGAAAGGTGTAATAGGAGTCGAGGTCCACTAGCGGATGCGGAGACTTGTTGACACCTTTCCATTCCTATTGCGCTTTCCGACAGCCAACAAATCCGCTTGCGAAACCCAGGTAGAGCAAAAGGGCAGGATTGCCTTCGTAAGAAGCCACCCCCATCCTGCCCTTCCGCCCTTCCCTCTGCGCCTGCCCCTCCCCCCGCCAGTTGCGAACCGTGCCGCAAACCTGATACATGCCACACCGCGAGGAATCGTTCGGGCGGCATGCGCCGCCGCCCTCGCCCACACCTTCCGGCGGCCACCCCGGCCGCCGCCGCGCGGCGTCCGCCGCGCCTCTCCCAAGGAGCACACCACCTATGTGCGGCATCATCGGATACGCCGGTCATCGTCCCGCCGTTCCCCTCATCATAGAAGGACTGCGCCGCCTCGAATACCGGGGCTACGACTCGGCGGGGGTCGCCTTCGTCCAGAACCGCGAGCTCATCACCGTGCGCGCCGAGGGCAAGCTGTCCGCCCTTGACGAAAAGCTGGCCTCGTGCCCCAACACCGTGGCCACCACGGGCATGGGGCACACCCGCTGGGCCACCCACGGCATTCCCGTGGAGCGCAACGCCCACCCGCACAAATCCAACGACGGCAGCCTCGCCATCGTGCACAACGGCATCATCGAGAACTACGCGGAACTGAAGGCCGACCTTGCGGCCAAGGGCTACGTGTTCCATTCCGAAACCGACACCGAGGTGCTGGCCAACCTCATTTCCGAGGGCCGCAAGCACACCGCCACCATGCTCGACGCCTTTGCCTGGGCGCTGCGCCAGGCCCACGGGGCCTACGCCGTGGCCCTGACCACGCCGGAAGAGCCGGAAGTGCTCTACGCCGCGCGCCTGTCCGCCCCGCTGATCCTGGGCGTGGGCACCGGCGAGAACTTCGTGGCCTCCGACATCCCCGCCTTCCTGCCCTACACCCGCGACGTGGTGTTCCTGGAGGACGGCGAACTGGTGCGCATCGACGCCAATTCGTGGAAGGTCATGCGCATCGCCGACCTGTCGGCGGTGGACAAGGCCGTCAACCACATCCAGTGGGACATGCAGGCGGCCCAGAAGGGCGGCTACAAGCACTTCATGCTCAAGGAAATCTTCGAGCAGCCCAAGGTCATCACCGACTGCCTGGCCGGGCGCGTGGACTGGAACCGCATGGAAGTGACCCTGCCGGAACTGGCCACGCTGCCGGTGCCCAAGCGGCTGCACATCGTGGCCTGCGGCACCTCGTACCACGCGGGCATGTGGGGCAAGCACCTGCTGGAAAGCTGGGCCCGCGTGCCGGTGAACGTGGAAATCGCCTCGGAATTCCGCTACCGCGACATCATCCTGGACCCGGCGGACATGGTGCTGGTCATCAGCCAGTCCGGCGAGACGGCGGACACCCTGGCCGCCCTGCGCATCGCGCGGGAGCACGGGGTGAAGGTGGCGGGCCTGTGCAACGTGGTGGGCTCGTCCATCGCGCGCGAGGCGGACGCGGTCATCTACACCCAGGCCGGGCCGGAAATCAGCGTGGCCTCCACCAAGGCCATGTGCAGCCAGATGGTGCTGCTGACCCTGATGGCCCTGCACTGGGGCCGCAACACCGGCGCGCTGTCCGACACCGTGCGCGCCAACGTGCTGCAAACCCTCAGGAAGCTGCCCGGCCAACTGGAAACCGTGCTGCCCGCCATGCGCGACGAGGCGCAGGCGCTGGCCCGCACCTACTCCAAGGCCAAGAGCTTCTTCTACCTGGGGCGCGGCCACTGCTTCCCGCTGGCCCTGGAAGGCGCGCTGAAGCTGAAGGAAATCTCGTACATCCACGCCGAGGGCTACGCCTCGGGCGAGATGAAGCACGGCCCCATCGCGCTCATCGACCCGGACTTCCCCACCTTCGCCCTGGCGCTCAACGACGAGCTGTTCCCCAAGGTGAAGTCCAACATCGAGGAAGTGCAGGCCCGGCGCGGCAAGATCATCGCCCTGACCAACCCCGGCGTGGAACTGAAGGTGGACCACCCCTGGTCCATCCCCGACGCCTGGGGCCCCATGGCCGCCTTCCTGGTGCTGCCCGCCGTGCAATTGTTCAGCTACGAGGCGGCCGACTACCTGGGCAAGGACGTGGACCAGCCGCGCAACCTCGCCAAGAGCGTGACCGTGGAATAACGGCGCGGCGGCCTGCGCCCGCACGAACGACGAACGCCCCGCGCCGGAAAGGTGCGGGGCGTTTTTCGTTGGGGCAAACGCCGTCGGCAGGCGGAGCCGGGCGGGCTTACCGGGCTTACCGAATTGGCCCGCCGTCCTTGGGGGCCATCTCGGCCGCCACCTCGGCGTACATGGTCAGGGCCACCATGGCGAAGGTGAGCAGCAGCGGGCCGTACAACAGGCCCAGGATGCCGAACATGTTCAGCCCGCCCAGGATGGCCAGGAACAGGTAGACCATGGGAATGCCCGCGCCTTCCTTCATGAACCACGCCCTCAGCAGGCCGTCGGAACTGGAGACCAGCACCGCGCACCACCCCAGCAGGAACACCGCCCGCCACGTCTCGCCCGACAGGTACAGGTAGGCCGTGGCCGGGGCCCAGATCAGCGCCGTGCCCACCACGGGGATCATGGCCGCGAAGGACATGGCGAAGCCCCAGAACAGCGCGGGCAGGCCCACCAGGGCAAAGCCCACCGCGCCGATGACCCCCTGGAACACGGCCACCAGCACCCCGCCCATGAACACCGAGCGGGCCACGCCGCGCAGGGCCGACAGCAGGCGGTCCTCCTGGGCGTGGGCCAGCGGCGAGACGCGCTTGACAAAGGCCATCATCTGCCGCCCGTCGCGCAGCAGGAAGTACAGGATGAACAGCATGAGCAGAAAATGGCCGAACAGGTACACCGCGTTGCCCACCCCGGCGGTGATCCCGTGCAGCACGGCCTCCCCGGCCTGGCGGGCCGCGCCCAGCAGGGTGCCGCGCAGGCTGGCCGGGTCGAAGTCGATGAACTCCGAGGCGTCGATGCCGAAGTCGGCCAGGGTCTGGGTGACCCACACCGAAAGCTCGTGCAGCCGGGCCAGCCCCAGTTCCACCGGGGCGGGCAGGGAACCCGCCGCAGAGGCGGCGCCCCCGGCGGCCACACCAGCGGCTGGGGCGGCGTCGGCCGGGGCATTGCCCGCACCGTTACCGGACGCCGCGTAAAAGGCCATGGCCGCGCGGGCCAGGGCGCGGGCCTGGGGAATCAGCGCGGCCACGAACACGGCCAGTGGCGCGGCCACACCCAGCAACAGGGTAAGGATGGTGGACGCCGCCGCCAGGTCGCGCTGGCGCACCCGGCGGGCGATGCGTTCCTGCAACGGAGCGGCCAGCGCCGCCACCACGATGGCCACGGCCAGGGTGTGGATGAACGGCCGGGCCAGCAGCCAGCCGATGCCCACGGCCACCACGGCCAGCAAGGCCAGCCAGACCCGCGTGGGCGCGGCGTGGCCGCCAGCCGACGGGACGGGGGGCATGGAGGAGGGCTGAGGGGCGCGGGGCTGCACGGGGGCGTCCTCCCCGGCTGGGATGACCGGGGCGGCATCGGCGCGGTTGGACGCGCTGGGGCAGCCGCCGCAGGGCGCGGCCAGCCGCGACGCGGCGCGGCGCAGCACCGGCCGGGCGGAACGGCGTCGGGAACGTACAGGGGTACTCATGGCGCGGTGCTAGCATGCGGTGTCCGCCGAAGCAACAGCGGCACGGCGACGTTGCGGTGTCTCATGCCGTGCTGCGGGGGAGGACACGGGAAAGGCCGGTACCCCCCTACAACTCCGCGCGCTCCAGCAGCCGCAACGGATGCAGCACCACCACCTCGCGCCGGGTCACCCGCACCAGCCCTTCGTCCTGCATCTCGCGCAGGAAGTCGCTGACGGTCTGCTGGCACGAGCCGGTCATGGCGGCCATCTGCTCCTGGGTCAGGCGCACGGGGATCACGGCGGGCTCGTGCCAGGCAGCCTCGTCGCCCAGCACTTCATAGGCCATGTACACCAGCAGCTTGGCAAGGCGGGTGCCCACGTCGCAGCCCAGACGCCGCCCGAAGTTGGCCCCGCAGTAGCCGCCCAGCATGGCGAACACGGCCAGTTGGTAGATCACGGTGTCGGCCACGCCGCGCACGATGAACTGCGAACCGATGTTGGCCACCTTCACGAAATTGCCGGTGCCCACGGCCACCATCATGGGCAGGCCGAAGGCCGCGTGCAGCATGGGGGTGAACAGGAAGCCGCCACCCACGCCGATGATGCCGGTGAGCGCGGCGATGAAGAAGTTGCCGAAGGCCGGGTACAGGATGTTGGTGCGGTAGGGCACGCCGTTCCATTCACCGCCCGCGTAGAGCGGACACCATGGCCGCCATCAGGCCGATGACGGCGGAGGCCAGGCTGTTGGTGCCCAGGGCCACCTTGACCGGCAGGCCCAGCCACAGGGTGTACAGGGGTACGGAGAACAGGCTGATGAACGCCCCCACCATATCGCCCAGGAACCCGGCCACCATGCCCACGCCAATGCCCAGCACCGGCACCACGTTGACGGTGCCCCAGCTGGGGTGGCTCCAGGCCACGGTCCACGAGGGAGCCACCGATTCCTTGACCAGCGCCAGCAGCAGCACGGCGGTCAGCGCCCACAGGATCATGTTGGCGGGGGTGCGCTCGCCCAGCACCGCCCGGATGCCCATGAGGAACGGGGAACAGACCATTTCGGCGTCCGCCGTGCCATTTGCCGGGGCCGCGCCCGCCGCCGCGCCCGTCTTGTTCGTATCCGCCATTCCCGGCCTCCCTTGCTGGTTGAAGTGGTTGCGTTGTCGAGTGTGCCCGCCGCCCGCGCGTCCACCGGAGAAGGACGGACGCGGGGCGCGCATCATGAGCCACGGGAGTAGCGCGGAGAGGCCGGGGGGTTCTATCGCGGGGACGATAAACGGAGGAAACGTGACGGAAAAAATAGCGGGAGGGCAGGCGATACACAGATGAACTATCTAAAATGACAGCATGTTGTGAATAGCTGCATCAAAAACGGGCGGAACCGGCCCGGCACCGCCACGCCTGCTGACAACCCGCGCGGGCCGGGGTATGGGTAAAGCATCCCCGTCCCTACCGCACGGGGAGGAGGGTGCGCCGTGTTCGCCCTGCTGTTCCTGCAACGTCCCTGCGTGGGCTGCGGCTTCTGCTGCGCCAAGGCGCAGTGCCCGCCCGGCCGCGAGGCATACGGCCGCCACCGCCGCTGCCCCGGCCTGTTCTGGGACGGGGCGCGCTACCGCTGCCGCCTGGTCATGGCCGACGCGCAGGTTGCCGCCGTGCTGCGGGTGGGCCAGGGTTGCTGCCGCCCGCTGAACCGCTGGCGCAGGAACGTGTGGGAACGGGTGAAACCGCTGTAACGGCCCCCGCCCGGCCCCGGCCACCTCCGCCCCGCCGCCTTCCATCCCCGCCAGTCCATGCCCGCGCGCACGGCTTTGCTTCGGGCGCGGCCTGACGTATACCTTGTGCGCGGGTCGCCCGGCCCGCACCCATCCCGCCACATCCAACCGCCAACCGGAACCAGCATGTCGCTCACCCAACGCCTCGGCCTTCGCGGCGAGCCCCTGTGGCTCATGGACGGCTCGGCCTTCATCTTCCGGGGCTTCTACGCCTACCAGAACATGCAGCGCTCCGACGGGTTTCCCACCAACGCGCTGTTCATCGTCACCCGCATCCTGCTGCGCATCCTGCGCGAGGAACGTCCGTCCAACTTCTGCTTCGTGCTGGACGGCAAGGGGCCGACCTTCCGGCACGAGCTGTTCCCGCCGTACAAGATGCAGCGCGCCGTGACGCCGGAACCGCTGGTGCAGCAACTGGACCCCATCAAGCGCATGGTGAAGGCGCTTGGCCTCCCGCTTGTTGTCTCCGACGGGTGCGAGGCCGACGACTGCATCGCCTCGCTGGCGGCGCGCCACCGCGCCGAGCGGCCCGTGGTCATCGTGGGCACGGACAAGGACCTCAAGCAGTGCCTGCACGACAACGTGGTATTGTGGGACCCGGCGGCCAAGGAAGAAAAGCTGGTCACGCTCCGCGACTTCACGGCGGAAACGGGCCTGGAGCCCGCCCGCTGGCCCGACTTTCAGGCGGTCATCGGCGATTCGTCGGACAACATTCCCGGCATCCCCGGAGTAGGACCCAAGACGGCGGAAAAGATATTCAAGGACTTCGCCTCGCTGGAGGACATCCGCGACCGCGTGGGCGAACTGCCCGAAAAGCTGCGCGCCAAGTTCGAGCCGCACCTGGACACCATGTTCCTGTACCGGCGGCTGACCACCCTGACCACCGACGCCTGCCCGGAAGTGACCCTGCCCGACCTGGCCGTGCACCCGCTGGACCCGGCCGAGGCCGGGGCCGTGCTGCGCGAGTTCGAACTGCGCCAGCTGACCCGCGAACTGTCCGGCATGATCGAGAACGGCAGCGTCGCCTCTACCCCGCGCTCCACTTCGCAGGTGCAGGCCAGCCTGTTCGGCGACGAGGGCCGCCGGGCCGACCCGGTGAACACCTGCGCCGACCCCGGCAAGCTGCCCGACTGCGAGGGCGTGGCCGCCGCCGTGGTGCCGCTGTTCGACAACGGCAACGTCATCGCCTACGCCGTGGCCGCCGGAGACTGCGAAAGCCGCTACTCCGGCCCGGTGGCCGCGCTGGCCCGCCATCTGTCCAAATCCGCCCAGATCGCCGCGCCCGACGTGAAGCACCTGCTGCGCACCGACCCGGCGTGGGGCGACATCGACCCGGCCCGCTGGTTCGACCTGGGCCTTGCCGCCTACCTGCTGAACCCGGAAGAGCGCGACTACTCCTGGCCGCGCCTGGCCGCCCGCTGGGGCGACGAACTGGAGCGCTCGTCCGGCAACCCCGGTCTGCTGGCGCTGGAAATGGCGGGCGCGCTGTCCGGCCGCCTGGCCGGGGCGCAATTGTCACGCCTGATGCGCACGCTGGAAATGCCGCTGATCCCCGTGCTGGCGGACATGGAGGCCACGGGCATCGCCGTGGACCTCAACGCCTTCGCCGCCTTCCTGCGCGAGGTGCAGGCCGAACTGGACCGCCTGACGCGCGACGTCTACAAGGCCGCCGGGGGCGAGTTCAACATCCGCTCCTCGCAACAGCTGGCCGAACTGCTGTTCGGCACGCTGGGGCTGCCCACGGGCGGCAAGACCAAGGGCGGCCAGACCTCCACCGCGCAGGACGTGCTGGAAAAGCTGTCCGGACGCCACCCGGTGGTGGACGCCATCCTGGAATTCCGCAAGCTGGAAAAGCTGCGCTCCACCTACCTCGAACCGCTGCCGCGCCTGGTGGATGCGGCCGGGCGCATCCACACCACCTTCAACCAGTTGGCCACGGCCACCGGGCGGCTGTCGTCCAGCAACCCGAACTTGCAGAATATTCCCGTGCGGGGCGACCTTGGCCGCCGCATGCGCACCTGCTTCACCGCCGCGCCGGGCCTGCGCCTGGTCTCCGCCGACTATTCGCAGGTGGAACTGCGCGTGCTGGCCCACATGTCGCAAGACCCCACGCTGCTGGCCGCCTTCCGCGAGGGGGCGGACATCCACAGCCGCACCGCCAGCCTGCTGTACGACGTGGCGCAGGACCAGGTGTCCACCGACCAGCGCCGCAACGCCAAGACCATCAACTTCGGGCTCATCTACGGCATGGGGCCGCAGAAGCTGGCCCAGGAACTGCGCATCCCGCTCACCGAGGCCAAGGCGTTCATCGAACGGTACTTCAGCAAGCTCCAGAAGCTGCGCGAATTCTACGACGCGGCCGAAGCATCCGCCCGCGAACAGGGCTACGTGACCACCATGGCCGGACGCCGCCGCCTGCTGCCGGAAATCCATTCCGAGAACACCCAGCTGAAGTCGCAGGCCCGCCGCCAGGCCATCAACACCCTGATCCAGGGCAGCGCCGCCGACATCATCAAGCTGGCCATGCTGGCCGCCCACGCCGACCCGGACCTGCGCGCCCTGAACGCCCGGCTCATCCTGCAAGTGCACGACGAACTGCTGCTGGAAGTGCCGCAGGACAACGCCGCAGCAGCAGGACAACGCCTGGCCGCCATCATGTCCGGCGTGCGCCCCGGCGGCGTCGCGCTGGATGTTCCGCTGGCGGTCGACTGGGGGCAGGGCGAGAACTGGGGAGTGGCCCACTAAAAAATAGCTCCCCGTCCTGACGTGCGCCTCCCACTGGCATTTCCTGCTCTTTCAGCGTAGTGTGGTACAAAACTTTCGAGTGAATCAACCCAATTAACTCGTCACAATCCTTGTCGCTTAATGCATTCAGCCATTCGTAGGAATACTGATATTCGTCCAGTCCATGTCAATCTTATTGGAGTGTTAGTATGAGCCTCGATTCCCTGTACCCACTAGACGGCCCATCCCACCGGATGCAGACATGCCAGCATGGGCACACAACAGAGAACTCGCAGGACATTATAAACAAAATAGCCAAGATGTACTTCTATGAGTTTTTTGCAGGCGGCGGCATGGTTCGCGCCGGGTTAGGGGAAAAATGGGAATGCTTATTCGCTAATGACTTCGACCATAAAAAAAGCGCCACCTACAGGCGTAATTGGGGCGATGGCGAGTTGTTAACTAGTGATGTACGCAATGTGAATCCAGAAAACCTTCCCGGGCACGCAAACCTTATCTGGGGGTCTTTCCCATGTCAGGATTTATCCCTTGCTGGCGCAGGTGCTGGCCTCAGCGGTGACCGTTCCGGAACGTTCTGGCCATTCTGGAAATTGATTGAGAATCTTATAACAACGAATCGCGCACCTGAAATTATCGCTCTAGAGAATGTTATAGGAACACTACATTCACATAGCGGAAAAGATTTCATAGCGATTTGTGCTGCATTCCACCAGGCAGGCTATCGCTTTGGCGCAATGCAGATCAACGCCTCCATGTTCGTACCACAGTCACGCCCCCGCTTATTTATCATAGGTGTTCGCCAAGATTTACAAATTCCCCAAAATACACTGCGTCAAGGTCCTTCTCCATTGTGGCATACTCGTCCCTTATGGGAAGCCCATGAGAAACTTCCTGCTGAAGTGCGGCAAGGCTGGATATGGTGGGACATGCCGACACCGAGACCTCGCACGACTACACTTGCCGATTTGGTCGAGGAAAATCCCACAAGTGTAACGTGGCACACAACCGCAGAAACTCGACGCCTCCTCGCCATGATGAGTGAAGTAAACCGTATGAAAGTTGAGAATGCCAAAAAACTCTCAAAAGAAACTGGTCGGCGACTTGTTGGCACCGTCTATAAACGCACGCGCCGTGATGAAAACGGCTACAAGGTGCAACGCGCGGAAGTTCGCTTTGATGATATCGCGGGGTGTTTACGAACGCCTGCTGGCGGATCAAGCCGACAACTCATCATAGTGATTGACGGGGACAACGTCCGTTCGCGCCTTATTTCCAGTAAGGAAACCGCAAGGCTCATGGGCTTGCCTGACCATTATGTCTTGCCAGACAACTACAACGAGGCATACCACCTCACGGGAGATGGTGTAGCTGTACCTGTCGTCAAACATATTGCAGATAATATCTTTGGACCGTTGCTGGCTATGCCCAGAAATCTTGCGCGAGAGGCAGCATGAGTATCATCCCCTGCGAACAAAATCGTACGCTGCGCAAAATGATTGAAGAATACGCCGAACAACTCAAAACCGAAGCCCACAAACTTGGGACACATGGCCTGAGTGAACAAGAATTTTACAATAGCGGATTATTCCGAGGCGCCATTGAGCGTGTGCGAGGTCAATTCTCCGCCACAATGCGAGAAAAACGCGAGTTCGTTCAGCATATACTTAATTACATGCAAGATTGTGGCTATATTGCAGATTGGGATTCAGCTGGAGAGGCCAATCGACATGACTATGTTGTGCAACTAACCTCTGGACGCACCGCGATAATCGAACTCAAAGGTTGCCTCGATGGCAACAATACTAACATCTTCGAACGACCACCACATGCACAAGAGTTCGTTATTTGGAGCGTCTGCACCAACCCTGGGGCTGATCCTCAACATAACGCATGGTCCGGTATACACACGCGATTGAGCGCTGAAATTATCTTTCGCGAACAACGCGTGGATGGGATCGTAATATGGGATATGGTATGCGGCACGGTAGGTAGAATATGTCCAAAAATTGCAAACGATTCCAATCGTCAGGTACGGGTTGGACCATTCGTTTTACCGCCACCGTGCATCTATGTGCTTCCGGAGACAATCCCGAGCCCTCGCAATAACCCGCACCCTACCCCTCAGCGCCTTGAGAACGTACAATTGCTCAAGGCGTTCCACGACTGCTTCAATGGCCGCGATGACGAAGTTAACTACGTGGACTTTGAAGTCGCTCACCAGGGCTCGGACACCGTGCGAAAGACACGGGTGGTGCGTGATGGCGAGACACAACGCGAATCGGACGCCACCGCAATCCGCCGGGCCTAAAGAATCGCCTGCGGAGCAGCGCAGCCGCACCATGCGTGCTGTGCATTCGTGCGACACCACGCCAGAACTTGCTGTTCGTAAACTATTGCGCTGCCTTGGCTTCACCAGCTATCGACTGCATCGTAAGGACTTACCTGGAAAACCCGACGTGGTTTTCGTCGGACAACGCAAGGCGATATTCGTACATGGTTGCTTCTGGCATGGACACAACTGTCCGCGCGGAGCCCGTGTGCCGAGCACAAACACCACCTATTGGTTATCAAAGATTGCTCGCAATCAGCACCGAGACGTAGACAATCAAGCTAAGTTAATCCAACTCGGCTGGTCTGTTCTGATTATATGGGAGTGTGAACTCAAAAACCCATCAATGCTCTCTGCTAAGATTCTGCAATTTCTATCCAAAAAGTAAACTCGTCTCTCCTTGAAAGGAGACATTACCCCCGCAACGCTTTTCGTATTCCCATCGAAGGACCGCATGAAGACACTGATCCTGAAACGCGGGGAAGAGCGCCGACTGCGCGTGGGGCACCTGTGGGTGTTCAGCAACGAGGTGGACGTGCAGCGCACGCCGCTCAAGGACTTTGCGCCGGGCGAGGCCGCGCTGGTCATGGACGACGGGGGCCGGTACCTGGGCACAGCCTACGTGAACCCGGCCTCGCTGATCTGCGCCCGGCTGGTGAGCCGCCGCGAGAACGACCCGCTGAACGCGGACCTGATCAGGAACCGGGTGGACCGCGCCCTGGCCTTGCGGCAGGCGCTGTTCGACACGCCGCACTACCGGCTGTGCTTCGGCGAGGGCGACATGCTGCCCGGGCTGGTGGTGGACCGCTACGGCGACACGCTGGTGGCCCAGATCACCACGGCGGGCATGGATGCGCAGACGGACGCGGTGGTGGCGGCGCTGGTGGAGGCCACCGGGGCCACCGGGGTACTGCTGCGCAACGACACGGCCTCGCGCGAACTGGAAGGGCTGGCGCGCGAGGTGCGCGTGGCCTACGGGTCCGTCCCCGACACGACGGAGATTTCCGAGAACGGCTGCGCCTTCACGGTGCCGCTCACCGCCGGGCAGAAGACCGGGTGGTTCTACGACCAGCGGGACAACCGGGCCTTTGCCGCCCGCTTCGCCAAGGGGCGGGACGTGCTGGACGTGTTCTGCTACGTGGGCAGCTTCGGGGCCACGGCGGCGCGCGCGGGCGCGGCCTCGGTGACGCTGGTGGACGCGTCCCTTCCGGCCGTCGAACTGGCGGTGGAGAACGTCAAGGCCAACGGGCGCGCGTACGGGATCAACGGCGTGGGCGGTGTGGACGACGCGGACGGCATCGAGGGCGACGCCTTCGAGGCCATGGCGGAACTGCGGCGCGAGGGCCGCAGGTTCGGGCTGGTGTGCCTGGACCCGCCCGCGTTCATCAAGCGCAAGAAGGACGCCAAGCAGGGCCTGACGGCCTACCAGCGGGCCAACGAACTGGCACTCGACCTGGTGGCCGATGGGGGTGTATTCGTCACCTGTTCCTGCTCGCAACACCTCGACAGGGAAGAATTGCGCCGCGTGCTCACCCATGCCGCGGCGAAACGCAAGATGCAGGCCCAGATCATCGCCCAGGGGCACCAGGGCGCGGACCATCCGGTACACCCGGCCATGGCCGAGACCGACTACCTGAAATCCTTCACCGCGCGGATATTCCGCGCCTGAACCGGAGACATCGCGGCATGCTCGACAAGCCCCGCCTGCTCACCCCCGGCCCCACCCCCATTCCCGAACGGGTGCGGCTGGCCATGGCCCAGGACATGATCCACCACCGCAAACCCGCCTTCAAGGCCATCATGGCGGCGGTGCAGCCCAAGCTGCGCACGCTGTTCGGCACGTCCCGGCCGGTGCTACCCATGGCCTGTTCCGGCTCGGGCGTCATGACCGCCGCCGTGCACGGCCTGTTCAGGCCCGGCGAGAAGGTCATCGTGGTCGAGGGCGGCAAGTTCGGCCAGCGCTGGCGCGAAATCGCCGCCGTGCGCGGCCTGGACGTGGTGTCCGTGGTGGTGGACTGGGGCCGCCCGGTCACCCCGGCGGAAGTGGAAGCCGCCCTGAACGAACACCCCGACGCCGCGGGCGTGCTGGTGCAGTCGTCGGAAACCTCCACCGGCACCCTGCACCCGGTGCGCGAGATAGCCAGACTTACCGCCGGGCGCGACACCCTGCTGGTGGTGGACGGCATCTCCGCCGTGAGCATCTCGCCCTGCCCCATGGACCAATGGGGCATCGACTGCCTGCTCACCGGCTCGCAGAAGGGGCTGATGCTGCCGCCGGGCCTCGCGCTCATCGCGCTGTCCGAGCGGGCCTGGCGCAAGGCGGACACCGTGCCGCCCTCGTGCTTCTATTTCAACTTCCGGGGCGAGCTGGCCAACCTGGAAAAGCAGCAGACCCTGTTCACCACGCCGGTCAGCCTTGTCATCGGGCTCAACGAAAGCCTGGACATGTTCCTGGAGGCCGGGCTGGACACCGTGTACCGCAAGCAGTGGGCGCTGACGCAGATGGCCCGGCGCGGGGTGACGGCCATGGGCCTTGAGCCGTTGGTGAAGGAAGGCTACACATGGGGCCTGACCAGCGTGCTGCTGCCCGAGGGCGTGCCCGCCACCGGCGTGCTGCGCGTGGCCGCGGAACGCTTCGGCGTGATCATGGCCGCCGGGCAGGACCACCTGAAGGAACGCATCATCCGCGTGGGCCATATGGGCTGGCTGGACTGGGGGGACCTGGCCGCCGGGCTGCACGCCCTGGCCGAGGGCTTCCGGGCCTGCGGCGGGTACATCGGCGCGCGCGACGTGCTGGAACAGGCGCTGGCCGCCTACCAGGCCGGGCTGGCGGTTACGCCGGGAACCGAAATCTAACCGCAAGGATCAGGACATGGCCGACAACGAACGCACCGGCTGCGGCTGCGCGGCTGCCTCAGGCAAGGGTGGAGACAAGGGTGAAGACAAGGGCGGCGCGCAGGACGCTCCCCACGATGCGACCCGCGATGCGACCCAGGATGCACCCCAGATGCCGCAGGTGACCTTTTCCACCTTCATCCTGTCGCTGGCCTCGTCGGCGCTGGTGCAACTGGGCGAAGTGCCCGACCCCGACACCGGGCGCACCAGCGAAAACCTGCTGATGGCCAAGCACACCATCGACGTGCTGACCATGCTCCAGGAAAAGACGCGCGGCTGCGCCGACGCGGACGAGGCGCGCCTGCTGGAGGGCGTGCTGTACGAACTGCGCATGAAGTACGTGGTGCACAGGAAGTAACCGCCAGGTCACACAGTCCAAACAGATCAAACAGCGCAAGGACCACGGCATGACCACCATCCGCGCCGGGCTCGTGGGCGTTACCGGCTACACGGGCATGGAACTTACCCGCCTGCTGGCGGGGCATCCGGACATGCGCCTCGTGCGCGCCACCTCGCGCACCGAGGCGGGCCGCCCCCTGTCCGACATCTATCCCTTTCTGCGCGGGCTGCCCGGCGGCGACGTGGTCATGACCGCGCCCGACCCGGACGACCTGGCCACCAACTGCGACGTGGCCTTCCTGGCCGTGCCCCACGGGGCGGCCATGGAAATGGGGGCCACCCTGCGCGAGCGCGGCCTGCGCGTGGTGGACCTTTCGGCGGATTTCCGCCTGCGCGACCCCGACGTGTACGAAGCCTGGTACAAGGTGCCGCACACCCGCCGGGCCGAACTGCCCCAGGCGGTGTACGGCCTGCCGGAACTGTACGGCGAGCAGGTGAAGAAGGCGGGCCTCGTGGCCAACCCCGGCTGCTACCCCACGGCCACAATCCTCGGGCTGTACGCGGCGCTGAAGCACGGACTGGTGGACACCGGCGACATCGTCATCGACGCCAAGTCCGGGGCCACCGGCGCGGGCCGCAAGGCCGCCGTGGGCACGCTGTTCTGCGAGGTGTCCGACACCTTCCGGGCGTACAACATCGGCAAGCACCGCCACACCCCGGAAATCGAACAGGAACTGTCGGCCGTGGCGGGCACTGCCATGACGGTTTCGTTCAACCCGCACCTGCTGCCCGTCAACCGGGGCATCCTGGCCACCATCTATGCGAAGCTGGCAAAGCCCGTCAGCCCGCAGGACGTGCAGGCGGCCTTCGAACAGACCTGGAAAGGGTCGCGCTGGGTGCGCGTGCTGCCCGCCGGGCAACTGCCGGAAACCCGCCATGTGCGCGGCACCATGTTCTGCGACGTGGGCGTGGTCACCGACCCGCGCACCAACCGCCTGGTCATTCTTTCCGCCATCGACAACCTGTGCCGGGGCGCCTCGGGCCAGGCCGTGGCCAACGCCAACCTGATGTTCGGCCTGCCCGTGGAAACCGGGCTGATGCTGGCCCCGCTGATGCCGTAGAGGCTGTCTCCATTTGGAGACCGCCCCTGAGTGGCACGGCGCTTTTTCCGCACACGAAAGGGGGGCGCTCCGGCATGGAGCGCCCCCTGTTTTTTCTTCGCAGCGTGCATGCGGCGGCCCATCGGCCGCCTGGCGGTCAGGACACGCCCAGCACCTGGCCGGGGTCGATGCCCGCGTCGCGCGGGTCCAGACAGGCCACCACCTTCACGGCGGTCTGGCCGGAAAGGTCCAGCCTGCGGTGCGCGGCCGGGCGGCCCTTGGGGTCGCGCACCACGATCACTTCCGGCAGCAGCGGTTCGCACGCGTTGGCCTTGCTGACCACGCCGCGCTGGCCGGTGTTCAGTTCCACCACGCTGCCCACGGGGTATATCCCGAGACACCGGATGAACCGCTCCACGAAGCCGGGGTGGAAATCCTGCCCGCGCATGCCGTACATCAGGCCCAGCGCCTTGTGCGGCAGCATGGCGGCCTTGTACACCCGGCGGCTGGTGAGGGCGTCGTACACGTCCACCACGGCCAGGATGCGGGCGATGATGCTGATCTCCTCGCCTTTGAGGCCGCGCGGGTAGCCGAGGCCGTTGTACTTCTCGTGGTGCTCCAGCATGCCCGCCAGCACTTCGTCGTAGACCATGGGGTTGTCGCGCACCTGCTCCCACCCCAGTTCGGGGTGGCGTTTCATGACGCCGAATTCCGCGGGCGTCAGGCGGCGCGGACTGTTCAGGATGGCGTCGGGCACGCGGGCCTTGCCGAGGTCGTGGAACAGCCCGGCCAGGCCCACCCGGCTCAGGGTGATGTCGCCGAAGCCCAGGTGCCGCCCGAAGACCACGGCCAGCACGGCCACGTTGATGCAGTGGGTGTAGGTGTATTCGTCCACCGAGCGCAGCTTGGAAAGGCCCAGCAGCGCGTTGGCGTTGCGGGTGACGCTGGAGAGAATGCCCTCGACCATGGGCTGGGCGGACTGCACGTCCACGAAGCCGTCCTGGCGCATGGCCTCCATGGCCTTGCGCGCGAATCCCACGGAATCGTCGTACAGCGCGCGGGCCAGGGGCATTTCCTCGGCCAGCGGGACGATGGGCGCGAGCGGGTCGTTGTCGTCCAGTTCGCGCGCCAGTTCGGCGGAAATGGCCTCTTCGTCGCTCAGGCCCTCGGTGCCGTCGCCCCCCAGCGAGCGGCGCGTGTCCACGAAGACTTCCAGAAAGCCTTCGCGCTGGATGCGCAGCACGTCGCCTTCAGAGCCCACGAGCCCCACCTGGCTGTACAGATACGGATTCTCGAGCCAGGACAGGCCCATGTCCACCACGTACATGCCGGGTTTGAGATCCCGCGTGGAGATCTTCTTGAGCACCGGTGCCTCCTCCCCTCCCCTGCGCGTCGCCGGTGCGGCGACACCTTGCATCTACGTGTCCTCGCTGCAAAAAACAACTCCCCCTCCGGTTTCGCGCCATGGGGAGAACGCACCCACGGGGAACTCCGGCGGCACCCCCCGGCGCACGCAGGGCACCCCCACGGGACGGCGCTCCCTGCCCGCCGCTCTGGGGGTATCGCCACCTTGTCCACTTTCCCCGCACCTGTCATACTGGAGAACTCCACATCACACCGAACCACCGGACGGCGCGCCCGGTTCGCCGCCATCCTCACACCGCGCCCACGCGGGGCGGAGCCCGCACCCATGCAGGCCCAGAATCCCCCCCAGTCGCCCACCATCTTCATCGCCCGGCAGACCATCTTCGACGCCTCGGGCGCGTTGTGGGGGCATGAACTGCTGTTCCGCGACAGCCCCAGCGGCCCCGCGTGCATCGACGACCCCGACGCCGCCACCGCCTCGGTCATCGCCGACGGCTACGCCATCGCCAGCGAGACCATTCCCGGCGTCACCCCCTTCCTGATCAACTTTCCCGAAGGTCTGCTGCTGTCCGGCGCGGCAGAGGTGCTGCCGCCCGGCCGGTGCATCCCCGAAATCCTCGAAACGGTGCGGCCCACGCCCGAACTGGTGGAGGCCCTGCATGCCCTGAAGCGGGCGGGCTACCGGCTGGCCGTGGACGACTTCGTGGGGCAGGACCAGGCCGTGCCGCTGCTGGGGCTGGCGGACATCATCAAGGTGGACGTGCTGGGCGTGCCCCCGACGGAACTGCCCGCGCTGACGGCCAACCTGCGCAAGCGCCACCACGCCGTGCTGCTGGCGGAAAAGGTGGAGAACGCGGCCATGTTCGGGCAGTGTCGCATGCTGGGGTACACCCTGTTCCAGGGCTACCACTTCGCCCGGCCGGTCATCGTGCCGGGACGCACCCTGTCATCGGCCCAGACCTCGCGCCTGCACCTGATGCAGTCGCTGACCGGCGAGGCCGACCCGCACAAGCTGGTGCGCGCCGTCACCGTGGACCCCGGCCTGACCTACCGTCTGCTGCGCTACATCAACTCCGCGTGGTTCGCCCTGCTGAAGGAAGTAACCTCGGTCCAGCACGCGGCCTCGCTGCTGGGCTTCGAGACGTTGCGCAAGTGGCTGCTGGTGATCACCCTGGCCGACACGGCGGGCAGCGCCGCCCCGACCGAGGCCATGCGCACCGCCGTGACCCGCGCGCGGTTCCTGGAACTGCTGTGCGGGCTCGTGCGCACCTGCACCCACGCGCCGGAATCCATGTTCCTGCTGGGCCTTCTGTCGCAACTGGACGCGCTGCTGGGCATCGCCATGCCCGTCCTGCTGGCCCACCTGCCCCTGGACGCGGACTTCCGCGCCGCCCTTTCCGGCGAGCCTTCGCCCATGAGCGACGAACTGAACCTGGCCGTGCTGCTGGAACGCGGAGCCTGGGACGAAGCCCTGCCGCTGATGACGAAACTGGGCTTCTCGCCCATGGACGTGGCCCGCAGCAACATCGACGCGCAGGTGTGGACCAGCCGGATACTCAGCTAGAAACCGCCGGAAGCCGACGGTCCGCAGCACGGCGGACGCAAAAAAGGGCACACCCAAAAAAGAGCGTGCCCCCAAGCAGCATGCCAATGACGTGCCCCTGCGCGCCGTGCCCCGGTTCCCCCCCCCGGCGCGCCACGGCTTACTGCCGGGCTGAACCGGCTGGCTGTTGGCCTGCTGTTTCCTGTTTTTTGATCACGCCGTCGATCAGCCGGGTCATGGTGTCGCCGTACTGCTTGCCGAGACTGTCTCCGACCACGGCTGCGGCGGCCCTGAGCTGCTCCACCGTCAGCCCCTGACGCAAGCCGGTCGCCAGATGCCCCTGCAACTGGGGCTCAACTCCGCTGATGCCCGAGAGTATCCCGATGGTCGTCAGTTGGCGCTGTTTCCAGTCCAGGACATCGCGCTGGAAAATGTCGCCGAACAGGTGGGCCTTCAGAAAATGGTCGATGGCGGGCGCGAACTCGTAGATGCCGCCGCGTATCGGCTGGCCGAACAGCCTGGTCTGGTTTTCCGTGCCGAATTCCAGGCTGGTGCGGTCAGCGGGCATCGGGCTTGCGGCCTTGCCCTCGATATCGTTGATGCCCTTTTCACGACGCTCTTCCAGAACGGCCTGAAACCCGGCAATGGCGTTCAGGCTGCGCGGAAACCCCGCATATGCATAGACCTGCACCAGCACTTCCTTGATTTCATTGATGGTCAGCCCGGCATCAAGCCCTTGCGCAAGGGCGCTGGGCAGTTTGTCCATATCCCCCATGCCCGAGAAGGCCGCTATGGTGAGCATGGATTGCTGTTTCGCATCGAGTGCGCTCTTCTGTGCGCTCTTCATTGTCTGAGCCTCCACAGCGGCAACGCCGCATGCAATCAGAATCATCGCCGCCGCCATTCGGATAAGGCGCATCTTCATCGCCATGGGAACTCCTGGGCTGTGGCCCGGATGTGGAGAACGTGGGGGAGAGGCAGAACGGGCGGGATGATGGGCGTCTCGCTGACGCACGTATCGCCGGAATGCGATACGGCGCAGATTCCCCCTTCCATCGCTGCCGGTTTATTCGCCACCATTGTATTGCGTGTCGGTTACCGGCTCCATCCAGTTGGTGTTCTTTCCATCGGGCAGGGTTCCGGCAAAGGAGAAGTGCGTCATGGAAGTATTGGGCGCCGCCCCATGCCAGTGCCTCACGCCGGGCGGGCACCAAAGGACATCGCCCGCCCTGACCTCGTGGACCTTTCCGTCCTCGGTGCCGGTACGGCCGATACCCTCGGTCACGACCAGGTGCTGACCGGCGGGGTGGTCATGCCAATGCGAGCGTGCGCCCGGCTCAAAGGTCACATACGCCCCGGCCACCGGGCAGATGTCGCCTTTGGGCTCGAACAACGGCTGCACCCATGCGACGCCGGTAAAGAACCGGCTCGGGCCCTTGTACGCGGGCAAGGTGCCGTACCGCGTAATGGTCTGCTTCGGCGTACCGTTCTCCGCCGCCCGCGCATGACTGGCGAATACTCCTGCACCGCTTGCAAGGACAAGGACCGCAATGGTGAACAGCATCATCTTCATGCGTCACTCCTTTCGGTGTATATTCCGGTTACGTGCGCCCATGCCGCTCATGCGTCCACGCCATTCTTCCGAAGCCATGCGTCGATATCGCGGGGCAGCGAATCGCCGCCGCCATAGTGCACGGCCAGGGCTTCCTTGATGGCGGCGCGGGGAGCCAGCCTGGCGATGTCCGCAACGCTTCGGCCGAGACCTCCGCCGCCGTGGCTGCAAAACGGCAGGATTGTCTTTCCTGAGAATTCGTAGGACTCCAGCAGGGTGGCGATGGGCATGGGAAAGGACCCCCACCAGTTGGGATAGCCCATGAACACCGTATCGTACTGTTTGAAGTCCGCGATCCGCGTTTTCAATTCCGGCCTGGCCTGGTTCGCCTGATCGCGCTTGGCCTCCTCGACACAGGTGTTGTAGGTGGAGGAATAGGGCCTGACCAATTCCAGTTCGATCAGGTCGCCGCCGACGTTCCGGTGAATCTGCGCGGCGATGGTCTTGGTGTTGCCGCTCCAGGAATAGTAGAGAATCACTGTCCTGTTTCTCCCTGTTGCAGCCGCTGCGGCCTTCCGGGGAAACAAGGCCCCGGCCAGGGCCGAACCGCCTAGCACCGCTCCGGCGGCAAGCATCGAAAACATGAACTTGCGCCGTCCTGTTTTCATGATGTTTTCCGTTTCCTGATTGTTGCTGACCATGAGGCGTTTCGCGCGACGCGAAAACCGGGGTCGCTGGCAAATGCTTCGTGGAGTGCGCCGGGCTTGCGCCAAGCGCGGATGCCCTGGCGTCGCTTCGTTTCCCCGCCTTTCTTGACGCGGAATGTTCCGGAATCCTGGCCGGTTCGTCGCAACAGGTCCGGCATCGGCACTGCCGCCAACGCGGCGACGGCGTGAACATCCGGGCAAGACTTACCCGTTGCTGCATAATGGGGCGGCTGCCACACCCTGTAAAATACTTATACTGAATACTCGGAATGCCTTGAAGGCATACCAGTTTCCCTGAAAGGCTCAGGAGGGTGTCATGGAGTTCAGAGTATTGAGGTATTTTCTGACTGTTGCGCGAGAGCAAAGCATTTCCGCAGCCGCCCAATCCCTGCATGTCACCCAGCCCACGCTTTCCCGGCAGATCATGGAGCTTGAGGCGGAGCTTGGGGTAACGCTTTTTCACAGGGGCAGAAGAAACATAACCCTCACGACAGAGGGCATGCTGTTACGCAAGCGGGCGGAACAAATTGTGGAACTGATGCACAAGACGGAAGAAGAACTCGCGGCCAGCGAGGAAGCCGTGGGCGGGACGGTGTACATCGGAGCGGGCGAAACCCATGCGTTCGGGACGCTGGCGAAATCGATCCGGAGTCTCGTGCTGCGGTATCCGGACGTCCGCTTTCACATTTCGAGCGGCAACGCGGATGAGGTCGCGGAACGGCTGGACAAGGGGCTGGTGGACTTCGGCCTGTTCATCGAACCGGCAGACGTGACGAAATACGACTGCTTCCGCCTGCCGTCCGTGGACGTCTGGGGGGTGCTCATGCGCAAGGACAGCCCGCTGGCGGCGCTGGACGCGATAACGCCGGAAGCGCTCCGGAATCAGCCGCTGATCTGCTCGCATCGGGCGCTCAGGGAGGGACACCTGACGGACTGGCTGAAAACCAGACGTGAAGACTTGAACCTGGTCGCCACCTTCAATCTGATCTTCAACGCCTCCCTGTTGGTGGAGGCAGGTGTCGGCTACGCCCTCGGGCTGGACAACATCATCAACACAACGGGCGAAAGCACGCTGTGCTTTCGCCCGCTCGACCCGCCGCTGGAGTCGCATGTCGCGCTGGTCTGGAAAAAATACCAGGTCTTTTCCAAGGCGTCGAAACTGTTTCTGGATATGGTCAGGGCTGGCGACGCCGCGTGACAGACAGGCCCGCCCCCCGAATCCCCGGTTCCGGTTCTGGCCTTCCGCGCCGCACCCTACCCGTCGGCCATGCGCATGTCGGTCACCCGCTTGGACTTGCCGAACGAGCGCGGCAGCACGCCGGGGTCCACCACCTGCACGGCCACGCGGGCCATCAGCTTCTTGTGCAGACGGTCGCCCACCTGGCGCACCAGGCCCGCGTCGGCGTCGGCGGTGGCGCCCTCCAGCCGTTCCACCTGCAACAGCATGGCGTCGCGGCCATCGGTGCGGGTGAGCTGGATGTGGTACTCGGACCCCAGCACCGGGAATTCGTGCAGCACGTCGGCGATCTGGCCGGGGTAGATGTTCACCCCCCGGAAGATGATCATGTCGTCCGAGCGGCCCAGGATGTGGTCGTGCCGGGGGATGCACCGCCCGCACGAACACTGGCCGGGCAGCATGCGCGTCAGGTCGCGGGTGCGGTAGCGGATCAGGGGCGACGCTTCCTTGCGCAGCGAGGTGACCACCATCTCGCCCACCTCGCCGGGGGCCACGGGTTGCAGGGTGGCCGGGTCCAGGATTTCGATGATGAACAAATCCGCCCAGTAGTGCAGCCCTTCGCGCGCGTCGCATTCCAGCCCGGTGCCGGGGCCGTACATCTCGGTCATGCCCGCGATGTCGTAGCTGCCCGCAAGGCCCAGCTTCTGCTCGAAGGTGGCGCGCATGCGCGGGCTGTGCGTCTCCGCGCCAAAGATGACCTTGCGCAGCTTCACCTTGTCCAGCAGGCCGTTGCGCTCCACTTCCTCGGCCATCAGCAGGGCCATGGAGGCCGTGGACCCCAGGCAGGTCACGCCCATGTCCACCAGCAGTTGCAACTGCATCTCCAGGTTGCCCGGCCCCACCGGCACGGTGAGCGCGCCGAACTTCTCGGACCCCAGTTGGAACCCGGCCCCCGCCGTCCACAGGCCGTAGCCCACGGCGATCTGCACGCGGTCCTCGCGGGTAAGGCCCGCCAGTTCGTAGCAACGGGCCATCTGCAGGGCAAAGGTGTCCACGTCGTTCTGGGTGTACGCGAGAATCTTGCGCTTGCCCGTGGTGCCCGACGAGGCATGGATGCGCACCACGTCGCTTTCCGGCACGGACAGCAGCGGCAGGGGGTAGCCCTCGCGCAGGTCTTCCACGCTGGCGGTGGGCAGGCGCACGATGTCGTCCAGGGTGCGGATGTCGTCGGGGTGCACGCCCGCCGCATCGAACTTGGCCTTGTAGGCCGGGCAGTTGGCGTAGGCGTGGCGCACGGTCCAGCGCAGGCCCTCGGTCTGCACGCGATGCAGGGTTTCGGGATCGAGATGGGGCAGGAAGCGGTGCTGCGACATGGAAGCGGACTCCTGGAGCGGCGGAATAGTAGGCGCGGGCGCGGGTTGTGCGCGGGCGCAAAAGCCTGTATCTGAGGCCCACGCGACGTCCCGGGCAGCCCCTGCCCGGCGTGGCGCGGCGCGTCGGCGGATTGTATACAATCCGAAGGCGCGTCCGAGAGCTACCACGAATCACGGCGGGGGAAAACCCCGGCCCGTCCTGCCGCCGCGCGGCCCCCGCGCCCACCCCCTTGCCGCATCAGGAGGCCCACAGTGCGGATACTCATCGTCGGATCCGGCGGGCGTGAACACGCCCTGGCCTGGAAGCTGCGCCAGAGCCCCCTCGTCAAGGACATCTTCATCGCGCCCGGCAACGGCGGCACCGCCCTGGAAGGCGCCAACGTGCCCATTTCCGACGGCGACCTGCCCGCGCTGGTGCGCTTTGCGCTGGACGAAAAGATCGACCTCGTGGTGCCCGGCCCGGAACTGCCGCTGGTGCTGGGCATCAAGGACGCCATGGCGGCGGCGGGCGTGCCCTGCTTCGGCCCCGACGCCTACGGCGCGCAGCTGGAAGGCAGCAAGGCGTTCGCCAAGGAAGTCATGCGCGCGGCGGGCGTGCCCACGGCGGACTTCGGCGTGTTCGACGATGCCGATGCGGCCCGCGCCTACATCCGCGCCAACGGCGCGCCCGTGGTGGTCAAGGCCGACGGCCTGGCCGCGGGCAAGGGCGTTGTGGTGGCCCGCACCGTGGACGAAGCGCTGGAGGCCGTGGACGACATGATGGTCCGGCGCGCCTTTGGCGATGCGGGCGCGCGCGTGGTGGTGGAAAGCGCGCTGGCGGGCGAGGAGGCATCCTTCCTGTGCCTGTGCGACGGCGAAACGGTCATCCCCCTGCCCTCGGCGCAGGACCACAAGGCCGTGTTCGACAACGACCAGGGGCCCAACACCGGCGGCATGGGCGCGTACAGCCCCGCGCCGGTGCTGCCCGAATCGCGCTACGAAGAGATGATCGACCTTGTGATCCGCCCCGTGCTGCGCGAACTGATCAAACGCGGCCACCCCTTCACCGGCGTGCTCTACGCGGGCCTGATGATGACCGGGGACGGCCCCATGGTGCTGGAATTCAACACCCGCTTCGGCGACCCGGAATGCCAGCCGCTGCTGATGCGCCTTGACGGCGACCTTGCCGCCATCATGGTGGCGGGCGCGCAGGGCCGCCTGCACGAAACCACCCTGCCCCTGAAACGCGAAACCGCGCTGGGCGTGGTCATGGCGGCCAAGGGCTACCCCGGCGACTACGCCAGGGGCATGGCCATTTCCGGCATCGAGGACGCCGAGGCGCTGGGGCCGGTCAAGGTGTTCCAGGCGGGCACCGAACGGCGCGACGGCGTCACCGTGTCGCGCGGCGGCCGCGTGCTGTGCGTGACCGCCCTGGGCGACACCCTGGCCGACGCACAGGCCCTGGCCTATCGCGCGGTTGCCAAGGTGCGCATGGACAATGCCCACTACCGCAGCGACATCGGCGCCAAGGGGTTGAAGCGCGCGGGATAGCCCGGCGCACGGGAGGGCGGGCCGCCGGGCCGTACCGCCCGCACCCGGCCGCATCCGGCCGCATCCGGCCACATCCGGCCAGACCAGCCGCGGAACAACCGGAAGTGACCGGAACGCGGCACGCGACGCGGGTTACCGAACTTTTATCGACAACAGGAGACCAGCCATGACCAAGGTTGCCGTTTTCATGGGCTCCGCCTCGGACGAGGACACCGTACGCCCGTGCACCGAAGTGCTCGACAGCCTGGGCATTTCCTACCTGTTCACCGTCAGTTCCGCCCACCGCACCCCGGAACGCACCGAACGGCTGGTGACCGAACTGGAAGCCGAAGGCTGCCAGGTGTTCATCTGCGCGGCGGGCATGGCCGCCCACCTGGCCGGGGCCGTGGCCGCGCGCACCCAGAAGCCGGTCATCGGCATCCCGGTGGCGGCGTCCGCCTTTGGCGGCATGGACGCCCTGCTGGCCACGGTGCAGATGCCCCCCGGCTTCCCGGTGGCCACCGTGGCCCTGGACAAGGCGGGCGCGCGCAACGCCGCCTGGCTGGCCGCGCAGATTCTGGCCCTTGCCGACCCGGCCCTGTCCCAGCGCCTTGCCGCCGCCCGCGCCAGGATGAAGGCCGACGCGGAAAAGACCGGGGAAGAACTGGAAGCCCGGTACCGGAAGTAAGCCCCCCGCCCATCCCCCAACGCAACGACGGCCGCGCCCCACCGGGACGCGGCCGTCATGCGTTGGATCCATTTCGGAAAGGCATCGATTCCTTGCCGCAGGGCAACCGGGAGGTTGCGAACCCGTCAATACCTATCTCCTGACCTCTTGTCTCCTGACCTCGTGTGTCCGGACCTGTTGCGTCCGGACCTCTCGTTCAATGCTCCGGTCTGGTCCCGCCGCGCTCAGGCGTTGCCCATGGGCTCCCCATCGCGCAGCAGGTCGCGGTACACGATTTCGCTGAGGCGGATGACCTTCAGCCGGTATTCGTCCTCTTCCGGGTGGCAGTGCGCGCAGCCGTCGGTGACGATCATGCAGTGATCGTCAAGGTCGGTGGCGTGCACGCCCACGCCGTGCAGTACAACGGTTGCGCGGCCCTGTTCCCACATCACCGGCCTGCCGCAACGGGCGCATTCCACAAACATCAATTCAGGATCATAGCCTTTCGGCTGCGATGGCACGTGGGGCTGCCGCTCAACAACGCGATCAATGCGGTCAATCTGGCGCATGGCGTTCCTCCCTGGCTTGTGCCCGGCTCGTGCCGAACCTTTGATGGTCGCGGAATCGTTGGTCGTTCGTCCTCCCGATTGTTCCCGTGAAGCGCTCCGGGGGGGCGTCCGGCGGTGTCCGTAACCGCGCCGTCCGCCTTTCCCACGGGCTATGCCTTCAAGAGTAAGTTATGCGCGCGCCCGAAGCAACGCCTGCGCACCAGATGCAGCACGATAAACGTCGCCAGCGCCGTGGAGGCCACGATCATCAGCATGACCACGATCTGGTAGCGCACGGCGTCGGCCGGGTCCGCCCCGGCCATGATCTGGCCGGTCATCATGCCGGGTATGGACACCAGGCCCACGCCCATCATGGAATTGACGGACGGAATCATGCCCGCGCGCAACGCCTCGCGGAAGATGTCCGCGCTGGCCTCGTCCCTGTCCGCGCCAAGGCACAGGCGCATTTCCACCTCTGCCCGGCGGCCGCGCAGGTCGGCAAACAGGCGGTCCAGCGCCACGGCCAGCGCGTTCATGGAATTGCCCGCCACCATGCCCCCGATGGGGATGAAGTACTGCGGCTCCCACCACGGCCTGGCCCCGATGATCAGCCCCGTGACCACGAAGGTCACCAGAAAGAAAGTCACCTGCACCGCCAGCAGGGTGGGCATGAAGTAGTCCACGCTCTTCTCGCGCACCCGCCCCTTGACGATGCGCGCCGCGAACCAGGTCATGACCATGTACATGCCCACCACCAGCAGCGCCGATTGCAGGCCGAACAGGATGCGCAGCAGGTAGCCCATGGCGAACAACTGGACAAAGGTGCGCAGCGTGCCGATGGCCAGGTCGCGCTCCAGCTTCAGGTGGTGCACCAGCGACAGCACGCCCGCCAGCAGCACGAAGACCACGGCCACGGCCAGTTGCCACGGCCCGATCTGGATGTAGGCCAGCCCCAGCGGGTCGTTCATGCGGCGCCTCCGGTGACCATGCCGGTGGCGGCATCGTCCCCTGCGGTCGCCACCGCCAGTTCATGCACCCCGCCGTCCCGCACGCGCACGTCGCGCCAGGGGCGGCGCGCCGGGCGGTAGGCCCCGTGGGTGACCATGAGCACGGTCACCCCGTCCTCGTTCAATTCCTCGGTCAGGGCTTCCACCACCGCGCTGCTTTCCGGGTCCAGCGCGCTGGTGGGCTCGTCCATCAGCAGGGCGGCCGGGCGCAGCAACATCGTGCGAATGATGCACACCCGCTGGCGCTGCCCCACGCTGAGCGCGGCGGCCGTGGCGTCCAGCCCCACCCCGGCCAGCCGGAAGCGGGCCAGCCATCCGGCCAGTTCCGCGCCGTCAGGGGGCGTCAGTCCCTTGTTGGCCGCAAAGGTGAACGGCAGCAGCAGGTTGTCGCGCACCGTGCCCGCGCCCACCGTGGGGGTCTGCTGCACGAATCCGAGGGTGCGGCGCAACTCGGCCGGTGGAATGTCCGCCACCGGTCGGCCGCCACATCGGACCACCCCGGCGTCGGCCTCCTCCAGCCGCACGGCAAGGCGCAGCAGGGTGGATTTGCCCGCGCCCGACGGCCCGGTGAGCATGACGAAATCGCCGGGGCGCACCGCAAGGTTCACGTGGGCGAGGCCGGGGCGCCCCGGCTGGGCGGAAGGAACGGGCGAAACGGACCCCGCCTTGCCGGGCGCATACGCGAACGACACGTCGTCGAACTGAAGAAGTGGCTGCATATCCCCAATCTACCGCCGGGCGCGCGGGGGTGTCATCAACTATCATCCCGCCGGTGGGAAGTGCGGTCGCCGCTCTGCCGCCCCCCCTCCCCCGCTCCCGCTTTACCTTGCCCGCCCGAGTGGCTACAGATGAACCATGCACACGCACGACCACGACACCGCCCGTTCCCCCGTCGACGCCAACGCCGAAGCCACCGCCACGGCCTCTGCATCCTTCGCGCGCGGCGCGCGCCGCCGCATCCAGGTGCTGCCCGCCGACCTGCGCAACCAGATCGCCGCGGGCGAGGTGGTGGAACGCCCGGCCAGCGTGGTCAAGGAGCTGATCGAAAACAGCCTGGACGCCGGCGCCACCACCATCGAGGTGGCGCTGGACAACGGCGGGCAGTCGCTGATCATGGTGCGCGACGACGGCGGCGGCATCCCGGCCGAAGAACTGGAACTGGCCGTCACCCGCCACGCCACCAGCAAGGTGGCCAACCTGGCGGAACTGGCCCGCATCGGCAGCTTCGGCTTCCGGGGCGAGGCGCTGCCCTCCATCGCCTCGGTGTCGCGGTTCCGCATGACCTCGGCCCCCACGGCTCCCGACGGAGCGGACGGCGCGCCCGGCGAGGCCACCTTCATCGAGGTGGCGCACGGCCACGTGGTGGGCTCCGGCCCGGCCGCGCTGCACCGGGGCACCATCGTCGAGGTGCGCGACCTGTTCGCCAACGTGCCCGCGCGCCTGAAATTCCTGAAAACCCAGGCCACGGAACTGAAGCGCTGCCAGGAACTGTTCGCGCGCCTGGCCCTGACCCGGCCGGACGTGGCCTTCACCCTGTCCGCGGGCGGGCGTGAGGTGTTGCGCTTTCCCGCCGGGCAGACCCTGGCCCGGCGGCTGGCCGTGCTGTGGCCCCCCGCCGTGGTGGACACCCTGCACCCCTTCGACCGCATGACCGACTCCATCCGCGTGCACGGCCTGGCCGCAGACCCGCGCGGCGCGCAGCCCCGGCCCGACCGCATGCTGCTGTACGTCAACGGCCGCGCCGTCAACGACCGGCTGCTGATGAAGGCCGTGCGCGAGGCGTACAAGGGCCGCCTGCTGGCCCGCGAATACCCGCAGCTGGCCCTGTTCCTGGACATCGACCCGGAAGAGGTGGACGTGAACGTGCACCCGGCCAAGAACGAGGTGCGCTTTCGCGACGAGCGCGCCGTGTTCGTGGCCGTGCTGCGCGCGCTGGGCGAATCGCTGGACCGCATCCCCGCCATGGGGGTAGGCGACGATGCGGCGGAGGAACTGCCGGGGCAGGACCCGTTGGCGGGGATGGACCGGGGCGCGGGCCAGCCGGATTTCCCCGGCGCGCATCCCGCCGGGCTGCGCGTTCCCGATCCCGACGCCCCCCGGCGCGAGGCGCGCCCGCTGGGCTTCTGGGGGCAGGCCGACGCCCGCGACGTGATCATCGACAAACGCCAGCGCGAGCGCGACCCGTATGCCCCAGACGAGGCCAGCCACGCAGACGCCCCCGGCCCGAGCATCGATTTCCGTCCCGGCCTGCCCGGCGCGCGGCGCGACGGCCCGGCGCCCGCCCTGCTGGTGACCGAGGAATCCGGCCTTGCCGCGTCCCCCGGCCATCTGGCGGACGGAGCCCGTCCGTTCACCGAGGCCGCGTTTCCCGCCGCCTCCCCCGACGCCTCCACCGACGCGCCCGGCCTCGCCATGGAGGAAACCCGCGAGGGCGGCGTGCGCATCGGCGAGTACACCTACCTCGGCCAGATCGCGGACACCTACCTCGTGCTGCGCCGGGGCCGCGACACCCTGCTGCTGGTGGACCAGCACGCCGCCCACGAATGCGTGCTGCACGAACGCATCAAGCGGCGCGGCACGGCAGGCGGCGGCCAGTTCCTGGCTCTGCCCGTGGAATTGCCCCTGCACCCGGCCGAGGCGGAACGGCTGCACGAGTTGCGGCCCGACCTGGAATCCCTGGGCTTTGCGCTGGAAACCTCCGGGTCCACGGTGCGCGCCAGGGCCGTGCCCGCCCTGCTGGACCGCTCCGAGGCCGCCGCCTTCCTGCGCGAGGCGGTGGCGGGCCGGACCAACGACCTGGGCGCGCTGTGGGCCATGATGGCCTGCAAGGGGGCCATCAAGGCCGGGCAGCGCCTGACGCCCGACGAGGCCGCCGGGCTGGTGGCCCAGTGGCTGGCCACGCCGGGGCGCGACTTCTGCCCCCACGGCCGCCCGGCGGTGCTCACCTTCACCCCCGGCGAGATGGAACGGATGTTCAAGCGCCGGGCGTAGGGGCATTTCCCGCCCGCACGCGCGGCGCTCGCCGCCTTTCGCGTCGCCATCCCCGGTCCCCGGCCCTTTCCCTTCTCTCCCGCTCAGCCCCTTTACCCGGCGCCACCGCCGGGGTACTCTGCACAGGATACCCATGCGCAGCCGCCGGAGCCTTGCGGTTCCGGCCCTGTCGCACGCCTTGAGCCCTTTGCCGCCGGACACCGCCCGTGTCCGCAACGCCAGCCCGCGCGTGTCCCGCCGCGCGGCCGCAAGGAGCCCGGCCCCATGTCTTCGCAGTCCCCGCACCCCCCGCAGCCGCCCCAGTCCCCCCCGTTCTCCCCTCCCGGCGCGACCCCCTCGCACGGCCGCCCCACCTGCGTGCTGTCGGTGGAGGACGACCCGGTCATCCGCCAGTCCATCGCCGCGTGGCTTGCCGACGAGGGCTACGAGGTCATCGAGGCCGAGGACGGCATCGCGGCGTTGCGGGCCGTGCGCGAGCAGCGGCCCGACGTGGTGCTGCTGGATCTGGGCATTCCCGGCATCTCCGGCGACGCGGTGCTGGAGCGCATGGCCCAGGAATCGCCCGACCTTCCGGTGGTGGTGGTGTCCGGCCGGGCCGAGATCGGCGACGCCATCAACGCCTTCAAGCTGGGCGCGTGGGACTACATCACCAAGCCCATCCTGAACATGAACATGCTGGGGCTCACGGTGCGCAACTGCCTGGAGCGCCGCCGCCTGCGCGAACGGCTGGCCGCCATGGAGTCGCGCTACTCCGGGCTGGTGCGCAACCTGCCGGTGGTGGTCTTCAGCCTGGACGACGCGCTGGAACTCACCTTCGTCAACGAGGCCTGCCGCTCCGTGCTGGGCTGGACGCCGGAGCAGGCCCTGCTGGAGCCCGGCTGGTTCATGGACAACGTGTTCCACGAAGACCGCGAACGGGTGCGCGCCGCATTTTCCGGCGCGTTCGCGGCCAACACGCCGTTTTCGCTGGAATTCCGTATCATCACCCCGCGCGGGGTGCCCCTGTTCGTGCAGGCGCGCTCCACCGCCGTGGCCTCGCCCGACCTCACGCGCGGCATGCCCGGCCGCATCGAGGGGGTGCTGATCGACCTTTCGCGCCGGGTGTTCCTGGAACGGCTGCTGGTGCAGCGCGAAAAGCTGAACACCCTGGGCGCGCTGGTGGACGAAATCGCCCACGAATTCCGCAACCCGGTCTTCGCGCTGGCGGGCTTTGCCCGCACGCTGCACCGCAAGTTTCCCGACGCCCGCGAGGCGGAGGTGGTGCTGGAGGAAGCCGCCCGGCTGGAAGCGCTGATCAACCGGGTGCAGCAGTACCTGGCCCCGGTGGACGTGGTGCCCCGGCCGTGCAGCCTGGCCGCCGTGCTGGACTTCGCGGCGGACCTGCTGCACGCCCCCCTGCAACGCAAGGGGGTGACGCTGCGCGTGGAGGCCTCGGCCGACCTTCCGCCCGTGCAGTCGGACCCGGACCTGCTGGCCCAGGTCGTGGTGGGCATGGCCGGTGTGGCCGTGGAACACGGCGTGCCCGGCAGCGAAACGGTGCTGCGCTGCCGTGACCTGGGCCGGGGCCAGTTGGTGGAGGTGCTGCTGCGCACCGAATCGCCCCTGGCCCACGACGCGGAACTGTCGCTGATGCCCTTCGGCGACCAGCAGGGACCGCAGCCGCTGGCCGTCAGCTACAAGCTGGCCCGCGACCTGAGTTGCCTGCTGCACGTGCGGCGCGAGCCGGACGGCCTGCTGCTGATGCTGGCCGTGCCCGTGGACCCCAACGACGTGGCCGACCTGCTGGCCGAAGAGTAGCCCGCGCGCCGGGCGGCCCCCGCCCCTGCCGGACGCGGGGTGCGCGATGCGTGATGCGAAAACGGCGAGGCAACAACAACGGGGCGGATCGCGCAGTTCGCGCGGTCCGCCCCGTTTCGCATTCCTGAACAGTGCCGGTTCGGGCCGGTTATCCGGCTTCGGCCTCGGCCCCGAGGTACGGATCGCCGGTGGACAGATACCCGCGAACGTAGTCGTCCACGCCCTCTTCCAGCGACCGGAACGCCACGTCGCACCCGGCCCGGCGCAGCTTGTCCATGCTGGCCTGGGTGTAGTTCTGGTACTTGCCGGAAAGGTGCGCGGGCATGTCCATGTATTCGATGACCGGCTCGCGGTCCATGGACGCGAACACGGCGCGGGCCAAGTCGTTCCAGGTGCGCGAAGCGCCGGTGCCCACGTTGAACACGCCGCCCGTCTCGGGGTGTTCCAGCAGCCACCACATCACCTCCACGCAGTCCTTCACGTACACGAAGTCGCGCATCTGGCCGCCGTCGGCGTAGTCCGGGTGGTCGGAGCGGAACAGGGTGATGCGGCCCGCGTTGTTCACGTTGTGGAACGACTTGCAGACCACGCTGCGCATGTCGTCCTTGTGGTATTCGTTGGGGCCGTAGACATTGAAGAATTTCAGGCTGGCGATGGAATCCAGCAGGCCCTCGCGCCGCGCCCACAGGTCGAACAACTGCTTGGAGTAGCCGTACATGTTCAGGGGCTTCAGGCGGGGCATCAGGGCGTCGTCGTCGGAAAAGCCCAGCGAGCCGTCGCCGTAGGTGGCGGCGCTGCTGGCGTTGACGAAGCGCGCGCCGGTCTGCATGGCCAACGTGCACAGCATGCGGCTGTAGCGGAAGTTGTTCTCCATCAGGAAGTCGGCGTCGCGCTCGGTGGTGGAGGAACACGCGCCCATGTGCACGATGGCCTCCACCTCCCACGGCAGGTCGCCGTGCAGGACCATGTCCATGAATCCGTCGCGGTGGATGTAGTCCGCGTAGCGCAGGTTCACGAGGTTCTTCCACTTTTCCGTGGTGGCCAGGTTGTCCACGACGATGATGTCGTCGATGCCCATGCGGTTCAGCTTCCAGACCATGGCGCTGCCGATGAACCCCGCGCCGCCGGTGACGATGTACATTTCAGGCTCCTTTGCGAAGGCTGCCCGGCAGGCGCGCCGGGCGTGCGGCATGATGCCGCGATGCGGGCCGCAGGGCAAGGGGGCGGCGGGAGGATGGCCGCCGCGCTGCCAACACCAACGTGCCCCGTAACCGAGGAAACGCACTCTCACGGCCCGTTTCCACTGTGAGAATTTTTGTTCTCTGCCAAGGAAGAATCGTTTTTTATGAAGGGAGTATACTTTTGTGGTATTTGACCGGAATAAAAAACGATTCTGACGCAGACAGAGGGCAAAAAGGCCATAGTGGAAGCGGGCCTAGCCGGGAAGGACCACCAGTTCCGGGCCTTCCGGGGTCATGCGCACGGCCACGCCGTACATGATGGCGGTGGCCGCCAGGGTGCGCCCCAGCAGGAAGTCCAGTTCTTCCATGGCCGCCCCGGCGCGCTCGCGCACGATGGACCGGAAGGCGAAATCGAAACGCACGGCGTCCAGAAATGTCGCGGCGGCGTGGGCGGATTCGTCCGTTGTCGCCGGATCGCCCGGCTCTCCGGACAGGGACGCGGGGTGCGCCATGCCGGGGTCGCGGGCGCGGATGTTTTCCGCCGCGCGCCGCAGGGCCTCCCCGACCGCACCCACGGGGGCCAGCACACCGTAGCCGCAGCGTTCCTCGTGCGCGGCCAGGATGTCCGCCCACGGCACGCCGGGGTCGGCGCAACCGCCGGTGAGATTGACGCGTTCCGCCGCGCGTTCCGCCGCGCCTTCCGCCCAGGCCGCCAGCACGTCCAGCCGGGTCACCCGGTCCACGGCGTGCAGGGTCCTGATGGCCCATGTGTCCCGGCACAGCAGGGCGCGGCATTCGGAGGGCCGGTGCGCGTAGATGGAGCAACGGTTGTCGGCCTGGTTCAGGAACAGGCAGCTCCAGTCCCCGCCGCGCGCGGATTGCCGTAAAATTTGGCGCGGACGCAGCTTCACCAGTTCCCGCTCCAGCGGGCGCAGTTCGCCGTCCAGGTCGCGGGCCAGTTCGCCCGCGCGCAGGGTCAGACAGTGCTCCGGGGCAAGATGCCCGGCCCGGAACAGGGCCAGGTCCTGCGCGTGCAGGGCCGGACCGCCCTTGCGGCAGCAGGTGCCGCAGCCCCGGCAGTCGGTGGAGTCCGTACCGTGGGGGCCGTGGGCGGCGTCGTCCCGCGGGGCCAGGGCGGGCATGTCGTGTTCGTTGTGCATCCGGATTCCGTGAAGGTGAAAACGCGTTGTATGCGAACGGGAGGCGGAGGCGCGCGCGCTACGCCGGGGTGGAGCGCCCGTCGTCCATTGCCTGAACCGTGCGGACCACACGGACGTGGAAGCGGCAGGTGTCGTCCTGCCAGCCCACGAAGCCCATGGACGCGCTGACGAACCAGCCCGCCGTGAACGACTTGCGGTCAGCCGTCCACAGGGGGTCGGGGGCCGAATCCAGCACGGACGGCACGCAGTGGCCGCCCCCTTCCGGCGGGAGGGTCAGCAGGGTGCACAGCTCATCCACGGTGGGCAGCCGCCAGTCGTCGAACCCGGCGAAGCGCGCCGCGTTGAGGGCGGCCACGTGGGCGCGGGCCTCCGCTAAAGTCAGGCTCCATTCGCTGCCGCCGCGCTGCCACAGCAGCCCCGTGGCCGGTTGGTACGCCACCAGCGCGGCAAGATCAATCGGGCTGGCCGCGCCCGTTCCCGGCATCAGCCTGCACGCGCCGCCGCCAGCGCGGCTCTTGGCCGATGGCGCGGACATCCCGGCGGGCCGCCACAATTCGTCCAGCCCGAACAGGTCGCGTGCATGGCGGAGCATGACCTTCACCGGGGCGGCGCGGACATGCCCGGAGCCGGGCACGGCGTCATCCGCGTCTCCCGGCACGCCGACATCACCGGACACGCCGTTTTCTTCCGGCAGCAGGCACACCGCCTCCACCCGCTGGCGCCACGCGGCCACCAGCGCATCCAGTTCGGCGGCCATGGTCCGGGCATCGGCAAACCGCTCGCCGGGGTCGCGGGCCATGGCCCGCGCGAAGAACCCGTCCCACGCCGCGTCCAGGTCCGCGCTGCGCTTGCTGGCGCGGGGGATGCGTCCGCCGAAGGACTCGTCCGTGGGCAGCACGCCGGTGAGCATGCGGAACAGCATCACCCCCACGGCGAACAGGTCGGCCCGGCCATCCACGGTGTCGGGGTCGCGTTCCTGCTCGGGAGCGGCGTAGTACGGCGAGCCCACCTTGACCCCGCGCGGCAGGCGCTGCGTTTCGCCGCCCAAGCGCGCCAGCGCACCCGTTTCTCCGCGCAGACGCGAGAGGCCGAAGTCGATGAGCTTCACGTCGTCCTCGGCTGTAATCATGATGTTGAACGGCTTCACGTCGCGGTGCACCACCCCGGCGTGATGCATGCGGGCCAGCGCGTCCAGCGTTTGCGCGGCGTAGCGGCAGGCGCGCGGCAGCGGCAGGCGGCGGGTGGGGGCCTCCACCCGGTAGCTTTCGCCGATCAGCAGCCCCAGATTCAGGCAGTAGTATTCCATGACGAAGAACGGCAGATCGCCGAAGCGGGCCACGCGGTCGGCCCTCTGGCGTTCGGGGTCGCGCGCGGGGTCGCAGTCCGCCGTATCGGCGGAGCCCGCGCCCCCGTCCCATGCATCGGGCAGGGGGCAGACGTCGTCGCCGGAGGGCAGGCGCAGGGTGCCCGCCGGGGCCACGTCCACGTCCCACACCGCCGCCACGTGGGGGTGGTCCAGCGCGGCCATCACCCGAGCCTCGTGCAGGAAGCGGCGGCGCAGATCGTCCATATCGGACAAATCGGCCAGCGTGTCGGCGGGGCGCAGCAGCTTGAGCGCGGCGATGCGCCCGGTGACCGGCTGGCGCACCTTGTACACCGCGCCCATGCCGCCCCGGCCCAGCAGCCCGCACACCTCGTAACGGCCTATGTGCATGGGGAAAATCCTCGGGACGGGATGCGGGTGGCGGTGCGCGGGGGGCGGACGGCGGGAAAAGATGACGTGGAGGAACGGGTCATGACGAGATGGGGCCGGGCGTTGTGCAGCATGGCGTCGGGCAGTCCCTACAGCAGACGGAGGACGTAGCGCTCATTCACCCCCGCCTCGCGGAAGCGCCGGGCGGCGTCCTGCACGTCGTAGGGCACGAAGCGCACCGTCAGGCGGCGCGGGCCGGGCTCCCACAACAGGTACTTGGCACGGTTGTCGCCGTCGCGCGGCTGGCCCACGCTGCCCGCGTTGATCAGGTAGCGCCCCCCGGCGGGCAGCACTCGCACGCCCTCCGCCAGCGGTTCGCGGGCCACCACGCCGTCCGGGTCGCGCCGGACCAGCTCAAGGTCGTGGGTGTGCCCCACGAAACAGATGGGCTCCGGGAACAGGTCGAACACCGACCCCAGCCGCTTGCCGTGAAATTCGTACAGGTAGGTGAACGGCGAATCGGGCGGCATGCCGTGCACGAAGCGGCAGCCTTCGCGCACCAGCACGCGGGGCATGGCGCGGGCCAGTTCCACTTCCTCATCGTCCAGCCAGTCCATGGTCATGCGCGCGGCCTCGCGCGACTGGCTGTTGAACTCGCGCAGCCAGCGGGCGTCGGCCACGGCCATCTCGTGGTTGCCCGCCACCGAGAGGATGTGACGGCTGGCCACAAGGCGCAACACCGGGCCGGGGTCCGGCCCGTAGCCCACGTTGTCGCCCAGGGACACGGCGCAGGTGGCCCCCTGCGCGTCCATGTCGGCCAGCACCGCCTTGAACGCGCCGAGGTTGCCGTGGATGTCGGAAATGACCGCCAGCTTCATGGCTATGGGGATAGCAGGCGCGGGGATGGATGGGAAGGGCGGCCTCCGCACCGCCAGCCGCGCCTTGATTCACGATATCCTTGCCTGTACTGTTTCGCGCAACACTGCCAACGCACGGGGCGCTCTGGCGCACCCGCTTCATACCGACATCTCACGCTCGACCGGGATTACACGCTCATGAATCAGCAAGCCCTTTCCGCGTTCATCTGGTCCGTCGCCGACCTTCTGCGCGGCGACTACAAGCAGTCCGAATATGGCCGGGTCATCCTGCCCTTTACCGTGCTGCGCCGTCTGGACTGCGTGCTGGCTCCCACCAAGGCCAACGTGCTGAAAGAACTGGCGGACAAGCAACGGCTAGGCATCACGCCGGACCCGTTCCTGCTGCGCGCCGCAGGGCAGAGCTTTTTCAACGCCTCGCCGCTGGACCTCAAAAAACTGATGGGGGATCAGGACCACATCCGCGAAAACCTGTTCAGCTACATCAGCGCCTTCTCGCCCGAGGTACGCGACATCTTCGAACGGTTCGAGTTTCACGCCCAGGTGGAGCGTCTGCACAAGGCCAACCTGCTCTATCAGGTCACGGAACGGTTCACCCAGATTGATCTGCACCCCAACGAGGTCAGCAACGCCCAGATGGGGCTGGTGTTCGAGGAACTAATCAGAAAATTTGCCGAACTTTCCAACGAAACCGCCGGGGAACACTTCACCCCGCGCGAGGTCATCCGGCTGATGGTCCACCTGATCTTCATCGAGGATGACGACATGCTTTCCAAACCCGGCGTGGTGCGCACCATCTACGACCCCACGGCGGGCACCGGGGGCATGCTCTCCATCGCGGGCGAATATCTGGACGAACACAACCCCAAGGCGCGCCTGACCATGTACGGACAGGAACTGAACCCGGAGTCCTACGCCATTTGCAAGGCAGACATGCTGATCAAGGGGCAGGACGTCGGCAACATCGTGTTCGGCAACACCCTGTCCGACGACGGGCATGGGGGACAACACTTCGACTACATGCTCTCGAACCCGCCCTTTGGCGTGGAGTGGAAGAAGGTAGAAAAGGAGGTGCGCAAAGAGCACGAGCAGCAAGGCTACAACGGGCGCTTCGGCCCCGGCCTGCCGCGCATTTCCGATGGCTCCATGCTGTTCCTGCTGCACCTTGTCAGCAAGATGCGTCCGGTAGCCGAAGGCGGCAGCCGCTTCGGCATCGTACTGAACGGGTCGCCACTGTTCACCGGCGGCGCGGGCAGCGGAGAAAGCGAGATACGCCGCTACGTGCTGGAAAACGACCTGCTGGAAGCCATCGTCGGGCTGCCCACGGAGATGTTCTACAACACCGGCATCAGCACCTATGTGTGGATCGTAACCAACCGTAAGCCCGCCCACCGCAAAGGCAAGGTGCAACTTATCGACGCTTCCGCCATGTGTCAGAAAATGCGCAAAAGCCTTGGCTCCAAACGCAAGGAACTATCGGACGAGCATATCGGCGAAATCGTCCGCCTGTTCGGGCAGTTTGTGGAGGCGGAGCAGGACGGAAAGCCCATAAGCCGTATCTTCAACAATAACGACTTCGGGTACCGCACCATTACCGTGGAACGTCCGGAAAGGGACGAGGCAGGCAACATCGTGCTGGGGCAACGCGGCAAGGCCAAGGGCAAACCCGTGCCGGACAGCAAGCTGCGCGACACGGAAAACGTGCCCCTGCACGAAGACGTGGAAACCTACTTCAAGCGCGAAGTGCTGCCCCACGTGCCCGATGCCTGGATAGACCACGACAAGACCAAGGTGGGGTACGAAATACCCTTCAACCGACATTTCTACGTGTTCACCCCGCCCCGCCCGCTAGCGGAGATCGACGCCGACCTGAAGCGGACCACCGACCGCATCAAGACCATGATCGAGGGGCTGATGGCATGAGCTTTCCAGCGTATCCCGAATACAAGGACAGTGGTGTGGAGTGGCTGGGTGATATTCCGGGCCATTGGTCACACAATCAAATCAAGAGGGAGTGTTATCTCAAGGGGCGCGTTGGATGGAAGGGTTTAAACTCCGATGAATATCAAGATAGTGGCCACGCCTATCTTGTCACAGGTACAGATTTTTCTTCCAAATTTATTAATTGGGATTCTTGCTATTGGGTTGACCAATCAAGATTTGAAGACGATCCATTCATACAGTTAACGGATGGAGATCTTTTAATCACTAAAGATGGAACGATAGGCAAGCTTGCTATCGTTACTGGACTTAATGCACCAGCATGTCTGAATAGTGGCATTTTTTTATTACGACCTCTACGGAAAATATACCTCACAGAGTACATGTATTGGATATTATCCTCCAAGGCTTTTAGTTTCTTTTGTGCTTTGTCTAGCCTCGGATCAACAATTCAACATCTTTATCAAAATACCTTTGAGCAGTTTATTTTTCCAATCCCTCCCCTCTCAGAGCAATCCGTCATCGTTGCGTTCCTCGACCATGAAACCGCTAAGATCGATGCCCTGATTTCCGAACAGGAAACGCTGATCGCGTTGCTCAAGGAAAAATGTCAGGCGGTTATTTCGCATGTTGTCACCAAGGGACTTGACCCCAACGTGCCTATGAAAGACAGCGGTGTGGAGTGGTTAGGAGAGGTACCGGAACATTGGCGAGTATGTCGCCTACGGTGGGCAGCTCAATCCATAAAAGCAGGGCCCTTTGGTTCGGCAATTACCAAGGATATGTACACTGAAACTGGATTTCGTGTATATGGACAAGAACAGGTAATTGCAGATGATTTCACTGTTGGAAACTATTATATAGATATCGATAAGCACACAACACTCGCAGAATATATAATATTTCCCAGAGATATACTCATAAGTTGCGTTGGGACGTTCGGGAAAATAAGCATTTTCCCTGACGATGCAGAAGCTGGCATTATAAACCCACGCCTCATAAACATTCGATTCGACTATGCAATTATTCCAGAATACATTAAATACACCCTAACGAGTCGCGCTGTATCTACTCAAATTTCCATGATGAGTAGAGGTGGAACAATGGGAGTCATCAATGTTGGAATATTGAAGAATATAATAATCCCTATCCCTCCCGTAGAAGAACAGCGCGCTATCCTTAACAGCCTATCTATTCATCATAAAAAAATAGCATCGCTTGTTAACGAAGCGGAATATGCAATTCGCCTTCTTAAAGAACGACGTTCCGCCCTCATCTCCGCAGCCGTCACAGGCAAGATAGACGTACGGGGTTACGCACCCCAACCGGAGGTCGCATGACTATTGGTTCCGTCGGGCGCTCGCTCGAACTGTTCTTCATCGATGGCAAGCCGGAAGGCATGCAGACCGCAGAGGTGTTCAACTGGACCGGGCATGTGCTGCTGTTTCCCCGCACGCGCATCAAGGCGGCGCTGGAACGCAAGGAGGCGCGCTACACCGGGGTGTACCTGCTGCTGGGCGAAGTGGATGGCGCGCCAAGGGCCTATATCGGCGAGGGCGAGGACATTGCCGATCGCATCCGCAGTCACGACCAGAAGAGAGACTGGTGGACGCAGGCGGTGCTGGTCACCACCGGGGCCAACACGCTGAACAAGGCGCACGTGAAGTACCTGGAATCACGCCTTGTGGAGATTGCCCGCAGCGTGAAACGGTGGGCACTGGAGAACGGCAACACCCCGCCGCGCCCCGGCCTTTCCGAGGCGGCGCAGGCCAACATGGAATCGTTCCTTTCCTACCTGCTGATGACCCTGCCCGCTCTGCGCATCGACATTTTTCAGGAATTCGCCAAGCCCGCCGGTGCGCAGGCGGCTACGCCCGGCGACGACAATGAAACTTCGTCTGTATTTAACCTGATCCTGAAAAAAGAGAACCTGCACGCGAAAGCCCAACTGGTGGGAGCTGACTTCATCGTACTGGAAGGTTCAACAGCCCGGCGACGCTGGGTCGGCAAGGGTACCGAGGAAACCGGCTATGCCCGTCTGCACGGCCAGTTACTGGATACGGGAGTGCTCGTGGAACAGGGGGAACGGTGCGTCTTCGCCAAAAGTTACGCCTTTCGCAGTCCCAGTGCGGCAGCAGCGGTTGTGGTGGGCCGGAACAGCAACGGCACTACCAGTTGGAAGCTCGAATCCACTGGCGAAACCTACAAGGCATGGGAAGCGCGCCAGCTTGCCCTTGAGCCAGCGGAGCTAGCATGAGCCACCACAAGGAAATCGAGTTCGAAAACGACATCTGCAATCACCTGGCCGCGCACGGCTGGCTGTATGCGGCGGACGACGCCATGCGATACGACCGCGGCCGCGCGCTGTTTCCGGAAGATGTCGTGGCGTGGACGCAACAGACCCAGCCCAACGCATGGGACGCGCTGGTCAAAAGCCACGGCCCGGCGGCTCGGGACGTGCTGCTCGATCGCATCCGCAAGCAACTCGATGACCGGGGCACGCTGGACGTGATCCGCCACGGGGTGGAACTGTTGGGCCTGCGCCAGCCGCTGGCCTTCGCCCAGTTCCGGCCCGCGCTGGCCATGAACGACGAGCTTCAAGTGCGATACGCGGCCAACTGTCTGCGAGTGGTGCGGCAGGTGCGCTACTCCACCCGGAACGAAAACAGCCTCGATCTCGTACTGTTCCTGAACGGGTTGCCGGTGGCCACGGTGGAACTGAAGACCGACTTCACCCAGTCGGTAGGCGACGCCGTGGACCAGTACCGCTTCGAGCGCCAGCCGCGCCCCAAGGGCCAGGGCACGGCGGAACCGCTGCTGGACTTCCCACGCGGGGCGCTGGTGCATTTCGCCGTCAGCAATTCGCTCGTCCGCATGACCACCCGACTGGACGGTCCGGATACGCGTTTCCTGCCCTTCGACAGGGGCAACGCCGGGGCGGCGGGCAATGCGCCCAATCCGACGGGGCACGCCACCGCCTACCTGTGGGAAGAGGTATGGGAGCGCGAAAGCTGGCTGGAGATCATCGGGCGGTACATCATGGTCCTGCGCGGGCCGAAGAAGCAGATAGAGAAGGTTATCTTTCCCCGCTATCACCAACTTGACGCCACGCGCAGACTGGTCCGCACGGTGCAGGAAGAAGGGCCAGGGCAAAAGTACCTCATCCAGCACTCGGCGGGGTCCGGCAAAACCAATTCCATCGCTTGGACAGCCCATTTTCTGGCCGACCTGCATGACGCGAACCAGCGCAAGATGTTTGATTCCGTGCTCGTGATCAGCGATCGCACGGTACTGGACGCCCAATTGCAGGAAGCCATCTTCGCCTTCGAGCGGACCACGGGAGTTGTGGCCACCATCACCAGCGACAACGGCAGCAAGAGCGGCACCCTTGCCACAGCACTTTCCGGAGGCAAGAAGATCGTGGTCTGCACCATCCAGACTTTCCCGTTTGCCCTGAAGACGGTGCAGGAACTGGCCGCCACGCAGGGCAAGACCTTTGCCGTCATCGCGGACGAAGCGCACAGTTCGCAGACCGGGGAGGCCGCCTCCAAACTGAAGCAGGTGCTTTCCGCCGAAGAAATCAGGGAACTGGAAGATGGCGGCGAAGTAAGCAACGAAGACATCCTTGCCGCCCAAATGGCCGCGCGGGCCAACGCGAAGGGCATCACCTACGTGGCGTTTACCGCCACGCCAAAGGCCAAGACGATGGAGTTGTTCGGCAGGCGTCCCGATCCTTCGCGGGCAGCAGGCCCGGACAACCTGCCCGCCCCCTTCCACGTGTACAGCATGCGGCAGGCCATCGAGGAGCAATTCATTTTAGATGTCCTGCGCAACTACACGCCATACAAGCTGGCGTTCCGGCTGGCCAGCAACGGCAAGGAATGGGACGAAAAAGAGGTGGAGCGCAGCGAGGCCATGAAAGGCATCATGCGTTGGGTACGCCTGCACCCCTACAACATCAGCCAGAAGGTGAAGCTTGTCGTCGAGCACTTTCGCGCGAACGTGGCGCCGCTACTGAACGGACAGGGCAAGGCCATGGTGGTCACCGGCAGCAGGCAGGAAGTGGTGCGCTGGCAACTTGCCATCACCAAATACATTCGCGAGCAGGGCTACAAGATCGGCACGCTGGTGGCATTTTCCGGAGAGGTACGCGACGACGACTTGGGGCCGGAAGGTTTCACTGAGCACAGCAAGGTGCTGAACCCAAGCCTGAGCGGGCGGGATATCCGCGAGGCGTTCGGCACGGATGCCTATCAGATTTTGCTGGTTGCCAACAAATTCCAGACCGGGTTCGACCAGCCGTTGCTGTGTGGCATGTACGTGGACAAGAAACTGGCCGGTATTCAGGCCGTTCAGACCCTATCGCGCCTCAATCGTGCGCACCCGGGCAAAGACACCACGTATGTGCTCGACTTCGCCAACGAGCCCGCCGAAGTGCTGCAAGCCTTCAAGGTCTACTACGAGACGGCCGAGCTTGAAGACGTGACCGACCCAAATCTGGTGTACGACATGCGGGCCACCTTGGACGGCACGGGCTACTACGACGGCAACGAGGTGGACCGAGTGGTCAGCGCCGAGTTGGACCCGCACGGCACCCAGCGCGAGCTTGCGGCGGCCATAGCCCCGGTGGCCGACCGACTGCTGAAACGGTACAAGGAATTGCAGCGCGCCATCAAGACCGCGCAAGAAGCACACGACGCCCCGGCGGAAAAAAACGCCCGCGACGAAAAAAACGCCCTCGAACTGTTCAAGCGCAACCTGAGAACCTACCTGCGGGTGTATTCCTTTCTTTCGCAGATATTCGACTACGGCAACACGGACATCGAAAAACGCGCCATTTTCTTTCGCCGGTTGTTGCCCTTGCTGGAATTCGGGCGTGAACGGGACGAGGTAGACCTTTCCGGCGTGAAGCTGACCCACCATACGCTACGCAACAAGGGCACACGCAACCTGCCACTGGACCATGGCCAAGGCGACAAACTGCGGCCCATGGGCGAACTTGGCACGGGCGAAGTGCGCGACAAGCGGAAGGCTCGGCTGGCCGAAGTCATCGCCAAGGTGAATGCCCTGTTCGAGGGCGACCTGACGCCCGATGACATGCTGATCTACGTGAACAACGTCATCAAGGGCAAACTGCTGGAATCCGCCGTCCTTGCCGAGCAGGCAGCCAGCAATACCAAACAGCAGTTCGCCAGTTCACCGGACCTGTCGCGCGAGTTGCTCAATGCCATCATGGACGCGCTGTCCGCCCACACTACCATGAGCAAACAGGCCCTGGAATCCGAACAGATCCGGCAGGGACTACTGGAAATTCTATTGGATCATGCCGGCCTGTACGAAGAGTTGCGCACCAAGGCGACATGACGCCGCACCGGTCAACGGGTATGCAAAAACGCCCCCGGAAGCAGGCGGCTCCCGGGGGCGTCGTCAATTCGCCAACTATCTACCCAGCTTTCCCAATCCCTACAGCGCCTTGGCAACCATCTCCCCAAAGGCCACGGTGCCCACGGTGGTGGCCCCGGCCATCTGCGAGGCCAGGTCCACGGTGACGGTGCGCTTGCCGATGGTGGTGTTGATGGCGTTGTAGATGCGGGTGGCCGCATCGTTCCAGCCCATGTGTTCCAGCATCAGCGCGCCGCACAGGATGAGGCTGCCGGGGTTGGCCTTGTCCTGCCCGGCGATGGTGGGCGCGGTGCCGTGGGTGGCCTCGAAGAAGGCCAGCGAGTCGGACATGTTCACGCCCGGCGCAAGGCCAAGGCCGCCCACCTGTGCGGCCAGCGCGTCGGACAGGTAGTCGCCGTTCAGGTTGGGGGTGGCGATGACGCTGTACTGGTCGGGACGGATCAGCACTTCCTGGAACATGGCGTCGGCGATGCGGTCCTTGACCACCACCCTGCCCGCCGCGCCCCCGGCGTCGGCCTCCAGCACCGAGACGTCGGCGAACTCGTCGCGCACCACCTCGTAGCCCCATTCGCGGAAGCCGCCTTCCGTGAACTTCATGATGTTGCCCTTGTGCACCAGCGTGAGGCTGGAGCGCTTCTGGGCCACGGCGAAGTCCATGGCGCGGCGCACCAGCCGCTTGGAGCCGCGCGCTGTCATGGGCTTGATGCCCACGGCGCTTTCCGGGTCCACGTTGGCGCCCATTTCGTTGCGCAGAAAGTCGATGAGCCGCCTGGCCTCGGGCGTGCCCGCCTTGTATTCGATGCCCGCGTACACGTCCTCGGTGTTTTCGCGGAACACCACCATGTCCACCAGGTCCGGCCGCTTCACGGGCGACATGATGCCCTCGAAGTAGCGGATGGGCCGGATGCAGGCGTACAGGTCCAGCGTCTGGCGCAGGGTGACGTTGAGGCTGCGGAAGCCCTTGCCCACCGGGGTGCCCAGCGGCCCCTTGATGGCCAGTTCCGCGCCGCGCAGGGCCTGCATGGTGGCCTCGGGCAGGTATTCGCCGGTGGCGGCGTAGGCCTTTTCACCGGCCAGCAGTTCCTTCCATTCGATGGAGCGCGCGTCGCCGTAGGTTTTCGCCACCGCCGCATCGATGACGGGACGGGCGGCCTTCCACACGTCGGGGCCGATGCCGTCGCCTTCAATCCAGTAGACCGTCTTCCGCATGGAGGCGCTCCTTTGCGCAGGCCCCGCCGGGGCAGGGCCGTACTGTCGTGCTGATATCGTGCTGCCGCAAAGCGGCCGGACGGCGCGCCGTCCGGCCTTGTATCACGTGCTTCCGGTGGGATCCGGGTACCCTTGGGGGTCAGTTCCGGTAGCCGGTTTGGCGGATTTTGTCAAAACGGCCGAAAGAAGGCGCGGACACTCTGCCCCCTGCCGCATGACCCTTCCCTCATGCCCGACCTTCCCTCTCTCGCCTTCTCCCTTTCTGCCCTTTCGGCCCTTGCCGCCCCTTTTCGTGGATGCGCACCCCGCCTCCCGCGGTCCGCACCCCGCCTCTCGCGGTCCGGCGCTCCAGATGTCCGTTCCTTCCGATTTTTGTCGCCACCGCAGCGGTTTTACGGTACGTCTCTACGTAACCAGCAAGGTGAGGACATGAGCATAAAGAGCATTGTTAAAAACAGCAGATTGTTACGAATCGCCAGCCCAAGGCGATGGAAATATTTTTTCCCCGGCCTGTTCGGAATACATACGGGAGATATTCCCTCCGAATTTATCGCGCAAGGGTTGTTCATACCGCATGCATGCAACATAACCATCAGTCCTGAAAGCATGGGATGCGATTGCCGTATTGCCCAGAACACGACGATAGGCGCATCCTTCACGCAACTTGCGTACAATGAAACGACACTGGGCAACCGGCCTCGCCTCGGGCATCTTGTCGCCCTGATGCCCGGTTCCGTCGTATCAGGCAGGATACGGATAGGACATTGCGTCATTTGCGCGGCGAACTCCGTCATAACCAGGGATGTGCCTTCATTCTCCATTGCATATGGAGTGAACGAAATACGCCCGGTAGAAAAACGGCATATTTCAGCGTTCAGCCATATGCTCTACCAGTGCGCATCAAATCTGAAGACCGGCGGCAAGTATGTTCTGGATGGAAAATCATACACGGACGGCCCCTACCTGGCCTTACGGGAAAAGGCGCTTGCAAGCATAGACAACCCGGACGCCGTACGTGCCATTCTCGAAGAAGACATACCGCACACCGACTACGCCAGGGCATTGCTGACCATTGGCGGCGACGGCGCGTACTCCACGGCTCCCGACCGTGACCGACCGGCTGCGCTGTGACGTCCACAGGCATGCGGCGGCAGCGCCGGGCCTCGGGAAAGAGACCCTTCCTGCGCTGCCGCCGCCTTCCGTACCGTTCACACCGCGCATCCGGGGGCTGTTTCCAGCCCGGCCTTGCGAATCCTTTTCCTATTCCCGCTTCCACGCGGCCAGGAACGATTCCGCGCTGTTGCCCGCGTCGATGTGGCGCAGCAGGGCGGACCCGAACACCACGGCGTCGGGCCGGTCGGGAAAGCCTTCCAGTTGCTTCGGCTCCCTGATGCCGAAGCCCAGGGCCAGCGGCAGGCGGAACGCCCTGCGGGCGCGGGCCAGGGTCTGCGGCACCTCCGGGGGCAGCCCTTCGCGCACGCCGGTGATGCCCAGCACCGACACCACGTACACGTAGCCGGACGCCACGGCGGCGTATTCGGCCATGCGCTCTTCCGTGGTGTTGGGGCCGACAAGGGCGATGAGGTCGATGCCCCGCGCGGCCAGCAGCGCGCGCATCTCGGCGTCTTCCTCCAGCGGCAGGTCGGGCACGATGAAGCCCGCAACCCCCGCCGCCGCCGCGTCCGCCGCCAGGTTTTCCAGCCCGTATTGCAGGAACGGGTTGTAGTAGCCCATCAGCACCAGTTCGGCGTCGTAGCGGCCCGCGCGGGCCTTCAGGCCGTCCAGTATCCAGCGCAGGGTCACGCCGTTCTCCAGCGCCCGCAGCGAGGCCGCCTCCACCACCGGGCCGTCGGCCACCGGGTCGGAGAAGGGCACCCCGATCTCGATGATGTCCGCGCCCCCCCCGTCCGCGCCGTCAAGGCCGTCCATTTCCTCCCAGAAGCGGTCCAGGGTGGGGAACCCGGCCGTCAGAAAGGGCACCAGCGCGGGCCGCCCCGCCGCGTTGGCTGCGGCCACGCGGGCTTCCAGCCGCGACACCGGGGCCTCGGGCAGCATGTCGTTCATGTCGGTATGAATGGCCGCGCTCATGCCAGCTCTCCTTCGCGGAACAGCACTTCCCGCACGATTTCCATGTCCTTGTCGCCCCGGCCGGACAGGTTGACCACCACGTGACCCCCGGCGGGCAGCTTGTCCCGGTTGTTCAGCACCCACGCCAGCGCGTGTGACGATTCCAGCGCGGGAATGATGCCCTCGCGCCGGGTCAGGGCCTGGAAGGCGTCCAGCGCCTGGCTGTCGGTAGCCATGCCGTACTGCACGCGGCCCACGGCCCCGAGGTGGGCGTGCTCCGGCCCCACGCCGGGGTAGTCCAGCCCGGCGGACACCGAGTGCGACGGCTCGATCTGGCCGTCCGCGTCCTGCAACAGCATGGTCTTCTGGCCGTGCAGCACGCCGGGACGGCCCAGGTTGATGGGCGCTGAGTTGTAACAGCCCGGCTCGCCGGTGCCTGCCGCCTCCACGCCCACCATGCGCACCGGGGCGTCATCCACGAACGGGTGGAACATACCGATGGCGTTGGAGCCGCCGCCCACGCAGGCCACCACCATGTCGGGCAGTCGGCCCGTGCGTTCCAGCATCTGGGCGCGGGTTTCCCGCCCGATGACGGATTGCAGGTCGCGCACCAGCGTGGGGAAGGGATGCGGCCCGGCGGCCGTGCCGAAGCAATAGTGGGTGGTGCCCTGTTCCGCGATCCAGTAGCGCAGGGCCTCGTTGATGGCGTCCTTCAGGGTCTTGGTGCCGCTCTGCACGGGCACCACCTTCGCGCCCAGCAGCTTCATGCGCATGACGTTGGGGGCCTGGCGCACCACGTCCGTCGCGCCCATGTAGATCACGCATTCCATGCCCAGCCGGGCGGCGGCCGCCGCCGTGGCCACGCCGTGCTGGCCCGCGCCCGTTTCCGCCACCAGCGCGGTCTTGCCCATGTATTTCGCCAGCAGCGCCTGGCCCAGGGTGTTGTTGACCTTGTGCGCGCCGGTGTGCAGCAGGTCTTCGCGCTTCAGCCACAGGTGCACGCCCAGTTCCGCCGACAGCGTGGGGCAGGCCGTAAGCGGGGTCTCGCGCCCCGCGAAGTTGCGCAGCAGGTCGTCCAGTTCCGCCCGGAACCGCTCCGAGGGCAGGATGTCGCGCATGGCGTCTTCCAGTTCCCGCAGCGGCGGCATGAGCAGTTCGGGCACGAACTGCCCGCCGAACTCGCCGAAGTAGCCTTTTTTCATGATGGTATCCTTTGGCGCCGGAGCGCCAGTTGGTATCGGCTATGCCGTGCGCAGCGCCGCAAGGGCGGCGGCCACGCGGATTGCATCCTTCCGGCCGGGGGCGCTTTCCACCCCGGAATTGAGATCGACGCCGACCAGTGACCCGCCGCCGCATGCGGCTACGGCCCCGGCAAGGTTGTCCGGAGCCAGCCCGCCAGCCAGCAGCCACGGCGCGCCGGGGTCCAGACCGCGCAGCGCGGCCCAGTCCATGGTCACGCCGCGGCCGCCGCCGCTGGTTCCCGCGTCCAGCAGGAAGCAGCGCACGTGCGGGGCAAGCCCGGCCAGTTCAGCCTCCAGCGCGGCGCGGTCAACGTACCGTTGCGGCCATGCCGCGCGGATGACCCGTTCCGGTCCCACCCGGTCGCAGAAGACGGCGTCCTGCCCGCCATGCAACTGGGCGAAGTCCAGCCGGGCCGCGTCCATGACGGCCAGCACTTCGTCGGCGGACTGCCGCACGAACACCCCCACCCGCGCCATGCCGTGGCTGTGCAGCCCGGCGGCCACGGCGGGCGTCACCGCGCGTGGGCTGGCCGGATGGAAGATGAACCCGCACAGGTCCACCCCGGCGGCGGCGCAGGCGTCCGCATCCCGCTGCCGGGTCAGGCCGCAGACCTTGACCAGCAGGCGGGGGGGGCTGTCGAATAGGGCGGATGGTTTCATCGGGCACCTTCGTTTTCGCCGCAATCCGGCACGGCAGGATTTTCGTTCTCCGGCAAGGAAGGCGAGCCCGACGCGCAGGGAGCGTACTCTGACCGTACATGACCGGAACAGGCGGCGCAGCCTGACGACGCCGGGGGACGAAAGGACGGAGTGCCCTCGCGTCCCAGCAGGCGCAGCAATGAACCCTTCAGATCGCCCCCGTCCATGAGGGCGGTGCCCACCAATGCCGCGTCATACCCGGCATGGGCGGCCTCCGCCAGATGGCGGCGCTCGGCAATGCCGCTGGCCGCTATCCACACCTCGCCGGGGGCGCGCAGCGGGCCAAGGCGCAGGCAGGCGGTGCGGTCCACGGCCAGGGTTTCCAGGTCGCGGTTGTTCACCTGAATGATCCGCGCGCCCGATTCACGCGCCAGGGCCAGGTCCGCCTCGTCGAAGATCTCCACCACGGCGTGCATGCCGTGCGCCTCGGCCTGCTCGCGCAGGTCGCGCAGGGTGCGCGCATCCGGCGTCAGCCGCACGATGAGCAGCAGCGCCGCCGCCGGGGTGGCCGCCGTGGCCGCCACCTGCAACGGGTCCATGATGAAGTCCTTGCGCAGCAGGGGCACTTCCGGGTTCACCCCGGCCATGCGGCCGAGGTAGGCCAGGTCGCCGCCGAAGTAGGTCTCCTCGGTCAGCACCGAGATGGCCGTGGCCCCGGCGGTCATGTAGGCCGTGGCCGCGTCCTCGGGCGATACGCCCGTCTCGATGACCCCGCGCGAAGGCGAGGCGCGCTTGTACTCCGCGATGACCGCCACTGGCGCATCCGGGCACCCGGAGCGGTCTTGCAGCGCCCGCAGGAAGTCGGGGCGCGGCACTGCGCCTGCTGGCAGGGGCGCGGGCAGCTCGCCGGCGGTTGCCAGTTGGCGCAGCCGGTCCAGTTCGGGCTGCTTGGCGATGCGGAACCGGTCAAGCATGCAGCACCTTCCCCCCGGCTCCTGCGGCCAGGGCCAGCCGTGCGGCGGTCATGGCGTCGGCAAGGGGCATGTCCGGCTCCAGCAGGTGCAGGGCCATGCCCACGTTGAGCACCAGCATGTCGCGCATGGGGGCGGGGCCACCGCCGGACAGCAGGTCGCGCAGCACGCGCACGGCGGTGTCGCGGTCGGGCACGGCCAGTTCTTCGGGGGTGCACGGCGCGATGCCGTAGTCCGCCGGGTCCACGCTGAGTTCCGTCAGCGTGCCGCGCCCTTCGCCGTCGCCGGAGAGCAGCAGCACGCGGGCCGGACCCAGCGGGGTCAACTCGTCGTAGCCGCCCGCGCCGTGCACCACCGCCGCCCGGCGCACACCGGTCAGCAGCAGGGTCCGGGCCATCAGGGGCAGCAGTTCCGCGCGGGCCACGCCCAGCAGCATGTGGCTGGGACGGGCCGGGTTGAGCAGCGGCCCCAGCAGGTTGAACAGGGTGCGCACGCCCAGTTCGCGCCGGATGGGCATGACGTTGCGGAACGCCGGGTGAAAGCGCGGCGCGAACAGGAAGGCGAAGTTGTGCCGCGCCACCAGCGCGCGCACGTCCTCCGGGTCCAGTTCCAGCGGCAGGCCAAGGCCCTCCACCGCGTCCGCCGCCCCGCACGAGGACGACACCGCGCGGTTGCCGTGCTTGACCACCCGGTGGCCCATGCCCGCCAGGGTCAGCGCCGTGGCCGTGGAGCAGTTGAACGACGAGCGGCCGTCGCCGCCGGTGCCCACGATGTCGATGGTGGGGCCGTCGATGCCGGTCACCCGCACGGCGCGGGCCAGCGCGGCGCGCACCGCCTCGGTAAGTTCCTGCGGGGTCTCGCCCTTCATGCGCAGGCCCATCAGGAACGAACCCGCCTGCGCGCTGGTCATCTCGCCGTCCATCAGGCGCGAGAACCCGGCCTCGGCCAGTTCCGGGGCAAGGTCCACGCCTGTGGCCAACGTTTCCAGTATGGTGGATGTCGCGGTCTGCATTGCTGTCTCCTTATCTGGGAGCCACCGGGGGAAGGGACCCTTTGCGCCTTGCGGTCCTCATCCGTAAGACTCGCGCTGCGCGCTCGCCTAACGGCTGAGGCAAAGGGTCCCCTTCCCCCGGGCCCCCATCCCCCCAAACTTTTCAATGGGGGACTGGTTGCCCGTTGCGGTTGTCACCGGGACCGGGGCACACGAAGTGCGAACCGGTCCCGCACAAGGGGTCAAGGGGGCCACCGCCCCCTTGCGGGGTGCGGGGCGGAGCCCCGCTCCTACTTCCCCGCCACCTGTTGCGGAAAGTTGGCGAGCAGGCGCACGCCGTCGGGGGTGAGCACGGATTCGGGATGGAACTGCACGCCCACCCACGGCCGGTCGGTGTAGCGCAGGGCCATGACCTCGCCTTTGGGCGCGCGGGCGGTGACGGCCAGCAGTTCGGGCCGTTCCTCGGCGTGCACGACGAGCGAGTGGTAGCGGCCCACCTGCATGGGGCTGGGCATCTCGTGGAACAGCCCGACGCCGTCGTGGGCGATGTCCGAGGTCTTGCCGTGCATGATGCGCGGCCCCACATCCACGGTGGCCCCGGCGAACAGCCCCAGCACCTGATGGCCCAGGCACACGCCCAGCACGGGCGCCGCGTGCGGCAGCCGGGCCAGGAAGTCGAGGCAGAACCCCGCGTTGCGCGGGTGGCTGGGGCCGGGAGAGATGCACACCATCTCCAGCGCCGGGTCTTCGGCCATGGCGGGCAGGGCGGGGTCGTCGTTGCGCACCACCACCGGGTTCAGCCCAAGGCCATAGAACGCCTGCACCAGATTGAAGGTGAACGAGTCGTAGTTATCGATTAACAGGAACATATTCCCCTCCGGTGACGGCGGCGCGGATGACGGCGGCCTTGTTGTTGCACTCCTTCCACTCCATCTCGGGCACGGAATCGAACACGATGCCCGCCCCGGCCTGCCAGTGCACCTGGCCGTCGCGCACCCACAGGGAGCGGATGGTGATGCCGGTGTCCAGGTTCACGGAACCCCGGTCCAGGCCCAGCCAGCCGATGGCCCCGGCGTAGGGGCCGCGCGCCAGCCCTTCGGCCTCGGAGATGATCTCCATGGCCCGCACCTTGGGCGCGCCGCTGACGGTGCCCGCCGGGAAGGTGGCGGCCAGCACGTCCAGCGCGTCGCGGCCCGGCTCGATGCGCGCGGTGACGCGCGAGGTCAGGTGCATGACGTGCGAGAACTTTTCCACGTCCATGAACCGCTCCACCTGCACGGTGCCCGGCGCGGCGATGCGGCCAAGGTCGTTGCGGCCAAGGTCCACCAGCATGACGTGCTCGGCGCGCTCCTTGGGGTCTTCCAGCAGTTCCCGCGCAAGGGCGGCGTCGTGGGCGTCGTCCGCGCCGCGCGGGCGGGTGCCCGCGATGGGGCTGACCTGCAACGTGTCGGCCCGGCAGCGCACCATGACTTCCGGCGAAGACCCCAGCAGCGAGACGCCGGGCAGGCGCATGAAGAACATGTACGGCGAGGGGTTGATGCGGCGCAGGCGGCGGTACAGGGTGAACGGGTCGCCGCTGAACGAGGCCTGGAACCGGGTGGACAGCACCACCTGGATGGCCTCGCCCTGGCGGATCATCTCCTTCACGCGGGCCACGGCGCGGGTGTACACGGCCTCTTCCGGCACGTTGACCACGGGGCCCACTTCCGGCGGCTCGGGGGCGCGGTCCACCTGGCTGCGGTCCACGCGCGCGCCGGGCAGGTCGGTGAGCGAAAGCTGGCACAGCCGGTTGTACAGGTGGTCGAACAGCACCACGGTGCCGGGCAGGGCCAGGCAGGCTTCGGCCGACGAGGGCGGCAGCACCTTGGCCAGCTTGGGCTCGAACAGCCCGGCCACGCCGTAGCCGAAGTAGCCGTACAGGGCGCGGGTGATGGGGGGCTGGTCGGCGAAGGCGCCGTCCGGCTCGATGCGCAGGGCCGCCATCACCGCGCGGGCGCCCTCGATGAAGCCCATGCCGTCGAATTTGCGCAGCGGGGCAAGGCGCGGGTCGCGCACGGCCACTTCCAGTTTGCCGTCGCGGCAGCCGAGCCGCAGCAGGAAGTTGAAGGCGATGACGCTGAACCGACCCCAGCGGCCGTCCACTTCGGCGCTTTCCAGCAGGATGCCCTGCCCGGACCCCACCATGCCCAGGAACAGGCTGATGGGGGTATCCACGTCGGCCTCCAGCCAGCGGCCGGTCTGGCGCAGCACGATCTCGCCGTCTGCGGGCAGCGGGGGGATGTCGTCCCCGGAACCAGCGGGGGCACAGCCGTTGCCGCCGGTGCCGCCGGTGCCGTCGTCGCCATTGACGGGGGCTTGCGCGGCTTGGGGTATCTGGGGGGCCTTCGCCGTTGCGGGGGCTTCCGCCTGTGCGGGCATTTCGGGCATTTCCATCCGGGTTCTCCTTCAAGTTCGGCGTGCCGTGAGTGGTGCTTCGAAAACAAAAAGCCGCGCTCCCGGGGAGGGAGCGCGGCCTACGATTGCCTTGTCCGTATTACTCTACACCTGTGCAGCTATGACGGACGCACTCCTCCCCTTTCGGTGTGCGAACGCCACCACCACTGGGCGCGGTCGACCAGCACGTCCACATCGCCGGCGGCGGCGAAGTTGAGGAACGACAGGTAGTTGCGGACAGCGGTCTGGCTGTGGGGATTGGCTTCGAACATGCCTTCGAAAAGGGATGCGTCCTCGGTGAGCATCTTGCGCGCCGCGTCGAGGCGGCGGCGGAACGAGGGGGTGATGAAGGGGGTCAGTTCGTCGCGGTGGGCCAGCGTGGCGAGATAGGCCACGCTGGTGATGAAGTTCAGGCCCTGGATGCAGGCGGCGGCCTCGTCATGCTCGTCCGCCGTGGTGCGGAAGGGCACGCAGCCCATGTCGCGGAACACGCGCTCCATGAGCGCCACGTCCGCCTCGTGCGCCCCATCGCCGGGGGTCACGGCCACGCGCAGGTTTTCCGCAGGATCACCAGCGGGCGGCACCGGACCGAACAAGGGGTGGGTGCCCACAACGGGGCCCGCGTAATGGCGCTCCATGACCTGCATGGGGCGCACCTTGACGGAGGTGATGTCCGCCAGCACCTGCATGCCGTCCAGCAACGGGGCCAGTTGCCGCAACACCTCGTCCATGGCTTCCACGGGCACGCACAGCAGCACGGCGGCGGCCCCGTCCACGGCGCGACGCAAGGCATCCTGCGTCAGCGGACGGTCCACGCCCCCCACCGCGTATCCCGCGGCGGAAAGCCTGTCGGCGAACAGGCGGCCCATGCGGCCCCCCGCGCCGACCAGCGCGATTTTCACTGCGTTCATGCGCGCACCTTTTCCCACTCGTTCCAGAAATGCGGGAACGACTTGGCCACGCAGGCCGGGTCGTCCAAGGCCACCTGTACCCCGGCGAACCCCAGAAGCGCAAGACTCATGGCCATGCGATGGTCGCCGTATGCCAAAAATGGCATCGCTTTTTCGTCAATCAAGGGCGCAGGCCCCCCGCTGCGCAGCGAACCGTACACCACGAGGCCGTCATCCAGTTCTTCCACCCGCACCCCGGCCTTGCGCAGTTCCGCCGCCGGGGCGGACAGCCGGTCGCATTCCTTGATGCGCAGGTGCGCCACGTTGCGGATGGTGGTCACGCCCTGGGCGAAGGCCGCCGTGGCCGCCACCGTGGGCACCAGGTCCGGGCAGTGGCCCATGTCCACTTCCACGCCGGTCAGGCTGGACGGGGCCACCAGCACGCCGTTGTCCGCCCGCTCGAAGCGCGCGCCCATGCGGCCCAGGATGTCCAGCATGGCCCGGTCGCCCTGCAACGAATCCACCCGCAAGCCCGCCACCCGCACCGGGCGCGGCCCCACGGCCCCCGCCGCCAGGAAGTACGAGGCGTTGGACCAGTCGCCCTCCACCCGGTAGCTGCCTGCGCGGTACACGCCCGGCGACACCACGAAGCGCACCAGCCCCGGCCGGACCTCCCGCAGGGTGCGCCAGTCGTCGGCCTGCCAGTTGCCGCGCGGGGTCTCGCGCGTCTCCACGCGAAAGCCGATGCCGAAGTCCTCCAGCGCTTGCAGGGTCAGGGCCACGTACGGCCACGACACCACCTTGTCGCCGGAAACCTCGATGGTCAGCCCGCTGGTGAGCGGCGCGGCCAGCAGCAGGCCCGACAGGTACTGGCTGGATTCGCCAAGGCCGATGGCCGTGGCCCCGCCGGACATGCCGTCGGAGTCGATGAGCAGGGGCGGGCAGCCCTCGCGGCCTTCATAGGTCACGCGCACCCCGCGAGCCCGCAGCACGTCCACCAGTTCGCCGATGGGCCGTTCGTGCATGCGCGGCGCGCCGTGGATGCGGAACATCCCCTTGCCCGCCGCCAGCACCGCCGTCAGCAGGCGGCACGTGGTGCCCGATTCGTGCACGTCGCACGAGACCGGCGCGTCGAACCCGCCCGCAGGGGTGCCCGCCACGCCCGACACCGCAAACCTGCCGTCGCCCAGCCGTTCGATGCGCGCGCCCGCCGCCCGCAAAATGTCCGCCGTGCGCTCGATGTCGCGGCTTTCCAGCACGTGCTCCACCACCGAATCGCCCGCCGCCAGCGCCGCGCCGATCAGCATGCGGTGCGACACCGACTTGGACGGCGGCGCCGCCACGGTCACGGTTTCACGTTTGCTTTCCATCATGAATCCTTTTGGCAATCCGTCTGGAGGGAAGAGCCACCGGGGGAAGGGACCCTTTGGGAAAGGGTCTCCTTCCCCCGGACCCCCAGCGTTGCTGTCGCCATCCGTAAGGTTCGCGCGTTGCGCTCACCTAACGGCTGCCGCTCCCCCCAAACTTTTTATTTGGGGTCAGGTCTGCCTGTTTCCCTATACCCCGGCGGGACGCGCGCAGCGCGGCTCGACGGCAAAAGGGGTCAAGGGGACGCGGTCCCCTTGCGGGGCGCGGGGCGGAGCCCCGCTTTCCGAAAGGAATCAACCTCCATTCATGTCCAGTTGCGGCCCCGCAGGGTAACTGCCCAGAATGCGCAACGTATGGCACAGCCTGCGCAGTTCGTGCACCACCCGGCCGTAGTCCTCGTTGCCGAGGTCGCATTCCACGTCCACGAAGAACACGTATTTCCACTTTTCGCCGCGCAGGGGCCGCGACTCCAGCTTCTTCATATTGATGCCCTCGCGGGCCAGCAGGTTCAGCACTTCCGCCAGCGCGCCGGGCCTGTCCGGCACCGAGAACAGCATGGAGGTCTTGTCCGTGCCGGGCTGCCCCGCCGGGGCGGGGCCGATGACCACGAAGCGCGTCCAGTTGTCCGGCTGGTCCTCTATGCCGCGCGCCAGGATGTTCAGCCCCAGCAGCGAGGCCAGGCTGCGGTGCCCGATGGCCGCCGCGCCCTTCTCGCCCACCACCCGGCGCGCCGCCGAGGCGGTGGAATCCGCCGGAATGATCCGCGCCCCCGGCAGGGCCTGGCGCAGCCAGCCGCCGCACTGGGCCAGCGGCTGCGGGTGCGAGTACACCGTGGTCACGTCGGCCAGGCTGGTCTCCGTGGTCAGCAGGCAGTGGCTGATGCGGCAGAACAGCTCGGACTGGATGAATACCTCGTGCGTCAGGAACAGGTCCAGACTTTGTCCCACGGTGCCGTGCAGCGAATTTTCCAGCGGCACCACGCCAAGCTCGCACTGCCGGTCGTGCACGGTGCGGAACACCCCGTCCAGATCCTTCTGCGGCATGTATTCCACGGACTTGCCCAGAAATTCCACGCCCGCGAAGTACGAAAAGGTGCCCTCCGGCCCAAGGTAGGCCACCTTCTGCGGCCGTTGCAGGCTGCGCGAGGACGAAAGGATCTCGCGCCAGATGGAGCGCAGGTGCTCGTTGGGCAGCGGCCCGCCGTTGGCGGCCATGAGATTTTCCAACACCTCGCGCTCGCGGAAGGGCTTGAACACGATGCCCGCGTCGTCCGCCTTGATGCGCCCCACCTCCAGACTCAGCGAGGCGCGGCGGTTCAACAGGTGCAGCAGGTCGGAATCCAGCCCGTCGATCTCGTGGCGGATCTGGCCCAGCCGCCCGGCCAGCGCCGCTTCCGGGTCGGTTCCGGAACCGTCGTCCCCGCGCCAGTGGGGGTCCTTGTCGTCGGCAAGGCTCATGGGCGCGTCCTCCCAAGGTGCATGGCGGTGCGCATCAGCATTCCTTGATGTCCTCCTTGATGCGCATGCCGAAGTGGCGGCCCGCGCAATCGGTGCGGCACAGGATCTGGTCGCCTTCCTTCAGGGTCACCACGCTCACCGGGGTGCCGTCCGGCCGGGTCAGGCGGATGGTTTCCGCGTTCTGCAGGAACACCGCGCCCTCCACGTCGCCCACTTTCGCCCGCACCAGCAGCATGGGCCGCGCCTCCACCTTCAGCCTGCCCACGGTGGCCACGGTGGTGGAACCGTCGGCGCCGACGATGAGCACCTCGTCGCCCGCGCGCAGTTCTTCGAGATAGGTGGTGCGGTCGCCGGGCATCTGGGCGTAGGCGTGCACGGCCCCGGCATTGACCCGGAACGGCCGCGCGGCCACGTACTCGTTGTGCTCGGTCTCGGCGTGAACCAGGAAGGTGAACGCGCTGGAATTGCCCACCAGCATGCCCTGCCCCCGGCGCAACATGGACATGGTGTCCACGCACACCCGGTGGCCAAGGCCCACGTTCTCCACCGCCGTGACCACGCCGGGCAGAAGGTCGATGCAGCCCTGCGACAGCTTGAGATCGGCCACGATGGACTTCAGCTCGCCTGCGCCCTCGGGCAGCACCACCACGGTGGCCACGCCCCGCTCCAGAATGCCCGCCGCAAGGCGCGCCTCGGCAAGGTCCGCCACTTCCACGGCCACGTCGTCCGACTGCGCCAGAAGATTCTCCACCGGAATGATCTCCCACCCGCGCGCCAACACCACGGTTTCGCCCCGCGCCAGACGCGCGGCGGCGTCCTCTTCGTCGGCCTTGGCCGACAGCGCGATGGTCGCCACATCCTCGTCGGCCAGCACCCGGCACCGGGCCAGCGCCGCCACCGACTCCACCTGCGCGCGCGGCACGATGACGCCGTCCACGCCAGATTCCAGCGCCAGGGTCACCAGCACCTTGTCGAAAGGCACGCTCTTGAAAAGAATGGTCCGCATCGGCCCCTCACATTTTTGTCATGGCGGCGAACCGCTCTTTGGCTTCGACCAAGGCGACAAGGTATGCAGCCTTTCGCCGGATACGTCATGCGTCCCAGGCGTTCCGGATTCGGCGCAGTTCCGTTCTCTGGCAAGGATACAGAACCGCCCGGACCCGACCACTTCCCGCGCGCGTATCGGTGCGCCGGCTAGGAGGACAAGGATTCCGGGAGGGAGCGTACTCTTTGGTACGTGACCGACCGGAAGCCGCGGTCCGACACCGCCCGCGCGCCGATACGCCGCGGGAAGCTATTCGCCGACAAGGGAAATCGCCTGCTCCACATCCCAATCCTCGTGCACCAGGCCGCGCAGGGCCTTGACGAGGGCGGGGGTGCGCTCGTGCTGAAAGATGTTGCGGCCCACGGAAAGACCGGCCGCGCCCGCGCGCACGGCGTCGTGCACCATTTGCAGGAAGGACCGGGTGGAATCCAGCTTGGGGCCGCCCGCGATGACCACGGGCACGCAACAGGAGGCCACCACGTGGGCGAAGCTGTCCATGTCGCCGGTGTAGGCCACCTTGACCACGTCGGCACCCAGTTCCACGCCCACGCGGGCGGCGTGGGCCACCACTTCGGGGTCGTACTCGTTCTTGATGCGGGGGCCGCGGGCGTACATCATGGCCAGCAGGGGCATGCCCCAGTCGTTGGCCACGGTGGCCACGCGGCCGAGGTCGGCCAGCATGTCGCGTTCGGTCTCGTCGCCCAGGTTCACGTGCACGGACACGCCGTCGGCGCCGTGCTTCAGGGCGTCTTCCACGGTGGCGACCAGGGTCTTGGCGTTGGGGCGAGGGGAAAGCGAGGTGGAGGCGGAAAGATGCACGATGAGGCCCACGTCGCGGCCGCCCTCGCGGTGGCCGCAGCGCACCAGGCCCTTGTGCATGAGCACCGCGTCCGCGCCGCCTTCGGCCACCTGATTCACGGTCTCGCGCATGTCCACGAGGCCGTAGATGGGACCCACGCTGACGCCGTGGTCCAGCGGCACGATGACGGCGCGCCCGGTTTTTCGATTGAAGATGCGCTCCATCCTGATTCTTTTGCCGATGTGCATCGTATCTTCCCCTGTTCTTTCGGAAAGGTTGCGGCGCAGCTGGCCGTGGTCGTGTGTCCTTACCTTGCGGCCCGGGCGGGTTGCCACGGGCTTCGGGGGCTTGCCCCCGCGTACCGGGTACTGCTGATGCGGCAGCGCCGGGCTTCGGGTCTCGGGCGGCTGTGGGCGCGCCCGGCCTTCGGAACACACGCTCCGGGGTGCGCCGCGCGTAACGCACCGCCGGAAAAACTGAAAGGGGCCGCCGGCTATTCGCCCGCGGCCCCTTGAGTCTTCGTGTGTTTACACCTTCGTCAGATGCTTACGCACGCTCCATGCGGCCACGGGCTTCTCCATAGCTAAAAAAGTACCAAAAGTAATAGTTGGTACGGAAAGCGGTGGTGAAGGTGGCGGAGGTGGAAAGCATGTGACGTTGTGTCCCTGCGTTATCCGTTTTCAGGTGTTTCGGGATACCTACGCCCGCCCCGCGAAGCCTGTCAAGCGGAATATTCAGAAAAGCCCGGCTTTTTCGACACCCTCGCCCTATGTTTGATTTACGTTTTTGTTTCTTTGATCACTCATGATATACTCAAATTTGTAATTATGATGCCTGCTGCTCGGATTCCCGTTCCTGCCGCGCCACGGCCACGCCTTGAAATCCGCCGGGTTGCCGCCATTGGCCCCTGTTTTGCTATCGTCCCGGCGTGGACGGCACGGCGCCGCCCGCACCGCCCCACCCCCGCTGCTCCTGACAACAGCAACAGATCATGCGGGCCAACGCCGCCCGGACACGGAACGACATCATGCACGCCACAGGACGCCATACCCCAGCCAGCCACGCACCCCGCCGCCACGGCGCGGGCCGCGCCACGGCCATGGCTGCCGGCGCCCACGCCGGCGTGCCGTCCTTCGCGTGTCCCGGACCGGCCGACGGCTCCGCCATGCCAGCGCCGCCCGCGGGCGCCGGACGTGCCTGCGACACGCCCGGCCACACCTCGCGCGGCCTTGCGCCGGGGCTCTCGTGCCTTCTGGCGGCCGGGCTGGGCGTGATTGCCGCCGCCCTGCCCGGCGACCCGGCCCGCATCGCCTGCGCGGCCCTGGTCTGCGCATGGCTGATGTTCACCATGCACGTGGCCGCCGCCTCGCTGCGCAGCCTGCTGCGCCTGCCCACGGACGGCGACGACGCCCTTTTCGACGACCATGCTTCATTGTTTGCCCGTGCGCACGAGGTCTCTCGCGGGGGAGGCAACACCGGCGCCACGGGTGACGGCTTTCCGCCGGAGGCCCATGGCGCAGACCCTGCGCCCGGCTTCTCGGTTCCTTCCGTGCACCGGTCCGCCGGGGGGAGCACCCTGCCGCTCCACCTGCAACCCGGCAAGACCGCGCACGGTTCCTCGCCTCGGCGAAGGAACTGACAACGGCGTGAACGGGCGGCGACACCCCAGCAACCCCCGCCGCCCGCACCCTCCGCCGGACCGGGGCACCCTTCCCCCGCCCGCCGCCCCGGTCCGGCCCTTTTTCTGCCCGCGCGCCGCCGCGCCGACGAGACGACCACATGATCGCCACGACCACGGCGCGCGCAGGTTCGCCCTCGCCCGCCGAACCGCATAACCACACTCCCTCCGCCCTGCCGTTTCCCGTGCCGGGCGTGGCCATCGCCGACGTGTTCACCCTGTTCCAGCCGCTGGTTTCCGTGCGCCGCCACGCCGTGGTGGGCATGGAAGCCCTGAGCCGGGGCCGGGTGCCCGGCGGCGCGGTGATGCCGCCCGGCATCATGTTCTCCACCGCCGCCGCCAGCGGCAGCGCGCTGGAACTGGACCGCCTGTGCCGCGAACGGGCCTTTGCCGCCTTCGCCCCGCTGGTGCGCCGCAGGCCGGAACTGCTGCTGTTCGTGAACATCGACACCGCCGTGCTGCGGCACGGGGTGGTGGGCTCCGGGCACATCCAGCGGCTCGCCGAGGCCACCGGGGTCAGCCCCAACAACGTGGTGCTGGAGATCGTGGAATCGCAGGTGGACGACACCGGCGCGCTGATGGATTTCGCCGCGCGCCACCGCAGGCTGGGCTTCCTGGTGGCCCTGGACGACGTGGGGGCCGGGCATTCCAACCTGGAACGCATCGCCGCGCTGAAGCCCGACGTGCTCAAACTGGATCGTTCGCTGGTGTCCGGCCTGCCCGATTCGTTCCACCGCCAGGAGGTGGTGCGGGCGCTGGTGGGCCTGGCCCGACGCATCGGGGCCATGACCGTGGCCGAGGGCGTGGAGCACGAAAGCGAGGCCGCGCTGCTCATGGACCTGGGGGCCGACGTGATGCAGGGCTTCCTGTTCGCGCACCCCTCGCCCGAAGGAGCCGTGGCCGCGGGCGGCACGGCCATGCACGACGTGGCCCGCGCCTATGCCGCGCTCACCCTGGCCCAGGTGGAGGAAGAGGAGCGTCGCGTGTCCACCCTGCGCAACGCCGTGCGCCGCCTGCGCGAAGACCTGCACCGCGCCTTTCCCGGCGGCTTCGACAGGATGCTGGCCCGCTACCTGAACGCGGAATCGGCCCTGGAATGCCTGTACGTGCTCGACGCCGCGGGCCGCCAGGTGTCGGACACGGTGTGCAACCCCTACCGGCTTTCGGCCAGCAGGCGGTTCATCTACCAGCCCGCGCGGCGCGGCGCCGACCATTCGCTGAAGGAATATTTCCTGCCCATGCGCAGCGGTATAGAGGAATGCCTGACCGCCCCGTACATCTCGCGGGCCTCCGGCAACCTGTGCGTGACGCTGGCCATGCGCTTCACCGACGCCACGGGCACGCCCCACGTGCTGTGCGCCGACGCGGGCCGCCCGGACCGCAGGCGGCGCGGGGCGTAGCCGCCGCCCCGCGCCTTTCCCGCCACCGCATCGTCCCTTTCCCTTCCCTCCACGCGCAAGGCCGCCCCCCGGTGTTCCGGGAGGCGGCCTTGCCACATGCGGAAAAGAAAGAAGGGAAACGGTACCCGACGCGCTACTTGCCGCCCGTGGGCACGGGCGCGGATGCGGCCGCCGCCGGGGTCTTCGCCGGCGCGACGGGCGCAACGGGCGCACCGGCAGGCAGGGCCTTGGCCGGGGCCTTCCGTCCCGGTTGCGGTTCCGGCTTCTGCCCGGCCTTCTGGGCGGCTCCGGCCTCCGCCCTGACCGTCTGCCCGCCCTCGGCCCTGGCGTCGGGCTTGGGCTCGGCCTTCGCCCGGACCTTCTTGCGGGGGGCCAGCAGCCGCTTGTAGATGAAGAATTCCACGTTGCGGCCCTCGGCGGCGGACAGGGGAATCTCTGCCCGGGCCATGGCCCGGTGCCCCCCGGCGGAGCCCACGTCGCCGAACTGGAGGCTGGCGTAGCGGCCGAGGTCGCGCCCCATGCCGTCGCCGCGCAGGATGACCACGATGGTGTCGTGGTACACCCCGCACACCGCCGCCCAGCGGATTTCGTGCACCCTCATGAAGAAGTCGGCGATGACCACCAGGATGTCCGGGTTTTCCACCTCGCCCACGTACACGTACTGGCCGGTGCCCAGCTTGTGCATGCTGATGAACGCGCGGGAGAAGTAGTCCAGCCAGTGCAGCCGGAATTCGCTGCGCACGATGCGCGACAGCAGGGCATGGTCCGCAAACTTGGTCAGGTAGCGGTAGGCGCGCATGTCCACGTCGTGGAAGGCGCGCTCGAAGCTGGCGGTGTCGGTCTTGATGCCGAACTGCAACGCCGTGGCCAGCAGCTTTCCGGGCCGGATGCCGAGGTTGTACAGGTACTCGGTCATGATGGTGGAGGTGGCGCCGTACTCGTTGCGGATTTCCTTGAAGTCGGCCACCACCGGGTGTTCCTCGACAAGCGGGTGGTGGTCGATGACCAGCGAGAAGTGCAGGTCCTTGAACGAGGGGTGGTGGTGGGGCTGCGAATCGACCACCGCGAAGCGGTCGAACTGGGCGGACAGCGTGGGGGTCAGCTTGACCATGGGGATGCGCAGGTAGCGGGCCATGGCCAGGTTGTCCGGCCGGGTGATCTCGTTGACGCGGGCGATGGCCACGTCGTCCACGCGGTGGATCATGATGCGCTTCAGCGCCAGGGCCGAGGCCATGGCGTCGGGGTCGGCGTTGATCACGATGAGCCAGCGCTCGGCGCGGTCGAACAGCTCCTGCAGGTGGGTGAGCTTTGTCTCCAGCTTCCTGAAGTAACTCATGATCTCCTCTTGGCCCCGGCTCGTGAAACGCTGCGGCGCGCCGCCCCGCTGGTGAAATGCGATGAAGGAACTCCGGAACGCCCGCCGGCGCATGACGGCATGCCGTCCCGCCCCTCCAGCAGCCGGTCCAGCACCGGCAGCGACGCCCGCACCCCGTCCCAGGCGAACACCTCCACCGTCAGCACCGCGTCCGGCGGCAGGGCGGGCAGCACCCGCGCCGCCCATGCGGCTTCTTCCGCCGTCAGTTCGGTGAGGGGACGGTGGCGGTCCATGCCGCCGGGGGCGTGCACGTGCACCATGCGCACCCGCCGCAGCAGACCGGCGGATGCGGGCAGCCTATGCTGACCGTAGGTCAGGACATGGCCCATGTCCAGACACACATTGCAGTTTCCGTCGGCGATGGCCGGAATCAGGTCCGCCAGGTCCTGCCCGGCGATGTTTTCCAGCAGCAGGTCGGCCGGGTCGCGGCCCTGGCGGGTCCATGCATCCAGAAACACGCCCAGCAGCCGGGCCGGACCGTCCGTACCGGCAAAACCCGCCGCGCGGGCCTGCTCCGGCGTCGGCGGGTGCAGCACCGCGCGCCGGGCGCCCAGAAAGGCCACCCGGTCCATCAGCAGGCCGCACACCCGCGCCGCGCCCGCGCCGGGCGCGCCGTGCGGCCCGGCCCCCCAGTCCAGGTCCACCGGCAGGTGGGCGTGCCAGGACAGGGGCAGCCCGGCCAGCGCCGGGGGCAGGTCCGCGTCGGTGTAGGCAAGGCAGGCTTCCGCCTCGAACAGGCACAGCCCCACCTCGTGCACTTTTCCTGAAAGAAATGCGCAATTATCATGGATGTTGCCCGCGATGACCCACGACGGGGCCGCCACGGTTCTGGACAGAAGCCGAGGCGATGCGGTAAGGGCCTGCAAGACGTGCATGACGTTCCGGTTACGGGCTTTCCGCCCGCCGGGCAAGCGCGGCCCGGCAGAAACGTGCCGCCCGCGCGCCACGGAACGCCGGTTTTCCGCCCGCCCGGAAATGCGCCCCCCTCGCAAGGGGCCGCCACCATGGACCACGGGCCGCGGCGGCATGAGGCATGCACGGCGTACGACGTTCCCCCGTCAGGCCACGGTGGCGGGGAACAGGAGACCTTGATGCGCCACGTGAAACACTTTCTGCAACACCGTTTCAACCCCCTGCACGTCTACTGTCGCCTGCGCGACGTGGGCCTGAGCCCCCGTACGGCGGGCAGGGTGTCCGGCCTGTACGAACGCTACGTGTACCGGATGTGCTGCCCGCTGTAGCACCGTCCGCCACCGGCATGTTCCCGCGACGGGACGGTCCGCACGACGGGACGGCTTGCGCCAGGGCGCGCCGTCCCCGGCGCCTTCCCCATCCCCGAAAAACACCACGGCCCGGCATGACCGGGCCGTTTTCATTGGGCGGAAGCCCGCGCCGGAGAAACCGGCGGGCGCTACATCAGCGACAGCTGGCGCTCCTTGCGCTTCTGGTGCTGCACCAGCATGGAGCGGCGCAGTCCTTCCAGCGGCACGTCGTCCAGGAAGCGCGAGGGCTTCAGGCGCAGTTCGCGTCCGTACAGCTGGCGGCGCGCGGCGCAGCTCAGGAACAGCCCCTCGGAGGCGCGGGTCATGCCCACGTAGAGCAGGCGGCGTTCCTCGTCCACGTCGGTGCGCGCCTCCGGGTCGGGCTTGCCGGTCAGGGTGCCCGCCCCGGCGAAGGGCATGATGCCGTCCTCCAGCGCGGGCAGGAACACCGCGCGGAATTCCAGGCCCTTGGCCGCGTGCAGGCTCATGATCTGCACCTTCTCGCTGCCGCGCCGCACCAGTTCCAGCTCGCTTTGCAGGCTGATCCAGTTCATCAGCCCGGACCAGCCGCCGTGGGTGTCGTAGGCGCGGGACAGCGCCCGGAAGGCCGAGGACTGCCAGAACAGATCGTCGAAGGGCGGGGTTTCGCGCAGGTAGGCGGCCACCCCCAGCGGTCCCTTGGCCAGCACCTTGGGGGGGCAGTCCACCTCCGGGGGCATGCCGCGCGCCGGGATTTCCGCGTCGGGCCGCAGGGGGGCCTCGCCGCCGCCGGAGCCGTCAGCCTCCGCGTCCTGCCCGTCATGCCCGTCATACCCATCGGGCATGCCGGGGGCAGATTCGCCGTCTTCGGCGGGCCTGCCCGGCTGCGCGGACAGCCCCAGCCGGTCGGCCAGCGAAGGGTGCACCCCTTCCGCCACCAGGCGGCGGTGACTGAGCCCGGCGGGCAGTACCGGGCCGGGGGGGGATGCGGTGGACCCGATGCCCAGCATGCGCCCGGCCGCGCCCAGGATGAGCGCCACGCGCTGGTCGGTCCAGAAGGCTTCGGCCTCGGGCACGGCGCAAGGCACGCCGAAGCGGGTCAGGGTGCGCTGCAACTGGGGGATCAGCGACTTCACGCGGACCAGCACGGCGATGTCGCCGGGGCTGAACCCGCCTTCGTCCAGCACCGTGCCCCGGCGCGAGCGGCCGTGCCCGGCGTCGAGCAGCGAATGGCTGGTGGACCCGATGAGCCCGCGAATCTGCTCGCCGATCCAGGCCGCCTCGCCTTCCGCCGTGGGGGCCTCGAACAGGTGCAGTTCGCCGGGCAGGTCGCGCGCGGCGCGCAGCGGGCCGCAGGCCGAGCGGCCCTGCATCAGGCCGCCCGCGAAGTCGAGGATGCGCGCCGAGGAGCGGTAGTTCTCCTCCAGCGCCACCACGGAAAGGTCGGGCCACGCCTCGCGCAGGAAGGCGGCCACGTCGCCGTGCGCGCCCCGGAACCCGTAGATGGACTGGTCCGGGTCGCCGATGCCGAAGAAGCCCGCCCCGCCGCGCGGAGCCAGCGCGCGCACCAGCGTCAGTTGCAGCGGCGAAAGGTCCTGGATTTCGTCCACCAGCACGTGCCGCCACGGGCTGGCGTAGATGCTGTTCTGGATCTGGTCCAGCCAGAACTCCAGCAGGTCGGTGTAGTCGGCCAGGTTCCACGCCGCCTTCTGCTCGGTGTAGCGGGCCAGCAGCGGGGCGTGCTCCACCAGGCACGAACGCATCTTCTCGCGGCACACCCCGATGGCTTCCCACGCCTCGCGCAACCGCTGGGCGGGCTCGTCGGGGTTGGCCTCTGCGAACACCCGGCGGGCCGCCTCTTCCGAAAGCAGCACCGGCGGGGTGGGCGTGGCCCGGTGCCAGTACTCGAAGGCCAGGGCGTGCAGGGTGTCGGTGCGCGGCAGGGGCGCGCCCTCGCCAAGGGCGGCGGCGAGGCGCTCGTCCATTTCCGCCGCCGCGCGGCGGGTGAAGGTGACGGCCAGGATGCGCCGGGCGTCGATGCCCGTCTCCGCCAAGTGCAGCACCCGGCCCACCAGCGTACGGGTCTTGCCCGTGCCGGGACCGGCCAGCACCAGCACCGGCTGCGGACCGGCGGTCAGGGCGCGGCGCTGGGCAGGGTTGAAGCGCATGGCCGCGCCCTCGGGCGGGCGGGGCGCGCTGAGCGCGGCAAAGGCGGGCGGCGGGGGTCCGTCGTCTCCGTCCGGAAGATCGGGGGCGCTGGGGGCCGGGGCCGCGCCGGACGCGGAAGGCTCCGGCGAAAATTCGAAGTCCGGCTCGGGCGCGGCGGCTCCGGGCCGCTCCGCCTTGGCGGGCTGCCCTGGCTTGTCCGGCTGGACGGGCGGGCCGGGCGGGCCGGGCGGGCCTGACGGGCCGGACAGGGCATCCAGCAGCGAGGGGCGGTTCGTGCCCTTGCCCTTCTTCCCCTTGCCCGCGGCGCGGGGGGCTGCGTCACCGTCCGCGCGCGGGGCGGCGGGCACGCCCATGCCTTCCAGCAGCGGCAGGCCGCCCACCACCGAGCGGCGCTGGATGGAGGCGCGCTCCTTGTCCGTGAACACGCGCACCACGCCGTACTCGCCGTCGTAGCCGGACTGGCGCAACACCTCGCGCCGCCGCATGCGGGCGATGCCTTCGCCCAGCGGTTCCCAGAACCGGGAAAGCTCGGCCTCCGACACGTCCTGCAGGATGTTCAGCTCCGAGCCGAACCGGGCGACGCACCGGGCGTGCTGCTCGGCCACCCTGCGGCTCTTGGGTCCCACCCCGAGCAGTTCGGACAGGATTTCCGGCAGCGGGATGAGCGAAAGGTAGCCCTGCTGCCCCGGCGACTGGATGGGGGTCTCGCGGTCGGCCAGTTCCACCACCCGGTGCAGCACGCCCACGGTCACCGGCTTGCCGCACACCGGGCACAGGCCGCCACGGGCGCGGGTTTCGCGCGGCTCCATGACCACGCCGCACTTGCGGTGCCCGTCCAGGTGGTACTTGCCTTCCTCCGGAAAGAATTCCAGCGTGCCCAGGAACCGCCCGCCGATGCCCTGCCCCTTCAGACTGCGCAGGATGCTTTCGTAGCCGATTTCGCCGGAGAACAGGTTGGCCTCGCGCCCCAGGTTGTCGCCGGAATGGGCGTCGGAGTTGGAGATGAGTGCGAAGCGGTCCAGTTCGCTCCACAGCCAGTTCATCTCCGGGTCGGACGACAGGCCCGTCTCCATGGCGAAGATTTCGGACGACAGGTCGCCGAAGCATTCCGCCACCGAGTTGAAGCCCGACTTGGAGCCGAACAGGGCGAACCACGGCGTCCAGATGTGCGCGGGCACCAGAAACGCCTGCGGGTGCGTTTCCAGCACCATTTCCAGCAGGTTGCGCGAATCCAGCCCCAGAATGGGCCGCCCGTCGGACTCGATGTTGCCCACCTCGGCCAGGCGGCGCGACAGGCGGTCGGCGGCGTCCATGTCGGGCACGTAGACAAGGTTGTGCACCTTGCGCACCTGGCCGCCGCGCTTGTAGATGCTGCTGATTTCCGCCTGGAGCATGAACAGGGTGCGCCCGGCCAGCGGCTTGCCCGCGTAGTCGGGCAGTTCGGCGTCCAGCCCGCGCGGGTCGCGCAGGCGGTACAGGCCGCTGGCTTCGTCGAACACCAGCTGCTCGGCCAGTTCCGCCCGCCACTTGGGGTGCGTGAAGTCGCCGGTGCCGAGCACATCCAGCCCCTTCACGCGCGCCCACGCGGCCAGATGGCGGGCGTTGAGCCGACCGCTGGTGGCGCGCGAAAAGCGGGAGTGGATGTGCAGGTCGGCCCGGAACTGCTGCATCGGGCGTGCTCCTGTAGGACCGGGCGGACGGGGTGCGGCGGCTCGCGCGGGGCGGAAGCGCCGCCATGTCCCCATGTCCCCATGTCTCATGGTCCGGTTGGGGGTGGTGCGGGGCGGGCGCGGCGCGGAAAGGTCCGGTACTGACGCCGCGCGGGTCTGCCGCCCGTGGTCCTTGTCTATCAAAATCATCAGCGATGGCAAATGGGTTCGGCAGGGCAAATGGACAGGCGCACAGACAGGCAATCCACCCCGGTTGCCAACCCTGCGGCGCCCGGATAGCCTGCGCCCATGCACCGCAACGCTCCAGACACGCCCCCACGCGCCATGCCGGACACATCGCCCGACACCGTCCTTCAGGCCCGCGCCCTGTTTCCGCGCGGCCTCGTCCAGCCGGAGGGCAGCTTCCGCTTTTCCGTGGATGCCCTGCTGCTGGCGGCGTTCGCGGGAGAAGCGCTGACGGAGGGCCGGGGACACGCTCGCGGCCGGGGCCGGATCGCTCCCGCTGCCCGTGCCGCATCGGGCCACGGCAAGCCGCTGGCCTTCGCGGACCTGGGCACCGGTTGCGGCGTGGTGGGACTGGCCCTGCTGCTGGCGCATCCGCGCCTGACGGGCACGGGCATCGACATCGACGAAGAACTGGCGGACGCCGCGCGCCGGAATGCGGCAATGCTGGGCCTGACGGAACGCTTCCGGGTGCTGCGGGCCGACCTTGTCGCGCCCCCCGAAGTTTCCGCCTTCGACGTCCTGCCCCCGGCCGGATCCATGGACCTGGTGGTGGCCAATCCGCCCTACCGCCTGCCCGGTTCCGGCCGCCTGTCGCCCAGCGGCCAACGCACCCGCGCCCTGTTCGAAACGCACGGCACGCTGCCCGCCTTCGCGGGGGCGGCGGCCCGCCTGCTGTGCGCGGGGGGCCGCAGTTGCTGGGTGTACGGGCCGGACCGCCTGCCCGACCTGCTGCTGGCGCTGCGCGCCACCGGCCAGGAGCCCAGGCGGCTGCGCTGCGTCTATTCCCGCGCCCACGGCCCGGCCACGCGGGTGCTGGTGGAGGCCCGCCGCGCGGGCAGGCCCGGCCTTGTGGTGGAACCGCCGCTCGTCCTCAACGCGGGCCAGGGAGCGGCCACGGCGCTTACCGGCGAAGCCCTGGCCTTCTGCCCCCTGCTGGCCTGCAACGCCAAGCCGCGCGGGCGGTAGGGACCATTTCCGCCCCTACTGGTCCTCGCGCAGGGCCTTCAACGACTCGCTGTACGCCCGGAACAGGTCGGACCGTTCCAGCAGGCCGAGCACGTGCTCCTCGTTGTCCCTGGAGACCACGGGCAGTTGCGAGAGGTCGGTCTCCACGAAGGCCAGCAGGGCGGTGTACAGGTCATCGTCCTCGGTCAGGGCGGTCAGGGGGCGGGCCAGATCGCCCGCCAGCACGAGGTCGAACAGGTCCGCCTCGTACAGGATGCCGCGCACGTCCTGCACGGCCAGCAGGCCGTTCAGCCGCCCGTGCATGCCCCGCACCGGAAAGGTGAACGCCCGGGTGCCCGCGATGATGTCGGTGAGGGCCTTCAGGGTCACGTTCTCCTCCACCACCGCCACCCGGCCCCGGGTGTAGCAGTCGCGCACGCGCATGGTGGCCAGCAGGTTCACCGTGGCGTCCTGGAGGTGGGCGGGCGATTCGAACTTGTTTTCCACCTGGTTCTCGTACAGCGCCGTGCGCCGTCCCAGCAGGATGCACACCGCCGACGAGAGCATCAGCGGGGCCAGCAGCCCGTAGCCCTGGGTGAGTTCGCAGACCATGACCAGCGGCCCGATGGGCGCGTGCGCGATGCCCGCGAAGAACGCGGCCATGCCCACCAGCACGTAGCCGCCGGGCTGGGCGACCACGTCGGGCTGGATCTTCTGCGCGGCGAACCCCACCACCCCGCCGGTCATGCCGCCCACGAACAGCGCCGGGGCGAACATGCCCCCGCTCATGCCCGAGCCCAGGGTGAGGGCCGTGGCCAGCGTCTTGCCCAGCAGGATGGTCAGCATGGTGACCACGGGCAGCTGGCCCAGGATGGCCTGCTCGATCCAGCCGTAGCCGTCGGAGAGCACCGGCGGGTACAGGATGCCGAACAGGCCCATGAGCACCCCGCCCAGCGCCGTGGTCCACATGATGCCCACCCGCGCCCGCAGCCTGCCGAACACCGAATACTTGAGCACCCGGAAGGTGCGCACGTAGGCCCAGCCGGTGGCCGCGCAGGCCAGCGACAGCAGCAGGTACCACGGCAGTTCCAGCACCGAGGCGAAGCTGAAGCGCGGAATGCCGAAGATGGGCGCGGTGCCGAACACGAAGGTGAACAGCGAATACGACACCACCGACGAGAGCACGGCGGGCAACAGGGCTTCCGACTCGAAGTCCTCGCGGTACAGCACTTCGATGGCGGTCAGCGCGCCACCCAGGGGCGCGCGGAACACCGCCCCCAGGCCACCGGCCGCGCCCGCCAGCATCAGGATACGCCGCTCGCGCGGGGAAAGCCCCAGGCGCATGGACAGCCACGAGCCGATGCCCGCCCCGATCTGCGACACCGGCCCCTCGCGCCCGGCGCTGCCGCCCGCCGCTATGGTGCAGATGGAGGTCAGCCCCTTGAGCAGCGGGGCCCGCCTGCGGATGACGCCCTTTTCCGAATGGAAGGCGCGGATCATGGCGTCGGTGCCGTCGGTCATGCCGTCGATGCTGTTGGGCAGAAAGCGCTGCACCAGCCAGCCCGTGACCAGCCCGGTGACGCCCAGCGCCGCCACGATGACCCACGGCCGGTAGGCGCGCGCGGCGGACTCCGCATGGCCGAACAGGGTTTCCCCGGCCGGGGCAGGCAGGGAAAGCCCGGCCCAGACCACCTGGATGTAGTGCTTGCCCGCCTCTATGCCCAGAAAGAACAGAATGGCCGCGCAGCCGGAGAGCAGCCCCAGCCCCATGCCCAGCACGCCAAGGCGCACGTAGGCCACGGTGCGGTACAGGCGCAGGAATTCATGCACGGGTTTCTTGAGTATGCGCAGCATGATGCTTCCGGAGGCTGAGGTAACGCGTGCACGCCGTCAACGCACAGGTGCGCTGTGCGTTACGGCGGCATGCGGGGTGCGCGACACGGTACGTGACCGGGCGCACGAAGGCGGCGGGACGCATCCCGCCGGAAAGCTACAGGCGCGCGTCCGGCGCGGAAAGTATCTGCCGGGCCAGATCCACGTCGCGGCGGATCTGGGTCACCAGTTCGTCCAGGCCGGAGAACTTGCGCTCGTCGCGCAGGCGGTGCACGAACGAGACGCGGATTTCCCAGCCGTAGATGTCGCGGTCGAAGTCGAGGATGTGCGTTTCCACGCTGAGCCGGGCATTGTCGAAGGTGGGGTTGTAGCCCACGTTGGTCACGCCCTGGTACACCTGCCCGTCGATCTGCACCCAGGTGGCGTACACGCCGGGCTTGGGCATCAGTTCGTCGCGCGGCTCCATGTTGGCGGTGGGAAAGCCCAGCAGGCGGCCCCCCCGGTCCATGCCGCGCACCACCGCGCCCCGGACGGTGTAGAAGCGGTCCATGAGGGGGCGCACGTCCCACACGTCGCCCGCGCGGATCAGGTCGCGGATGCGGGTGGAACTGACCACCGCGCCGTTGATGATCACCGGGTCGAGCTGTTCAGTGGCGAAGCCGTACTGCGCGCCCAGACGCTGGAGCAGTTCGAAGTTGCCCTTGCGCCCCTTGCCCAGCGAAAAATCGTAGCCGATGACCAGTTCGCGCGCGTGCAGGGCGTCCACCAGCACGCGGCGCACGAATTCCTCGGGCTCCTGCGCGGCCATCTCGCGGGTGAAGCGCAGCATCAGGGTAAGGTCCACCCCCAGGGCTTCGAACAGGTCCAGCTTCTTCTCGTAGTCGGTGATCAGCGGGGGGGTGTGCGGCCCCACCAGCACGCGCAACGGATGCGGGCAGAAGGTGACCACCACCGAGGGCACACCCAGCGCGGCGGCCTTGGCCATGACCCGCCCGATGAGCTTGCGGTGACCGTTATGCACGCCGTCGAAGTTGCCGACGGTGACGCAACTGCCCCGCGAGAGGTCGAGGCCGATTTCCTGTAGTTCGCGTGCGATTTCCATGAATACTCGTGACGGCGGAATGTGCGCGGCGCGGCGGCCGGGCGGCGAGGGGCATGCGGCGGAGGCCGCGTGAACGGCTGGCGGCGCGGGGCCGACGTTCCGGCACCGCGCCGTCTCGTGCTACCCCAAACGGCGCGCGGGTTCAAGGGCGGGAGACAGGGAACGGCCGGAGGGGGGCGGATGGCGGGGCCATGGCCGACCGCCCGCATCCATATATACCGGCATGTTTTTTTGCGCCGGCCCCAAAAACCGCTTGCCAACCCCACCGTCCTGTGGCTATACGACTCCTCCGCGCCGAAGTGGTGGAATTGGTAGACACGCTAGGTTCAGGGTCTAGTTCCCGCAAGGGAGTGGGAGTTCGACTCTCCCCTTCGGCACCACGAGAATAAAGGGCCGCAACGTACGTTGCGGCCCTTTATTCTCGTGGTGCCGCCGTAACGCCCGAACAACCGTGTGTAGCGCAGAATAGTTCTGAATAAGGGGAAACGGTGAGGATATAGCGGGATGCTGCGCGTGAACGCCCAGTGGGAGTTGGGCTTGGACGCGGCGATGTGCAGCGCGAGCGCGCAGGTTAGTTTGCGCGTGGAGCCTGCCGGGGCGCAAGTTAGTGTTGGACAGGCTGTAAACAGGCGGCCCCGCGTCATGTGCTGGTCGGGCATACCACCAACGGGCCTTACCGCGTCTCAAGGCCATTCCGCATGACGTGCAGTCAGCTTGGCATCAAGCATATTCGTACCTACCCGTATCCGCCTCAAACCAATGACAAGGTAGAGTGCTTCATCAGAACTACATTGAAAGAATGGACGTACTCACGGCATACATCCACTCCAGAATACGAACCAAGGCCCTTTCCCGCTGGCTCCACCGTTACAACAACCATCGACCTCATTCTGCTTTTGGAGGCAGAACTCCGGCAAAACGGCAGGGCAACGGGGAACAATCTGTTGACACTCTACATCTGGCAACAGGCGATACCGCCCGCAACCCGGTGTCGAGAAAGACACAAAATACGAACTGAAAATCAGAAAAGGCAAGGGAACCAAAAATCCGGTTCCGCACGCCCTAAGCAATGGACATGCGAAGCGTTCTCATCCAGGATTTCAGAGAACAGAATTAACATGTAGAAAATTTAGAACTACGTTGTGCGCTATACCGTCCTTCCCGAACCTCGTGAACTGTTGCGGCATCAGGATATCGCCAGATCAGGACGTCAATCGGCCTGCACCTTTTCATCGTGCAACAACTCGTGCAACGTTTGCAACACTGTGTCCGGCATAAGGGTGCGCATGCACGGTGGCTCCGGGCAAGGCGCATAGGCTCGTCCATCGTAGCAGGGGGCACAAGGCAGTGTTGCGGACAACATACGCACGTGATCGAAAGGGGGTGCTTTTTCCACGCCGAGCGTGGGGCCGAACAGAGCCACGGTGGGTGTACCCACAAGATAGGCAAGGTGCATCGGTCCTGTGTCGTGCGTCACGCAGGCCCGCGCCCGTGAGAGCAGCCCCAGCAGTTCCACGATGCCCGTCTTGCCTATATATGACGTTACGCAAAGATCGATGAATGCCTTTTCGGTCCACAGGTCGGCCGAGCCCCCGACGAGTCCCACGGGCATACCCTGTGCCAGCAGCGTTTCGGCAAGGGCACGATAATACTTCACCGGCCAGCGGCGCTGGTTGTCGTCGCGCATGACGTTGCGCGCCCCTCCCGGCACCAAAAGCACTTGAGCAGGTTCACCGTCGGGAATCCCCTTCTGGTTGAGCGCGTCCGCGCGCAACCGGGCCAACCGAGCGGATGCGCAAAAGGCCCCGTCTTCCCCCAAGGCCAGCCGCCGGTATTCGTCACCGTGCCAGCGCCCAGGAATGGGGCCGTTGCGACCGCTCAAGGCCCGCACGGTGCGACAGCGAACTGCTAATGGCACAAGCCGGTAGCGCCAGTCGGCGTGTGCGACAAGGCACAAGTCAAAGCGCTGTCCCGCAAGCCGCAGGATGGCGGAAACGAGTACGGGCAGCCGTGCGGACGCAGTCCCCGTCAGCAGCCGCTTCTCGTCGACGGTCAGAATTTCGTCCACGCCTTCAAAACACTCGACAAGCGGCGCGATCCCCTTTCCACAAAGCCAGGTGATATGGGCTGTAGGCCATCGCTCGCGCAGGGCCGGAAGCATGGTCGAGGCCATGACGACATCTCCAAGGGCGGCCAACTTGACCACTAAAATGCGGAGCGCACCGGTCATGCCGAACGCTCCTCCTCCGCTGCGGGCCGCCCCATCCGTCCCACAAAACCATGCCAAGCCGCACGGACGACTAGGCCGAGCCGGTCAGTCTGCCCCCGGTGGCAGCGCCTAGCCGCCACTCCGAGATACGAGGCGATGACGCACGGCAGGGCAAGCGGGTAGTTCGCACGCATGAGCCACATCCTGTTGCGGAGCATGAGGTAGTCGATGAACCGGCTTCGCACAGGTTGTGCGCCTTCGGGGCCGGAGGTCGCGCCGGTGGCACCGCCCTCCTTGTGCCTGACAAGGCTCCGCGCCGCGTAGCCGAGGTCAAAACCAGCCCTGCGCATGCGGATACCCCACTCCACGTCCTCGTAATAGAGGAAATAGACTTCGTCGAGCAGGCCGACGCGCTCCACAGCCGCGCGCGAAACCAGCAGCGATGCGCCGCAGACATAGTCGAGCCTAGCCTCCACGGTGGCGGAAGGGATCGCGCATGCCGCGTTGGTGTCCAATCCTCCCCCGAGGTGCCGGGTGGTGCCGAAAAAACGATTCAGTCTGCCACCGGACATGCATTGCACACGTCCCACGCCGCGCGTGTGGACAAGCAGCGAACCGCATGCGCCGGGGCGAGGCAACGCGTTCAGCCTGGCGCACAGAGCATCAAGGGCAAAAGATTCAGGCATGGCATCGCTGTTCAGCAGCCAGAACGCCCGGCAGCCGGAATCCTGCAGTAACAGGCGCAGGGCGGCGTTGTTGCCCCCGGAAAACCCCAGGTTGTCAGGAAGCGCCAGAAGCTCTGGCCGGGGCTGCATACTCGTCGCGGCGAGTTCCTTTTCCAGCACTTCTGTGGAACCGTCGCCCGAACCGTTGTCCACAACCACGATGCGACGTGGGGCGGTGAAAAGACGGGAAAGCGCACCAAGGCAGGCCAGCGTGTCGTGTGGGCACCGAAAATTCACCACCATGACGCCGACCTGGCGGGCACTGAAATCAGCCTCGTCGCACACGTCAGGCCCGTCCAAGAACGCGTTTCAACAATTCACGCAACCGCCACTCCAGCCGGAGGAGTGGCGCAGCGAATTTCCATGAAACCAAACACTCGCGTTGCGCACGCTCTTTTCGCAAGGCGCGGCATTCAAGAAAAAGCGTTTCACAATGGCGTTCATAAAATAAGCGATGGGCCGAGAACACCGCCAAGGCTGCCTGCTCATCACGCTGGCTGATGTGTAGCGAAGCCGTCCTTGAGCGTGGCCTGACCCGGTACCGGAAAAGCGTCTCGTCCAGACAATGTACCTTTGCCCCTCGCTCAAGCAGAGAAATCCAAAAAGCGTGGTCTTCCAAGCCGGTCACGAGGGACTCGTCGTACCCACCTACACTCTGCCAATCTGACCAACGAAACAGAGCCGTGGCAAAAATCATGTTCTCCACGAGCATTTCCTCCAGGGAGAACACGGGCCGTTGCCATACCCCACACTTGAGCCCAAAGAGTTCTGCCCGGCAGTAACAAATGCCTATCCGAGGGTTGGCATCCAGTACTGCTGAAGCCTTGGCTACGTAATTCGGATGAATTACGTCATCGGCGTCCAGCGGCAGGATGTAGTTACCCGAGGCTGCGGCAATACCAGTGTTGCGTGCGGCGGCAGGACCAGACCCTAATGAAGGGAGAATACGCACGCCTCTCGCACGAAGTTTTTCAAAAACGGATAATGTGGCAGGAGACTCGGACCCGTCATCGACGATAATGATTTCCACCTCGGGATGCGTCTGGGCTAAGGCTGACGAAAAGGCTTCCTCAAGGTACTGCCCATCGTCACGACAAGGAATGATAATGCTGACCTTGGTCATGTATCCCTCTCTTTTTTGAGAGGGTCGGCAGTTTGCCAGCAAGGGGGGAGCCCTCGCAACGCACGCAGCCTGTCAAGAATAGCAGGGGCACGCCGCCCGGCAAGTAGGCACACGCCCCAGAGCAGGGTTGCTTTGGCCAGTGGCACGAGACGGCTCCGCGTTAGCACAGGGCGGCCATGTCGTGCGGAGACGAGCAGGTTCTCCCACAGGGCTCGCAACTTGTGCCTAGGGTGCGAGGAAATACCTCCAACACGCATGTGCGTGACGACGAAATCGAGAGTTTGCCCTACACCGTCATGCCGCCATGTCTCGAAAATAAACTGATAATCTGCAGCAATACGCAACGCGGTATCAAAGCGGATATCACAAAAGAGCGAGGCTCTGTGCCAAAGTGACGAATGGCAAAAAGGAATATGGACATCCAGGCGATCAATAGCGCCCTCTGCTCTACAGGCCGACGCCCGCTTCATGGAGCCGTCAGGGAATATCTCAAGGGCACCGCCACAACCATAGAGCACATCTTCTGGCAGTTCCTCGAGCACAGCAGCACAACGCGCCAGAACGTCTGGCCCCGCCAGCGTATCGTCACTGCCCAAGAAAAGAACCCATTGGCCGCGCACATGCGGCAAGGCCTTGTTCCATGCGTCATATATGCCGGAGTCGGGTTCACTGTGGACGACAAGGTTCGGCAGCACGGCCGAGAAGGAACGCGCCAGATCCGGCGTGCCGTCTGTCGATGCCCCATCCTGAATCAGCACCTCGAAATCACGGAAAGACTGCCCCGCAAGGCTGACAAGACAATCTGCGAGCAGACCCGAAGCGTTGCGCGTGGCGATCACCACACTCAGCAGCGAAGTGCTTTGAATGCAGTTCTTGGCTCTCTCATTGGTCGCGTCGCTCATGTCGCTTCCATTTCGCGGTCTTTCTGTGCCGGATTAACACCCTTAAATGGGCACATAATCGCCTCAATCCAATATCATAATCAAAGTGCCTACAACTTAAACGCATTGTCCGCAACGACACAGTTGGTCATTTATTACATTGAGATATACACCCACTAACTTGCTATTACCATTGACAGGCACACAGCAAAATTATTATTAATAAATATACAATATAAAATTATAGTGAGCAAACAATCCCATTACCACTTCCCCCCATAAACAACTATACTATAAATCATAAAATATATGCCTGCAGTTGCACGGCCAGCGACCAACAAGAACGTCCAATTACTGCTGATGGTTCTCTTGGTGAAATGCAATAAGTTGTCGTCAGGCTGATTCCCAACCCATACGCGTCGGCACGGCCCTGTCAACCGTTGAGCAGATCCTCGTACAATGTCTCATACCTCGAGCCCATGATGTCCAAGCTATACTCCGCCAGGGCATGTTGACGAGCGTTCTGCCGCAGTTCGTCCGGGCAGGGGTGGCCGACCAACCAGCGGATACCGGCGGCCAAATCGACCGGATCGCAGGGCCGCGCCAGCCAGCCATTAACCATGTGTTCGACCATTTCCGGCAGGCCGTTAACGTCGAACGCCACGCAAGGGGTGCCGCAGGCCATGGCCTCGGCCACGGTGTTGGGCAGGTTATCCTCTCGTGAGGGGCAGATAAACATGTCCGCAGCGGAATATACAACGGCGAGGCTGATGTCGTCGGCCAGGCTGCCCAGACCATATACCGTGACGTTGGGGTTCACGTCCAAGGCAGCCGCTCCGGCACCGAAGGTCAGCAGCGTGCAGGGGAACTCCAGCCGCTCCAGCGCTGCGGCAAGAATGTCACCGCCCTTGCGCCGGTCGGTCAGCCATTGCGCCCCGAACAACAATACCGGATGATTGGGATCAATGCCGAGGAATGCCTTGGCGGCCGCCTTGTCCATTGGCCGAAAGACGTCCGTATCGAGGCCATTCGGAATGACCTCGATGCGACGGCCTGCGAACAGGCTGCTCTGGCGTGCCAAATCCGCCAGCCAACGGCTGGGAGCGACGATGGTAAGGTTCATGCGCGCGTAAGCATCGTGCTTGCGCTGCCACACCTTGCACGAAAGGTCGTCGCCCCTTGTACTTCCAAGTTGCGGACAACAGCCGCATCGCTTGCGAAAGCCATCGCAGTCGCCCGTATAGTGGCAGCCGCCAGTGAAGGCCCAGGTGTCGTGCAGCGTCCATACTACCGGAGCCCGCAGGCGGCCGAGTTCTTCGATCCGCAGCAGGCCGTAGGCGAGCCAGTGCAAATGCACGAGCCGGGGACGAAAGCGGGAAAGTGGGATGCGCAGGGGGTTGGGGTAAAGCGCAGGGGAAAAGATGGCCTTCGGCCGTCCGGAATAGCGATGCAGCGGCAATTGGTCCAGTCGAACCAAACGCCGTGCGAGGACGCCATGCAAGGATGTGCTGGGGAGACCAATAATTCCGGGAGTCCGGTCGTCGCAAAACAGATTAAGGTAGAGGGCATCGGGGCGGATTCTGCGAATGCCGAGATAGGTTCGCCAAGCAGCCCGCGCCGCGCCGCCGCTCTTCTGTGACGTATTGACCAGCAGGATGTCGGCGGACTGAACGGGCTTGATGACAAGGCGCGCGAGACGCACAGCGATGCCGCGGGCGCGCTGCGTCGCAAAACGGACGAACCCTTTTGCCTTGACCAGCAGCCGGCGTCCCCTTGTCGGCGGAGGGGGATCGAACACGGCACGAAAATTCCGCACGATCCGTTCGTCCATAGCGCCCGCGGGACAGAAATGGCGTGGCATCCAGCCTTCGTCGATCGATGGATGCATGAAACGCGGCGCTGGTCGACTGTGCGTGCCCGAATTGTCGAGCCCAATATTTCTAACGAGCGTTCGCCTCGGGTAGATGCACCGCATCTTATTGACATGATGCGCATAACAAAAACGGATCGCCCAGGAATCGATCTTCCCTTCGTATTGGAGACGTAACAGTTCACTCATGTCCCGACCGCCGCGATTGAACATCTCCCGGGCAAACGGGTCACTGCTGAACTCTGGAAAATACGTCATGTCCCAGTCGATTCGCCGCCACCGATCAAGCCAGGTACCCCACGACCACGACGAACAACGATAGCTGGCATAGGTATCGAAGGCGTAGTCGGATGGAATCTCCAGGGAGGATGCCGGGAACGTATGCCCCGTGACTGAAAAAGCTTTCGGGTCATCCCGATAATGATCGAGCGCTTTGTTCATGAACGCGAGGAAGTTTGGCGACGTGACCAAATCATCCTCCAGCACGATGACACTGCCATGCTTTTCGAGCAACTCAGTGGCGCCCGCGATCACCGAGCGCGCCAGCCCCATGTTTGCCGGCCGCTCGACACGCGTCACGGAGGCGAAACCCGAGGCCCCGCGCACGACCTTGCGCACGTCCGACACTCCGGCGGTATCGCCCTCGCCCTTCGGCCCATCGCAGAAAATGATGAGATTCGTCTCATGGGCCAAAGAATTGCGGGCCAATGCGTCCAGTGTCCTCTGAGTGTGGTCGGGTCGCTTGTAGACAAACAGTGCAACGGGTGCGAACATAAGTTTTCCTGGTTATGGCGCTTTCGCTTCAGTGAAGAATGAGTCTGGCTTGTAGATTGAACCATCAGGCTCTGTATCGAGGTTGTAGGAAGCAAAATCTGTAATAGATGATCTGTTGGCGTCACAGATCATAATATCGATAAAACCGCTATCCCCAAGCAGTTTTTCAAGAGAATAGGAGTCATACATCCATTGGTGCACCTCTCCACAAACTCGGAATAAACCAATTTCCGTGGGTGTCATGATACTTGCCGGTTGAATTTTTCGATTTTTGCAGTGTGCCCGTGCGCGGTAATATTCAGTACCGACGCGAGCGGCGACAAAATCCTCGGCCAGGACTGTGTCGCCCGACCAATACTCCAGCATTTCCCCACCGCTGCGGTGTCGGACAAGCTGATCAAGCATTTCTATAACAATCCATTCATAACGCTCGGCTGCACCCGGCTCACCGCGACGAACCGCTTCCAGGCAAGAGAGGTAACTCCGGGCCACTCCCTCAAGATCTGGCGCCACCAGGCGGAGTATACCGCCAGGCTTGAGGACGCGGCGGCACTCATCGAGAAAACGTCGCCCCCCATGACGGTCGAAATGCTCAATGACATGAGATGAGTACACGACATCGCAACTGCCATCAGGCAACGGGAGCCCACGCCGCAGATCCCAAGGCAAAACATTATCCCCGTCCCCGTGAAAGTCGATATTAATCCAGGCAGGATTGTGACGACGCCCGCACCCCAGATTGCATAACACGGGGCGGCCCGCATCCTGCATAGCTTCAAGGCGCAATCGGATGCGCTTCTGAACGTTCGGAACCTCTTCCCTTGCACCCGGCAGGACCGAACAAAGCCTTCGCACTAGTTTTCGCACCATATGTTCTCCCTCTGCCGGACGAAGCTGGCACTGCCACCTTCCCACAGCAACGCACTGCAACTGGCCTTGAGCAAGCCCGCGGGCATGCATGTGGAAATGGCCTGCTGCCCCACAGTCTTTGGGGCTATTCACCTTCTCGAACTCGAAAAACAGAACGCGGGGCGGCGGTTCCAAAGCGGCAAGGCTATGCCCCTCCACTCCGCCAATCCCCGGTCAGCTTCGCACGCAATGACGCATACTGTGGCGTGTTCCTTAACCTCGGCAATGAGATCCCTGATTCGGCGAACACAGGAAACATCGGCTTCGCTCTTTGGGCGTCTGAAAAGATGACTGGATCACATTTGACAGCCAGTGCATATGAGCCAGGGCCTTGTGTGTGGTTACGGCATGCTCCGCAAAGAATACTACGGAGAAAAGAGGGCTGGATATCTTGCCGCAAATCCATGGTGAGCAGGCGTCTCGGGCACAAGCAAAGCACATGCTCAATCCGCAACCATTTCATATCGGCCAGGCCAACCCGATATGCCACTGCGGAGAGTTGCCATTCTAGGGCTAATGCCATCAGACTCAGGCTTGCCGTTGGAATAGGAATACTTCGTCTTGATGTTAAGCCAATCCTTCAGATCCACGAATCTCCCCAACACCGTATCGCGGCATACACGAACTACGCCAAGCCTCACAGTCATATACCCGCTTGGATCAGTTTTCTCGAAGTCCAGTTGAAGGTTCATGACAGGCCAAAAGGTTTGCACCTGGAACGACTTCCATTCCTTTCCAAGGGTTGTCTCAGGGACCAAGGTTGCCATTCCCCAATTCTTTGACAGCATTACCCTCTCATCTCCATGATATCCGCGGGCGGTGAAGCTGATTGTATACACGACAGGCTGGCAGAGAAACCAGCCAATTGCTATGACCAATGCCGCTGACGACAAAAAGGGAATTACCACTCTGGGCACCATCCCCTCCTAATGAACAGGCATAGCCGCGGCAGGAAGATTCGCTTGCAGGAGCGAGTCAACCGGTAAACAATTTTCAGGGATGAACCCGGCCAACTCAAGCCTTCCCTCGGAGGCCATCGTACAAAGCGTGGTCGGCCGGGGCCACTTCCCGTCTTTCCATTTCTCCAGCACCAAGGGCAATTCGTACACGAATCCCGTGACTGTCGAATCACGCACGCGAACGTAGTTATCCGCCGCCCACTCGTCCTGCGGCATCCACAGGCCTCTTGCTTCATCATAGAGGAAAGGAAAACTCTTCATACGCCCGGCAACAAACTTCAGTCGATTTCCAAGAGGTTCGCTAGACAGGGCGTCAAAGAAATCAATGTTCTTTTCAGACACGCTCACTGAGGCCATGAGGTTGTTTGTAGGGTCGAGATAATATGCTCTTCCCTCTTGCTCGTCAAAAGCCCCCACAAACCAGTGCCCCTCAATCGAGGGAGTATGCCAGCGTATGGCCCGCCCCTTGACTGAAAACAACTCAAGCACCACAAGGAGTCGAAAGGTCTGGTCCGCACAGTTGCCGTCACGAGACGTCAACAATTCTGACAGATGTTCGGGGAAAGGACGAACACTATAAATTGGCAAACTACCGTTTACACGCAGCATGCAGTATGCGATAAATCGTTCACGGTCAGATTCAAATCTCGCCCATGAATCCAGCAAGACGCCATCGTTCGCATACCTGCCAAAAGCATTTCACGCATCTTGAATCTTGCATCAGGCGTAAGCAAACCATTATGGTAGGATATTGGCCCTCTAAGCTTGGCAACAAACAACGCTTCCTGTGCTTTCAGTCCGAATATATCTGAACTTACCGTTACGATTTCACCGGCTCCCGCAATCGCATATCTGTCCGTAATGCCGAAATCAAAAAATATGCTAGCAAGGATCGCCCCGGCAGCCAAACCTAGGAGAGCCACGGTCACAAACCCTGCCTTTTCTAATCCCCTTGTATTCATCTTGCTGACCCCGAACTATGCGGATTCGCAGACAAGCCCATTACCTTCCATCCGGCATCGAAGAACTTTTCCTTAAGCATTCGCGTCCAACGATTCTAAAAGTATCCCGCCATGATATTGGCACAGTCAGCAAGGCCTCGTCGGCAAAGAGCTTCCTTGATTCCCCTTGCAACAATGCAAAATAAACTTCGCTAAATACTTTTCCAAGAGACCACACTGCTCATTTTTTGCGAGCCACCAGTTTCACTTGGAAATCATATTTTTGGCGGCGCCCTTTTAATCTGGACAGCAGATGAAAGGCTTTCCATCCAAATTTTGTTTGCAATTTAATGTAATTTCGAGGCCACTTATGATAAACTGGGAACACCTCTTCAACATCAAAACCAACTTGCATGGCAAGATTTCCGAGCAATTGGGGGTTCCAAGTGTATATATGTTGATTGCGATCATTCGGATTGAACGGCAAAGTGGTAGCCTCACAGGGCACTACAAGCACTAAAAGTCCGTTGGAAGCAAGCTTCGCATTCATTTTTTGCAGCACATCAAATGGATTATGTACATGTTCGAGCGCATGATTGCTAACAACGACATCAATAGAAGAGTCCGAAATCTCGTCAAGCTCAGAGTAACACTCCACCCCGTTTTCTATGGCAACCTTTGCCGCAGCATGATTGACTTCTACTCCAATGCGTCGACGACAATTGATATTCTTAAGCAAAAATCCTCCCCCACAACCAAAATCCAACACGACATCTGAAGGCTTTACATGTTCTGCAAACTTGAACAGGTTTGCTTTTCCGCCAAACTCACCAACAATACGCTGCCACTCAAAGTACTCCATATCATACATATATTATTCACACCTCCCCTTGCTCTCGCAATCTACACAATCAGAACGCATACAATCCCTCAAAAAGAAATCCAATCGATCAGAAAGTTTTTCATGACTGAACGCCTCGCAATACGCAGAAAAATTTTCTTCGGGAATTGGACTCCTGACAAATGCATGCAAAGCTTGCAACATGAGAGCCGCATCATCCTCGGGGACAGCTCGTCCGATACCATATTCTTGCACTCTTTTTCCCATAACATAGCGATTACTAACTAAAATTGGCTTACGAAAGTGGGCGGCCTTACCCAACGAGTTGCTACTGCCATGAAAATCACGATATACCGCGAAAATCATATCACTTGCAGCTATGATTGCATTGAACTCCCGTTCATCAGACAGATACCCTTCACGCAGCAGAAAATTTTCCGGGGGGTCAGCCAAGACCTCCTGAAGCGCCACCAGATCCTCGTCGGGGAGGCAGTGTCGAAGAATTTCCCCTACCTGCACGAAAAACCACTGCGAGGGATCAGCCAAGCTGATGAGTTTGAACCAGTGCGCGAGGTTCTTCTTATTACTGATGGCACCGCCAAGAAACACAATCTTTCGACCTGCACCTTGCCTGCGAATCGCCTGCACAAGCTCACACGGGGTGTCAGGCAATGCGGTTTCGGTGATGTCAGGCAGCCATGCAAAATACTTATGTGGCAATGCCCCTGCACGGGCACGGCAGATCGTTTCATCAAGATAACACATCCCACGCCAAGCGAAGAGAGAATACCAAGCATCTCTTGGAGTATCCGGTGGCCAAAAGCGAAGCCCCGCCCATGGGACGACATTGATCGCATCAAAAGCCTCCCATTCCGACACTCTCGTACGATAGGTGTCCATGTACATATTAAACGCAATTCCCGGCGTCCAACGCGCCCTCTTCAGCGCCTCCTTCACGCGCCGAGCCATGTCGACGGGAGAAGCAAGATCCTTCTCGGAGTCGTCGCGGCTGCACTTGGAAAAGTACTGCCAACCATCCTGTAAAAAACATGTAATACGGTACAGCATTGGCACAACAACATGATATGTACGCCTTTTCCAATACATGAAAAATGGCATATCTGGAGTAGCCCTACCCTCCGGCCAGCGAAAATAATAACGCTTACAAAATACGATCCATGTATTCCATGCATATCTCAATGGGGATACATCTGCACTTTTCATATCCTCACGCATGTCCCAATCAAGAATCTGCAAACGCAGAGCCCCTGATGGTTCTTCGCTCTCCAGGCACGATGACAGCACCGCAGCGTTGGGAGTCAACGCAAGAACCCTCCAGCCACGCTTCAACAGCAATTTGACAAAAAGCACATTCCACGAATCAAGATGCCCATGCCCGGAAATGGGATTATAGACTAGAACACACGGCCCACTCGTATTCATGCATCAACGACCTTGCGGCACCACACTTCAAGCAGCACCAATTTATAGACAAAAAACATACCTGACCGCCCCTGCTTTGCCAGGCCGGACAGCGCCAGTCTCATTTTTTCACGGTCCAGAATCCCCTCAGCCACCATCTTTCCCTCGAGCAATGCATCACCATATGCAGCGATAACACCCATCAGCCACTCTTCCACCGGAGGCCTAAAGCTTGCCTTGGGCCGTGCAAGAACTTCCTCGGAAAGAACATCCCGCAACGCGGCGCGTAACCATGCCTTTTGCCCGAGCGCATGATCCGGATGACGCGCACGCATCGCCATTATCAACTGGATAAGTTTTACATCAAGAAATGGCAGGCGCGTCTCTACCCCGACCCCCATGCTCACGCGATCACCCAGACTCAGACAGTTTGAGGCGAGCCATGTGTCGAACAGCATGCGAATGACTGCAGCGGGAATCCTACTGTAACCGCGCCGCCCGATCTGGGTTGGGCTGAACGGATTGTCGTGAGCGAGGGTATCCATCCGCTCGCCATATACATTCTGCTTCAGGCGAAAGACATTGTCGAATTCGGGCATTGCCATGGCGAAACGCAATTGCCCTGCCGGGGTCCTGGTATCTTCCAAGCCGTGCAGCCGATCAATCCACCTGCGAACACAAGCAGGCGTCCGGCGATATTTCACTATGCGACCAAGACGTTTTTTCCCTTCTGCCGAAGCAGCCCAACGACTCAGAGGCCCCAGCAGCGGGTTCCGGGCCAGCAACTGATTCGTCCTTGCGACGCTGGTCACCCACGGATAGCCCCAGAAGACTTCGTCACCGCCTATCCCCGTGAGCAGAACCTTTATGCCAAGATCAGCCGCCGCCTTTGGCACGGAGTAGTGGCCAAAGGCAGCCGGATCGGCGATGGGCTCATCCATGATGCGGACTAGATCCGGAAAAAAGTCCACAAAACTCTGTACCGGCAGTTCGACCTCATGGACGATCATGCCCAGCGATTCGGCCAGAGCCCGCGCCTGATCACGCTCGTCGTAGGGCGGACGACCTGGATAGCCGACACAGAAGGCGTGCATGGGCTCCGGATAGTGCTTCTGCGCCAGCGCGGCGATGGCGCCCGAATCGATACCGCCAGACAAGGCCACGGCAACAGGCACGTCAGCACGCAGGGTCATACGTACCGCATCTTCCAGGCCGTCTCGAATGCCGGCCAGGATATCTGCCTCGCTATCGGGCACACGCACATTGTCTGCAATGTCCTCTACATCCCAGTAGCGGCGCGGGGCGGCAGACCAGTCCGCATCGACAAGAAACATGGTATGTGCCGGCGGAAGCTTGTGCACTCCAAGCAACAGCGTGTGTGGTTCCGGTACGTACTGGTAGTGCAGATACAGGTCGACCATGGAAGGGTCGAGTGAGGGCCGCTTGTCCAGCAAGGGGATCAGGGCCTTCAATTCCGAAGCAAAGACAATGCGGCCGGCATCACGCCAATAGAACAACGGCTTCTCGCCGCAACGGTCACGGGCCAGGAACAGGGTATGATCTACAGCATCCCACAACGCAAAGGCGAACATGCCCCGGAAGCGTTGGACACAATCCCGGCCCCACACCTTGTACGCGGACAGCAGCACTTCGGTGTCGGAGTGGGTGACGAAGCACTCGCCAAGAGCCTCCAGTTCGACCCGCAGTTCGATGTGGTTGTATATCTCGCCGTTGAAGGTGACCACGTAGCGGCCATCCGGACTAACCATGGGCTGGCGACCGGCCTCGGTCAGGTCAATGATCGCAAGACGGGTATGCCCGAGCAGCGCTTGCCTGTCGGCATAGGTACCGCTACCGTCCGGACCACGGTGGGCCAGCAGCGCCAAGTCGGCGGAACCGAGCGGCGCGCGAGTAGCCGGCTCACGGTGAACAACACCTAGAATGCCGCACATGTCAGGCTTCCGCCCCGCTACCGTTCGCCCGTATCGAGATAAACGTTTCCAGGTCGAACGCCGTCAGCGCTTCCGACACGGCGCAAACGTGGAAAATGGCACGTCCGGTGCAGTCAGGCAGTGACTCTTCCACTGTGATGTCATCCGCCCAAGGAAATTCAACGGTGCAACGCGTCTCCTCAAGCTCTATTTCGATGGCTTTGCCCCGAACAGTGAACGCATGGGGGCCATGCAAATGAAAGGCGACACGGCCAGGCGTCCTCAATGCGCCTATGTCCTGCACCAACCATGTCGCCCGAGAACCGCCCGTAGCAAGAACCCGTTCGTAGCAGGTCATGTGCTCTGGCCAGACAGACTCACTCGGAATACGCAGCAGGACGTTCCCGCCATCGGGGGCAATCGGCTGTCGGGCGTTGGCGCTGGGAGGCGATTGGTCGGCGAAGGCTCCATCGGGCAGTACCGGGGTCAGCGTATTATGGGCGAAACTACGCCGCATGCGGCAGGTAAGGTCTACCTTCCAGTATTCTGCCATCCCTCGATCCACGAATAACGGCGCTTCGTCGACTTCGAGGACAATGGAGCCGTGGTCGAGGTGACTGTGCGTGGCCCCACAACGACTGGTCGTCGCCCACAGGCGGGCACGATGGCCGTCAACCACGCACACATGACTCAGCTTGCCGGTATCCGGCAGCCAGGAATCAGATGCGGGAACGCAGCGGCCGGAACCGACATGATCCGGACCGTACGCCATGCCGATCATGCCTCCGCTGCCTCGGAGCGTTCCTGTCATTTCGTGCACCCAGCCCGCCTGCAGGCAGGGCATCAGGATGTTTGAATACGCGGAATCGGGAAACACCTCCGCAAGTATTGGAATGCCGTCGCCGCAGAACCACTCGATACGGCAATCGCCGGAGGGGATGCACTTACCTGGTTCGCCGGCGGCCATAACCCGAAGGTAATTCTCGATGTTACCGAACAAATCTTTCGCTTCCGCGCGCCAATCCAAGTTCCGGGCGCGACAATAGGCGATGGTCGTCCAAAGGGTAGCTGTCAGCGTCTGGCACAAATAACCCGGCCCTTCCGCGATGCCACCGTCGGGTTGGATATAGGTTCGCAGAACCCGCTTCATCGTGTCGTAGGCTTGGTCCACAACCCCGGCGGCACGTGGCCAGCTCTGCTCCATGGTCAGGCCGCCCAGCACCAAGGCACGGCAGAACACCGCACCCTGATTCATACGATGCATGTAGTCGTATTTGAACAAGTCGTGCTGCACATAAGCCATGCCGCGAGTCCACAACGCTTGCCGCACCAAGGAGAACGTTCTGGGCGTCAAGGCAAAGCCCAACCAGTCGACCAAGATGGCGACGCTCGTCGTCGTCATCTCCTCCATGAACGCCCGCTGGGTCCATGTGCTCGACGGGATGCGCTGCTCGGCCGAATCCGCCCAATTCGGCGTATGCAGCATGCACATCAGATAGCGCAAAGCGTGACTCAACAGGCGCCTGTCTTCATTAACCAGGCCGACAAATGCCAACACCAGCGCATCCCAGTGATATGCCCGTACGTCATCGGCTCGTACACGCGTAAAACGCAGATCGTGGTTGGGGAGGTATTCGCCGAAATCGTGTTCAGGGTCTCGCCCGATCAACTGCGCGGCCTTTTGCTCCAACAAGGCAAAATGCTCTTTCCACCCGGGAAGGTGCCGGCGTGCGCGAACGCGTGCAAGCTCTTCGGTACCGAACAGCAAGCCCCGCTGAATTGTCACCTCACCCCAACCCTCGGGGGCTTTTATCCAAGGCGTCCAATCCGGCTGCCGGAGCGCGCGTGAAGCAACAAGCGCTGCATGGGCTGCGCTATTGCGAGCGCCAACCCAGCTCAAAGCCAATGTCCCATCCGGGGCTTCCGGCGAGTCGATACGCAGGGCAACCCCCGCAAAGGGCCTAGGCCGCAAACCCACAAGGCGCGCGAGGGAGCGCAACGAAAACTTCCCGGCCAGCAGATGATCAATGTCTATCACAACCTCCTGGCGAACGCCTGTGCCGGAAAAAGGCTCGCTCCATCTTCCAAACTTTTTGCCGGCTGGCCCCAGCAGCGCGAAAGATATGCTGGCCTCTCGCGGCAATGCGAAAGACACTATCAACTGGTCATGTGCGACAGGAGCAAATTCCGCCAGACATCTGACAACTGCTGCAGGTCCACCTAGCTGGCTATTCTGCCATACAACCCTGACGAAACACCAATCCGACTTGCATGAAACCGTGGCTCTCGATTCTGCATCGACAGATAGCTTGATTCCTCCAGAGTGCTCTGGATCAAATAACGGAGCGAAGACATATTCCGTATATGATGTATCGAGCGGAAAGATATACAAGGTCACTCCTCTTCTTTCGCAAGATTCATACATACAGGAAAGAAAACAATAGCATTTTCATTAGAGTATAAAAAACGATTCTCTGGATGTCGCACAGTGAAAGAAGTGGCCCCCAGCCAATAGAATAAATGCACACCAATTCCACGAGATACTACGCTGGTATTTATTGTATAAAGCCCTGGACGTAAAAATTGACTTTCCAGCTTCACGCACATCTTGTATTTTCCCGGTCCAATCACATCCCAACTATAGCCTTGCTCGTAACTATCGATAGATACTATAAACTTGTAGTGCACAGCATCAAAGCTGGAACGAAAAATCGGCTGCGGAATGGTTTTGCGAACTACATAACTATACTCGATAAAAAAGGATTCACCGAATTCTGCGTACTCCACTTCAAGCCCTGTGAAAGCAGACAGCAGGCGCACGTTCAAGCACTCTACATCACCAGTTCCGCCACGGCTATGCCCATAGACTGTCGGCAGAGCACCGTCTTGCCCAATGGAGGCGGCAGCTGCGACGCTCTGCTCCTTTTCCAGCGCGACGCGCGCGTTTAGGGCATTTTGTTCATCATAGGCCTTGCATACTTTCTCAACGTCACCAACCACCAACGGGAGGCCCTTGTTAAGAAAGAGGCCCTTGTTACACACTGCCCAAATGGCCCCGATAGCATGCGATACCAACAACACGGTGGTGCCTTGCGCTTTCAGGGCCAGTATCCGTTCATAGCATTTCTTTTGAAAGGCGATGTCCCCGACTGCAAGCACCTCGTCCACCAACAGGACATCCGGCGTGCCCAACACCGCCACGGAGAAGCCGAGGCGCACCGACATCCCGCTGGAATAATTGCGCACGGGCATATCGATGAATTCCTCGAGTTCGGAGAAGGCCACGATCTCGTCGAAGCGCTTGCGTATCTCCGCCCTTCCCATGCCAAGCAGCGCACCACTGATAAAAACGTTCTCCCTGCCCGTAAGCATGGGAGAGAAGCCCGCGCCCGCAGCGATGAGTGAGCCAATCCGGCCACGCATGGCGACCTTGCCCGTATCCGGCGAGAACGTCCCGTTCAGGATACGCAGGAGAGTCGTCTTACCGGACCCGTTGGCACCCATGATACCCATGGCATCTCCAGGCTCGAGCGAAAAGCTGACGTTCTGCAGGGCCCAGAATTCCCCGGGTCGCAGGCGCTGATCCTTGCCACGCCCCAAACTGCGGCGGAGGCTATCGACCAGACCATATTTGAGGGCCGAACGCAGGGATAGCCCGAACTTCTTGCCCAGTTGTTCGACCACGACGCTCGATTTGGTCATCAAAGGCGCTCCGCAACGAGATCTTGGATAAGGTAAAATATCCGCAGGGCGAGAACCGCACCGCCCAGACAGCCGAGGGAAACAATACCGAACGTGGCCAAGTCAGGCGAGGCTCCCTTGCAGATGATGTCACGGGGAACTTCGACAAGGTAGGTCAGAGGATTCCACCTGATCACCATTTGGACGAAAGGAGAGCCGATGTTCCTTGCGACATAGATAACCGGAGTCGCGTACATGGCGAGCCCCAGAACCTGTGTGACCAGAGGGGTGAAATCTCGCGCGATGGAACCAAGCACGGAGAGCACGAGCCCAAGTGAGGAGCCCAATATAAGCATGGGCAGGACTAGGACAGGATATGCCGCGAACCACCAGGAAGGCACGAAGTCGTAGAACCAGAATACCAACCCCATGCTGGCCATGCCCACTAGGAGCGAATAGGCGACCCCGGCAAGCGAACTGACGGCCAAGGCAAGCTTCGGAATGTTGGTGCGCATGATCAGGTCGGCCTGCGCCAGAAGTCCTCGGCTGACCGCTGCCATCGCCCCCGTCAGGCACCCCCATATCGATGTCCCGAGGAGGACGTAGACGGGGTACGGAATGTCCTCGACACCTGGCTTGAGAATACCGATGAGGTACATAAAGATAAAACTGGCGATCCCCAGCAAAGGAGTAAACAGTGCCCAGAAATAGCTGAAGACTTTCTGCCGGAACTGCATGGTGAAATCCCGGAGAAACAGGCTGGTGATCACCTCGCGCGAAAGGACGATCTCCCGCAGTGCCTGCCGAACAGCCCAGATCAGCCCCCCCTGGCGCTCATTTGGGCTGTAGGTGGTCAATATCCCGTTACTGTCTTTTATCTGCATCTTCCCAATCCAGTTCACTTATCTTTCTCAAGACATCACCATACCATTCAGAATCATCAAGTATAGTACGCCCCAAGGCATCGTCAAAGGCGAATACTATAGCCGATTGTTCATCGTCCCGCATCCGAAATACGCCCGCTTAGCCATCTATAGTGTGCTGTTCAGTATAGTCGTGCACGGCATGCTCAAGGTTGCCGTGCTCCGCACCTTCGCTTCCAGAATGACGAAAATCTGCATAGAAAATCAAGAGGCTTTCTTGTTCAGACCGTTCCAGTTTTTGCCCAGGCAGGGCGATTCTGTCGAAGTCTGGTGGCTTTTGCGGGGCACCGGTTCGGGTCCCGAATTTTCCCGGAGGACGCACCCGTCCTGCCCCATCCACTCCTTGCCCTAAGGTGACGATTTCCTCTATGCTTCCGCCATTCCGACCAGGAGCAGAAAATGAAACGAGCACTCATCACGGGCATCACCGGGCAGGACGGCGCTTACCTCGCCGAATTCTTGCTGCAAAAGGGGTATGAGGTCCATGGCATCAAGCGCCGCGCCTCGCTGTTCAATACCGACCGCATCGACCACCTGTACCAGGACCCCCACGTAGAGGGTCGCAGACTCATCCTGCACTACGGCGACATGAGTGACGCCAGCAATCTGATCCGCGTCATCCAGGAGGTACGGCCGGACGAAGTATACAACCTTGCCGCGCAAAGTCACGTCAAGGTGTCGTTCGAGTCGCCCGAGTACACCGCCAACGTGGACGCCTTAGGCACCCTGCGCCTGCTCGAGGCCATCCGCATCCTGGGGCTCGAAAAGACGGCCCGCTTCTATCAAGCGTCCACCTCCGAGTTGTACGGACTCGTACAGGAAACCCCGCAGACCGAAAAGACGCCCTTCTACCCCCGCTCACCCTATGCCTGTGCCAAGCTGTACGCCTACTGGATCACGGTGAACTACCGCGAGGCTTACGGCATGTACGCCTGCAACGGCATCCTTTTCAACCACGAATCCCCAATCCGCGGTGAGACCTTCGTGACCCGCAAGATCACCCGCAGCCTAGCCCGGCTGGCGCTGGGCCTGTCCAATGGGCTGTACCTCGGCAACCTCAACGCGCTGCGCGACTGGGGCCATGCTCATGACTACGTGGAAATGCAGTGGCTCATGCTTCAACAGGACGCACCGGAAGACTTCGTCATCGCCACCGGTCGCCAGTATTCCGTGCGCGACTTCGTCAACGCGGCCACGGCGGAACTGGGCGTGGGCCTAACCTGGGAAGGCACGGGATGCGACGAACTGGGCATCGTGGACAGCGTGGACAGCGACCGCTTCCTCGCCACCATCGGCCGCAACGACTTCGCCTGCACGCTCAAGCCCGGCGACGTGGTGGTGCGCGTGGACCCACGCTACTTCCGCCCCGCCGAGGTCGAAACGCTGCTCGGCGACCCCTCCAAGGCCAAACAGCGTCTTGGCTGGACGCCGAAAATCAGCTTCGAAAAAATGGTCGCGGAAATGGTCCGCGAGGACCTGAATTTGGCCATGCGCGACGCGGTCTGCAAGGTAGCAGGGTTCAAGTCCTTTGCCCACAACGAATAAGCACGCCGGCCCCGGCGGCCCGATGGAGCCGCCGGGGCCGCTGGACCCCGCATCATGGAAAAAAACGCCCGCATCTACGTTGCCGGCCACCGTGGCCTAGTCGGTGGGGCCATTGCCCGCTGCCTGCGAGAGCACGGTTTTGCAAACCTCATCACCCGCACGAGCGCCGAGCTCGACCTGCGCAATCAGGCCGCGGTCGAAGCCTTTTTCGCCGCGGAAAAACCCGAATACATCTTCCTAGCCGCAGCCAAAGTCGGGGGCATCCATGCCAACGAGACCTACCCGGCCGATTTCATCCGCGACAACCTGCAGATCCAAACCAATGTCATCGACTCGGCCTGGCGGTACAGGGCAAAGAAGCTGCTCTTTCTCGGTTCCTCATGCATCTACCCCAAGTTCGCTCCCCAGCCCATCCGCGAGGATGCCCTGCTGACCGGTCCGCTGGAACCCACCAACGAAAGCTACGCCCTCGCCAAGATCGCCGGAATCAGGATGGGCCAAGCATACCGCAGGCAGTACGGCTTCGACGCCATCTCCGCCATGCCTACCAACCTCTACGGGCCCGGCGACAACTTCCATCCCGAAAACAGCCATGTCATTCCAGCTCTGATACGCCGCTTTCACGAAGCCCGCCTGTCCGGCACGCCCGTGGTGACCATCTGGGGTACGGGCAGCCCGCGCCGAGAATTCCTGTACGTGGACGACATGGCTGACGCTTGCCTGTTCCTAATGCGGGCCTATTCCGGCCACGAGCACGTCAATGTGGGTTGTAACGAAGACCTGAGCATTCTGGAACTGGCGCGCACGATTGCCCGGATCACCGGCTTCGGCGGCCAAATCTGCACGGACCCTTCCAAGCCTGACGGCACGCCGCGCAAGCTCATGGACAACGGCAAGCTGACCGCAATGGGCTGGCGGCCGCGCATCTCTCTGGAAGAAGGACTGGCCGCGACCTACGAATGGTTCTGCGCCCATGCACGGGAACTGCGCCGCTGAACTCCCGGCCCACATCCCTCAAGAACAGCAGGCCCGGGGAGACCCGGGCCTTTCTCTTTTCTCGTCCGGCCTCACCGGCCGGTTTCAGAACCGCAACCCGTACTCACTGAACTTGTAGCGCAGGGTGCGCGGGCTGACGCCCAGAAGGCGCGCCGCCTCGCCCTTGTTGCCGCCGCTGGCGCGCATGGCCTTCAGGATGACGCGCACTTCGGCCTCGCGCCGGGCCGCGTCCAGGCTGAGGTTCTCGCCCATGCCCGCCGGGTGCACGGCACGGATGGCCAGGGCGTCGCCATTGCCGCCGGTTCCGTTTCCGCCCGGTGTCCCGCCCGGCATTCCACCTGACCCCGCCTCCCCGGCGTATCCCCCGCCGTCGCTTCCGCCCCCCACGCCCACGCCCGCCGCCCCCAGGGCCACGGCCGACCGCAACTCCAGCGGCAGGTGTTCCGGCCCGATGTCCCCTTCCGGGGCCAGCAGGGCCAGCCGTTCCACCAGGTTCTTCAGTTCGCGCACGTTGCCCGGCCACGGGTAGCCGCTCAGGCCCGCCTCGGTCTCGGGCCTGAAACGCAGCCCGTGCCGGTGGTACTTCTCGGCGTAGTGGGCAAGAAAATGCCGGGCCAGCGGCACGATCTCCTCGCGCCGCGCCCGCAGCGGCGGCAGCGACACGGGAATCACGTTCAGCCGGAAGAACAGGTCCGCCCGGAACCGCCCCTCGCGCACCATGTCCGGCAACTCGCGGTTGGACGCGGCGATGATGCGCGCCTGGAACGGAATGTCCCGCTGCCCGCCGATGCGCCGGTACTTGCGCTCTTCCAGCACTCGCAGGAAGTCCGCCTGGTTGGCGGGCGGAATCTCCCCCACCTCGTCAAGGAACAGCGTGCCGTCCCCGGCCAGTTCGAAACAGCCCTGGCTGGTGCGGTGCGCACCGGTGAAGGCCCCCTGCTCGTGCCCGAAGAACTTGTCCGCGAACAGTTCGCCCTCGTGCACGCCGCAGTTCACGGCCACGAAGGGCTTGCGCGACCGCACGCTCATGTCGTGGATGAGCCGCGCGAACAGTTCCTTGCCGGTGCCCGTTTCACCGTGGATCAGGATGGGCGCGTCCGACGAGGCCACCTGCTGCGCCAGTTGTTTCAGGCGCAGCATGTCCCCGGACAGCAGGAGAAACCCTGTTCCGTTCTGCAACGTTTCGAAATGAGGACCATCCTGGCCATCACCCGGCAATTTGTTGCCGGTATGCGGAAATTTTCTGCCGTCCATGTGCGTGGACTAGGCCATTTCCCTATGTTTGGCAAGCGCTCATTGATGGCACGAAACTTGTTAAAGCAATCACAAATTCAGGCGGCGGCCAGACCATCACCATGTTTTCCGGTGGGTTGCTGGCGCACAGGACGCAACGCGCTCCGCACCGCCGGGTGGGAAGGCCATACATTCCCCCGGATTGCGGATCGTGATGGCGAGTTGTTGTTTCATAAATGTTTCAATGTTTCAAAAGGGGACATTACCGACATGAACACCGCTACCAAAGTCAGGTTCTGGGGCCCGGCGGTCCTTGCGGTCCTGCTCGTGCTGTGCTGGGCCCTTCCCGTGCTGGCGTCGGGGGGCGACGTCGCCTCCGCGGCAGCCGCAGCCATGCCCGCCGACGGCCACCCGTGGTGGTTCTGGCCCACGGCCCTGCTGTTCTTCTGTTTCATTCTCGGCATCATCGCCGTGCTGGCGGGCGTGGGCGGCGGCGTGCTGTTCGTGCCGCTGGTCAGCGGGTTCTTTCCGTTCCACCTCGACTTCGTGCGCGGCGCGGGCCTGCTGGTGGCCCTGGCGGGCGCGCTGGCGGCCGGTCCCGGCCTGCTGAAGCGCAACCTGGCCAGCCTGCGCCTGGCCCTGCCTGTGGCGCTCATCGCCTCGGCCTGCTCCATCGTGGGCGCCATGGTCGGCCTGGCCCTGCCCACCAACGTGGTGCAGACCTGCCTTGGCGGCACCATCCTGTTCATCGCCGTGCTGCTGCTGGTGTCCAAGAACACCGTGCGGCCCGAGGTGAAGAAGCAGGACGCCATCAGCGTGGCGCTGGGCATGGACGGCGTGTTCATCGAGCCCTCCACCGGCGAGGTCATCGACTGGAAGACCCACCGCACCCTGCCGGGCCTGCTGCTGTTCATCGTCATCGGCCTCATGGCCGGCATGTTCGGCCTGGGCGCCGGGTGGGCCAACGTGCCGGTGCTCAACCTGCTCATGGGCGTGCCGCTGAAGGTGGCCGTGGGCACCTCCAAGTTCCTGCTGTCCATCACCGACACCTCGGCCGCGTGGGTGTACCTGAACCAGGGCTGCGTCATCCCGCTGATGGCCATCCCCTCCATCATCGGCCTGATGCTGGGCTCGTTCGTGGGCGTGCGCCTGCTGGCCGTGGCCAAGCCCAAGTTCATCCGCTACATGGTCATCGGCGTGCTGCTGTTCTCGGGCGGCAAGGCGCTGATGAAGGGCCTGGGCTTCTAGGGACCGCCTTCAAATCGGCCTTTCGCCCGCTGGCGTCGTCAAACTTCGCCCGCCATATCGGTCGAATACAACAAGAGTATACTCCCTCATGGCGGGCTCGTTTTCCTCGCCAGCGAACGAAAATCCTGCTTTGAAGACGGCCCCCGAAAGGCATGCGGCGCTTCTCCTGCAGAAGGCGCCCCAGCCGATACCGAACGCAAATCCTCACCGGAAACCGCTCTGAACTCGCTGGAATCCGGAACATCACGGAGGAAACAGACATGTCCAACAAATCCGTCAAGGCGTCTCCGGAACAGGTGACCTACGCCAACCTGCTCTACTACGGCTGCTGGGGGTCGCTGGCCCTCATGGTGGTGACCTACCTCATCTACGTGCTGGGCATCCTGCCCCCGCACATCCCGCTGGACACCATCACCCAGTTGTGGAGCCAGCGCGTGGGCGTGTACCTGAGCCAGGGCAACGTGCCCACCGGCTGGGGCTGGGCCGCGCTGATCGGTCAGGGCGACTTCCTGAACTTCCTGGGCATCGTCCTGCTCGCGGGCATGACCATCGTCTGCTACCTGACGCTGATCCCCGCCTTCATCAAGAAGAAGGATCCGCTGATGGTCACCATCGCCGTGCTCGAGGTCATCGTGCTCACCGTGGCCGCGTCGGGCATCTTTGGGGCGGGCGGTCACTAGCCGGTCCTGAAACGCGGCCGGCACATCCGCTTGCAAAAATGTGCCGCCCATGGAACTGCCATGGGCAGCGGTCCGGGGCGCGACGCGCGCCCCGGACCGGAACCCCGAACCGGAACAACGCGCAACGACGGAACAGGTGCTTCGTGTCCACACAGCACACAGGCCCAGCAGCCCCGCACACCACCCGGCACCGCGCCGGGTCGCCCGCACGGCACGGCGCGCCGCCGCTGCCGCACGTGTCGGGCCTCTCGCCCCTGCCGGTGGACCTGGCGGCCATGCTGGACGCCCTGCCCGTGGGCGTGGCCCTGCTGGACGTCGACTGCACCATCCGCCTGATGAACCGCGCGCTGGAATCCCTCACCGGCTTCACCACGGCGGAAGTGCGCGGCATACCCTGCCGCCACGCCCTGCGCGCCAGCATCTGCCTGCACCGCTGCCCGCTGCGCCGCCCGCTGACCACCGCCTCGGGCGTCACCGTGGCCACGGCCTCGGGCGCGCAGTACGACATGACCGAGGACGGCGAACTGCCCCCGGTTCCGCAGGCCCAGGAAGGCGACATCCTGAACCGCCACCGCCGCCGCATCCCGGTGCGCATGAGCATGTCCCCCCTGCGCGACGCCGACGGCCGCGTGGTGGGCTGGCTGCACGCCGTGGAAGACCTGACCCTGGTGCGCGAACTGGAGGAAAAGACCGCCAAGGGCGAGGCCTTCGGCCCGCTGGTGGGCCGCAGCGTGGCCATGGAACGGGTGTTCCAGGCCCTGCCCGCCGTGGCCCGGAACGACGGCCCCCTGCTGGTCACCGGCGAGACGGGCACCGGCAAGGACACCCTGGCCGAGGCCGTGCACAAGGCTTCGTCGCGCGCCCGCGAGCCGTTCGTGAAGGCCAGCCTGTCGTCCCTGCCCGAATTTCTGGCCGAATCGGAACTGTTCGGCCACCGCAAGGGGGCCTTCCCCGGCGCGGAAGAGAACAAGCCCGGCCGGTTCCGCATGGCCCAGGGCGGCACGCTGTACCTCACCGAGATCGGCGACCTGCCCCTGTCCATCCAGGGCCGCCTGCTGGCCTTCCTGGACGAGGGGGTCATCTACCCCGTGGCCGCTGCCGACCCCGTGCCGTGCGACGTGCGCCTGGTGGTGGCCACCAACCGCGACCCGGAACAACTGGTGGCCGAAGGCCGCCTGCGCGAAGACCTGTTCCGCCGCCTGTCCGCCGTGCGCCTGCACCTGCCCCCCCTGCGCGAACGGGGCGAGGACATCGAATTTCTGCTCAACCATTTCATGGGCCATTTCGCCGCGCGGCTGAAAAAGACCGTGCGCGGCTGCTCCGGCAAGGCCCTGCGCACCCTGCTGGACTACCCCTTCCCCGGCAACGTGCGCGAGTTGCGCAACATCGCCGAATACGCCGTCACCCTGTGCCACGGCGAAACGGTGATGCCCGCGCACCTGCCCGCGTATCTCTTCCAGGCCAAGGCAGAGGCCCGCCGCGCCGAGCGCGAGCGCAGGGCCGGGCGCGGCCTGCCCGGCCCGGGCGACGAGATGCAGTCCGCCGCCCAGGCCGCCTCCGGCGACGGCGGCGAACCCCTGGCCCGGGCCAGCGTCAGCGACCTGGAGCGCCGCCTCATCGCGGACGCCCTGCACCGCACCGGCAACCGCCGGGGCGAGGCCGCCGAACTGCTGGGCTGGGGCCGTTCCACCCTGTGGCGCAAGATGAAACAGTACGGGATGTGCTGATATGCCCGCCACCCTGCTCATACCCCTGTACCGCGACGAGGTCGCGCCCCGGTTCGACCTGGCGGGCGAAGCCCTGCTGGTGCACCTGGACGCCGACGGCGCCGAGCTTTCCCGTTCCAGCGTGCTGCTGGCCCATGCCTCGTCCGAGGAGTTGTGCCGCATCGCGCTGGAGGAAAAGGTGCGCGTGGTCATATGCAACGGCATTGACGACGAGTTCTGGCAGTACCTGCGCTGGAAGCGCATCGAGGTCATCGACAACGTCATGGGCCCGGTGGATGAGGCCATCGCCCGGTTCCGCGCCGACGCGCTGCGCCCCGGCGACATCCTGTTCCGCAGGAGCGACGCATGAGCCGCCTGGAACGCTTCCGCAGCCTGTTCCGCACCGCGCTGGACGTGCCGGAAGAAATCGCGCCCGAGCGCTACCGCGCCCTGCGCCGCAAGATCACCCTGCTGCTGACCGCCGCCGCCGTGGTGCCGCTGCTCATCCTGTCGGCCATCAACTACCACCAGTACCGCGCCACGCTGACCCGCGAGATCGTCACTCCGGTGCGCGGGCTGGTGAACAAGACCCGCCATTCCTTCGAGCTGTTCCTGGCCGAGCGCGCCTCCACCGTCAGCCTCATCTCGCAGGTGTACAGCCCGGCGGAGCTTGCCGACGAGCGCAACCTGAACCGCATCTTCCGCGCGGTGAAGGGCGAATTTCCCGGCTTCATCGACCTCGGCCTCATCGACGAGAACGGCGTGCACGCCAGCTACGTGGGCCCCTACAACCTCAAGGGCAAGGACTACTCCACGGCGGACTGGTACCAGCAGACCCGGGTCAAGGGCGTGTACGTCAGCGACGTGTTCATGGGCTTCCGGCGCTTTCCGCACATCGTCATCGCCGTGCAGCGCATGACCGACGACGGGCACTCGTGGGTGCTGCGCGCCACCATCGACACCGGGCAGTTCGACCGGCTCATCGCCTCCATGGGGCTGGAGCCGGAAAGCGACGCCTTTCTCGTGAACAACGCCGGGGTGCTCCAGACCGCCTCGCGCTTCTACGGCGCGGTGCTGGACCAGCTGCCCATGCCCATGCCGCCCATGACCTACGAAACCGCCACGCTTGAAACCACCGACCCGGCCGGGCGCGACGTGTTCATCACCTACACCTACTTCCAGCACGCCGACTTCGTGCTGATGGCGGTGAAGCCCCGCGCCGAGATCTTCAAGCCGTGGACCACCCTGCGCAGCGACCTGATTTTGCTGTTCGTCACCAGCGTGGCGCTGATCCTGTCCGTGGCCTTCGGCCTCACCGATCTGATGGTGCGGCGCATGCGCGCCAGCGACGAGCGGCGCATCGCGGCCTTCGTGCAGATGGAGCACACCCAGAAGCTGTCCTCCATCGGGCGGCTTGCGGCCGGGGTGGCCCACGAGATCAACAACCCGCTGGCCATCATCAACGAAAAGGCGGGCCTGGCCTCCGACCTCATGGAACTGGCCGGGGACTTTCCGGAGCGCGACCGCTTCCGCGCGCTGGTAGACGCCATCCTGCGCTCGGTGGAGCGCTGCCGCTCCATCACCCACCGCCTGCTGGGCTTTTCGCGCCGCATGGACGTGAACATCGAGCAGCTCGACGTCAACGACGTGCTCAAGGAAACCATGAGCTTCCTGGAGCAGGAAGCCCTGCACCGGTCCATCACCACCTCGGTCAGCCTCGACCCGGCCATGCCGCGCATCGCGTCGGACCGGGGCCAGTTGCAGCAGGTGTTCCTGAACATCCTGAACAACGCCTTCGCCGCCGTGCCGGACGGCGGGTCCGTGACGCTGGCCACCTGGCTGCGCGACCCGGACACGGTGGGCGTGTCCATCAAGGACAACGGCAAGGGCATGTCCGACGAGGTGCTTCGCCACATCTTCGAACCGTTCTTCACCACCAAGAAGACCTCGGGCACCGGCCTTGGCATGTTCATAACCTACGGCATCATCAGGCGCCTTGGCGGCGACATCGCGGTGCAGAGCACGGAGGGCGCGGGCACCACCGTGACCGTGTTCCTGCCCGTGAAGGCCGCGCCAACGGCCACCCTCGGGAGCTAAGCATGCAGGAACTGAAGGTTCTGCTCGTGGACGACGAGGAGGAGTTCGTCACAACCCTGGCCGAACGGCTGTCGCTGCGCGGCATGGTCACGCGCATCGCCACCGACGGCGAGCAGGCCCTGCGCGCCGTGGAGGCGGACCCGCCCCACGTGGTGGTGCTGGACCTGATGATGCCCGGCATCAAGGGCACGGAAGCCCTGCGCCGCATCAAGGCCGGGCACCCGGCCGTGCAGGTCATCCTGCTCACCGGGCACGGCAGCGCGCGCGACGGCATCGAAGGCATGAAGCTGGGCGCGTTCGACTACCTGATGAAGCCGCTGCGGCTGGAAGACCTGCTGGAAAAACTGCACGAGGCGGGACGGCTGGCCCACGCCGCCCAGGGCAACGGCGGAAACGGCGACAACGGCGGCAGCGGAAGCGGCGGGAACGGCGACGCCTAGCCCGCGCGCGCATGGTCCCCGCCACAACGTATCGCACAGGAACCACGGCATGGCACACGACGACACCATCCACATGGCCGCCCCCGCCGCAACGGGTGGGGATGACGCCGCCCACGAATGCGTGGGCCGCCTTGCCGCATCGGCCACGCACGAATTGCAGAACGCCCTGGCGGTGATCCGCGAATCGGCCGGGCTGATGCAGGACCTCGTGTCCCTGTGCGGCGAAGGGCTGCCCCACCGCGACCGGCTGTGCGCCATGCTGGCGCTGATCCAGGAACAGGTGGCGCGCGGGGGCGACTTGGCGTGGAACCTGAACCGCCTGGCCCACGCCTGGGAAGAGGACGGCGAGGCCCCCCGCGACCTTGGCGCGGTGCTGGAGGAATTCGTGGCCCTGGCCCGGCGCGGCTGCGCCATGCGCGGGGTGGAACTTGTCCTTGCGCAACAGGGTGCGCAACAGGGGGATGACGGCCCGGCGGTGCGCGTGAGCGCGCCCGGCCTTGCCCTGCGCGCCGGCCTGCTGCGCGCCGTGCGCTGCTGCCTGGGCGAAGGGCTGACGGACGGTTCGGCGGACGGGTCTGCCCGGCCCGCCACCGGCGGGACGCTGGTGCTGCGCGCGGCCCTGCGCCAGGGAAAGCCGGGGGTGGAACTGGACTTCACCCCGCCCGGAACGCGGGCCGGTTCCGGCGCCACGGAGCTTTCCACGTCCAGCGCCGACATAGCGCGCTGCATGCAGGCGTGCGGTGCGGACGTACGGCAGGCGGAGGGCGCGCAATTGCGCTTCTTTCTGCCATGCCCCGACTGCACCGCCTGATGCGGAACCATATTTTCCGCTTTCGCGTTGCAACGGTTTCAGCTACGATAAAGCCAACTGCTCTCCTGAAACACTTGTCTCACGCGGCGGCAACATCCTGCCGCCACGGCACAACGGAGGAACGTATGGCAACACTTCGTGAAACGCTGGAACGCTGCTTCGCGGCCGTGGCCTTCGCCGATGCGGCGGACCACGGCGAGGCCATGCGCATGGCGGGCGTCACCCCCGCTCCCGCATGCGCCGGGCGGCTTGAAGACGTCTTCGCGGCCGTGGCCTTCGCCGAGGCCGACTGCCGCGACGCGGCCCTGGAGATGATGGGATGCGTGCGCCCCGCGCGCCGGGTCATCCGCAACAGCTTCCTGGCCGACGTGGGCCTTGGCGACGTGGCCGTGTGCTACGGCGTGGCGCCCATCTAGGGGCCGTTCTAAATTGTCCTTTCGCCCGTTGGCTACGTCAAACTTCGCCTGCCATTTCGGTCAAATACGAGAAGAGCGCTCTGCGGTCCTCATCCGTAAGGTTCGCTTCGCTCACCCAACGGCTGAGGCATACTCCCTTATGGCAGGCTTGTTTTCCTTGCCAACGAACGAAAACCCTCATTTAGAAACAGCCCCAGAACGCAGCAACGACGCCCCGCGCGGCGGATTCGCCGCCGCCGCGCGGGTTTGCGGACCGTGTTTCACCCGAACCCGAAGGAGAGCAGTCATGAAGGGTATCAAGGTATTGCTGGTGGACGACGAGGAGAATTTCGTCCGCACGCTGGCCGAGCGCATGTCCATGCGCGACGCCGGAGCCACCGTCGCCCTGAACGGTGAGGAAGCCCTGCAGATGGTGTCCGCCGGCGAGGTGCCCGACGTCATGGTCCTTGACCTGCGCATGCCCGGCATCGACGGCATGGAAGTGCTGCGCCGGGTCAAGAAGGCCTACCCGCAGGTGCAGGTCATCGTGCTGACCGGCCACGGCACCGAGAAGGACGAGGAGGAAGCCCGCCGCCTGGGCGCCTTCGAGTACCACAAGAAGCCCGTGGACATCGACATCCTGGTGCGCGACATCCGCCGCGCCTTCCGCGAGAAGATCGAGGACGCCATGGTGGCCGCCACCTTCGCGCAGGCCGGCGACTTCGACAACGCCCGCGAAATCCTGGACGAAGACAAGAAATAGCGGGCGGGCCACGCCCGTCCGGGGAACCCCGGGGGAAACCTGGGGAAAACCGGGGAAACCCCGGAGGAGCCCGAGGGGAGCATGATGCGCGCCCTGCTCGTGGATGACGAGACGGCCTTCGCCGAACTGCTGGCCGAACGGTTGCGTGCGCGCGGCATTGCCGTGCGCACCGCCTACGACGCCGAATCCGCCCTGGCCCTGCTGGACGCCGGAGAGGAATTCGACGTGGCCGTGCTGGACGTGTGCCTGCCGGGCGCCAGCGGCATCGACCTGCTGCGGCGCATGAAGGCGCGCCTGCCGCTGGTGGAGGCGTTGATGCTCACCGGCTCGTCCGACGTGCGCAACGCGGTGGAGGGCATGCGCCACGGGGCGTTCAACTACCTGCTGAAGCCCGCCGACATCGACGATCTGGTGCGCGAACTGCGCGCCGCCCACGAGCGCAAGCTGCGCCAGGAGGAAAACGCCCGCATGATCGAGGCGGGCAAGCTGGCCTCCATCGGGCGGCTGGCCGAGGGCGTGGCGCACGAGATCAACAACCCCGTGAACATCATGACCAACGCGGCGGGCTGGATCGAGGACCTGCTGGACGAGCCGGACCTTGCATCCAGCCCGCACGCGGCGGAAATGCGCCGTTCCGTGGTCAGGATCAAGGCCCAGAGCCGCCGCGTGCGCGAGATAACCCGCAAGCTGCTGTTCTTCGGCAAGGGGCTGGACCCGCGCCCCGGCCCGGTGCGCGTGGCCGACCTGCTGGGCGAGGCATTGCGCCTGCTGGCCGACAGGGCCGCCGACCTCGGCGTGGCGGTGCGGCTTGACGTGTCGCCGGATGTGTCACCGGACATGCCGCTGCTGGTGGCCCCGCCCGTGGAACTGCGCCAAGTGTTCGTGCACGTGGCGGAAAACGCGCTGGACGCGGTGGAATACGCCCAGCCCCCGGTGACCGAACGCGAGCTTGCCGTCACCGTGCGGGTGGAGCGCCCTCTCGACAGGGCCTCTGGAGACGCCGCCGCCCCCGCTCCCGGCGGCGAACTGTGCATCGCCTTCCACGACACGGGGCACGGCATTGCGTCCGAAGTGCTGCCCCACGTGTTCGAGCCCTTCTTTTCCACCCGGCCCGTGGGGCGCGGCATGGGCCTTGGCCTGTCCGTGGCCGTGGGCGTCGTCACCGCCCTTGGCGGGTTCATCGACATCGACAGCCAGCCCGGCGACACCACGGTCACCCTGCGCCTGCCCCTGCCGGAAGCACCGGCCGAAGCGCCCCCGCCCGCTTGCCAGGGGTAGGCCGCCCTTCCCGCCCGTCCCGCCTTCCGCCCTTGCCTCCGAAAAGAACCAGCCACGAGGCGATGCCGCGCGGCTGGTGGTGGTGCGGACCGGAATCAGGCGTATCTACTTTCCGTGCAGGCGGTTCCAGCCTCTGACGAGGGTGGCCGCGCTGGCCTCCACGCCGCTGCGCGCGGCGTCCCAGCGGCCGAAAGCCCGCAGCGGGTCCAGCCCGGTCACCGAGCAGCGCTCCGCGAAGCTCAGCAGCCGCGCCCCGGTCTCGGAATCGGTCAGTTCGCCCCCCAGGGTGATGTTGCCCATCAGGGCCGCCCTGCCCGCGTCGTCCAGCCGCGAAAGATCAATGCGCCCGAAGGGCGTGTCGTAGGCCGCGTCGCCGGGCACCACCTCGGTGGCCTGCATGCCGAAGATCATCAGCCGCAGCCGGGCCACGCCGGGGCCGGGCTTGTCGGTCACCTCCCAGCCGCCGCGCCGCAGCGCGTCCACGAAGATGTCGTGGGTCATGAAGGTCATGTCGGCCTTCTCCTCGATGGACGCCCCCTGGAAGGTCTCCGGCCGTTCCTCGCGCAGCACCACGTGCTCCATCTGGAACTTCGTGTACCGCCGCAGCAGCGCCGGTTCACGGGAGTACAGCATGCCGCCGGTGGTGGGGTGCTCCAGCAGCAGGGGCGCATCGGCGGCCGAGGCCGCAGGCGCGGGTTCCACGGCGGCGGCCTGCTGCCTGCACGCGCACCCCGCCAGAACCAGCGGGATCAGGAGGGTCAGCAGCAGGACGGCCGGACGGATGCGGCCCGGAACCTGCGCCGGGGTGCGGAACGAACACGGGGGGAACACGCGCATGGAAACCTCCTGGGGTGTCGATGAGCCGGGGCAACCCGGCCGCCGGACCGGGAAAGGGGCCGGAACCATACGTCAATCTAGCATCTTTTCACGATGCGCGGCAACCGGGCTAGTTTTTCCGTCCAGCAGCCATCCGGGCGCACAATTCCCTTCCCACCGGCGGCCGCCTGTGCGACCATCAATGCGGCCTCTTCCCCACGCCGCGCCGCCGCCACCTCGCCGCGCTCCTTCCGCCGGACCCAGCGCCCGGCATCCATCCCCCTCCCCGCGCCACCGCCACCGCCAGCCCCCACCTCCGTCGCCCCATTGCCGCGGCTGTCGGGCCATGCCCGCCGCACCGCGCCGGGTCGGTCACCCGGCCGCTCAACCACGGGGGCACCCATGGCAGAACCGTTCCGCATCGCGCTTGCGTCGGCAGGGGCAGTGTCCGGCGGTCCTTACTCCGCCGGGGTCATCGACTTCTTCATCGAAGCGCTGGACGCCTGGTGCGCGGCCAAGGCCCTGGGCGATGGGGGCGTACCAGGCCATGACGTGCGCATCGAGGCCGTTTCCGGCACCTCGGCTGGGGCCGTGGCCGCCGGGCTGTTCCCGGCGGCGGTGATCCGCAGCCGCAAACCATCGGGCGGGCGCACCCCGCCGCTGCTCTGGGAGGTGTGGGTGAACAGCCTGGACCTGCTGCAAGGCAACGGCAACTCACAAGGCTTCCTCGGCATCTCGGACATGCAGGACAACGGCGACGCCATTCCCTCGCTGCTCAATGCGCAACGGCTGGACGCCATCGCGGAAAACGCCTTCAGCATGCCGTGGGACGAGCATTTCGTGTACCCGCCATGGCTGTCGGCCACGCTGCGCATCCGGGTCTGCGTCACCAGCCTGCCCGGCGTGCCGTACCGCATTCCCATGCGCGGCACCGCCCGGCAGTACGGACACGATATGTTCCTGCACGGCGATTACGGCGATTTCCTGTTCGCGGGCACGGACGCGCCGCCGCAGACCGGCGTGACGCCCGTGGACCCGCGCGGCCCCCTGGGCTGGCCGGTGTTGCAGAACTGGGTGCTGGCCAGTTCCGCCTTTCCCGTGGGGCTTGCCCCCCGCTGCCTGCACTCCGGCGAACCGGTGTACGCCGCGCGCGCATGGCCCGGATACGGCCCCGAGGGATGCGAAGCGTTCAAATCCGAAACGGCGTTGCGGCCGGGCGAACAGTTGCAGTTCCCCGCCGTGGACGGCGGCATGGTCAACAATGAACCCTTCGAACTGGCCCGGCAGGTGCTGCTGGGCAGCGTCTGCGACCACCTTGACCGCACAGGGGACAAAGCCTGGGGCACCGTGGTGCTCATCGACCCCTTTCCCTCGCCATACCGCGAGGAAACCCACCTGCCGCTGCGGCACCTGCGCGCCGACATCCTCGACATGATCCCCCCGCTGCTGGTGGCCATGAAGCAGCAGTGCCGCTTCAAGCCCGCCGAACTGGAACTGGCCGGCGATGGCGAGACCTACTCGCGCTTTCTCGTGGCCCCCGCCGGTGGCGGCCCAGGCGGCAAACGGGACGGGGACGACGCGCTGGCGGGCGCGGGGCTGGGGGCCTTTGCGGGCTTTCTTGCCCAAGCCTTCCGCGAACACGACTACCAGCTTGGCAAGCGCAACGCGCAGCAGTTCCTGCGCCGTCACTTCGCCCTGCCGCTGGGCAACCCCCTGTTCGCGGGGGACCGGGCCCGCTACGCCCCCGGCGGCGACCTGCAAGACCTGCGTGCCGAGTGTACCGAAGCGGGCGAGCCGGGCCATGCCCCCATCATTCCACTGATGAAACCGCTGCGGCAGGAAATCACGCTGCCGCCGTGGCCGAAGATATCCGAGGGCAACCTGGAACACATCATCCAGGCCATGGTCCCGCGCATGGACACCCTCGTGCAACGGCTGGGCCGCAAGACCTGCCGGACCGCGCATGCCCTTCTGGCGACCGCGTGGACGGTGTACCTGCGCCGCAAGACACGAAAGAAGGTACTGGAATACCTTGCCGGGGCAATGCGGCAACGCGAACAACTGTAGCGACGGACCACCCCCTGGAATGCCGGGGCTCAAAAAAATCGGGAGCCAAAAAAATCGGGAGGCGGACCGGCTTAGCCGATCCGCCTCCTTCAGCGGGAAGGGGGAGAGAACATTCAGGGGCGCGGCATATGCCGCGCCGCCCTGGTGGCCGGCCACCCGCGCCGGACATCGCCGCACGTCCGGCGCGGGTGTGGGTGCCGGCGGATGGAGCGCCCCGCCGCCAAACGGGCCGCCCCACCTTGCTATGGCTAATGTCCGGTAAGTTGGACCCGTCCTTCGATCAGATCCTGCACCACCCCCGGATCGGCCAGGGTCGAGGTGTCGCCGAAGTCGGAGCCCGCGCCCGACGCGATCTTGCGCAGGATGCGCCGCATGATCTTGCCGCTGCGGGTCTTGGGCAGCCCTTCGGCGAACTGGATGACCTCTGGCGTGGCGATGGGGCCGATCTCCTTGCGCACCCAGGTGCGCAGGGCGGCGCGCAATTCCTCGGTCTCTTCGGTGCCCGCCGCCAGGGTGACGTAGGCGTAGATGGCCTCGCCCTTGATGGCGTGGGGCATGCCCACCACGGCGGCCTCGGCCACCGAGGGGTGCGCGACCAGGGCGGATTCCACCTCCGCCGTGCCCATGCGGTGCCCGGAAACGTTGATCACGTCGTCCAGCCGCCCCATGACCCAGGTGTAGCCTTCCTCGTCGGTGCGGGCGCCGTCGCCCGATTCGTACATGCCGGGGAAGCGTTCGAAGTAGGTGGACTTGTACCGCTCGGGCGATCCGAACACCCCGCGCAGCATGCCGGGCCACGGCTTGCGGATGACCAGGTGCCCGCCCTCGTTGGGGTCGCAGGGGGTACCGTCGGGCTTCACCACGGCCGCGTCCACGCCGGGCAGCGGGAAGGTGGCGGAACCGGGCTTGAGCGTGGTGGCATAGGGCAGCGCGGAAATCATGATGCCGCCGGTCTCGGTCTGCCACCAGGTGTCCACGATGGGCAGGCGGCTTCCGCCGATGTGCTCGTGGTACCACATCCACGCTTCCGGGTTGATGGGCTCGCCCACCGACCCCAGAATGCGCAGCGAGGACAGGTCGTGCTTCTGCGTCCAGTGCGCGCCTTCGCGCATCAGGGCGCGGATGACCGTGGGCGCGGTGTAGAAGATGTTGACCCGGAACTTTTCCACGATGCGCCAGAACCTGTCCGGCCCCGGCCACGAGGGCACGCCCTCGAACATCAGCGTGGTGCCGCCAAGGGCCAGCGGGCCGTACACGATGTAGCTGTGCCCGGTGATCCAGCCGATGTCGGCGGTGCACCAGTACACGTCGTCGTCATGCAGGTCGAACACCCACTGGGTGGTGTGCGCGACGTAGGTCAGGTAGCCGCCGGTGGTGTGCACCACGCCCTTGGGCTTGCCGGTGGAACCGCTGGTGTACAGGATGAACAGCATGTCCTCGCTGTCCATCTTGGCGCACGGGCAGGCGGAATCAAGGGTGCGGTCGGCCATGACCTCGTGCCACCACAGGTCGCGCCCTTCGCGCATGGCGCAGTTGCTGTGGGCCCGGTCGACCACCACCACCTTCTCCACGCTGGGGCAGTCCTTCAGGGCCTCGTCCACGTTGACCTTGAGCGGGATGGACCGCCCGGCGCGCAGCACGGCGTCCGCCGTGACCACGATCTTCGCCTCGCAGTCCTGAATACGATTTTGCAGGCTGACCGCCGAGAACCCGGCGAACACTATGGAATGCACCGCCCCGATGCGCGCGCAGGCCAGCATGGCCACGGCCAGTTCGGGAATCATGGGCATGTACAGCGAAACGCGGTCGCCCTTCTGCACGCCAAGGTTGCGCAACACGGACGCGAACCGGCACACCTCGTCGTACAACATCTGGTAGGTCAGCACGCGCACGTCGTCTTCCGGCTCGCCCTGCCAGATGATGGCGGCCTTGTTGCGGCGGCCGTCGGTCAGGTGGCGGTCCAGGCAGTTGTACGCCACGTTCAGCGTGCCGCCCTTGAACCATTCGATGCGCGGCTCGCGCATGTCGGCGTCCAGCACCTTGTCCCACGGGGTGAACCAGTCCAGCAGCTGCTTCGCCCGGTCGCCCCAGAAGCCCTCGGGGTCCTTGTCGGCGCGGTCGCGGTGGGCGAGATATTCGTCCATGCCGTTCACGTGCGGGCGGCGGCGGTCACCGGAAGGCGCGGCGGGCGGCGCGAAGTGGCGCTTTTCGTCCATCATGCTTTCGATCTTGTCGGACTTGTTCTGGCTCATGCCGTTGCCTCCGTTGGTTTGGCGGTATGCCGGTCTTTCCGGTCTGTCCGGTCTTTTCGATCCGGCCGGGCCTGTGGCGGTGGCCCTGTGGCGGCCATGCCCGTTCGTGCGGCGGGGCGTGGCCTGCACCCCTTGTCTAGCGAGGTGGCGACGACATGCGAAGACGTGCGCCACCCCCTTTTCGGTGAACGGTCGTCTCGCGCCGGTGAAATTGACTTTTTGCCGGTGGACGGAAAGAATGCCCCCAATGGTGCGCCCATGAACGGCGCATGACGGCCCGTCACCGGACGGGAACGGCACGCCCCGGCGGCGACAACCGCCCGGCAAGGCGGCCCGCCGCCACGACCGCGCACCGCACGACGCCGGGCATCCGCCCGGCGCGCCCGCACCTGCCCGCACGCGGCGGCACGACGGAAGGGGGTTCGCACGGTGGCCACGCAATCGTCCCTTGAGCAGATGTTCAAGCCCAACTCCGTGACCGTCATCGGCGCCACGGCCACGCCGGGCGAGCCGGGCTGCGTCATCATGGAAAACCTGATGTCCGGCACCTTCCTGGGGCCGGTGCTGCCGGTGAACGAAACGGGCGAGGCCGTGGCGGGCATGCCCGGCCACACGGCCATCGACACCCTGCCGCTGACGCCGGACCTCGCCGTCATCTGTTCCCCGCCCGAGACCATTCCCGGCTACATAGAAGACCTGGGCAAGCGCGGCACCCGCGCCGCCGTGATCATGAGCCGGGGGTTCTTCCGCTTCGACCGCGAACGGCGCGAGGTGCAGCGGGCCGCCCTGTTGCAGGCCGCCCGGCGCTGGGGCGTGCGGGTGCTGGGTCCCAACTGCCTGGGGTTCATCACGCCGTCGGTGGGGGTGAACGCCAGCCTGGCCCCGCGCCAGGCGCTGCCCGGCAAGGTGGCCTTCGTCTCGCAGTCGGACTCGCTGTTCACCTCGGTGCTGGACTGGGCCACGTCCAAGGGCATCGGCTTTTCGCACTTCATCGCCCTGGGCGACCGCTACGACGTGCACTTCAACGACGTGCTGGACTACCTGAACAGCGACGTGAACACCCGCGCCGTGCTGCTGTACATCGAGACCATCGACAGCGCGCGGCGGTTCATGTCCGCGGCGCGGGCGCTGGCGCGCAACAAGCCGGTGCTGGTGATCAAGGCGGGCCGGTCCGAGGCGGCGGCCACGGCGGCGGCCGCGCATTCCGGCATGCTGCTGGGCGCGGACGAGGTGTACGACGCCGCCTTCCGCCGCGCGGGCATGCTGCGCGTGGCCGACATCGACGCCATGTTCGACACGGTGGAAACGCTGGCCCTGGCCAGGCCGCTGAAGGGCGACCGGCTGGCCATCCTGACCAACGGCGGCAGCCCCGGCTTTCTGGCCACCGACGCCCTGTTGCAGGGGCGCGGCAAGCTGGCCGAGCTTTCCGACGAGACCTGCCAGGCGCTGGACAACGAACTGGGGCGCGACTGGTCGTACTGGAACCCGCTGATCGTGCGCAGTTCCGCCGACGGGGCCATGTACGCGAAAGCACTACAGATACTTCTGGATGACAAGGGCGTGGACGCCGTGCTGGTCATGCACGTGCCCACCTTTTCCGTGCCCAGCGACGAGGTGGCGGGCGCGGTCATCGAGGTGGCGCGGCGCAGCCGCAAGCCGGTGCTGACCAGTTGGCTGGGCATAGACGACGCCACGGAAGCCCGCCGCAAGTTCGCCGCCGCCGGGGTGCCCACGCACTTCACGCCGGACAACGCGGTGCGCGCCTTCCTGAACATGGTGGAGTACCGGCGCAACCAGGACACCCTGATGGAAACGCCGCCCTCGCTGCCGGAAGCCTTCGACCCGGACGTGACGGCGGCCCGGCTGGTGGTGAACGACGCGCTGGAAGCCAAGCGCATGCTGCTGACCCCGGCGGAGGCCCACGCCGTGCTCACCGCCTACGGCATCCCCGTGGCCGAGACGCGCCACGTGAAGACCCCGCGCGAGGCCGTGGAGGCGGCGGCGGAGATCGGCTACCCCGTGGCGCTGAAGGTGGAATCGCCCGACGTGCCGCGCACCTCGCTGGCCGGGGGCGTGGCCCTGAACCTTTCCAGCGACGAAGAGGTGATGGACGCCGCCCTGTCCACCGCCAACAACGTGTGCGACCAGGTGCCCGGCGCGCGCATGGAAGGCTATGCCGTGCAGCGCATGTGCCGTCTGGCCGGGGCGCACGAACTGGCCGTGGAAACGGCCACCGACCCGGTGTTCGGCCCCATCATCCGCTTCGGACAGGGGGGGTCCATGGCGGAAGTGCTGGCCGACCGCCAGACCGCCCTGCCGCCGCTGAACATGGGCCTTGCACAGGAACTGGTATCGCGCACGCGGGTGTACCGCCTGCTGCGCGGCAGCGGCCACAAGGCCCACGTGAACCTGGAGGCCGTGCGCCTGCTGCTGTGCAAGGTGTCGCAACTGATCATCGACATTCCCGAAATCTTCGAGATGGAGATAGACCCGCTGTTCGTGGACGCCGACGGCGTGGTGGCGCTGGATGCGCACATGCGCATCGCCTGGTCCACCACCACCGGCACGGACCAGCTGGCCATCCGTCCCTACCCGCGCGAGCAGGAGGAATGCGTGAGCCTGCGCGACGGGCGGCACGTGGATCTGCGGCCCATCCGCCCGGAAGACGAGCCGGAGCACTGGGAATTCGTGGAGAGTCTGTCGGCGGAAGACAAGCGGTTCCGCTTCTTCGGCAACGTGGCCAAGCTGCCGCGCGCCGAAATGGTGAAGCTGACCCAGATCGACTACGACCGCGAAATGGCCTTCATCGCCAAGGGGCCGGACAACAACGGGGTGGTGCGCACCCTGGGCGTGGTGCGGGCCATGGCGTCGCCCGACAACAGCGAGGCGGAATTCGCCGTGGCGGTTCGGTCGGACCTGAAGCGGCAGGGCCTTGGCAAGCTGCTGATGCAGAAGATCATCCGCTACTGCAAGGCGCGCGGCACCAAGCGCATCGTGGGCGCGGCCCTTGGCGACAACAAGTCCATGGCCGAGCTTGCGCGGTCGGTCGGGTTCATCGTCAGCAAGGACTACGACGAGGATATCTGGCAGTTGGACTTGCCGTTGGAGGATGGGAAGGGGGAGGAGAATTGAGGCAACCCCTAAAGCTATTTTTTATATAAAATCCACTTTCATTAAATTTTAAATATAGATACCATGTGCGCACAAACACAGTACATGTTCTTCTAGCTTGTCGGTTGCAAAGGCAACCATTTGAAACCCCCTCGCGGCCATTGCTCTTTTATAGTAGTACAATTTAAGGCAGGATAAATTCCATGAACTTAAATTCAAAAATTCGTGTTAGTGGAAACATCATAAGTGAACTCTCCGAGAAAATACCATCCAACATAATCGCCCTCAATGAATTGATTAAAAACTCGTATGATGCCGGGGCTTCATATGTGACTATTAATTTGGATACAGAGGCACGAGAACTACTCATCACTGATAATGGTTCTGGCATGGATGCCGAGGACATTAACACTTTATTCCACATATCAAATAGCAAAAAAAGTATGGAACAATTAATGAACATGGACGTTACACCCAAGGCTCGAAAGGTCTTGGGTTCCTCTCAGTTTTTAAATTTGGACAACATGTCGAGTGGACAACAAAAAAAGACATTGGTCTAAAGTTTAAAATAGACTTCAACGACCTTGTCACAGCTGACGACATCACTGAGTATAGCATTAACATAGAAACAGCATATGTTCCAAGCACTGGAACAAACATCAAGATATTACTTGACCCCTACAACGCAAATTTCTTCAAAGAATATTTTGCAGACCCCAAAAATTACAAAAAAATAATCTGCGCTTTTGATGATAAAGAATTTACCATAACACTCAACATCGACTCACAAACGCAATCTAGCAGCACCCAAAAGGAATTTCTCAAAAACGCCGCAGACCAACAGCTCTTTCACGTAACATACAACAGTAAAAACAAACTCATAGCATTCTACCATAATGGTCAAGCAGCGATCGTTAAGAATTACGAGTTCACATCAAAACGCTACAATCTCGATATCGACCTATTAATCTTTCATTTTTTGCCCTACGGCAAAAATCAAATTGATCCCTTATTCTTTAACCCGCAGGGAGACCTTACTCCACTTTTATACGTCAATTCAAACCTATTCGCCAACTACACACTGTTTGACCCTGGAATAATGAAAAACATTCGGTCTAGTCACGTATTAAACCAAATGATTGGTTACGTAAGAATTACAAGCGATGATGAAAAAATCAATTTTAACTCTGACCGCACTCAATTCTTACAAAATGAATTGACAGAAAGCATGGCAAAGTTTTTGGCAGAACTCAACAAAGAGATACAAACGATCGGGTCTGAAAATAAAGCATATCTCGCCAAATTCAACTTCATCACCAGCTCAATAATCCCCTATGAATACAGGGGCATAAAAAACAAAAAAACGTTTAAGACCTTTATCGCAGATGACTTCAAGTTTAAAGATGACGTCACCATAGACATCAGCGAAGACCATGTCACCTATCGACTGTTCAACAAAGAAAAACGCATTTACATTGCACAAGAAAAACCAAAACAAAGCCCCCCTCTACGACCAGCAAAAATCACCCTCGCAACAAAAAGCGACGCGTTCCCTATCCCATCACCACAAATTAGCTTACGCGACTACATCTCTTCCGCTTACGACAGCGAAGGAAAGCTTATAAGTCACAGCAACATATCTCTCCGCGAAAATGGTATCGACATAACAAGCGGCATCCTTTGCTCGATAACAACGCCATGCAAAAAAAGGATAGATTACATATTTAACGATAAAACGGGAGTTGTTGTAGAACAACTCTCCATTTCATTCTACGAAGCTCAGTCCGAAGTCACTGGCGGCCCGGACATCTCGACAAAACTAATCACGTTGCCATCAAAAGAAGGATACTCAATATCATTTAATCCACACATAGCAAAACTTATTGGCCAGATAAACAATCTCGAACACTCAGAGAACATGGAGATAATAAGTTGTTCACTACGAGCACTATTTGAAGTAAGTACAGACTGCATCATCAAGTCTGCAAAGCATTCAAACATTATTATCGGCAGCGACCTCTCACAAAAAGTCATCTCTGTCATCAATTACATCAAAGACCACCGCAGCCACATGACAGAAATATCATTGTCTACAAAGATCGATTTCAATAGCCTTAAAAACATGCTCAACCCACAAAAGTTTCAAAATTCGATAGAAGCTGCTCACCTTGGAGCTCACAAAACGACCACCTATCTGACCTTGAAAACACTTGAAGATGTCGCTAAAGATGCTGCACTTTTTGTTGTTCTGACCAATGAAATTCTAACAAACACAAATATCGTGTGATTCAACTATGTTATCAGACATCAGCTTCAAAAACTACAAAAAGAGCGAGGATATCCACGGGACAATCCTATATCCTGCCATAATGGTGGCACCCGTACAAAAGAACATCATATCCGATCTGATGCGCCGGGAGGACATCCAATCTGTCTTTGATCCGTTCCACGGCTCAGGAACTGCTCTATACGAAGCCGCACAGCTAGCACACGAAATCCAAATAGTTGGATGCGACATTAACCCTCTTGCAAATCTTATTACCAAAGTAAAGTTACAAGGGGTTGATCAAAACATAAGAGAAGACATCCTTCAACTCAAAGACATGCTTAGTTCACATGGGAAAAAATACAATTACACATTTCCAAATATGTATAAATGGCTTCGAGAAGATATTGTCGCATCACTCTCTCGCATCAGAGATGCAATCATAGAAATTTCTAACGAGCAAAACAGGCTGTTTTTTTGGTATATGCTATGCGACATTATCAGAAAATACAGCAATACGCGAAGCTCTACATACAAACTCCACATAAAAGAAATTGAAAAAATACAGTCTATCGATAACGACGTGGTGAAAAGTTATATCTCTGCAATTGACAACAACGCTGACAAATTCAAACATAACACGTGGAACTTCACACTCCACAAGTGTGACATACTCGACCTTCTCCCCAAATTAAATGCCGCAAGCTTCGACCTTTCAATCACATCCCCTCCTTATGGCGATAACGCAACTACTGTACCCTACGGACAGTTTTCTATGTTAGCACTACACACTATCGACAAAAAAGATTTAGAACTCGAAGGGTGGGAATTTGAAAACTATTCAATTATCGACTCTAAAAGCTTAGGAGGGAAAAAAAGAAACGCAAACCTATCTCCATACCAGATGTCGCTCCTAGAACCTTTTCTAAGCAAAATAGCACCAGCTAAACATAGAAAAGTTTTGGTGTTTTTTGAAGACTATTTTAAATTTCTCGACGGACTATGCAGGGTTACAAAAAAATATATCGCATTAACGCTCGGGAACAGAACAGTAGACAGAGTTAGCATAAACCTCACAGACATCACCAAACAATATTTAGAGACTAAAAAATTTCAAAAACTTGTACACGCCACACGTGAAATCCCCATCAAGAGAACGCCTAAAGTAACATCTCTTGTTTATGAAAAGCCTGTTTCTTCGATGAACCACGAATTCATTATGATATACGAAAAAGAAAGATTTGTGGCCTAATACTCTCGCAAGAGTATTTAAAGGGCAATACAACGGCCCGCCGTTTCCGGCGGGCCGTTGCTTTTCCCGTCCACTCTCGCGGCACGCGACCGCAACCGCCCCACCCCGCTACAAAATGAAATCATTGGACAGGAAGTTGGACCGCCTATCCCTGATGATACTCGTCAAAATCTCCTTGTTGGCGTCCGTGCCCTTGGCCGCCACCAGCGTGCGGATGGAGAAGCAGCGCAGCGCGTCGCTGACCGAAAGGGTGCCCTCGGCCGAGTCCTTGCGTCCGGTGAAGGGGAAGGTGTCCGGCCCGCGCTGGCACTGGCTGTTGATGTTCACCCGGCACACCTGGTTGACCATGGGGTCGATCAGCCGGGCCACGTCGTCCGGGTCGTTGCCGAAGATGCTCAGTTGCTGTCCGTACTGCGAGCCCACCACGTAGCGCACCGGCGTTTCGATGTCCGTGAAGGGGATGACCGGTATCACCGGGCCGAACTGCTCCTCGTGGTACACGCGCATCTGCGGCGTGGCCGGGCAGACCACCGTGGGGTGGTACAGGGTTTCGGCGTGAATGCCGCCGCCGGTGTTGGCCACCCGGCCGCCGTGCGCGGCGGCGTCGCGCACCAGATCGTCAAGGTACGCGGCCTTGCCGGGCACCGGCAGCGGGGTGATGCGCACCCCTTCGTCCCACGGCATGCCGATACGCAGCTTGCGGATGCCCTCGTCCATGCGGGCCAGGAATTCGTCCAACCGCTTCTGATGCACGAACAGCATCTTCAGCGCGGTGCAGCGCTGCCCGTTGAACGAGAACGCGCCCTGCAACGCCTCGGCCACGGTCAGGTCCATGTCCGCGCAGTCCAGCACGATGCCCGCGTTCTTGGCGTCCAGCCCCAGCACGCAGCGCAGCCGGTGGGGGTGCGGGTGGGCCAGGCGCAGCGCGTCCGCCGCCGTGCTGGACCCGATGAACGCCAGCACGTTGATGCGGCCCGAGGCCATGATGGGCTTCACGATGCGCCGGTCGCCGTGCAGGATGTTCACCACCCCGGCCGGGAAGGCGTCGCGGAAGGCTTCCATCAGCGGCGAATACAGCAGCCGCCCCAGGCGCGGCGTCTTGACGATGACCGGGTTGCCCATGATCAGCGCGGGCATCAGCGTGCAGAAGGTCTCGTTCAGCGGGTAGTTGTACGGCCCCATGCACAGCACCGGCCCCAGCGGCGCGCGGCGGATTTGCGCGTAGATGCCCTTCTCGATGACGAAGCGCGACGAGGCCCGGTCCAGGTCCTTCAGCGCGTCGATGGTGTCGCGCAGGTATTCCATGGTGCGGTCGAATTCGCCGCTGGCATCCTGCCACGACTTGCAGATTTCCCACATCATGATGCGCACCACCTCGGTGCGCCGCGCCGCCATGCGCCGGGCGAAATCCTCCACATGGCGGATGCGCCCGGCAACGCCCATGGTGGGCCATGCGCCCATGCCGTCGGCCCAGGCGCGGTCGGCGGCGTCCACGGCGCGCAGGGCGGCGGCCTCGTCCAGGATGGGGCAGCTGCCCAGCAGGCGCGGCGCGAAGCCGCCAGCGCCCCCTGTCTCGCCCACCTCGCCGATGGGCGAGAACACCTGCTGCATCTCGCCGGGCCATTCCTCCAGTGTGCCGTCGATGAGGCAGGTGCGCTGCTCCATGGGCGCGAAGGCGTGGGCGGCTTCCGGCAGAGGCTGCCCGGCCACGGGAAACAGCCCGCGCAGGCTTTCGGCGGTATGGACGGCGGAAGTGGACGACATGGAAAACTCCTTCATCCGGCGGCGGGCCGGGCTTGCGGATACGGCGAACGGTACGGGAACGGCCGTGGCGGCGTGACTGCGTGACTGGGTGACGGGGCCAGCATAGCAGGGTTGCGGGCCGATGGCAGCAGGGAAGGCGAAGCGGGGATGATTATGAAGCGGGGCGACGGGATGTCGGGCGGGTTCGGAAACGGCGGGTGGACGCGCCCTACCCCGCCGCCTCCCACGCGGCGGCCTGCTCGCGCTCTTCCGGCGTCAGCAGGTCCAGCCAGCGGCGGCGGAATTCCGCGTAGTGGTTGATGCGCAGGTCCTTCCACAGGGCGGGTCTGGTGTCCCACGGCTTGGGGCCGTGAAAGTGCACGATGCGCGCCCGCGTCAGCGCGTCGGCCCGGTAGGGCGGGCAGTTCCACGAAGGGTCCAGCTTGGTCACCCGTTTGCCGAAGAAGTAATTGAGCAGCGACTGGTCCAGGTTGCCGATGCGGTGCAGGTTCTGCACGCAGAAGGCCAGGAAGTTGTGGACGTGGTCGTGCCGCCGCAGCCGGGCCAGGTTGAACAGCACCACCCCGCTGCTGAAGGTCCAGATGGGGAACGGCAGGGGCACCACGTAGCGGCGGCCGCGCCATTCATAGTCCAGCTGTTCGTGGGCGTGATGGAAGGGGGCCGTGGCCTCGCGGGCCATGGCCATGTACGGCGGGCGGATGTGCTCCGCGCCGCCGGATGCCGCGTCCCCCCCCGCATCTCCCAGAATCGGCTGGTGGAAGTACACGTCGGCGTCGCAGTACAGCACGTACTCGTCGTCGGCCAGTTCCGGCAGCAGGGCCAGTTCCAGCTTCAGGAAGGCGCCGATGCAGCGGTGGAATTCGCGCGGGGCGTTGTGCACGCCGATGACCGGGGTGTGCCGGGCCAGTTGCACGCCCTCGGCGCGCACCGCGTCCATGACCGCCGTATCCTTGCCGCCGTACACGCACACGCAGGGGGCCGCATCGCCGTGCAGGCGACGCAGCGAGCGCACGGCAGCGCGCATCATGAGCAGGTAGCGGGGATTGTCGTCGATACAGAAGACGATCTTCATGCGGCAGGGGTCCGGCGTGCGGGTGCGTGGGGAATGGGGGTCTGCTCCCGCTCGTAGCCCATTTCCGGTGGCAAGGCCAGCGTGCGCGGGCGCTCCGGGCACCGGACCGGCAAGGTCCGGCGGGACATTGTACCGGGGAGCGTCGCGTCAGGAGGCGTCGCGTCCGCCGCCTGATCCGCCGGGGCCGGGGCCATCCTGCCCGCCCTCCGCGTCCCCGTCGGTCCACGGCGCGGTGCGGGAATCATAGGACCACGCGGGCGGCTCCTGCCTGCCGTCCCGGCCACCGCCTCCCTGGCCGTTGCGGCCCGCGCCGCGCCCCTGCTCGGCCAGGCTGCGGCGCAGCAGCTTCACCCACACCTCGCCGGTGCCGGCATGGAACAGCAGCTTGCGGCCGCGTTCGCCCAGCACGTGCTCGCCGGACACCACAAGCCCCCTGTCGCGCAGCAGATCGCGGGCCACCTGCACGTTGCGGCCGCCCACGTCCACCAGCGTTCGCACCAGCGACTTTTCTTCGGTGTTCATGCTGAACGCGCCGCCGAACAGCTTGGTTTCGATCTCGATGACCGGCACGCCCTTGCGGATGAAATGGGCCAGCACCGCCTCCACGGCGGTGTCCACGTACTTGCAGGGGTTGCAGTCGAAGTCGCGGCTGCCCTCGGCCGAGGGCAGCATGGCGTGAAAGATGCCCGCAAGCCCCGTGGGCCGATGGAAGAACGTGGCGGACACGCACGAGCCGAGCACCGTGGCGATGATGGCCGGACGCCGCGCCACGATGCCCTCTCCGATGCGCAGGTGCAGATGGCGCAGCCGTTCTTCCGCCAGTTCGCGCGGCATGACCGCCGGGACAGGACATGACCTGTGCCCGTGCAGCGTATCGTCCGTGCCGTCGCCCATCGTTCCCCCCTGTGCCGCCCACGGGCGGCACGCATCCCCTGTCTTCACGCGCCCCCAAACCGAATGCGAGCGCTCGCGCAGCCGGCCCCCGACCGGCGGCGCAACCGCCCGCCTGGCGGCGCGAACCGCGCCGCCCCACCATCCACGAAAACGCAAAGCCCCCGGAAGCCCGGCCCGCTACGGATTCAGGAGATCCTTCAGTTCCTTCCCGGCGCGGAACACGGGCAGCCGCTTGGGCGGCACGGCCACGGAATCGCCGGTCTTGGGGTTGCGGCCCTTGTAGCCCCGGTACCCCTTGATCTTGAACGAACCGAAACCGCGAATCTCCACGCGGTCCCCTTCCAGCAGCGCATCGCGCACGCAGTCGAAGAAGGTGTTCACCACCATGGTGGCGTCCTCTACAGGCAGCTCATGCTCTTCGGCAAGCGCTCGTACCAGTTCGCTCTTGTTCACGTGGACCTCCAGTCGGACCTGTCCGTGCGGGGCATGGCGTTTGGTGCAGGGCCGCCGCGCGCGCCCCGGAACCCCGATGCGGCGGCACTATGTGCGAAGCATTATTCCTGACGGCATGTTACGCGCGCATCCGGCACAGTGCCGACATGGTTCGCGCTCCGCCGGACGGAAGTTGTGCGGGTGCGCCCCGGCTGTCGCCGCATGGCGTCACCACGCCCTTCTCCCCAATATTCCATCAATATCGCGTCCCCCACCACGTGACAAGGGGGGTGGACGCATTTCATCGGCCCGTGCACGGCGCCATGCCGTCGTCAGCGCGTCGCGGGCACCCAGCCGCCCCCGTCACCCCCGTCGCTTCCCCCGGCGCTGCGCCCCTGCACGAAGCGGAACCCCTCCAGCCGCCCGTCGGCCGAAAGGCGCGCCCACAACTGGAAGGGCACGCCTTCGCCGCGCAGCATGCGCATGAACGGCACCGTGGAGGCAAAGCGCAGGTCGCGGTACGTGACCACGGGCGCGCCGTTCTCCTGCCGGGTTTCCTGGGTCATGAACATGGCGAAGCGGCCGTACACCCGGAACAATTCCTCGGCCTCGGACAGGCGGCGGTACAGCACCGGATCAGGCTTGTCGAACAGTTCGAAGGCCAGGGGCGCATCCGGGTTCAGCAACTGGTAACGGGCCATGCCGTAGCGGCGGCCGTCGTCCACCACAACCTTCCAGTTGAACGGGGCCAAGGCTTCGGGGATCACCGCCACCGACACGGGCGGGACGGGCTGGGCCGCCAGTTTCGCCACCAGGCCGGACTGCACGTGCCGCTGCACGGCCAGCGAGGCGCCGGGCCACAGCAGCGTCCAGGCCAGGCCCAGCGCGGCAAAGGCGCGCCGGTGCGTCCGGCCCATGGCCGCCACGATGCACGCCAGCATGACCAGGGTCATGACCGGGTCGATGATGAACACGGCGGGCAGGGCCGCCCGGTAGTCCGAGAAGGGCAGGAACACCTGCGTGCCGTAGGTGGTGATGCAATCCAGAAAGATGTGCAGCAGGATCAGCGCGTAGGCGGTCAGGGCGTAACGGGCGTAGCCCCAGGTATGCACGCCGCCGCGCGGACTTTCATCAGCGGGCGGTCCCGACGGCGCGCGCCGCAACAGCGGCAGGAACAGCAACGCCATCAGCAGCGCCATGACCGCGCCGCCCGCGAAGGAATGGGTGATGCCCCGGTGCAGGGTCAGGTAGGCCAGCGGCGTGGAGCCGAAGAAGACGTCCGCGTCGGGCAGCACCGCGCAGATCAGGGCAAAGGGCATGAACCAGCGGCTGCGCCGGGTTCCGGGCAGGCTCATGGCGACAAGCGCGCCGCTGGCGAGATGGGTTACCGGGTCCATGGGGCGACCTCCGTGGGAAACATGGGGAGTGGCGGCGCGGGCAAGCGGGGGGGGCGGGAGCGGCCCGGCCGGGAGCGATGGGGGAGGGAGGAGGAACACGGCGCACGGCGGAGCGCCGCACGGGGTTCCGCGCCGTGCGGGCCGTGCCCCGGATATATCGTCATCGGCGCGGCGGATGGCAAGATGAGGGGGCGGCGGAACCGCCCGCCGCGGCTCCGGTTGCGCTTTGCCTCCGCGTGGTTATCCTGAACGGGTTGCCGCCCGCTCCCGCAGCCGTTCCGTGGAGCCCGGCTCCATTCCGGAAACGGGCGCGCGGCGCATGCGGCCGCGAGGCCCCGCAGCCACCAAGGATAGCCCATGACACACTCGCGCGGCAATGCCGCCCCCATCATCGACGTCATCTTCTTCGACTTCAGCGGCGTGCTGGCCGAGGAAGGCTTCATCGAGGGCCTGCGCGCCATCGGCCGGGCCCAGGGCCTGGACCCCGAGGCCACCATGCGCACGGCCACCGACCTGTGCTACGCCACCGGCTACGTCAACGGCCGCACCGGCGAGGCCGCGTGGTGGAACGCCGTGCGCGCGGGCACGGGCATGACCGGCACCGACGCCGCCCTGCGCGCCGAGATCATGAACCGCTTCGTCCTGCGGCCGGACATGCTGCGCGCCGCCGACGCGGTGCGCGCGGCCGGTCTGCGCACGGCCATCCTCAGCGACCACACCAACTGGCTGGAGGAAATCGACGCGGCCCACGGCGTGTACCGCCACTTCGACCGGGTGTTCAATTCGTTCCGCGAGGGGTTGAACAAGCGCGACCCCGGCTTCTTCACCCACGCCACGGGCATCATGGGCGTGGACCCGGCGCGCGCGGCCTTTTTCGACGACAACGCCGGGCACATCGGCCGGGCCGCGGCGCTGGGCATTCATGCCCGGTTGTTCACCGGACGCGGAGCCTTCCGCGCCGACCTGGCCGCGCTGGCCCCGCAGGTGGCGCTGCCGGAAGGCTGGCCGGGGTAGGACCGGCCCCGGAACAGGGCCGGAGGCCGGGACGCAAAGCGTCCATTGCCGGCGATCCGTCACCCGGCCATCACCGTTCCGCCACGGGCATGAGCCATGCTGCGCACGGTGGCGCTTCCGCAACGGAAGCCCGCCCACACCCGGCAGGCAGGCCCGCCCGTGCGCATCCCCCGCCCCACCGCACCCCCACCCCCAGCCCATGCCCCCCGCAACCCGGCGCACGCGGCGCGGCGCATCCCGTGGCCGCCGCGCGGCGCGCTGGCCATGCTGGCGCTGGCTGCCACCCTGCTGGCACTCCTGGCACTGACCGGGCACTTCCCGGCCGTGGGACCGGACCAGGCCCTGGCCCTGCGCGACCGGCTGCTGGACCTGCACGCCCGCCACCCCGTGGCCAGCGTGGCCGCGTTCGTGGCGGGCTACGTGGCCATGACCTCCTGTTCCATCCCCGGCGCGGTGTTCCTGACCCTGACCGGCGGGGCGGTGTTCGGCTTCGGCATGGCCCTGGCCGCCGTCAGCGTGGCCAGCACCACCGGGGCCTGCCTGGCCTTCCTGAGCGCCCGGCACCTGCTGCGCGGCATGGTGCGCCGCCTGTGGCCCCGCCAGTTGGCGCGCATCGACGCGGTCATGACGGAAGGGGCGGAAGGGGCGGAAGGGGACGGCAACGACAGCCCGGCGGCGGACGCGGGGGGACAAAACTTGGGCTGCCCGGCGGAAACCGGTGCCGGAGACGCCCGGACCGCGAGTACCACCCGAGAGGATGCCACCCGAGCCGGAACCGCCGTCCGCGCGCCCTCGTCGGCCCGCGCCTCTTCGGACCTGCCCCCTTTCGAGCTGCTCTCGCCGGGCGCGCTGTGCCTGCTGGGCCTGCGCTGCGTGGCCGTGATGCCCTACTGGCTGGTGAACCTGCTGTTCGGGGTCACCGCCATGCGCCTTTCCACCTTCGCCACGGTCTCGCTGGTCGGCATGGTGCCGCTGAACGCCGTCTACGTGCATGCCGGGGCGGAACTGGGGTGCATCCGCCACCTCGGCGACATCCTGTCCCTGCGCACCGGCCTTGCGCTGTGTCTGCTGGCTGTGGTCCCGCTTGTGCTGCGCCGTGCGTTATGCGCGTTGAAGGCCCGACGGTGCGCGGGCAACCGCTGCACCCCCGCCCCGAAGCAGTCCGGATAGCGGTATCCGCAGAGGCCGAATATCCACCCCTCGCCGCCCCCCCTGCCTTGCCCGGTTGCCAGCGCGACGGGATTTGCCTACACTCCCGCCCTGTCGCCCGGGCACGGCCCGCGCCGCGCGCACCGGCACCCCCGCAACCCACCGCAACCAACGGCACCCCACATGCGCAAAGCCTCCATCGGCATCACCCCCGAAGGCGTCCCGGCCATCGGCCTGTGCGCCCTGGTCACCCTTTCGCTGGCCATGCTCGGCTGCGCCACCGGCAGCTTCGTGTTCATGCTGCTGACCTGGTTCTGCTGCCACTTCTTCCGCGATCCGGAGCGGGTCGTCCCCACCGCGCCCGGCCTTGCCGTCAGCCCCGCCGACGGAAAGGTGGTGCGCGTGCAGACCATGCCCGATCCGTTCACCGGCCAGCCGCGCACCACGGTGTGCATCTTCATGAACGTGTTCAGCGTGCACGTGAACCGCGCCCCGGTGGCGGGCACGGTGACCGGCATTGCCTATCATCCCGGCAAGTTCCTGAACGCGGCGTGGGACAAGGCGTCCACCGACAACGAGCGCTGCGCCTACCGGATGACCGGGGAAGACGGCTCCGCCTGGACCTTCGTGCAGATCGCGGGGCTCATCGCCCGGCGCATCGTGTGCCGCACCGACGAGGGCGACGCGCTGGCCCGTGGCGAGCGCTTCGGCATGATCCGCTTCGGCTCGCGGGTTGACCTTTACCTGCCGGACGACTATTCTCCGTCGGTGAACGTGGGTGAGCAGGTGTTCGCCGGGCAGACCGTCGTGGCGCGCCGCAACGCCTGATTCCCCTCCAACCATCCGGATTTCTTACCGCAAGAAGGCACAGGACAGCCGCAAGGTCATGGAACAGCCCGCCCGCCCCATCCACAAGGGAGTGTACATCCTCCCGAACCTCTTCACCACGGCAAGCCTTTTCGCGGGCTTCCTGGGGATGTTGTGGGCCGTTTCCGGGCGGTACGAGGACTGCGCCATGGCCATCCTGTTCAGCGCCCTCATGGACGGCCTGGACGGCAAGGTGGCCCGCCTCACCAACACCGCCAGCGAGTTCGGCGTGCAGTACGATTCGCTGTGCGACCTGGTGGCCTTCGGCGTGGCCCCGGCCTTCATGATGTACCAGTGGCAGCTGAACCAGTACGGCCGCCTCGGCATCGCCGCCGCGTTCCTGTTCGCGGTGTGCGGCGCGTTGCGCCTTGCCCGGTTCAACATCTCCACCGCCACCACCTCCAAGAAGTTCTTCATCGGCCTGCCCATTCCGGCGGCCGGCTGCGCTGTGGCCACGCTGGTGCTGTTCAGCCCCTACGTGCCCGAGCAACTCGCGGGCGTCTTCCCGCGCTTCTGCCTGGCGCTCGCCTTCGTGCTCGCCTTCCTCATGGTGAGCCGCGTGCGCTACGCCTCCTTCAAGGAATACGGGCTCATCAAGGCCCACCCGTTCAGCTCTATGGTTACCGCCATCCTGCTGTTCGTACTCGTCTCCTCCGAACCCAAGCTCTTGGGTTTCCTGGTGTTCGCGGGCTACCTCATCTCCGGTCCCGTGTATACCTTCGTCATCATTCCCCGCCGCAATCACAAGCTACTACGCAGCCTATCCTAGGGTTGTCGTAGCAGCGCCCCGTACCTCCGTGTCAGGAACGCACGCCGTTCCCGGGCGGACGCGTACCCTCCTCTCAGCCAGAGTCCCGTCTCCCGGGCCGGCGCGCAGCTAACGAACAGATGCAGCATTCCGTCAGGCGCACACGCCGCCCGTGACGGCCGCGCATCAGCGCCATCGGCCCCGCCCCCAACCAACACGGGCGCGGACCGCAGCAAGAGGAGCACGAATCATGTCCACCACGTCCCCCGCCTCCGGCACGTCCCCCATCGCCCCCATTTCCGGCGACCGCATCCGCATTTTCGACACCACCCTGCGCGACGGCGAACAGTCCCCCGGCGCCACCATGAACCTCCAGGAAAAGATCCGCCTGGCCCGCCAGTTGGAAACCCTTGGCGTGGACATCATGGAAGCCGGGTTCCCCGCCTCCAGCCCCGGCGACTTCGAGGCCGTGCAGGCCATCGCCCGCGCCGTGAAGGGCGTGGAGGTGGCGGGCCTGTGCCGCGCCATGGCCAGCGACATCGACCGCGCCTGGGAAGCCATCAAGGTGGCCGAGGCCCCGCGCATCCACACCTTTCTCGCCACCTCGCCCATCCACATGCAGCACAAGCTGCGCAAGGAACCGGACCAGGTGCTGGAAATGGCCGTGGCCGCCGTGCGCCACGCCGCCAGGTATACCAGCAACGTGGAATTCTCGGCCGAGGACGCGTCCCGCTCCAACCCCGACTTCCTGGTGCGGGTGTTCGAGGCGGTCATCGACGCCGGGGCCACCACCATCAACGTGCCGGACACCGTGGGCTACGCCCAGCCCGAGGAGTACGGACGGCTGATCCGGTACGTCATCGAGAACACCCGCAACAGCCACAAGGCCGTGTTCAGCGTGCACTGCCACGACGATCTCGGCCTTGCCGTGGCCAACACCCTGGCCGCGCTGAAGGCGGGCGCCCGCCAGGCCGAGGTGACCGTGAGCGGCATCGGCGAGCGGGCGGGCAACACCTCGCTCGAAGAGGTCATCATGGCCCTGCACACCCGCCGGGACTACTACGGCCTCGACTTCGGCATCGCCCCCGAGCAGATCTTCCCCACCTGCCGCCTGCTGTCCATGATCATCGGCCAGCCCATTCCGCCCAACAAGGCCATCGTGGGGGCCAACGCCTTCGCGCACGAATCGGGCATCCACCAGGACGGCATGCTCAAGAACCGCGAAACGTACGAGATCATGACGCCGGAATCCATCGGCAAGACCAAGACCGACCTCGTCATCGGCAAGCATTCCGGCCGCAACGCCGTGAAGAACAAGCTGGACGAACTCGGCTACCGGCTGGAGGAAGACCAGCTGGTCACCGTGTTCGAGGCGGTGAAGAAGCTGGCGGACAAGAAGAAGCAGATTTATGACGAGGACATCGAAGCGCTGGTGCTCGAAGAGGTCTACCGCCTGCCCGACCAGTACCGGCTGGTGAACCTTTCCGTGCAGTGCAGCGACACCGGCATGCCGCCCACGGCCGCCGTGGTCATGGACGTCATGGGCGAGACCAGGCGCGCCGCCGGGTTCGGCGTGGGTCCCATCGACGCGGTGTTCAACGTCATCGGCTCCATCGTGGGCCGCACCCCCGTCCTTGAGCGGTATTCGGTCACCGCCATCACCGGCGGCACCGACGCCCAGGGCGAGGTTACCGTGCGCCTGCGGCAGAACGGCGGAAGCGCGGTCGGACGCGGGTCCGACCCCGACATCATACTGGCCAGCGCCCGCGCGTACGTGAACGCGCTGAACCGCCTGGCAAAGAAAGAAGAAGAGCAAGAGAAGGAGGGCATCTAGATGGCACACACGCTTGCGCAGAAGATCCTGCAGGCGCACACCGACGAGGCGATCACCGCCGCGGGGCAGATCGTCCGCTGTCGCGTCTCGCTGGCTCTGGCAAACGACATCACCGCTCCGCTCGCCATCAAGTCCTTCCGGGCCATGGGGGCGAAAAAGGTGTTCGACCGCGACAAGGTGGCGCTGGTCATGGACCACTTCACCCCGCAGAAGGACATCGCCTCGGCGCAGCAGGTGAAGCTGTCCCGCGAATTCGCGCGGGAAATGGGCATCACCCACTACTACGAGGGCGGCGACTGCGGCGTGGAACACGCCCTGCTGCCGGAACTGGGCCTCGTCGGCCCCGGCGACGTGGTGGTGGGGGCCGACAGCCACACCTGTACTTACGGAGGGCTGGGCGCCTTTGCGACCGGATTCGGGTCCACCGACGTGGCCGGGGCCATGGCCCTTGGCGAAACGTGGTTCAAGGTGCCGCCCACCATCCGCGCCACCTTCACCGGTACGCTGCCCAAATGGGTGGGGGCCAAGGACCTGATCCTGCGCCTCATCGGCGAGATCGGCGTGGACGGCGCGCTGTACCGCGCCCTGGAATTCGACGGCGCGGCCATCGAGGCCCTTTCCGTCGAGGGCCGCATGACCATCGCCAACATGGCCATCGAGGCGGGCGGCAAGGCGGGCCTGTTCGCCGCCGACGCCAAGACCCTGGCCTACACCGCCGCGCGCGGCCGCAAGGACGTGGCGCTGGCCGCCGACCCCGGTGCGGCCTACGAGCGCGAACTGGCCTTCGACGTGTCCGGCATGGAACCCGTGGTGGCCTGTCCCCACCTGCCCGAAAACGTGAAGCCCGTGGGCGAGGTGAAGGGCGTGACCCTGGACCAGGTGGTCATCGGCTCGTGCACCAACGGCCGCATCAGCGACATGCGCGAGGCCGCCGGAGTGCTGCGCGGCCGCAAGGTGGCCAAGGGCGTGCGCTGCATCGTGCTGCCCGCCACCCCCGGCGTGTGGAAGGAAGCCCTGAAGGAAGGGCTGATCGAGACCTTCATGGACTCGGGCTGCATCGTGGGCCCGGCCACCTGCGGGCCGTGCCTTGGCGGGCACATGGGCATCCTGGCCGACGGCGAGCGCGCCATCGCCACCACCAACCGCAACTTCCGCGGGCGCATGGGCAGCCTGGAGTCCGAGGTGTACCTGGCAAGCCCGGCCGTGGCCGCCGCCTCGGCCGTGGCGGGCGTCATCGCCCACCCCGGCAGCCTGTAGGGCCAGGACCGTACCACACGCCATTTACGGAGGTTTACGCACCATGAGCTACACCGGCACCGCCCACAAGGTGGGCGAGCATATCGATACCGACGCCATCATCCCCGCGCGCTTCCTGGTCACCACCGACACGAAGGAACTGGGCGAAAACTGCATGGCCGGCCTTGAGGAAGGCTGGGTGAAACGGGTGAAACCCGGCGACGTGATGGTGGCGGGGCGCAACTTCGGTTGCGGCTCGTCGCGCGAGCACGCGCCCATCGCCATCCTGGGCGCGGGCATGCCCGTGGTCATCGCGCACAGCTTCGCGCGCATCTTCTACCGCAACGCCTTCAACATGGGGCTGTTGCTGCTGGAAGTGGGCGACGAGGTGGACAAGATCGCCGACGGCGACACCGTGGAGGTGGACGCGGCCAAGGGGCTGATCACCAACCGCACCACCGGGGCCACCATCACCTGCCCGCCGCTGCCCGCGTCCATGCGGGAGTTGCTGGATAAGGGGGGGCTTGTCCCCTACGTCAAGGAGCGGCTGGCATAGCCGAAAGCGTGCTTTTGCTCTCTGGCTGCGTCAGGCTCGTTCCGTGCGGCGGTCACATATGGCAAAATATGCTCCCACCGCCCGGAACTCGCCTTCCTTGCCAGAGAACAAAATCCCTCGAATGCCGGTTTTGCAGGCGCGAGGGAAAAAAGGCGGAAGCGAGAGACGCCAATCCTGACCATTCCGGCGGCGGGCCGTACAATCCGCCGCCGCATCACCCATAGCGCGCATCGGTCATCGAGAAGGGATATCCAGATGGACATGAAGATCTGCCTGATGCCGGGCGACGGCATCGGCCCGGAAATCGTGGAACAGGCCGTGAAGGTATTGGACAAGGTGGCGAAAAAATTCGGCCACACCGTCAGCTACACCAACGCGCTCATCGGCGGCGCGGCCATCGACGCCACGGGCGGTCCCCTGCCGGACGAAACCGTGGCCGCCTGCAAGGCCGCCGACGCCGTGCTGCTGGGCGCGGTGGGCGGCCCCAAGTGGGATACGCTGCCCACCGCCATCCGCCCGGAAAAGGGGCTGCTGGGCATCCGCAAGGCGCTGGGGCTGTTCGCCAACCTGCGCCCGGCCACCCTGCTGCCCGAACTGGCCGGGGCCTGCCTGCTGCGCGCCGACATCGCCGCGCAGGGCCTGGACGTGATGGTGGTGCGCGAGCTGACCGGCGGCGTCTACTTCGGCGAGCCGGTGTGCGAGGAAGAACTGCGCGACGGCCTGCGCACCAGCTACAACACCATGATCTACAATGAAGAGGAAGTGCGCCGCATCGCCCGCGTGGCCTTCGAGGCGGCCCGCAAGCGCAACAAGAAGGTCTGCTCGGTGGACAAGGCCAACGTGCTGGCCGTGTCGCGCCTGTGGCGCGCCGTGGTCGTGGAGGTGGCCAAGGACTACCCCGACGTGGAACTGACCCACATGTACGTGGACAACGCGGCCATGCAGCTGGTGCGCTGGCCCGCCCAGTTTGACGTCATCGTCACCGAAAACCTGTTCGGCGACATCCTGTCCGACGAGGCGGCGGTGATCACCGGGTCCATCGGCATGCTGCCCTCGGCGTCGCTGGGCGCGGGCGGCCCCGGCATCTTCGAGCCCATCCACGGTTCCGCCCCGGACATCGCCGGGCAGAACAAGGCCAACCCCGTGGCCACCATTTTGTCCATCGCCATGATGCTGCGCCACGCCTTCGCCTTGGAAAAGGAGGCTGTCGCCATCGAGCAGGCCGTCAGCGGCGTGCTGCGCGAAGGCTACCGCACCGGCGACATCATGGAGGAAGGGAAGACCCTGGTGGGCACCGTGAGCATGGGGAACCTGGTGGCGGAGCGCGTCTAGCGCGGAATGCGCCCATAGCCCGGCTTGAGAAAAGAATGGCGTGCCGTCGTTGCGGGTGTTGCAACGGCGGCGCGCCTGTTTTTCCCAAAGGGAGTCGAAGCGGGAGGGGGATGTGTCGCGCCTTGTCGAGTGCGCCCCTACGAAGACAGTTTTCCCCTTACCCCTCCAACCCCATCCCCTTCTCCATCACCCTGCCCGACAACGTCGTCTCGTACCCGCCCATCCCTTCTATCCGCTTCAGAAACCGCTCGTCCCGCAGCAGCGCCAGCATGGCCTGCACCCGGGCATCGTCCATGTGCCCGGCGGGAATCACCACGTCGTACCGCTCACGCGCCAGCGGCACGAAATCCAGCCCCAGCGCCCGCGCGGCGGCGTGGATGCCAAGGCCGCAGTCCGCCGCGCCGGTCAGCACGTTCACGGCCACGGCCATGTGGGTGAACTCCTCCTTGTCGTAGCCCTGCACCAGCGAAGGCGCGATGCCCGCCTGCCCCAGGTGCCAGTCGAGCAGGATGCGCGTGCCCGCGCCGCGCTGGCGGTTGATGAACCGCACGTCGGAGCGGGCAAGGTCCTCCACCCCCCGGATGTTCTTCGGATTACCCGCCGCCACGATGAGCCCTTGATGCCGGATGGCCAGGTTCACCACCCGCGTCTCCATGTCGGGCAGGTACTTGTCCAGGAAGGGAAAGTTGAAGTCGCCCGTTTCCGGGTCGAACAGGTGCGCCCCCGCGAAGTGGCACGAGCCGCCGCGCAGCGCGGTGATGCCGCCCATGCTGCCCACGTGGGTGGAGATGAGCCGGAACGGCCGCTCGCCGCCCATCAGTTCATCGGCCAGCAGGTCCAGGGTGTTGTCGTGACTGCCCACGCAGACCAGGATGGAGTCCAGCACCGCCTCGGGCACGGTCAGCCGGGCGCGCAGCACATCGTGCTCGGTGGCGCCCTCGGACAGGGCGGGCACGCGGGCCACGGCCTGCGCCCGCGAAAGCGTGGTGATGTTGCCCGCGCCGCGCCCCAGCGGCGTGCCCACCAGACGGTCGCCCACGCGGCCCACGGCCAGGCGCACGAATTCCTCCACCCCCAGCTTCGAGGGCACCTTGCGCGTCAGGTGCACCTCGGCGGACGGACGGTCGGCGGGCACGGTGCGGCCCATCCACGCCACCAGCGGGGCCACCAGTTCGTCGAAGCAGACCACGGCGCTCACCGGGTAGCCGGGCGCGCCCACCACCAGCCGCCCGCGACATTCCCCCAGCAGCGAGGGTTTGCCGGGCATGGCCTGGATGCCGTGCACCAGCACCCGGCCCTCCGCCGCGATGACCTGCCGGGTGAAGTCCTTGCTGCCCGCCGACGAGCCCGCGCACAGCACGGTGACGTGCATGCCGTCGTCAAGGCTGCGGGCCAAGGCCGCGCGCAGGGCGTCGGGGTTGTCCGGCACGGGGGGGATGCGCTCCACCACGCAGCCCATGTCGCGGGCCATGGCCGCCAGCACCTGCGAGTTGGATTCCACCACCTGCCCCGCGCCCGGTTCCGGCCGGGTGGTGAAGTCCAGCACTTCGTCGCCGGTGGGGATGATGCGCATGCGCACCCGCTCCCACACCTTCACCTCCCAGATGCCGCCGGACAGCAGCGCGCCCACGTCGCAGGCGGCCAGCCGGTGGTTGCGCGGGAACAGCAGTTCGGTGGCCACGATGTCCTCGCCGATGCGCCGCACGTGCTGCCACGGGAAGGCCGGAGCCTCGATCTCCACGGTGTCCGCGTCCAGTTGGGCCACGTGCTCGATCATCACCACCGCGTCGCACCCTTCGGGCATGGGGTGCCCGGTATTGACGGGATGATAGGTCACGCCCCGGCGCAGGGCCACGGGGTGCCCTTCGCGCGCGGCAAAGGTGTCGGCGGCGCGCACGGCGATGCCGTCCATGGCCGCGCTGTGCATGGTGGGCGAGGAATAGCGCGCGTACACCGCCTCGGACAGCACCCGCCCGGCGGCCTCGTGCGAGCCCACGGTTTCCGCGTGGACCAGGGCGGCGCGGTCCAGCGCGGCGCGGGCGCGGTCCACGGCCTCGGCTATGGGCAGGGTTTCGAGGTAGATGTTGCGGGTGGTGACGCTGGCGGATGTATCGGGATGGGACATGGCGTGCCTCTTGGTGCTGACGGTGTGCGCGCGATGCGGCGGGCGATGGCTGGTTACGATTCCATATCCTGCCGGTGACGGCGATACAACCCGCGCAACTGGTCGTACGAGATGCCCAGCAGTTCCGCGGCCACCCGGCGGTTGTGCCGGGCGCGGGCCAGGGCGGCGCGCAGGGCGGCAAGCTCCAGCCGGCGCACGGCCTCGGGCAGGGGGACGCCGGGCACCACATCGTGGTCCGTGTCATCGGGCGGTACGGTGCCGGGTCCGCGCCTTGGCCCGGCACCGTCCGCCATGGCCCCCGTGGAGGGTGGGGGCGGCGCGGCCGGGGCGGGACGGGGGACTGCCGGTCCCTGCCGCCACGGCGACGCGAAAGGATCAAGGTCGAAATGCTCGATGCGCGGGGCGCGGCCGGTGGACCGGCCATCGTCCGGCCACACGGCGCCGTCATCCAGCCGGGCCACGGCCCGTTCCACCGCGTTGCGCAACTCGCGCACGTTGCCCGGCCAGGGGTGGGCCAACAGTTGGGCCAGTGCGGCGGAGGCCAGGTCCGGCGTATCCGGCAGGTCCAGTTCCGCCGCCATGCTGGCCGCGAAGTGGCGGGCCAGCAGGACCACGTCGTCGCCGCGCTCGCGCAGGGGCGGCACGGACACCACCTCGAAGCTCAGGCGGTCCAGCAGGTCGGCGCGAAAGCGCCCCTCCGCCACCATGGCGGGCAGATCGGCGTTGGTGGCGGCCACCACGCGCACGTCCACCCGTACCGGTTGCGCGCCGCCCACCCGTTCCAGCATGCCGTATTCCACCACCCGCAGCAGCTTGTCCTGCACCCCGGCGGGGATGTTGCCCACCTCGTCCAGGAACAGCGTGCCGCCGTCGGCCCGCTCGAAGCGCCCGGCCCGGCGCGCCCCGGCCCCGGTGAAGGCCCCGGCCTCGTGGCCGAACAGTTCGGCCTCGGCCAGGGTGGGGGCCAGCGCCGCGCAGTCCAGAACCACCAGCGGCCCCTGCCAGCGCGGGGAAAGATAGTGCAGCCGCGCCGCGGCCAGTTCCTTGCCGGTGCCCCGCTCGCCCACCAGCAGCACGGGCCGGTCCACGCGCGCCACGCGCGAAAGCGCCTCCTGAAAGGCGAGGAAGGCGTCCGACTGGCCGATGGCCTCGGCCAGCGCGGGCGACGCGGCGGCGGCGTGCATGCGATCGTGCATGGAGAATTCAACCATATTTTGGTGATTTTCGCCACTAATTGGTGTAAATGCATTTTGCGGGCGATGTGCATCGCCCGGCATGTTGAGGTCATTCCCAGTGATTGCCCGTGGTTGCCTCCTGCGGACCGGCTGGCACGGTTGCTGCTTTTCCCGCCGCACCAACGCACAGCGCACCGCAGGAGGCGATCATGGGTATCTTTTCGCGATTCAAGGACATCGTCAGTTCCAACATCAGCGCCATGCTGGACAAGGCCGAGGACCCGGAAAAGCTGGTCCGGCTGATGATCCGCGAGATGGAGGAAACGCTGGTGGAACTGAAGGCCGGGTGCGCCTCCAGCATGGCCGAGGCGCGCCGGGTGCGCCGCGAGCTGGACGGCGTGCAGGACCAGGTGGAACGCTGGGACCGCCGGGCCGAACTGGCCGTGACGGCCGGGCGCGAAGACCTGGCGCGCGAAGCGCTGCTGGAGCGCCGCCGCGAGAACGAGCGCGCCGACGCCCTGCGCCGCGAACTGGACGAGATCGACGCGCTGGTGGCCCGCACCCAGGGCGACATGGACGTGCTGGACGAAAAGCTGGCGGCCGCGCGCGAGAAGCAGCGCATGCTGGTGCAGCGCCACGTGCACGCCCGGGTGCGCCGTCAGGCCCGCGAGGACGTGCGCCGCGCCGCCTCGCTGGAGGTGATGCACCGGTTCGAGGAATTGGAGCGCCGCGTGGAGCACATGGAAGCCGAGGCGGACGCCGTGCGCGTGCCCTCCGGCAACCGTGGCGGTCCCAACGGACTGGACGCGGCCTTCGCGGACCTGGAAACGCGCGATGAACTGGAGCGCGAACTGGCCGCCCTGCGCGCCCGCGTGGGCGAGCGCAAGGCCCATGCCGCCCCGCGCGACGGTGAAGTTTCCGGCGCAGCGGAGTAACCGCCTTGCGCCCGCCGGTTGCAGAGGCTAGACTGGATGCCCGTACGGCATCGCCCTTTCCGGAACCGGGCGCGCGCCGTCCCGGATGCCGCCGCGCCCTTCGCGCCCGCATCCGCATCCGGGCATGCCACCCCGCCGCCCGCGCCACGGGTCACGTCCCGGCGCGCGACGGCCCTACAGTTCGAGGCCACGCATGCATGAGCCGTACATGTTCGAGGAACTCTTCGCCGTCATGGCGCAACTGGGGCCGGTCATGATGTTCTGGTTCATGGTGCTGCCCGCGCTGGTGGCCGTGCTGTTGCTGGCCATCCTGTACCGCCTGCTGCGCACCCGCGAGGGCGCCACCCCGGCGCACGACGACGAGGCCCGGATGATCCAGGAGATGTACCGGGCGCTGGGCCGCATGGAGGAACGGGTGGAGGCGCTGGAAACGCTGCTGCTCGATCCCGATGGTTCGGCGGGGCGCGCCGGGCGGGATGCCCCGCGCGGCCAGGGGAGGGAATGACCATGGATCGCCACGAAGACAGGTTCGACAGGCGTTCCGGACGGGGGCGGAGCGGACGGCATTGCTCCACCGGCCACGACCGCGACGGACTGTGCGGCGGGCGGGACGCCTGGCGCGACCAGGGGCCGCGCACCCTGTACCGCGCCCGCGACGGCAAGCTGATGGGTGTTTGCAAGGGGCTTGCGCAGCATTTCGGAATGTCGGTATTCTGGGTGCGCGTGCTGTTCGTCGCCGCGGCCCTGTTCACCGGGTTCTGGCCCGTGGTGGGGCTGTACGTGCTGGCCGGGCTGGTCATGAAGCCGCGCCCGGTGCTGCAACCGGCCGACGCGGGCGAACGTGACTTCTACGGCAGCTACGTGTCCTCGCGCGGCGAGGCGTTGCGCAGGCTGAAGGAAAAATTCGACCGGCTGGAAGGCCGCATCCGCCGCATGGAGGATGTGGTCACGCGACGGGATTTCGACTGGGACCGCAGGTTCGGCGCGCAGCGGTAGCGCCGGGGGCCGGGCGGTTCCGGACACCATAGTCCTTCGGGATGGAGAGGCGTCTCCGGACGGGGGCGAGGGCGGAAGCTCTCGTCCCCGTCTACTTTTTGGGGGAAGGTGAAAAGCGGGATAAGAGAGGGAAGAGAGGGGTGTCCTGCCTTGTTGGATGCGGCTTCTACCAAGGCAGTCCAGCGTTACAGTTCACCCCCGATTTCGTTATGCCTCCGGCGGGCAAGGGGCCGCGCTCTGCGGTCGCCATCCGTAAGACTCGCGCTCCGCGCTCGCCTAACGGCTGCCGCTGAGCGATGGCCCCTTGCATCCCCGCGCTCCGGGGGGCGCTGCCAGCGCTGCTATCTTCATCCGTAAGACTCGCGCCTTGCGCTCGCCTAACGGCTGAAGTCCTGGTCCCCCCAGTTCGTCCTGCACCACATTCCATGCCGGGCAGCTTCCCTTCGGCGCCAGGGCGCCTTCGGGTGATCTGCCCGGCGGAATGCGCATGTGCGCGAATCTCCCGCCGCCACCCCGCCACTCGGGAGCCCTTCCAACGCCCCCGTCGCGACGCGTATGCCGCCGTCAAAGCCTGGCGGCATACGCTTCTACGCGCGAGTCGTTGTCGTTGCCTCTCGTCTGAAAGGCAGGCGGCATCGCCAACGGGATTTTCCCAATCCCGTCCTGTTCCCCTTCCATCAACCCCGTGCACGGCCTTGGCGCACGGGGGGCTGGTGCCGGGAAGGCGGCGTGAAAACAAGAGTTTTTTCCGCTGGCGAGGAAGGGCGCGTTTCGCCGCAGGGAGTGTATACGGATACTCGACCAAGACGAAACGCGGACTGACGACGCCAGCGGGAAAAAGACTGTTTTTGCGCCGTATTCCCGGCATTACAGAGCAGCCCGACCTCCCCCGCTCGCCTCCCGCCACCGCTCTCCCCGGCGCTACCCCCTGCGTTGCAGCAGGTTGCCCGCCACGATGAGCACCAGCCCCGCCAGCGTAGTGGGCAGTATCCGCTCGCCCAGCAGCAGCGCAATGAACACCAGCGAGAGGAACGGCGAAAAGAAGATCAGGTTGCCGATGCGCGCCGCCGACTCCGTCAGCTTCATGGCCTTCAGCCAGAACACGAAGGCGATGCCCATCTCGAACGCCCCCACGTACGCGGCGGCGGCAAGGCCCGGCAGCAGTTCCGCCCGGAACGGCAGCGATGAAAAAATGCACGTGGCCGCCAGCACCAGCGGCAGCCCGGCGGCGAAGTTGCAGAACAGTCCCAGCACCGGCTCCAGCGGGCTGCGCGCGTTGCCGATCCAGTACAGCGCCCAGATCACCGTGCTCGCCAGCGCCAGCGCCACCCCGGCCACGTTGCCCCCGGCCAACGCGGCCACGTCGCCCCGCGTGGCGATGACCACCACCCCGGCATAGCTCACGGCCACGGCCAGCAGTTCGCGCCGGGTCACCCGGTGTCCCAGCAGCGGCACGGAGAGCAGGGTCAGGGTGATGGCCCAGGTGTAGTTCACCGGCTGAGCCACCTGCGCGGGCAGCAGGGCATACGCCTTGAACAGCACGATGTAGTAGACGAAGGGATTCAGCACGCCCAGCAGCGCGGCCCGCAGCAGGTCGCGCCGGGGCGCGGCCGCCAGTTCGCGGACCAGCCCCCCGGCCCCGTGGCGGTACAGCAGGATGGCGGCCAGCACCGCCAGCGACACCCCGGTGGACACCAGCAGCAACTGCAACGGGTCCAGGTGGCGCAGGGCCAGCTTGAAGGCCGTGGCCACCGTGGACCAGATGGCCACCGTGGCGATGCCGTACAGGTAGGCCCTGCGCTGGTCGGTGCGCGGTCCGGCCGGAAGGCCGGAGCCGTCGGCCGGGGCGGCCGCCCGAGCGCTCGCGTGACCGCCGGACGCAGGGCCGGACGCAGCGCCGGGCGTGGTGCCGTGGGGGGTGGTCATGTGCGCCTCCTGCCGGGTGTACTAGCACTCCGGGACGGGCAACGCCAATGGCGGCGGCCGCCCGCGTCCGGTGCGGAACCGGACGCAACGAGGCGCGCCTTTGCGCAAACCGGATTCCTGCTGTATGTAGTACGGCACTACGCACCACACCCACCGGAGACCGCCATGCCCGCGAACCGCATCCCCATGCCCCTGCTGCGCGCCCTGCTGCTGGCCGCCCTGCTGGCGCTGCTGCCCGCCTGCGCCACGCCCACGCTGGCGGAGCCGGTACCGGCCAGCGCGCCCTTCCCGGACATTCCCCTGGAGAACGCCGCCACGCCCGCCCAACTGGCCGCGCTGGGCCTTTCCGGCCAAGGGCCGTGGAAGCTCTCGGGCATCCGCCCGGCCACCGGGAACAAGACCCCGCTGGTGCTCATCGAGATCTTCAGCATGTACTGCCCGCACTGCCAGCGCGAGGCCCCGCACATGAACCGCCTGGCCGAACTGCTGGCCGCCTCGCCCCTGAAGGACCGCATCACCGTCATCGGGGTGGGCGCGGGCAACACCCGCATGGAGGTGGACCTGTTCCGCGAACGCTACGGGGTCGCCATCCCCCTGTTCGCCGACCCGGACCTGGCCGTGCACGAACAGGTGGGCGAGCCCGGCACGCCGCATTTCTTCCTGGTCTCGCTGAAGGACCGCGCGGCCCCGGCCACGCTGTTCTCGCGCACCGGCCGCATGACCTCGCCGCAAGCCTTCCTGGACGAACTTTCCGCCATCGCCCGGCGCACCAACTGATGTCGGCGGGTGGCCCGCGCCGCCCCATCCCCCCTCCCGCCGAACCCGCGCGAGGTAGCCGCCATGCTCCGCACCACAGAACATCCCACGGCCAAGGCAACCCCGGAAACCAGGCAGGCCCGCCCGCCCGCCGTTGCCCTGCTCCCGCGTCCCGCGCGCCTGCTGGCGGCGGCCTTCCTGACACTGGCCCTTCTATGGGGGCTGGCCCTTCTGTGGGGCCTGCCCGCCGCCGCGCCGTCGCAGGCCGCCGGACTGCGGGACCTGATCTACCCGGAAGCCCCCCGCAAGCCGGTGGACAGCGTGCTGAAGGTGGCCGTGGGCGACCCCGCCCCGGACTTCGTCCTGCCTGCCCTGCCCGGCCCCTACACGCCCAAGGACGGCCCCGGCGCGGGCATGGTCCGCCTGTCCGACTTCCGGGGCAGGTACGCCGTGGTCATCTCGTTCGTGCCCGCCGCGTTCACCCCGGTCTGTTCCGGGCAGTGGCCGGGCTACAACATCGCCCGCGATGAATTCGAGCGGCGCGGCGCGGTGCTGCTGGGCATCACCACCGACAACCTGCCCTCGCTGTACGCCTGGACCCGCGAGATGGGCGAACGCGCCCCCGGCCCCGACGACGGACATGGCGGGGGACACGACGACGGACATGACGACGCGCATGGCGGGGGTGGCGGCGTGTGGTTCCCGGTGCTGTCCGACTTCTGGCCGCACGGCAAGGCTGCCGCGTCCTACGGCGTGCTGCGCGGCGATGGAACGGCGGAACGCGCCCTGTTCACCATCGACAGGCAGGGCGTCATCCGGCACATTCACGTCGCGGACACCAACAAACGCCCTCCGCTGGACATCATACTGCGCGCGCTGGACGCTCTGCCCGCCCCCTGACGCCCCCCGACGCCCCCTCCCAGCCCCCAAGCCCCCTCAGGAGCACCAATGCCCCGCTATACCGGCTTCAACCACCTGGCCATGGTCACCGGCGACATGGAGACCACCGTGCGCTTCTGGCGCGACCTGCTCGGCATGCGCATCGTGGCCGGTCTGGGCCATCCCGGCTACCGCCAGTACTTCTTCGAGGTATCGCCCGTGGACATGATCGCCTTCTTCGAATGGGACGGCGTGACCCCGGTGGAGGAAAAGGACCACGGCGCGCCCGTGCGCGGGGCCGTGGTGTTCGACCACATCTCCGTGGGCGTGGCCTCGGACGACGACCTGTGGGAACTCAAGGACAGGCTGGAGGCCGCCGGGTTCTGGTGCTCGGAACTGGTGGACCACGGGTTCATCCACTCGCTGTACAGCTTCGACCCCAACGGCTTGGCCATCGAGTTTTCCGCGCCGGTGCCCGGCGTGGACGTGCGCGCCGCCCCGCGCATGACCGACACCCATCCCGTCCCTGCCGCCCAGGAAGGGCCGGACCCCGTGCCCGGCCGCTGGCCCCCGGTGACCGCGCCCACGCCGCCGCCGGACCGCCGGGTGTACCCCGGCGAAGGCGACGACTTCCTGCGGAGCAAGCGCAACGCCTGGGACACCCTGGAGCGCGGCCCGGCATGACGCCCGGCCGGGGCGCGCAACGGTACCCCCGCGCGGCGTCGCATGCCCCCGGCCTTCTCCGCCCGCAATTACCGCATGCGCGCATTCCCCATCCCGGGGGCTCCGCAACCCATTCGCCGCTTTCCCGCCGCGCCGGGGAGCGGCGTTGCGTTTTCTCCTACTGCCATACGGGTTCAGGTGCATCCCGTTGCATGCAAGAAAATAATGGAATTACACATCGCATGGTGGTAATGCAGTGCCCATGCGCGTTGCGGGATGCGGAAGCACATGATGTTTGCCGGATCAACGGCGGATCATGCAGCATCCGAAACCGCTTCCCGCATACGGAGTGCGACGATGCCGGCCGACGTGGCCCCATCGACGACGTTGCACCTCCGCCACCGCAAAGGAGAATCGAAATGGAAGAATATCTCAAGCAGGCCCTCGACATCGTGAAGGCTCAGGCCAGCGTCCGCATCATGACCGAGGAAGAGATCAGTTCCATGGTGCAGAAGATCGCGCAGGCCGTCCGCCAGATCAGCGAAGGCGTGCCCGCGGAGGCACAGGCCGCTCCCGAAGCGCCGCTGCCCGACGCCGCAAAGGCGCTGAAGGAAAAGTCCATCACCTGCCTGGAATGTGGCAAGACCTTCAAGATCCTGACCCGCAAGCACCTTGCCTCGCACGACCACACGCCCGACAGCTACCGGGACAAGTACGGCTACCGCAAGGACATGCCCCTGGTCTGCAAGTCGTTGCAGCGTGAGCGCCGCAAGAAGATGAAGGACATGAAGCTGTGGGAAAAGCGCCGCAAGCAGGCGTAGGCCACGGCATCCCACCCGCACGCCGCCTTTTCGGCCTCGCATGACGGATCCCGGACGCCCCGGTGGCACCTGCCGCCGGGGTGTCGTCGTTCCGTCGCGCCCGCGCCCGTCCCGCCCGCCCCGCCAGCGTCCGGAGCGAGCGCCGCTCCTTCCCGCGCCAGTGGACACCCGGACACCGCGCGGATAGTGTGCGCTCACCGGCCATTCCTCCGCCCTGGCGGCGCGCCGCCGCCCGGCATTTCCGGCGCGGCGTCCCTCATGCACCCCTTTCGCCAAAAACCGTCATGTCCGCACCCCGCACCGCGCCCGTCTCTTCCGCAACGTTGGCCCTGCTGCTGGCCATGCTGCTGTGGAGCAGTTCGTTCATCGCCATGAAGGTGGCCCTGGAAGGCTTCGACCCCATGGTGGTGGTGTTCGGGCGCATGGGCATTTCCTCGGCGGTGTTCCTGGCCCTGTGGCGCAACTTCCGCCACGTGCGCTACCGCAAGGGCGACTGGAAGCGCCTTGGGGCCATGGCCCTGTGCGAGCCATGCCTGTACTTCGTGTTCGAGGCGTACGCCCTGCGCTACACCTCGGCCTCGCAGGCGGGCATGATCGTTTCGGTGATGCCGCTGTGCGTGGCCGTGGCCGCCTGGATCGTGCTGGGCGAACGGCTGGCCCGCCGGGTGTGGTACGGCTTCGGCCTGGCCATCGTGGGGGTGGTCTGGCTGAGTCTGGGCGGGACCAGTTCCGAGAACGCGCCCAACCCGCTGCTGGGCAACCTGCTGGAACTGTGCGCCATGGTCAGCGCCACCGGGTACGTCATCAACGCCAAGAAGCTGTCCGCCACCTACCCGCCGCTGTTCATCACCGCCGTGCAGTCGCTGGCGGGCAGCGCGTTCTTTCTGCCGCTGCTGTTCCTGCCCACCACCCAACTGCCGGACGCCTTCCCGCTGCTGCCCGCCCTGTCCGTGGTCTATCTGGGCACGTGCATCTCGCTGGGCGCATACGGGCTGTACAACTTCGGGGTCAGCCGCCTGCCCGCCGGGCAGGCTTCGGCGTTCATCAACCTGATCCCGGTGATCACCCTGCTCATGGGCCGGGTGCTGCTGGGCGATGAACTGGCCCCGCAGCAGTACGCGGCCTCCGGCCTGGTGCTGGTGGGCGTGCTGCTTTCGCAGGGCCGCGGGGCCACCGTGCCGGACCCCGCCACACCGGACGAGACCGCGCCGCAGCCCGGCGCAGGGCGGTAGCCCCTTCCCCTTCGCCCGACGCAAAAAGGCCGCCCCCCAAACCGGGAGACGGCCTTTCGCATGCCGGTGCTTGCTGATGGCTACATGCGCTTCAGTTCCAGCGCCCTCTGGATCATGGCGTCCGCCGTCATGATCGACTTGGAGTTGGTCTGGAAGCCGCGCTGGTAGATGATCATGTTCACGAATTCCCGCTCCATGGACACGTTGGACTGCTCCAGCGTCTTGGCGGCCACGGTGCCGAAGTTCTCGGTGTCGGGCAGGCCCTCTTCCGCCGCTCCGGACTCCCGCGTGGCCGAAAAGTGGTTCATGCCCTCGCGGCGCAGGCCGTCCTCGCTGGTGAAGCGGTACAGGGTGATGCGGTACAGGTCGGCGCTCTGGCCGTTGCTGTAGCGCCCGCTGATGATGCCCTCCGAATTGATGTCGATGCCCGCCAGAAAACCCTGCCCATAGCCATCCTGCCTGGACCGGATTTCCGACGAACTGCCGCCGTAGGCCGTGGTGCTGAGGGCGGCCAGGCTGGCCCCGGCCATGCCCGTCAGGTTCGACGCGTCGGACCCCACCGCCGCCGGGCTGCCTGCGCCCGCCGTCCACGCCCCGGATGACGAGGACAGGCCAAGGTCCAGGCCGACCCCCTGCGCCCCCCCGCCGCCCGCGAAGGTGGCGGTGAACTGCGGCAACCCGTCCGCGCCGAACGAGGCCGGCGCCCAGTTGCCGAGGTTGGTGGCGTCGGCGCCCGTGGGCGTGTAGGCCGACATGTTCACCAGCTGGCCGGATGAATTGAAGGTCAGCGTGCCGGCCATCAGCAGCCCCGCCCCGGATGTCCCGGCCAGGGCCGAGCCGTCGTGCGCCGGGTCCATGCCCACCACGAACTCGAAATACTTGTTGCCGCCGCTCTCTCCGGCCCCGTCGAAATAGATGGTCACGTCGTGGGCGTTGCCCGAGGCGTCGTAGACCTTGATGGCCTGCTTGTACGAGTAGGCCGAATCGCCCAGGGGGCTGTCCGCCGCGCCGTTCCACTTGGACAGCAGCGAAAAGAACGGGTTGGCCGCGTCGGACGACCTGTCGCCCGAGCCCAGGTTGTTGATGGCCGTGATGGACGTGGTGGCCTTGGCGGGCATGATGTTGCGCCCGTTCTCGCCCGGCGGCAGGCTGATGCCGGTGGCGGCCCCCTCCACGCCGTCGAGGATGGGCCGCCCGTTGAGCACGAACCCGTTGGGGTCCACCAGGTTGCCGTCCTTGTCGAACCGGAAGTTGCCCGCACGGGTGTAGTGGATCTTGTCGCCGGAGGTGACCTGGAAGAACCCCTTGCCGTTGATGGACAGGTCGGTGATGTCCGTGCCCGACTCGTATGGCCCCTGTCCGTACATGGTACGGATGCTCGTAAGGCGCGACCCCAGACCCACCTGGCTGATGGAGGTGGATGCCGAGTTGCCCGTGCCCGCGTACTGGCTCATGAGGTCCTCGAACAGCGCCTGCTGTTGCTTGAACCCCACGGTATTGACGTTGGCCAGGTTGTTGCTGACCGCCTGCATGCCCTGCGACAGGGTCTTCATGCCGGAGGCACCGGAATAGAGGGCGCGTAACATGCGTGTCTCCTCGGGCGCGAAGTGCCCCGGCCCATCCGCGTGCCGCCGCTCCTGCCGGAGCGCGGGCGCGCGGGGCCGGGGAAGATTCTTCCCTGAGGGGTCGCAAAGCACGAGCCGTGCCAGTGCAAGGCGGCGCGAAGCAACCTTGCGGAATGTAAAGACGGATGTCCCGCAACAACTCCACCGGGCGGCAGAACCTGCCCATGGCCGGGCCATGCCGGGGCGACACGTGCGGCAACCCCGCCGCCACGCGGGCATGACATCCCCCGGCACCCGACATGACGCAACAGGGCCGCGCGGCATGTGCCGCGCGGCCCTGAAATCCGTCGATATCCGCCCGCTACCCGGCGATGCCGGTGCGGGCCTTCCACGAAATCACGGTGTTGACGAGCAGTTGGGCGATGGTCATGGGGCCCACGCCGCCGGGCACCGGGGTCATGGCCGAAGCGATGCAGCTGATGTCGTCGTACTGGCAGTCGCCCACCAGCCCTTCGTCGGTGCGGTGAATGCCCACGTCCACCACCACCGCGCCGGGCTTGACCATGTCCGAAGTGACCAGGCACGGCCGCCCCGCCGCCACGAACAGGAAGTCCGCCCGGCGGCATTCCTCGGCAAGGTCCGGCGTGCCGGAATGGCACACCGTCACCGTGGCGTTGGCGTACTTGCCGGGCGCGCCCAGCATCAGCGCCAGCGGCTTGCCCACGATGTTGCTGCGCCCCACCACCACGGCCTTCTTCCCGGCGGGCGAAAGATCGTAGCGCTCCAGCAGGGTCATCACCCCCGCCGGGGTGCACGGCCGGAAGCCCGGCAGCCCCAGCGCCAGACGCCCCATGTTCTCGGGGTGGAAGCCGTCCACGTCCTTTTTCGGGCTGATGCGCTCCAGGCAGCGCTGGCTGTTCAGCCCCTTGGGCAGCGGCAGTTGCAGCAGGATGCCGTCGATGTCCGCCCGCCCGTTCAGTTCGTCGATGAGCGCTTCCAGCGCTTCCTGCGTGGTGTCCGCGGGCAGGCGGAACGCCTCGGACCGGATGCCCGCCTCGTCGCAGCCGCGCTCCTTGTTGCGCACGTACACCTGCGAGGCCGGGTCGTCGCCCACCAGAATAACCGCCAGCCCCGGCGCGCGGCCCGCCGCCGCAAGCCCCGCCGCCACCTCTTCCTTCAGCTCCGCGCGAATGGCCGCAGCCGTCGCCTTGCCGTCGAGCAGCATCATATGTCCAACCTCCCGAAATCCGGCGCGCGTGCGCGCCGCCTGTCCGATTCCGCTGCCCGGCACCGTCATCGCGTCCCGGTCGCATCCGCCATTACCGCCGCCCTGTCCTTTTGCAGGAGAGCGGGCAGCTTTTTTGAGCCGGGGCTCCGCCCCGTGCCCCGCCGGGGGAGCATGCTCCCCCGGACCCCCTTTTCAGGGGATGGGATAACGCTGAAATTTCCTGCCGGTCCTCCAGGGTCACCGGTACTCCGGCCACCCTGCAATCGGCGTTTTTCCTGCCTCCGGCTTTTTTTCATCTGCCGGGCTGCCTTTCTTCCCTATACTCCGCGCGGTCTTCCGCGCGGATGGCTGGTGCCGGGAAAACGGGTGAAACTACGATCTTTGGGAGCTGGCAAGGAAGGGGACGTTTTCCCGAAGGGAGCGTGCGGCAGCCGTTATGCGCGCTTGCGGGCATTACGGATGGCGACCGCAGCGCGCCCTTCGGTACGTGACCGAGGGAAAACGGAACCTAACGCCGCCAGCGCCCGAATGGCGGGTTTCGCCGCGTAGTTCCGGCATTGGGAGCAGGCACAACCTTTCCCCCGCCTTTTCCCTTCTCCCACCTTTCTTCCCGCGCCCGAAAGCAAAAGGGAGGGAGCCCCGCAGGCTCCCTCCCCGTCATCGCGCAACCGCGCGCTAGTCCTCGCCTTCTTCCTCGAAGCCGAAATGCGCGCTCATCATGGGCCCGAAGTAGATGCCCGTGTCGTCCAGGTCTTCCTCAATGCGCAGCAGTTGGTTGTACTTGGCCAGCCGGTCGCTGCGGCACAGCGAGCCGGTCTTGATCTGCCCGGCGTTCAGGCCCACGGCCAGATCCGAGATGAAATGATCCTCGGTCTCGCCCGAACGGTGCGAGATCACCGTGGTGTACGCGGCCTGCTTGGCCATCTCGATGGTGTCCAGGGTCTCGGTCAGCGTGCCGATCTGGTTCAGCTTGATAAGGATGGAGTTGGCCACGCCCTCGTCGATGCCCTCGGCCAGGATGTCCGGGTTGGTCACGAAAATGTCGTCGCCCACCAGCTGGATGGTGTCGCCCAGCTTGTAGGTCAGTTCGCGCCAGCCGTCCCAGTCGGCCTCGGCCAGGCCGTCCTCGATGGAGATCAGCGGGTAGCGCGCGGTGAACTCGCCCAGCCATTCCACCATCTCGGAATTGGACAGGCTCTTGTTCTCGCCCGCCAGCACGTACTTGCCGTCCTTGTAGAATTCGGACGCGGCGGCGTCGATGGCCAGCGCAATCTCGGAACCGGGAATGTAGCCCGCCTCCTCGATGGCCTTCATGATGTAGCGGAAGGCCTCGTCGTGGTTCTTCAGGTTGGGGGCGAAGCCGCCCTCGTCGCCCACGCTGGTCACGTGGCCGTCGGCGGCCAGCAGCGCCTTCAGGGTATGGAAGGTTTCCGCGCCCATGCGCAGCGCGTCGCGGAAGGTGGCCGCGCCGATGGGCATGATCATGAATTCCTGGATATCCAGATTGTTGGGCGCGTGCGCGCCGCCGTTGATGATGTTCATCAGCGGCACGGGCAGCACCTTGGCGTTCACGCCGCCCAGGTACTGGTACAGCGGCAGGCCCAGAAAGCTGGATGCGGCGCGCGCGGTGGCCAGCGAAACGCCCAGCATGGCGTTGGCCCCCAGGCGCGACTTGTTGTCGGTGCCGTCCAGGTCCAGAAGGGTGTTGTCCACCTGCACCTGGCGCAGGGAATCCAGCCCCACCACGGCTTCGGCGATTTCGCCCATCACGTGGTCCACGGCCTTTTCCACGCCCTTGCCCTTGTAGCGGCCCTTGTCGCCGTCGCGCATTTCCAGCGCCTCGCGGGTGCCGGTGGAGGCGCCGGAAGGCACGGCGGCGCGGCCGGTGTGGCCCGATTCCAGGGAGACTTCCACCTCGACGGTGGGGTTCCCGCGGGAGTCAAGGATTTCCCTCGCCCAGACGGATACGATGGTGCTCATCTGCATCTCCTTGGTCCTTTCATGTTCGTCGGGTTTCGGTCGGAATGTCGATGCCGGACGCGGAGCGTCGAAACGTCACCTGACGCGGAGCGTCGGAAGTCAAAACCGAATGCGGAGCGTCGGAAGCCTTGCGGCCTCTTGTCGCTACCGCCCTTCACGTTCCAGATACAGCAACCGCAGGCCCTCCAGCAGAAGGTCGGGCTTGACGTGGTCGAAACAGCGGCTCACCCGCGCGATGTCCCGGGCGAACCCGCCCGTGGCCACCACCTCGACGGGGCCGGGCAGCACGCCGCCAAGGCGGGCCAGCACGCCCTCGGTCATGGCGGCGAAGCCGAAAATGAAGCCGTGGTTCAGGCTGGTGGCGGTGGACCGGCCGATGACCGGCGAATCCTCTTCCACCTCCAGGCTGATGCGCGGCAGCTTGGCCGTGCGCGACGACAACGCCCCGGCGGACGACAGCACGCCGGGACAGATCAAACCACCAAGATACGCCCCGCCCTCCACGCAGTCAAACGTGGTGGCCGTGCCGAAATCCACGGATACCAGCGACCTGGGGCCGGGGTACAGCCGCCGGGCTGCCCAGGCGGCCACCAGCCGGTCGGCCCCCACTTCCGCCGGGCGCTCGTAGCGGTTTTCCAGCGGGATGGCGATGTCGCCGGGGGCGAACAGCAGCCTGCGGGACAGGTAGCGTTCGCAGGCGCGGCGGGCCAGCGGATCGAAGCTCGGCACCACCGAACTGGCCACGCAGGCAGAGACGTCCGCCGGGTCCAGCCCGGCGTGGCGCAGCACCTCCAGCAGGCGCAGGCCGATGGAGTCGGCCGTCTGGCCGGGGTCGGTGGGCAGCACGTACGAGGTCAGCATGGCGGTTTCCACCGCGATGCCGATCTTGACGTTGGTGTTGCCGATGTCGAACAGCAGGAAATGCTGGGTCATGCCGCTTCCGGTGTGTTGGGGATGGCGCCTCTGGCGTATGGCGGCCCTCGCCGGGCACGGGCACGCCATACATGGGCGCAAGTGTAGCCTGTTCGGGCGGAAACGCAACCGTGGCGCGCCGCTTCGCCTACCTCAAAGCGGTCCGGATCGCAACGGTCGGCCAGGCCCGCTGGTGCCGCCGGTGCCGCTCCCCGTTTGCACGGCCCTTGCAGAACGAGACGGACATACGGAAAAAACTTCCAGGAGGCCGCCATGACCACGGGCATCACCACCATTTCGCAGGATTCCTTCTCGCGCATCGACGCGCTGCTGGCCCGCGCCCGCGAGGCCACCGAAGCCAAGCGCTCCACGCTGGACGCCCCCGATGGTCAAGCCGGTCACGTCGGGCACGTCGGCCAAGCCGTCCAGTCCGCCACCCAGGGGGGCCGGGCCGCCGACGCAGCCGAGGCCGGTCAGGCGTACAACGCGGTGATGGACATGCTGTCCGCCCCGTCCGGCGACGCGCACCGCTCGCTGGATCCGGAACGGGTGGCCCGCCTGCTGGACCTGTAGGCCCGGCGCCCGCCCATCCCCACGCCGCACACGCGGGGCTCCCTTTTCCGGAACCACGACGGCACGACGCCCTCATGCACGCGGGTCATCCTGCGTACATGAGGGCGTCGTGCCTGACGAATGCCCGTCGTCGCGCCCAGTTCCGTCTAGTTCGGCCCAGTTCCGTCCAGTTCAGGCCGGGTCGGGCTCGCCCTTGCTGCGGGCCAGCGCCGTGTCGTGCGCCAGTCTGGCCTGTTCCTTGTCCGGGTCCACTTCCATGGCCTTGCGCAGGTGGCGCAGGGCACGCTTGGGTTCGCCCGCGTCCAGCATGGCCCTGCCCATGAGCAGGAACAGCCGGTGCTCGTTGCGGTAGAAGCCCGTGGCCTCGGTGAACGCCTCGTCGGCCTCGGCCACCTTCCTGTGTTCCAGCAGCCGCCTGCCGTGCAGCAGCAGCCTGTCCAGCTGCTGCTTGCGGGCGATGGCCTGCTCGTAGGTTTCCTGCTCCTGCTCGTCGCGCATGGACCGCAGGATGCGGGCCAGCATGGCCAGCAGCTGCTTCTCAGCCCCTTTCTCGAAGACCAGGCCACGCGGCGAGATGGCCGTGGCCCGCGCCTTCACGTCCTCGTCGCGCGAAAGCATCTGCACCATCTCGCGCAGCGCGCCGTGCAGTTCGGTCAGGTCGCGCCCGACGATGCCCCCGTCCGCCAGGGGCTGCACGCCCGCGGCCGTGGCCGCCAGGGCGCGGGGCACGTCGTGCCTGTGAAAGTACGCCTTGGCTCGCGCCAGGTATTCGCGCGCCTGGCGCGCGTCGCCTTTGGGTGACACCGGGTTGCCTCCGCTGCGAGGGACGCCGCGCGCCCCGCCCGTTGTGCTCGACGCTCCGGCCATGCTATACCATGGGGCAAACAGCCCAAGGAGGCCACCATGGCGAAATATCTCTACCTCGACCAGGACGAATGCATGGCGTGCGAATCGTGCGTCGAACTTTGCCCCGAGGCGTTCAGAATGTCCAGCGCGGGCGAATACGCGGAGGTCATCGACCCGAATACCACCGCCGAATGCGTGGAGGACGCCATTACCACCTGCCCGGTGGAATGTATCGAGTGGCGCGAGGAATAGCCCCGCGCCCGTTTCCGCCCCGTGGCGCCGCCCGTCGCGTGCATTCCGGCGGCCGCCCCCCGTCCGACCAGTTCCGGCCCATTCCGTGCGGGCCGCGCCTCCTTGCCGGGAGGCGCGGCCCGCATGCGCCCTGCCCCTGCCCATCATGCCGAAACCGCATGGAAACCCGTTCCGGCCCCGAAAAGGAGGCGGAAAAATCTCGCCCTGTCATTGACAATGAAAATCGTTTTCATTAAACAGGACAAAACGACGCGAGACTCGTCGGAAGGAGCCTCCCATGTGCGCAGCACTCATTGGCGGAATGGACAGACTGAAGCGCGACTACATCAATGCCGCCCTCGCCAGCGGCGTGGACCTGAAGGTGTTCACGGGCAAGGAGAACCGCATCGCCGACAAGCTCGGCCGGGCGGATCTGGTCATCGTGTTCACCAACAAGATCTCGCATGCTGCCAAGCGCGAGGTGGTGCAGCACGCCAAGGCCAACAGCATTCCCGTGCAGATGCTGCACAGCTGCGGCGTTTCCACGCTGCGCCAGGCCCTGGAGACCACCAACTGATTTTCGAGCACGACGACGCCACCGCCGCGGAGCCCCGGCACTCACCCGCGAAGCACGCGGATGCGACCGCCCGGCGCATCCCGGCCGGGGCCCTGCGGCGGCGTCAGCCGTGACGGCCGAACGCGGCCGGATGCGACCGGACGCGCCCCGATGCGATCGGATGCGACCGGATGCGTAGTGACACGTACCGGCACGCCCGCCACGCACCGCTTCACACTCCCACGACAAGGACACCACCCATGTGCGCAGCAAGCCGGATCGGCGCCTTGAACAGGCAGGGCATGCAGGCCCTTTCGGAAGGCAACCTCGCCAACGCGGACTTCCTGCTCTCGCAGGCCCTGCGCCAGGCCATGGCCTTGGGGCTCACCGGTTTCGAAGCCAAGATCCGCAACAACCTGGGGCTGGTCTGCCGCCTGCGCGGGCGCATCGACGACGCCGTGGCCCATTTCTCGGCCGCCCTGGCCCACCTGGAAACCAGGGTGGGCACCCGGCACCGCGTGTACGCCGCCATTGCGGGCAATCTGGACGCCGCCCGCGCCGAGGCCGAGGCCCGCGTCCTGCACTAGGGGCCACGGCCCCGTTTCCCCCCTCCACCGCCCATTCAGCATCGCCCTTCAGCATCACCATGGCGCATGGCCCGCGCATGCGCCACGACGCGACGCGACAAGCATCGTCTCCTCCCCGCAACGGGAGCGGCGTTTCCCGGCCTCATGCGTGAAACGCGCGCCTTGGCACTGGACGGCCCCCGGCCGTTTCCAGTAGGTTGTGCAATGCGCCGCCACCGCCCCGCCCCATCCCGCCAGATCGCGGCGCGCGCGCCCTACCGTCAAGGAGCCATACCATGAGCAGCGGCATCGAAGTCGCAAAGCCCTTCGTCGCGGCCACCATCAACGTGCTGTCCACCATGGCGGGCATCACCCCCGCGGCCGGCGCGCCCTACGTGAAGAAGAACAACGTGGCCAAGGGCGACGTGTCGGCCGTCATCGGCATCACCGGGTACAAGAACGGCACCATCTCGGTGACCTTCACCAAGAAGTGCGCCATCGCCCTGGTCAAGGCCATGCTGGGCGACGACATCCAGGACATCGTGCAGGACATCAAGGACGCCGTGGGCGAGGTGACCAACATGATCTCCGGCCAGGCCCGCGCCGGTCTCGCCGAGATGGGCATGACCTTCCAGGGGGCCACCCCCTCGGTGATCATGGGCGACGGGCACACCATCAGCCACGTCACCAAGGCGCCCATCATCGCCATTCCCTTCGGCACGCCCCACGGCGACTTCACCGTGGAGTTCTGCTTCGAGTAGCGCCGCCCGTTTTGCCCGATCGGGCCGGACCGGGCCGGACCGGACCGAGTTGGGCCGAATCAGGCCGGACCGCGTGACCCGCGTGCGGGAACGCACGAGGTTTTTCCACCGTCCATGCGTCCCCACCCTCCCTGCCCCGCTGTGCACGGCGCCGCCGCACCCCCGGCGGCGCATGTTTTTCCACAGCATGGCCTCCACAGCCCATCACGCCGGAATCAGGGGCAATCGCCACCACGGATGGCGCCGCCCCGGGGGGCTGCCCGCCAACCCCGCACCCCGTGCGGATTGCCCGGCGCGGGGCCTGTGAAAAGACGAAAACCCAGGCTCGCGCGGGGCGGGGCCAAGGCCGGAAAACCGGAAAAAATAGCCCGGTATTCCACCCCCTAACGGGTTAAGGACTGGCTTTTCCAAAACACCCCACTATACAAAAAAATGGGGGTGCAGTAGGCTTCGGTTCGAACTAACCCGCCGGGTTAAAAATTTACTAGACACTTTCTTGACGGCGCGGAGCACCGCAACGACCCCGCAAATGCGCCGTCAGGAGGGCCAGTCATGTTTCCGGGCACTCGCCGCCCCGGACAAGGATACTTTCCGTCATGTCCTCCGCATGGAACCACGTGCATGGCTTCGAACGCCTGAGCCTCTGCGACTGGCCCGGCTACAGCAGCTGCGTCATCTTTCTGGGCGGCTGCAACATGCGCTGCCCCACCTGCCACAACTGGCAACTGGCCTGGCATGCCGACACCCTGCCCGTGCTTTCGCGCGCCGCCATGGAATCCTACATCGAAGCCCGCCGCCACTGGCTGGACGGGGTGGTCGTGACCGGGGGGGAAGCGACCATGGTCGAGGGCTTCGCAGACCTGCTCCGCGACCTGCGCCGTTTCGGCCTGCCCGTGAAGGTGGACAGCAACGGCCTGCGCCCCGACGTGGTGGAACTCTTGCTGCGCGACGGCCTGGCCGACGCCTTTTCCATCGACGTCAAGGGACCCTTCGCCCTCTACCCGCGCCTGTCCGGCGGCACCACCAGCCCGGACGAGGCCCGCGCCGCGCTTTCGCGCGTCTTCGCGCTGGCAAAGGCGCAGCCCGACGCGTTCATGTTCCGCCTCACCCGCGTTCCCGTGCTTTCCGATGCCGACGTGGAAGCGGCCCGCCGCCAGCTTCCCGCCGGTTTCGAACTGAAGATACAGGATTACGTGCCCCCCCGGAGGAAGCATGCCGAAGCAGATTCTGAAACGCGACGGACGGCTGGAGACGTGGTCCACGGACCGCATCGCGGAAGCCATCCTGAAGGCCCTGAAAGCAAACGGCATTAAGGACCCGCTGCTCTCCAGGCGCATCGCCCACAGGGTGGAGCAAAAGCTCGCGGACTGCGAGATTCCCGAGCAGGAACAGGTGCAGGACACCGTGGAGCAGGTGCTGATGGAATCGCGCCTGTACGCGGTGGCCAAGCGGTACATCATCTACCGCGAAACCCGCCGCACCCTGCGCGAGCAGAAGGCCGCCTTCCTCGACATCTCCGAGACCATCGACAACTACCTCACCAAGGCCGACTGGCGCGTGAACGAGAACGCCAACATGACGCACTCGTTCCAGGGCCTGATGCTGCATCTTTCCGGTACGTTGCAGGCCAAGTACGCGCTGGAGAAGTACCCCGAGGAAGTGCGCCAGGCCCACGACCACGGCTACTTCCACATCCACGACCTGTCCTTCGGCCTTGCGGGGTACTGCGCGGGCTGGAGCCTGCGCGACCTTTTGCTGGAAGGCTTCAACCTCGAGAACCGGTCCAGCGCCGGTCCCGCCAAGCATCTGGACACCGCCATGGGCCAGATGATCAATTTCCTCGGCACGTTGCAGAACGAATGGGCGGGGGCGCAGGCGTTCAACAACGTGGACACCTACCTTGCCCCCTTCGTGCGCAACGACGGCCTGACCTACAAGCAGGTGCGCCAGGCCATGCAGAAGTTCGTGTTCAACCTGAACACAACCTCGCGCTGGGGCGGCCAGAGCCCGTTCACCAACCTGACCTTCGACCTGGTGCCGCCCAAGCACATCGCCACCGAGCCCATCATCATCGGCGGCGAATACAAGGATTCGGTCTACGGCGAATATGCGCCGGAAATGGAAATGCTGAACCGCGCCTTCCTGGAAGTGATGCTGGACGGCGACTTCCACGGCCGCATCTTCTCCTTCCCCATTCCCACGTACAACGTCACCAAGGACTTTCCGTGGGATTCGGAGATCGGCGACCTGCTGCTGAAGCTCACCGCCAAGTACGGCGCGCCCTACTTCCAGAACTTCATCAATTCCAACCTCAACCCCGAGGACGTGCGCTCCATGTGCTGCCGGTTGCAGATGGACCTGCGGCAGCTGCGCAACAAGGTGGGGGGGCTGTTCGGCGCGGGCGACCTGACCGGGTCCATCGGGGTGGTCACCCTGAACCTGCCCAAGCTGGCCTATCTCGCCCAAGGGGAAGAGGACTTCCTGGACATGGTGACCGAATACGCGGAACTGGCCCGCGATTCACTGGAATTCAAGCGCAAGCTGGTCACCGCCAACCTCGAACGCGGCATGTTCCCGTGGTCGCGCCGCTACCTCAAGAACGGCTTTGCCGGGCACTTCGCCACCATCGGGCTGGTGGGCGGGCATGAAGCCTGCCTGAACCTGCTGGGCAAGGGCATCGAGACCGAGGCGGGCGTGCGGCTGATGCAGCGCACCCTGAACCACCTGCGCAACCTTACCGCGCGCTTCCAGGAAGAGACCGGCAACCTCTACAACCTCGAAGCCACCCCGGCCGAAGGCACCAGCTACCGCCTCGCCAAGATCGACAAGGCGCTGTACTCGGAAATCCGCGCCTCGGGCAACGGCACCCCGTACTACACCAACTCCACCGCCCTGCCCGTGGGCATGACCGAGGACGTGTTCGCCGCGCTGGACCACCAGAACAAGCTGCAACCGCTGTACACCGGCGGCTCGGTGTTCCACACCTACCTGGGCGAATCCGTGGCCGACACCGAGGCCCTCAAGAAGTTCATCATCAAGGCGTTCTCCCAGACCCGCCTGCCGTACCTTTCCGTCACCCCCACCTTCTCGGTGTGCAAGGACCACGGCTATTTGCAGGGCGAACAGCACCAGTGCCCCGACTGCGGCCAGGACACGGAAGTGTACACCCGCATCGTGGGCTACTACCGCCCCGTGTCGCAGTGGAACAAGGGCAAGCAGGTCGAATACGACGACCGGGTCTGCTACAACGGGTTCTAGAGACTGAAAAATCTGCGGGGGAAGGGACCCTTTGAAAAGGGTCTCCTCCCCCCGCACCCCCATCCCCCCAAACTTTTCAATGGGGGATGCGTTTGACCGCCGTGCAGGCGGTTTTCTCATTTGGCACGTGCGCCGGCCCCTTCCTCATACCCCGCGACGGTCTTCCGTCGCGGGTGGCTGGGCGCGCGCAATGCCAGGGATTACGAGTTTTGCCCGCCGGGCAAGGCGGCGTGCGCTTTTCGCGCGCAGTGTACTGATGTACATGAGCACCGAAAAGCGCACGCCAACGCCGCCCGGCGGCAAAAGACGGATCCTGCCCGCAGTGTGCGCGCTCCGTTGCGGCACATCGCCTTCCCACGCACGAACCCGACGCACCGTCACCCAACGCCATGCCCGACCATACCTTCGACTTCGACCATGTCCCCGACCGGCGCAACACCGGCAGCCTGAAATGGGACGACATGGGGCGCATGTTCAACCTCTCCCCGGCTGAAGCCGCCACCGCCATCCCCCTGTGGGTGGCGGACATGGACTTTCCCTCGCCCCCGGCGGTACGCGAGGCCGTGGCCCGCCTGGCCGCCCACGGCGTGTTCGGCTACCCGGCGGAAGGCGCCGCCTGCCGCGAGGCCGTGGCCCATTGGCTCTCCGCCCGGCACGGCTGGACAGTGAACCCGCGCCGCCTGCTGCCCGTGCCCACGGTGGTGGCCGCGCTGTGCCTGGCCGTGCGCCTGTTCGCCCGGCCCGGCGACGGCGTGGTCGTCCAGACGCCCGTGTACCCGCCCTTCTACGAGGCCGTGCGCAACGCGGGTTGCCGGGTGCTGGCCAACCCGCTGGCGCTCACCACGGACGCCAGCGGCAATCCCTTGTATGAAATGGATTTCGACGCGCTGGACGCCGCCCTTGCCGACGGCGGGCGCGGGGCCAGGGTGCTGCTGCTGTGCAGCCCGCACAACCCCGGCGGCCGGGTATGGACCCGCGCGGAACTGACCCGCGTGGCCGAACTGTGCCTGAAGCACGGCACGCTCATGGTCAGCGACGAAATCCATCACGACCTGCTGCTGCCCGGCCACGCGCACACCGTGCTGGCCAGCCTGTCGCCGGAAGTGGCCGGGCGCACCATCACCGCCGTTTCCGCCGCCAAGACCTTCAACGTGCCCGGCGCGGGCCTGGCCCACGTGATTATCGAGGACGCCACCCTGCGCCGCACCTTCCGCGCGGAACTCACCGGCCTCGGCATCCGCCACCCCAACATGTTCGGGCTGGCCACCACCGAGGCAGCCTGCCGCCACGGCGGCCCCTGGCTGGACGCGCTGATGGCCTACATCGCGGGCAACGCCGCCCTGGTGCGCGAAGTGCTGGGCCAGCGCCTGCCGTCCGTGCGCGTCATGCAGCCGCAGTCCACCTACCTGTCGTGGGTGGACTTCCGCCCACTCGGCCTGCCGGAGGCCGACCTGCTGCACCGCGTGCGCCACAAGGCGGGCGTGGTGCCCAGCCCCGGCTCCAGCTTCGGCCCGGACGGCGAGGGCTGGCTGCGCCTGAACCTGGGCTGCCCGCGCCCCCTGCTGCGCACCGCTCTGGACCGCATGGCCGACGTGTTGGGAAAGTAGCTATAGAACCCGGCTCCTGCCCCCCCCACACCTCCAAGAAACAGCAAAATCCTCCGGATAGTTCCGGAGGATTTTGCTGTTTCTCCCGCGCCCCAACGGGCGCAGTGGCGATTTACGCCGTCAGATGCCGCTCAAGGTTCTGAATGGCGGCGCGCACCTTCGCATCGGGATAGGTATCGCCTTTCCATGCCTTGAACTGCTTCAGGATGGCGTCCTCGGTGACGTCTTCGGCCGCGGCCTTGAGCGCGTTCCGGCAGTACAGCACGGTGCCGTAGATTTCCATCTCGTCGAAGCCCGGCGCGTTCTTGCCAAGTATGGCGTCGTACAGGGCCGTCACGCACGCACGGATGCGCGCCTTGTCGTCCGCCCGCAGGGTCGGGCGCTCGGGGAGTTCGCGCACCTCGTAGGTCTTGTCGTCCTTCTTCGCCAGGTTGTCCCAGAAGGCGAGGTCTTCGAGGCAACGCGACAGCTCGCCCGAATACGGACCATAGGTGTAGGGGTGAAACCGCAATCCCAGCGACACGCCCCACGCCGTCAGGAAATACGCGGTCTTCTGGATGTTGATCTTGGTCAACTCCACGCCGTGTTCCTGCATGACGTCCAGCAGTTCGCAGACTATCTGCCGATTCAGGTCAGCCATGTCCTGCTCCTTCTAGCACGCTTTGCCGCAGGTCTTCCTGACCAGTTCTTCTGCCATGGCCCTGTGCGATTCGGTAGTATAAATCCGGTAGATTGTCACCGGGCGAAGGGCAGAGAGGATAGGCGAATAGGACATGATGTCAACAAGGCCGGCGTCCTTTGTCCGGACATAGATCGTTTCCTGGTTGGGCCGGGATTCGTTTCCCTCGTCGCCGGAAACCGCCAGCTTGGACACCTGTTCCGTTTTCATCCAGTGGAAAAAGTCCTCGTCCGCGCGCAACCCCGCCGCCTTCAACTGCTCGACAATGGCCTTGTAGTCTTCTTCGGCCCCGGTCACGGTGCTGGTCGTATCGTACACGGGGCAAAGGTGCCCGCCGCGCAGCAGCATCTTGGCCCAAGGGTTGCCTGCGCGCGCTTCCCGCTTGATGTGGCCGAAAATCGTGTAGTCGTCGAACCACTCGAATTTTTCCAGGTTGACGCGGGTGAACACGCCGTTCGCCCAGTCGAGGTCAAGTTGCGCGTCTTCCCACGTAGGCAGGAATTCCCTGAAGAAACGTTTCAGCACCAGGTCGTATCCCGTACGGGTACGGTGATACGGAACCTGCATGTTGTAATGATACCGCGCCATCAGGAACGCTTCGACGACGAACACGTCACGTTCGTTGACGAACAGCTTGAGCATGCCGTCCTGCCGCGTGGCCCCGAACGCCTGCATGTAACGCGCCACGTCGTATTCGCCGTACTTCACCCCGCACGCGTGGGAATCGCGCATCAGGTAATCGGCACGGTCCGCATCCAGATGTCCGGAAATGATCTGGTGCAGCAACTGGTATTTCGCAAGGAACTGGTCCGACAGAATGCCGATGACCGGGGTGGCGTGCTCGTCCAGCACTTCCGCTATGGGGGCATGGTTCTCGATGATGTACCGCCCCAAATGCTCGTGCTTGAGCGGTGAAAGCACCATGTCCTCGGCCGCATGGGAAAAGGCCACATGCCCTATGTCATGCAGCAGGGCGGCAAACCGCAGTCTTTTCAGGTTGTTGATCTGGTCACCCTGATCAAGCCCCATATCGGCGGCCGAGTTGCCGACGATTCCGGTAAATATCTGCGTCGCGCAGTGCATGGCCCCCAGCGAATGGACGAAGCGCGAATGCTCGGCGGCCGGGTACACGTACTTGGTCAACGCAAGCTGCCCCACCCTACGCAAGCGCTGGAAGATCGGCGTATCGACGATCTTTCGCTCTTCTTCCGTAAGATACACATACCCGTACAGCGGGTCGCGTATCTTGCGCCTGGCGCCGAGGGCTTGCTGCCAATCACGCATGGTTCACCTCTGGATACCCTTCTACCTCCAACTACACCCGCCCTTCCTCCACGCCATGGCAGGCCACCAGCGAACCGTTGGCGAGCTGGCGGGCCTTGGGCACTTCGCGCATGCAACGTTCGTTGGCGTGCGGGCAGCGGCCGTGGAACACGCAGCCCGAAGGCAGGTTGATGGGCGTGGGCACGTCGCCGGAGAGCTTGATGTGCGCGGCGGCCTTGCCGCCGATGCGCGGGATGGCCGACAGCAGGGCCTGGGTGTACGGGTGGCGCGGGGCGCCGAACAGGTCGGCAGCGCTGGCCAGTTCGCACAGGCTGCCCAGGTACATCACGGCCACGCGGGTGGAGATGTGCTCCACCACGGACAGGTCGTGGCTGATGAACAGGTAGGTCAGGTTGCGCTGCTCCTGCATGTCCATCATCAGATTCAGCACCTGCGCCTGGATGGACACGTCCAGCGCCGAGATGGGCTCGTCGGCCACGATGAACTCGGGGTCCACCACCAGGGCGCGGGCGATGGAGATGCGCTGGCGCTGCCCGCCGGAGAATTCGTGCGGATAGCGCACGCCCCACAGCGGGTTCACGCCCACCTGCTCCATGACGGCGGCCACGCGGGCGCGCACGTCGGCGTCGGAGATGCCGGGGTTGTGGAAGCGCACCGGCTCTTCCAGTATCTCGCGCACCTTCATGCGCGGGTTCAGCGAGGCGTAGGGGTCCTGAAAGACCATCTGCATGCGGGTGCGGTAGGGCAGCATGCCCGCGTCGCTCAGGTTGTCGATGCGCTCGCCCCGGTACAATATCTCGCCGCCGGTGGCCCGGTACAGGCCGATGACGGTGCGCGCCAGGGTGGACTTGCCGCAGCCCGACTCGCCCACCACGCTCAGGGTTTCGCCGGGCAGGATGTCGAAGCTCACGTCGTTGACGGCGTGCACCACGGTGCGCTTGCGGGTGATGCGCCCGCCGGACAGGCGCAGCTGGTCCAGCAGCCCGCCGGAGATGTCGAAGTGCTTGACGACGTTGCGCAGCGAAAGCAGTGCGGTGTTCTGGTTGGTCATTCCCGTGTCCCCCCTAGGCTACCATGTGGCAGGCGGCCAAACGCCCGTCGCTCTTCTTTTCCAGCAGCGGCCGGGTGGTGGTGCACACGGTTTCGCACAGCTCGCAGCGGTTGTTGAACGGACAGCCGCGCGGCACGTCGGAAAGGCTCGGCATGCTGCCCGGTATCTGGTTCAGGCGGCGGCGCGCGCGGGGCGCGGCCACGGTTTCAAGGCCACAGCCGGCCTTGTCCGCACACTGCGGCAGCGCGCCCAGCAGGCCGCGCGTGTAGGGGTGCAGCGGCGCGCCCACCACGCTGGCGGTGTCGCCCATCTCCACGATGCCGCCCGCGTACATCACCGCGATCTTCTGGGTGACCTGTGAGACCACGCCAAGGTCGTGGGTGATCAGGATGAGGCCCATGTCCTCCGACTGGCACAGCTCCAGCAGCAGGTCCATAATCTCGGCCTGGATGGTCACGTCGAGGGCCGTGGTGGGCTCGTCGGCGATGATCAGCGACGGCGAGGTCAACAGCGCGATGGCGATGACGATGCGCTGGCGCATGCCGCCCGAGAACTCGTGCGGGTACTGGGTCAGGCGGCGTTCCGGCGAAGGAATGTAGACCTTGCGCAGCTTGTCCAGGGCGATGGCCTCGGCTTCCTTGCGGGTCACCTTCTTGTGGGCGCGGATGGTTTCGATCATCTGCGTGCCCACGGTCAGCACCGGGTTCAGGGTCATCATGGGGTCCTGAAAGATCATGCTGATGCGGTTGCCCCGGATGTCGCGCAGGGTTTCCGCGTCGGCGCGGGTCAGGTCCCTGCCCTCGAACAGCACGGAGCCGCCCGCGATGAAGCCGGGCTTGGACACCAGGTTCAGGATGGAAAAGCCGGTGACGGACTTGCCCGCGCCCGATTCGCCCACGAGGCCCAGGCGTTCGCCCTTGCCCAGGGTGAACGAGACGTCGTTGACGGCGGTGAGCGCGGTGTCGCGCAGCGCGAACTTGACGGTGAGGTTGGATACGTCGAGCAGCGGTTGCATGGGCTAGTCCTTGTACAGCTTGGGATTCAGGAAATCCCGCAGCCAGTCGCCAAGCAGGTTGATGGACAGCACCAGCAGAATCAGCACCACGCCCGGAAACAGCGTTATCCACCAGCTGCCGCTGAAGAAGTACTGGAAGCCCGACTTGATCAGCGAACCCAGCGAAGGCTTGGTCACCGGCATGCCCAGCCCCAGGAACGACAGCGCCGCCTCGCTCATGATGGCGTTGGCCACCTGCACGGTGGAGATGACCAGCACCGGGGTCAGCGTATTGGGCAGGATGTGCCGCCACATGATCCGGAATGGTTTAAGTCCTATGACCCGCGCCGCCTCCACGTATTCCTTCTTCTTCTCGGCCAGCACCGATGCGCGCACGGTGCGCGCGTACTGCGGCCATTCGGCCAGGCCGATGACCAGCACCAGGAAGGGCACGGCCACCTGCTCGTAGCGGCCCACGCCGAAGGTCATCTGCACGATGGCCCCCAGGAAGATGGCCACCATGTATGACGAGAACGACAGCTGCACGTCGGCGATGCGCATCAGGATATTGTCCAGCCTGCGGCTGCCGTAGCCGGACAGCAGGCCCACCATGATGCCGATGCACGCCTGCATGGCCACGGCCCCCACCCCGATCAGCAGGGACACGCGCATGCCGTACAGGATGGCCGAGAACAGGTCGCGCCCCTGGTTGTCGGTGCCCAGCAGGAAGGCGGGGTTGCCGCCGTCCTTCCACAGGGGGGGCGTTTCCGCGTCCATGATGTCGATATTGGCCCCGTCGTACGGATTGTGCGGGGCGAAGACCGGGGCCAGCAGGGCCGAGGAGGCCAGGATCACGAACAGGGCGAAGCTGGTCACCGCCACCGGGTCGCGCAGGAAGGAATACAGGAAGTACGACTGGCGGAACCGCCGCAAAAGACCGGCCATGCTACTTCCTCCCCGCGATGCGGACCATGGGATTCACGAAACCGTAGATCAGGTCCACCACCGTGTTCACGGCGACGAAGATGGCCCCGACAAAGATCAGATAGGCCACCAGCAGCGCGGTGTCGGCGCGCTCCACGGCCTCCACGAACATGAAGCCCATGCCCTGCCACTGGAACACCGTCTCGGTCAGGATGGTGAAGGCGATCATGATGCCAAGCTGCACGCCCCCCACGGTGATGACCGGCAAGAGGGTGTTCTTGAAGGCGTGCACCATCACCACGCGCCATTCGGGCAGACCCTTGGCCCGCGCGAATTTCACGTACTCCGTCTCCAGCGCTTCCTTCATCTCGGCGCGGATCAGCCGGATGAACAGCGGCAGCATGATGGACGACAGGGCGATGGACGGCAGGATGATGTGCTTGAAGTTGGACCAGGTGGTCAGCACCGATGTCCACCCCGGAAATATCTCCACCGGGTTGCCGCGCCCGAACGAGGGCAGCCAGCCGAGGTGCACCGAAAAGATGTAGATCATGAAGATGGCCGTCAGGAACACCGGCACCGAAACCCCCACGATGCTGATGCCCATGAACAGGCGCGAGAGCACCGAGCGCGGGCGGCACGCGGAATACACGCCCACCGGCACGGAGATAAGCACAATGATGCACTGGGCCACGAAGACCAGTTCCAGCGTGGCCGGAGCCTTGGAAAGGATCACGTCCAGCGCGGGCTTGCGGTAGAAGTACGAGGTGCCGAGATCGCCCTGCAGGGCGTTCTTGGTGAAGCGCGCCCACTGGACCAGGTACGGGTCGTTCAGGCCCAGCTTTTCGCGCAGGGCTTCGCGCTCCTTGACGGACACGGACACGCCCACCATCTCGCGCGTGGGGTCGCCCACGGACTGCTTGATGGCGAACCCGATGAAGCTGATGATGAACATGACCAGCAGGGCTTGCGCCACCCTGCGGACGATGAATGCGAACATGTGCGTCTCGTTGCCGGTAACGGCGTTGCTGGTTGCCGCGGCGCCGCGGGCCGCGCGACCTTCCCCCACGATACGGGCCGACTCGATGCTGGCCCCGCGCGATGCAGGCCCCGCACCATACGGGAACGGGGGCGGGGTGACAGGGGACGACGGGGCAGCGCCCGCGCGCGGCGGCCGGATGCATGCGTGAACCCCGTCCATGGACTGGTCCATGTTCCCCCTGCGCGGGCAGGGGCGGCGGGAACGCGTGCGGCGGCCATGAAAGCGCGAAGGCGCGAAACGGCGTGCGCGGCGTTGTCCGCAACCCGGCCACGACGGCGCACCGTGTTCCGGTGGGCCTGCCGGGAACGCCCGCCGCGTGTCCGGCAACGCCGGGAGAGGCCCGGAAGGGCCTGGGCATGGCCCGTGGCGCGGTGCGGAATGCGGGGGCGGCGGAATGCCGCGCGTCGGTAACGGGGTGATCCCCGCCCGGTGGGCTACAAAATTTCGGCGGGGCAGGCAAGGGGTGTTCCCCTGCCCGCCCGCCTTCACGAAACCGTCGAAAAGGCGCGGGAGGCTTGCAACCCCCCGCGCCCGTTCATTGTTACTGCATCACCACGTCGCCGAAGTAGGGGAAGTCCTGGACGTTGATGATCGCCTTGGCGTTCTTCACCGTCTTGCGGGCCGCCCACGACAGCGGTTCCATGTGCAGCGGCACGAAGGCGGCCTCGTCGTAGGCCAGCTTTTCCGATTCCTGCAACAGGGCGTCACGCTTCTGGGGATCGGTGGTGCGGTTGGCTTCCTCGATCAGCGCGTCGTACTTCTTGTTGCAGTAGTTGCCGCTGTTGTACTGGCCCATGCCGGTGTCCTTGTTCATGCACATCAGCAGGTATTCGCCGTAGTTGGCGGTGTCCTCGGTATCCGGGTGCCAGCCGATCATCTGGATGTCGGCCACCTGGGCGTCGAACTCATCCCAGAACTGGGCCTTGGGCATGGTCTTCAGGTTCACCTTGATGCCGATCTTGGCCATCATGGAAACGAAGGCCTGGGCCACCTTCTCGTCGTTCACGTAGCGGTTGTTGGGCGCGATCATGGTCAGTTCCAGACCCTTCTCGTAGCCCGCTTCCTTCATCAGCTTCCGGGCCTTCTCCACGTCGAAGCGCGGCTTCAGGTCGGCGATGTAGCCGGGGTAGCCCTTGGGCGCCTGCTGATGGGTGACCACGGTGTAGCCCTTCATGATCTTGGCCACGATGCCCGCATGGTCGGTGGCGGCGATGATGGCCTCGCGCACCTTGGGGTTGGCCAGGGCGGGGCTGCGCTTCTGGTTCAGCTGGAAGGTGATGATGCGGGTGCTGGCCATGGTGATCAGCTCGACGTCGGGATTCTTGGCGAGCTGGTCGTAGTCCTGCACGGGCACGGGGGTGATGAAGTCCACGTCGCCCTTCAGGATGGCGGCCACGCGGGTGGCCTCGTTCTTGATGGGGGTCAGCTCGATGGTCTCGACGTCGCCGCGCTTGGCCCAGTAGCTGGGGTTGGCCTTCAGCACCAGCTTCACGCCGTGCTCGCGCTGGGCCACCATGAACGGACCTGTGCCCGAGGCGTTCTCGTTGGCGAACGAGGGGCCGTTCTTCACCACCGCGCCCTTGGGCTGGCCCGCGGCGTCGGTGCCGGTGTAGAACTTGGAGTCCATGGGGAAGATGTAGGTGGCCAGGTTCATCACCAGGCCGTAGGGCTCGGTGGTGACGATGTCGATGGTGTGGTCGTCCACCACCTTGGGCTCGGCGAACTTGACGTACAGGCCCTTGAAGTCGGGGGATTCCTTCAGGCGCTTGACGGTCCAGGCCACGTCGGCGGCGGTGAAGGGGTTGCCGCTGTGGAACTTCACGCCCTTGCGCAGGTGGAAGCGCACGGTGGTGGGGTTGACCTGTTCCCACTTCTCGGCCAGGCGCGGTTCGAACTTCATGTCCTGGGTCCAGCGCACCAGGGGGTCGAACACCCAGTGCGAGTAGGCCAGCATGGGCCCGGAAAGCTGCATGTGCGGGTCGAGCGATTCGGGGTCGGACGCGATGCCGACGCGGAAGGTCTTGCCTTCGGCGGCCTCGGCCCTGGGGCCGAACGCCAGCACGGCGGCCAGCATCATCAGAAGCAGTACGATGGTCCGTTTCATCCAGTACCTCCAGCGGTTGTTGCTACAATGACGTCCCACGGATCCGGCAAGACCGGGCGGACGGCTCGTCCCGCCGTCCGGCCGCACCCGCGGCGTGTTGTCCGATGCAATGAGACCGACAGTCCTGTAGACCATCCGGCGGCAGGTGCGTCAAGCAGCGGGCCGTGCGAATATTGTCAAATCACACTACGCACATGCACCGTGAAATCGACGTGCAGGCGGAACGCACAACGGCCGCCGCGCCTGCACGGGCGCGGCGGCCGTTGGGGACAGGGCGCGGGGAGAGAGCGGAAGGCCGCCCCTACTGGGCGCGTACCTTGCGCATGTACTCCATGTACACGGCGTTCACCCACTGGGCGATGCGGTACACCCCGTCGCGCACGGGCACCCAGGCCACCATGCCGTCGGCGTCGATCTTGCCGTCGAACAGGAACTCCAGCCCCACGTCCACCCCGCCGGGCAGGCTGCCCGTGTGCATGCGGGTGGAGACCTCGGCCTTCAACAGCACGTCCAGGGGTTGGTGCGCGCCGCCGGGCCAGTGCAGGATGGCGCGCAGCACCACCCGGTCGCCGCGCGTGAGCGGCCCCTTTTCGCCCCCTTCGCCCGCGCGGGGGGCGACGCAGGCGCGCAGGCCGCCGGCGGAAATGTCCGCCAGCCAGGGTTGCGGGTCGCTGGCCGGGCTGGACGCGGACTGGACAGGGGGCTGGGCAGGGGATTGCCCCGATGTGGCAGACGTGGCGGACGCGGGGACCTGCGCGGGGGCCGTGTCGCTCTCCAGCGGATTCTGGACGGCCACGCCGGTGATGCGCTGGTAGCCGTCCAGCGCCGTCAGGGACAGCGGGCCGTCGTCAGGGGACTGGTCGCGCCGCACTTCCAGCAGGCCCACCAGTTCCGGCACCGGGCGCACCCGCACGCTACGGCGGCGCTGGCCCGACTCGATGGCGGCGGGCTTTTCCAGTTCCACGATGAGCCCCGTGGACAGGGCGCGGATGTCGAGGATGCGCGAGGCGAACATGAAATGCTGTTCCGTGCGCTGGGGGGCCATGGCCACGATGCGGAAGTAGCACTCCACCACCTGCCCCCTCCACGCCGAGGAAAGCCGCACCCCGCTGGACATGTCGATGAGCAGGGTGGGACCTTCGTACGATTCGATGAGCCCCGGCAGCGAATGCTGTTTGCCGTCGCGGGTGCGCACCACCACGTAGAACCGCGCCCGGCGGTCCGCAGCCAGGCGCAACTGCTGGTACACCAGATTTACCGCGTGTTCCTCGTCCTTCTTTCCGAACAATGCCATTGATGCTCCTGCGGCATGCCTCTGGCGCGGCATGCCCCCGAGTGGTCGTGCGTCCGTGGTGCATGGTGCGCGGCGGCCTGCGCTCCCCCGAGCGGGCCCGTGGCCCGTGCGCCGCGCGTTCATGAGCACTGCCCCGGAAGCGGCCATGCGTCAAGGATAACCGCTGCGGGGGCCAGCCGCGAAGTTTCCGCACCCTGCTTGACACATCCCCCCTGGCCTGCCAAAATCGATCATAAACATACTGAACGATTTTTCGGGGGCTCCATGTTCTTCCAGGGCAAGGACTACATCCGGCCATCCAAGAAGCTGCGCCTGCTGTCCGTGGTGCAGGCGCTGACCGAGAACGAGCGGCTCAGCCAGACCCAGCTGGCCCGGTTCAGCCGCACCAGCAGCGCCATGGTCAACCAGTACCTGGCGGAACTGCACCGCGAGGGCATGGTCCAGTTCGCCCCGGTGAACCGCAAGAGCTTCGCCTACAAACTCACCGACAAGGGGCAGGAGGCGCGGCGCAGCATGCTGGAACAGTACTGCGCCGAGATGGTGCGCGGGTTCGCCTCCATCAAGGAACTGGTGCGGCGGCGGCTGGAACCGCTGGCCGCCCGCCACGCGGAAGGCGCGCCCACCCCTAGCGCCCTTGCCCCACTGCGTCTCGCCCTGTTCGGCGCGGCCGAAACGGGCGAGGTGGTGCTGGCCGCGCTGGAAGGCACCCCCTTCGCCGTGACCCTGGTGGTGGACAACGACGAGGCCAAGCACGGCGCCCCCTTCCACGGGCATACCGTGCAGCCCCCGGCGGCCCTGCTGGCCGAACCCGGCCTGCTGGCCGTGGACGCGGTGGTGGTGGCCTCGTTCGCGCACCAGCGCGCCATCCAGCAACAGCTGCTGGCCATGCCCGGCATGCCCGGATCGGCGCGGGAGGTCGTCGTGCTGCTATGAACGCTTTCCCCGCCACTCCCCTTGCGGCAGGCCCTGCCGCGCCCGTCGTCACCCTGGCCTCGGGCCGCCGCATCGGCCCCGGCTGCCCGTGCCTGGTGGTAGCCGAGGTGGGCAACAACCACCAGGGCGACATGGACACCGCCCGGCGCATGGTGCGCGAGGCCGCCCGCGCCGGGGCCGACGCCGTGAAGTTCCAGAAGCGCGACACCTCGGCCCTGCTCACGACGGAGGGCGCGCGCGCCGCGTATGGCGGCCCCAACAGCTTCGGGGCCACCTACGGCGAACACCGCGACGCGCTGGAACTTTCCGCCGCCCGGTTCGCGGAACTGAAGCAGCTGGCCGAATCGCTGGGCATGGTCTTCTTCGCCTCGGCCTGGGACGCGCCCAGCCTGGACGTGCTGGCCGGCCTGAAGGTGGAACTGCTCAAGGTCTGCTCGGCCGACGTGGTCAACGTGCCCATGCTGCGCCGGGTGGCCGCGCTGGGCCTGCCGGTGGTGCTGTCCACGGGCATGAGCACCCTGGAACAGGTGGACCGGGCCGTGGCCGAGCTTTGCGCCCGCCACCGCGAGGTGGTGCTGCTGCACTGCAATTCCAGCTATCCCTGCGACGAGGCGGACATCGCCCTGCCGGTGATGGACGAACTGGCCCGCCGCTACGGCCTGCCCGTGGGCTATTCCGGCCACGAGCGGGGCATGGGCCCCAGCGTGGCCGCCGTGGCGCGCGGGGCGTGCCTGGTGGAGCGCCACTTCACCCTGGACCGCACCCAGCGCGGCACCGACCACCAAGCCTCGCTGGAGCCGGACGACCTGGCCCTGCTGGTCCGGATGATCCGCGAGGTGGAGCGGGCCATGGGCGTGACCGAAAAGCGCGTCACCCCCACCGAGGCGGCCATGGCCGTGAAGCTGCGCAAAAGCCTGGTGGCCGCGCGCGACCTGGCGGCGGGCACGGTGCTGGCCCCGGACGACCTGGCCGTGAAGAGCCCCGGCGACGGCCTGTCGCCGGAACTGTGGGACGCGGTGGTCGGCAATTCCCTGACCGTGGCCCTGCCGCGCGACGGGCAGCTTCTGCCCGCCATGCTGGCCATGCCGGTGCAAACGGGAGACGGGGGGGAAGCCCCGGATTCCGGGACCGGGGCCGCGTGATGCGCGTCGTCCATTTCGCCGTCACCCCGCTGGCGGGCGCGCCGTTGCGCCTGGTCCGGGCGCTGAACGCCCACCTGCCCGGCTGCACGGCCCGGCTGGTGGACCTGACCCGCTACGGCAGCGAGGACTTCGGGCAGGACGTGGTGTTCGACGAAACGCCGGACCTGGCCCGCGAACTGGCGGAACAGGCCGACATCCTGCACTTCCACAACTACCTGGACCTGGATTCGCGCCACTTCGCGCCCATCGACTTCCGGGCGCTGGCTGAAAGGGGCGCGCTGCCGAAAAAGAACGTCCTGGCAGTCCGCCAGTTCCACAGCGAACCGGGACTGGTGGCGGGCCGCATGGGCATCACCCCGGCCGCGCTGCTGGCCCAGCCCATCCCGGCGCTGGTGGTGGGCCAGTTCCAGGAACGCTGCTACCCCCGCGCGCGGGTGGTGCCCAACCCCCTGCCCATCGACGACGCGGACTACCTGCCGCACGACCCGGCCGTACACGGCCCGCTACGCCACGACGTGTTCCTGTCGCCCACCCGGCTGCACTCGGCCTGGGCCGACCGCTGGAACACCAAGGCCCGGCCCGAGGCCGAGGCCGCCGTGCGCGCCGCGTGCCTGCCGCGCGGGGCCAGTTGGCATCTGGTGCACAGGACGCCGCTGGCCCAGACCCTGGCCGCCAAGCGTCTGGCGCGCATCGTGGTGGACGACCTGGTCACTGGCAGTTGCCACCTAACCGGGCTGGAGGGCCTTGCCCAGGGCAAGCCGGTGCTGGCCCACCTGGATGGCCGCTGCCGCCGCGTGCTGGCTCACATGGCGGGCCCCGACACCCATCCCACTGACGCCTGCCCCCCGGACTCATCTCCTTTTGTCGACGTGCGGCTGGAGGACGCGGCCCACGTGCTGGGCCACCTGCTGGACCACCCCGACGAGGCGCAAGAGGTGGGTCGGGCCGCCCGCACGTGGATGGAAGCCCACTGGCGGCCGGAACGCATCGCCGCAGCGTACGGCGCGGCCTACGCATCGCTGGCCCGCGACCCCGTGGCCGCCGCCCGGAACTGGCGGCAGCCGGACCTTGCGCTGGACGGCCCGGCGAAACGCTTCTTTGCCGTGACCCTGCCGGACCTGGTGCACGCGGCGCGACACGAGGCGGCGCAAAAGATCGACGATGCGCCGCATCCTCTCTCGCCCCCGCCGCCGGGTCTGCCCGGCAGCTACCCCGTCCTGCCTGATCCGGCCATCATGCCTCCGGAACAGTGCGTGCTGGCCGTGACGGAGCGGCTCTGGCTGGGCCGGGCCGACCGCGCCGCGCAACGGGTGCGTGACCACGGCCTGCCGTCCGGGGCGCTGGACCGGTGGGTGGCCGAGTGCGCGCGCATCCGCGCCGAGCGGCTGTCCGACCCGGCCCACAGGGACTGCAACATCCCACGCCACTCTTGGGACGTGGTGGCCATGGTCCTTGCGCGCGGCGGCTCGCGCGGGGTGCCGCGCAAGGCCCTGCGCCGGGTGGGCGCGCGCGCGCTGGTGGAACGGGCCGTGGACGTGTGCCGGGCCGTGCCGGAGGTGCGCCGGGTGGTGATCAACACCGACTGCCCGGACATAGCGGCCGCCGCCCGCCATGCCGGGGCCGACGTGCCCTTCCTGCGTCCGGCGGAACTGGCGGGCGACCGCGTGTCGCCCTTCGACCCGTGGATGTTCGCGCAGATGTGGATGCTGCTGGTGGAGCGGCGGGTGCCGGACTTCCTGCTCACGGTTTCCGCCACCCACCCCTTCGTGGACCCCGCCGAAATTCCCCGCGCCCTCGACCGGCTGACGGCGGCCAACCGCCCCGCCCTGCACACGGTGGCCCGGCTGCCCTCCGCGTCGCTGGACTTCCTGACCCTGCGCGACGGCGTGCCCGCTCCCCTGCCCGGTCCTGCCCATGACGCGCGGCCTCGCCGGGGCCAAGGTCCGCATGGCGGGGAACGCTTTCTCCAATGCGGCGCGTTTTCGCTGGAAAGCCATCGCCCCCGCTACCGCATCGAGCCGTGGCTGCGGCCCGACATGACCGTGCCCCCCGCCCCCGACGGCAACCCCGTGGCCCATGTGATACCCGCCGCGCAAGGACTGGACGTGGACGAACCCTGGGATCTCGCCGCAGCCCGCCTGCTGGAAAACTCCTCCGTCAATTTCCCCCCCTGCGGCCCCGGCGACATCGCGGCGCACTGCCCCGCAACCCGGCCGGAATCCCCCGAACCGGAATCGACGGCGTCCCCGCTTCATTGCCCGCGTTCCCATGGCCGCCTGGCCTGCGTGGTGCTGCTGCCGCCCGAAGGGCCGGAGCCTCCCCCGGACGGAACGGCCCCCGCCCCGGAAACTCCGTACCTGTGCCTGGAGGGCGTTCCCGCGCCCTGCAGGACGGTGGACACTGTGCTGCGGGCCCTGAATGCGCCGGACGCCGACCGGGACCACCGCTCCGCCATGCCGGTCTTCGTGGCGGGCCGGGGCGTCATGGCCCGTGCCGTGGCCACCCGCTACGGCCTGCCGCTGCTCCCCCCGCCCAGCGTGCCCGCCTGCCGCGCGGCGGCGCGCGAGTGGCCCGTGCCCCTGTTCCGCCGCGCGGACCTTGCCGAAGGGACAGCGTTCCCCGGCCATCCCGTCCTTGCCGGACATGACGTGCTGTACGTGGATGGCCGGGCCGCCCTGCTGGATGCCGCCACCCTGCGCGCCTTTCTCGCTTCTGCGCTGGCTCCCGGAAACGAATCCGGAGGAAAACCGGCCGCTCCCGACGAGCCGTGCCTCCCGCCCCGCGCCGTCTGCTCCGTATCCCCCGCCCCAGCGCATCCGGCGCATCTGAAACGGGTGGATACGGCGGGAGAGGTCGTTTCCGTGCCCGGCATTCCCGCCCGCAGGCAGGATCTTCCCCCGGTCTGGTCCCGCGACGGCGCGCTGACCCTGGTGCGCGCCGCGCGCCGCCGGGCCACCCCCGGAGACCGCGATACCGGCCCGGAAACCCTGCCCTATGACGCGGTGCCCATCGGACGGGCACAGGGCATGCTGGTGAACTCCCGGCTGGACGCGGCAAGGGGCATGGCGCTTGCCGCGTACCTTACGGAACGCCCTGCCCCGTCGGACGCGCACCGCCCCGTGGAACATGCCGCGACACATCCCGCACGCAAGGAACGCCCCGCATGACGCCCCCCAGGAACGCCGACACCCCTGCCGCCCGCATCCCGGCTGCGGATCCGCCCTCTCCCCGGCCGCTGCCCCCGTGGCTGGAAGAGCGGGTGCGCCTTCTCTCCTGCCGGTACGGGCTGCTCCACCACTTTGACTTCGACGTGCCCGTGGGCGCTTCGCTCATGCAGTACGGCGAGTGGGCGCAAGCGGAACTGGACGCATTGGCCCCCTACGTGCCCCGCGGCGGCCATGTGCTGGACGTGGGAGCCAACGCGGGCTCCCACGCCGTGGCCTTTGCCCGCATGGTCGGACCGGGGGGGCGCGTGACGGCGCTGGAACCCCAGGTGGAGTTGTTCGAGCTGCTGCTGCGCACCGTTGCCGCCAACGGACTGTGCGAAGTCGTCACGACGCTGCGCGCCGGAGCGGGCAGCCGGCCGGGCACGGCCCATGTGCCGCGCATCGCCGGGCAGGGTCGGCAGAACCTCGGCATGGTGCGCCTGCGGTTCGCGGATGGCGTCGCCACCGGCGGTGCATCCGGCACGGCGGAAGTGCCCGTGCTTCGGCTGGACGAGTTGCGGGCCGCGCCCGCCCCCTCCCCCGGCCAGGCGGTGGACGGACGGGGAGGCCGCCACGACGGCAGGGTGGACCTGATCAAGGTGGACGCCGAAGGGATGGAGGCGGATATCCTGCTGGGGGCGGAACGCACCATCCGCGCCTGCCGCCCGGTGCTGCACATGGAGTGCAACGACTTCGCCCATGCCTGGCCGGCCGCGCGGCTGGCGCTGGGGTGGGACTACGCCGTGTTCCATCTGCGCCACGCCGCCTTCAATCCCGCCAACCACCGGGGAGCGACGCGCAACATCTTTGGCGCGGCGGAAGAGGGCGCGCTACTGTGCATCCCGCGCGAACGTCTGGAAAGCGGCGCGCTGCCCCCGCCGTGCGGGACCGAGGTGCGCGACCCGGCGGACCTTGCCCGCGCGGTGCTGGAAACCCGCTGCTACGGCCAGCCGGAAACGGACATGCCCGCCGCCCGGCTGGACCTTGCCCTGGCCGGGCTGGGCTGGACGCGGGCGGAGGAATTGCTGGCGGATGCGCTCCGCATGCGGACGGCCACGGAACGCCCGGCCCGCCGGGCATGGGAGATCGACCGGCTGCGCCGCGCCCTGCATGGCGTCCGAGAGACGGCGTCCGTCGCGCCAAGCCTTGCACCGGGCGCATGTTCTCTCGCCGCCCGCCCGGTGCTGATGGTCACCCACAACTGGGGCGGCGGCACCGAGCGCCACGTGCAGGACCTGTGCGACCGGCTGGCGGCGGAAGGCACGCCCGCACTGGTGCTGCGCCCGCGCGGGAACGACGCCGGGTGCGTGTGGACGGTGAACCTGTCGCAGCCGCTGCACCTGCCCAATCTGGCCTTCGACCTGCCGCCCGACTTCGGCGCGCTGCTGGAAGTGCTGGCGGACCTGAACATCGGCCACATCCACGTGCACAACCTGGCTGGGTACCCGCACGTTGCGCCGGAACTGCTGCCGCTGGTGGCCCGGCTGCTGGAAATCCCCTACGACGTCACCGCGCACGACCTCTCCGCGCTGTGCCCGCGCATCACCTGCATCGGGCCGGACGGCTACCCCTGCCCCACGGCGCTGAACGAGGATGGGCAGATGGAGGGCGGCGCGCCGTGGCGCTGCGCCGCCTGCATCGCGGCGGAAACACCGCAACTCGGCAACACGGACATCGTACGCTGGCGCGTGGCGTGGGCCACGCTGCTGGACGGCGCACGGGCCATCTTCACCCCCAGCCGGGACACCGCCCGGCGGCTGGCCGCCCACTTTCCCGGCTGTGCCGCGCGCATCGCCGTGCGGCCCCACCCGGAAACGCCGCCCCGAACGTCACCCCCCGCGACCAGCGTGCCCTACGCACGGGGCGAGCCCCTGCGGGTGGCGGTCATCGGTGCCATTGGCCCGCACAAGGGGTCGCACGTGCTGGAGGACTGCGCCCGCCACGCCCGCGAGGCCGGATTGCCTCTGCACTTCACCGTGGTGGGCTACACCGACCGCGACGATACGTTGCGCGAACTTGGGGTGACCATCACCGGCCGCTACGGCGCGGACGAACTGCCCGGCCTGCTGGCCGCGAACGGGGGTGAGCCGTACCACCTGGCCTTCCTGCCCGCCGTGTGGCCGGAAACGTATTCCTATACCCTGTCCGAGGCTGTGCTGGCCGGGCTGTACCCAGTCACCTTCGATCTGGGCGCGCCCGCGGAGCGTATGGCCGCGTGGGGGTACGGACTGCGCCTGGCCACGGACCTGATGCGCGACCCGGCGGCCATCAACGCCGCCCTGTTGGCCTGCGCGACTACCCCGCCGCCGCCACCGCCACCGGGGCTGGCGCGGGCCGTCCTGAACGCCGGGGACTACCCCGCGCCGTTCCGGGTCAGCTACTACGGATTTCCCGATGGGGGGGAAACCGGGGGGAACATCGGGGGGAGCGGGGCAACGCCCGCGAAGGAGCAGCCATGAACACGGACGAAAGCCACCGTACCGCGCACTCCGGCCACCCGCTGATCTCGGTGGTGGTGCCCAGCTACAACCACGGCCGGTACATCGGGGCGTGCCTCGATTCCCTGATGTTCCAGGACTATCCCAACCTGGAGATCGTCATCACCGACGACGCCTCCACCGACGATTCCGTGGCGGTGCTCCGGCGCTTCCTGCGCGACGTGGCCGGGGCCACCGCCTCGTACGCCTGCCGCTACGACGCCACGGCCGACGTCATCGAGCGCGCCGTGCATCCCCGCTACGCCCGCACGGGACGCCGCATCGTGTTCCTGCGGGCGGAATCCAACGCGGGGTCCACGGCCAACTACAACCGGGGTCTCGCGCAGTGCTCCGGGGAGTACTGCACCTTCGTCCCGGCGGACGACATCTGCCACCCGCAACTGTTCTCCACCCTGGCCCGGCCGCTCATGGACGACACGGCGGACTTCGCCTACGCCGACATGTTCGTGGTGGACGACGACATGCGCATCCTGCGCGAATTCCGCCTGCCGGAACATTCCTTCGACGCCTCGTTCCGCAGTTGGTACCTGTGCGGCGTGGCCAAGCTGTACCGCCGCGCCCTGCACGACCGCTTCGGCCCCTTCGACGAAACCGCCGACGCCGACGACCACGAATGCTTCCTGCGCTTCGCCCTGGGCGGGGCGCGCTTCGTCCACGTGCCGCACACCCTGTATTCCGCGCGCAGCCACGAAGGACGCGAAAGCGGGCTGCACGCGCCGGGGCGCTTCGCCCGGCTGCTGGAGCACTCCAAGCGGCTCGTCCTGATGGCGCGCGAGCGGGAACCCGCGCAGCCCGGCGTCTGGCGCGAGGAAATGGTGAGGACAGGCGCGGCGTATCCTCCCAGCGCAGCGTATCCCATAATCGAACGCGTCGTGCTCACCGACGAGGAACGCTCGTTCCTGACCGAAGGGGACTGCGCGCCCGCGCGAAAGGGCGATCCCAAGAGCTGATGCGGGCGACTCGCCCCTACCCCACCTCCTGCCCCGCGTCCGGGATGCGCGACGCGAAGTACGCAACAACTACGCCAGGTTCCTGCCGGCCCTGCTGCTGATGAGCGTGGCAGCCTCCTTCCTGGATACCGGAACTGGCCGCCACGTACTCCGGGCACGGGGCCGTAAGCCCGCTGCCTAGACCAGCACCAACCTGGGTTCGCTGAAATACCTGCACCCAGAATCGACCCTGCCGCCAACCTGCGTGCCCCCCATACCAATATCGCCAAGCGCGTGACGGATGCCGAATCTGCCTCCTGTTCGGCGCCACCATCGCCGCATCCTGCACTTGCAGGCACCTGCTTGCGGGGGGCATTACAGCGAAGCGCTCGACACGCGACGAGAGTGAAACGGTGCCCTCTCAACACATACTGACCGTCGCGCCGCATAATGCGCCACTCTCCGCCGTTGGGACGACAAAAACGCCACTCGGCGGTTCGAACATCGTCATAGTTCTGACAAGATGCCTTCGCGCCTCTCCCCGTTCCCGACCACAAGAGGCATAACCGGCTTTATGGTAATGCAATGTCTTCTGCTATCAGTGCCCGCAACCTTCCCGTTGTCCCTCCATTATGGGTACCCGACCGACCACCCCACACCTTGGCATAAAAATAGCAGAGAGGTGACTGCGGAGGCAACTATGACCACACTTCCACCGATCACACGGTTAAAAGATATCACCGCCAAGCCCGGCGAATGGACAACCCAGAAACGCTGGAACCCGTTCAACAGTTACAAGCTGCTGGTACATGTCGACCGCTGGCGCAAAATACGACGAGGCAGGTCTGTTCCCGCCCCGGTCCTTATCACCGTTGATCCGACGAACATCTGCAACTTCGATTGCGCGTGGTGCAACGCCGAATATATTCGCAAACACCGCAACCTAAGGCTTTCGCGCCATACCCTGAACGGCCTTGCCGACTTTCTGCCCAGATGGGGAACAAGTCCCAACCCCGATGACGTTGGGGTAAAAGCCATTTGTGTTGCGGGTGGGGGCGAACCCCTGCTGAACCCCGACACCGGCGAATTTGTGGATCGGGTGGTAGCCAACGGCGTGGAAGTCGGCATGGTTACCAACGGCTCGCGCATTGCCGACTTTGTTGATCCTTTGTCGCAGTGCACATGGGTTGGTGTTTCCGTTGATGCGGGCACCCCCGCGACGTTCAATGCGCTGAAGGGTCTCAAGCCGGAATCCCGCACCTTCGAGAAGGTCATAGAAAACATTGCCCTGCTCGCGGACTATTCCCGCCGCCACAATACCCAGCTTGGCAAAAAGCACCCCTCGTACGGGTTGAACTACAAGTTCCTGCTCTACCGCGAGAACATCGCCGACGTATTCGAAGCCGCCCGACTGGCCAAAGAAATCGGCTGCAAAAGCATCCATTTCCGGCCCGCCGGGACTCCTTGGGATAAAATCGGCACGCCAGATGAAATAGTCTTCACCCCCGAAGAAGTTGAACTGTTCAACGAACAGATAGCCATGGCTCAGGAACTGGACGACGAGAATTTCGGTGTCTTCGGCGTCACCCACAAGTTCAACGACCAGTTCGGCCGGTCCAACTGCTTCGACAAATGCTACTCGCTGTTCATGACCGCTGTCATTGCGCCGCCCAGTAACAAACAGGCCCCGGAAGACGCCTTTGTTATGGGGTTGTGCTGCGACAGGCGGGGCGACTCGAAGCTAGAGCTGTTGACCGACTGCGAGGATGTAAACGAGATCGGCAGGGTGTGGGGTGGCAGACGCCACTGGCGAATGCACGACGCCATCGACATCGTCACAGAATGCCCGCGCTGCACCTACCAGCCGCACAACCAGATATATGAACAGGTCATCCTGAATGACAGCATGACCCATAAATTCATCTAGAGCCCGCAATGAACATCTCCTTCATCGGACTCGGCAAACTGGGTTTGTGCTCTGCCGCATGTTTCGCCGCCAAGGGGCACAACGTCATCGGCGTGGACAATAACGAAACAGTTATCCGGCAGCTTGCGGCTGGTCATTGCCCCATCGACGAAACCGGCCTGCCGGAACTGCTCGAAAAAGCGCGCCCCAACATGCACTTCACCATGGACCACGCCAAAGCGGTACGCGGGTCCGAGGCCACACTGATCATCGTACCCACGCCAAGCAAGGCAGACGGCGCATTTACCAACGAGTACGTGGAACAGGTACTGCGCCAGCTTGCCCCTGCTTTGCGTGAAAAACAGGGCTTCCACATCGTGAACGTGGTTTCCACGATCATGCCCACTTCGTGCGAAATCGTTTTCCGGCCATTGCTGGAAGAACTTACGGGCAAAATTTGCGGCCAGGATTTCGGTCTGGTCTACAACCCGGAGTTCATAGCCCTCGGATCGGTCATCCACAATTTCCTGAACCCGGACATGGTGCTCATCGGCGCGTCGGATGTGCGCTCGGGGGCTGCCATTCGCGAACTGTACGCGTCCATGGTCGACAGTTCTCCGGCATATGCGGTCATGAGTCTGACCAATGCGGAAATCACCAAACTGTCCCTCAATTGCTTCGTGACCATGAAGGTCAGCTTCGCCAACGAACTTGCCGCAGTGTGCGAGCGGGTGCCTGGCGCGGATGTGGATGTTGTGACCTCGGCCATAGGCGCGGATACGCGCGTGGGCGGCAAGTACCTGAAAGGCGGGCTGGGTTTCGGCGGGCCGTGCTTTCCCCGCGACAATCTGGCCTTCCAGCGTGTTGCGGAGAAAGGGGGAATTAGCGTCCGGCTGAGTCCGGCGGTAGTGGGCATCAACCGTACCGTGGTGGAACGGCTGGAAAAAGCCGTGCGTGACGCGGTGCCTTCCGGCGGCACCGTGGCGCTACTGGGTCTTTCCTACAAAGCGGGCACCCACATCGTCGAAGAGGCGCAGCCGGTCATGCTCGCCGAACGCCTTCTGGCGCAAGGCTACCGCGTGCGCCTGCACGACCCGAAAGCTCTGCCGGGCCTTGCCGCCACCTTCGCCGGCAAGGCCGAACTGTGCGACGACCCGTACGCCGCCATGGCCGGTGCGCGATGCATCATGCTGCTGACGGATTGGCCCCAGTTTCACGATCTGGACTGGAACAGGGCGGAACGAAATGCCGGGGAAGATCCGGTGCTGGTGGACTGCTGGCGCCAGCTCAAAGGCAGGTCTTTCACGCGCTTCGCCTACGCAGCCATCGGACTCGGTCCCAAATAGCACGCAAGGAACCGCAATGAACGCAACAGCCAATGCATTCGCCGACAAGACGGTCGATGACGTCCGCAGCTACTGGAACAACCGGCCGTGCAATATCCGGCATTCTACCAAGGAAGTCGGCAGTCGCGAGTACTTCGACGAAGTCGAGGCGCGCAAATATTTCGTGGAACCGCATATCTCGCAGTTCGCCGAATTTGCCCGATGGAAAGGCAAGAGGGTTCTGGAGATCGGCTGCGGCATCGGCACGGACACCATGAACTTCGCCCGGGTCGGGGCCACGGTAACGGCGGTGGATCTGTCGGACGAATCGTTGCAGGTAGCGCGCAGGCGGGCGGAGGTCTTCGGGCTGCAAGACCGCATCACGTTCATTCAGGCCAACGCCGAGCGGCTTTCCGACTTCGTTCCGGTAGAAGCCTACGACCTTGTCTACTCATTCGGGGTCATCCACCACACGCCCCACCCTGAAAACGCGATCCGTGAAATCCGCAAATACATGGGGTCGCAAAGCGAATTTAAGATGATGGTCTACAATCGCTATTCGTGGAAGGTTCTCTGGATACTATTGAAATACGGCAAGGGCGCCTTTTGGCGACTCGACGAACTGGTTGCCAAGTATTCCGAGGCACAAACGGGCTGTCCTGTGACCTACAGTTACTCGCACAACAGCGTGAAGGAATTGCTGCAAGGGTTCACGGTCACGAAAGCCATGGCCGACCATATCTTTCCGTACTCCATTCCCGAGTACAAGCGCTATGAATACAAGAAGGTCTGGTACTTCGCCATGCTGCCGTATGGTGTATTCCGCATGCTGGAAAAGATGGCCGGATGGCACCTGTGCGTGGACGCGGCTCCGAGCCGACTGTGATTCTCCATCAACCAGGTACGTAACGGAGCACGCCACCATGCAACCCGCCGTTGATACCCCTGTGCAGATGATCGAAGCGCACCTGCTGTTGGGCACGAGAGTGAAAATCGATCCGAGCGCCACCCGGATAGGCGGTGCATGGCAAGGCAAAGACCCCGCCACGGGCATGCCGCGCCCATGGGACCCCGAAACTCTCCGATTCTTTTACGAGCAGACTGGTAGGGTTAAGAACCCTGTCATTTTGGACATCGGTGCAAACACCGGCATCTATTGCCTGCTTCCCGTGCTGAACCGGACAATCCGGGGCTACGCCTTCGAACCCAACCCCGAAGCCTACCGGATACTGAAAAACAACCTTGCGCTCAATGCACTGCAAAGCAATATCCAGACCGTTCCCGTAGCGCTCTCCGACAGAAAGGGCATCGCCAAACTCAAGATTCCCGCATCGGGAACGGACTCCGGCTTGGCGTGCCTTGGCAGTCCGCAACGGTTCGACGGCTGGCATGAAACATCGGTACCGATGGACACGCTGGACAACGTTGCGAAGTGGAAAAACATTTCCCGCGTCGACCTGATCAAGATAGATACCGAAGGATGCGAACTGCCCGTCCTGCTTGGCGGCGAGCAATTGATACGCAGCACGTTCCCGCGCATTCTGCTTGAGTTCGAGGAACGGAATACCGCCCAGTTCGGCTATCATCCGGACGAAATCGCGGAGTTGCTCACATCGTGGGGTTATACGTTCAGGAAGATATCCAGCAGCGATGCATTTTTCTACAAGGAAAACAGAGCGCTGGGCCGAAATGCGACGAACAGCCCATCCGCGCGCGCCACGACAAACGCCGGAACCGCCCGAAACGCCGTGGGGCACGCGGGCGCGGACAGCCACGCCAAGCCCGTCGAGGACATTTCGTCTTGCGACAGCATAAGCATGCAGGCGCGGGAAAAAACACTTGCGATCAACCCCGCCCCCCGGGGACGTTCCGCCATGAAATTGCGCGAAACCATTCCGGGCAGGACTCCGGGCCGAACAGCACAGGTCGACGCAACCGAGTGCGCGGCAAAGCCCCCCTTCGTACACTGGATCAAGGCGTTCTCCGCCATCCACCACCGACTCTACTACCGCGACCAATCCGCAGAGTCGCTGCAATCCCTGACCGAAGTCGTGCGACGTCACGACCCAACGGTCATCATCGAACTTGGCACACTGTCCGGATTGTCCTTGCGTACGTGGCTGCTGGCCACCCGAACAGCCCGCATCCATGCGGTGGACCTGAGCTTCAAGCCTCTTCGGGAGAGCTCCGAATTCTTTCCGATGGACCTTTCCCGCGTCACCCTGCACGAGCAGGACATCCTGACGCTCGATTTCCCCGCCCTGTGGAACGAAAACGACCGAGTGCTGCTTTTCGTGGACGCCCATGACCTTCCGGGCGCACCGATCATGGAGCATATGCTGCGAAATGCCCTGCCCATCCTGCCGCGCGGCAGCGTGGTGGTTGTCGACGACCTGTGGCATAGCCCAGAGCGGCTCACACACGCCACGGCGCAACATTATTTCAACGATGTATTGCTGTCAGAAATTGACGAATTGCAATGCTTCATCGGTCATTACGCCCCATACCGCGACAACGGATCCTTCATGGGATTCCTTGAAGTGGTTCCACTACTCGAATTCGTCAACGCGCGCGGCATCGACCTGCAATTCGCACCGGGCGGCAAACACGTGTGGTTCGAATGGGACGGCCAAACCCACGCCGCGCGTTGCCCCGCCCCCCTTGCGCGGGACGATGCCGAATGGGGTGCGGTCGAATACAACCCATTGCGCATCGACAGTCCTCACCCGGTCGTACAGCGTGTGCTGGCCGCCGCGGAACAACTCTACCGCCAAGGCAGGACCAGCGACGCCGCCACGCTGCTGAACGACCTGCTCAAGAAGGAGCCGAGCCCCGAGGCATGCCTGGCCCTTGCCACGTGCTTCGCTCGGCTCGGTGGGCTCATCGAAGCGCACGGTCTTGTTTCCGCCGCCGGAAGACTGAATGGCTCCAATGCGCGTATCGAACGGCTGCGGCGCGACCTTTCCCAACGACTGGGCATGGACGGACTGCGCAAGACCGGCAAGAAGGGGGTGACCATCTTCGCCATTCCCAAGCCGTTTACCGGGCACGCGGCGACAATCCAGAAAAACGCAATCCGCAGTTGGGCGCGACTGACGCCTCCCCCCGAGATCATTTTGTTCGGTGACGAAACTGGCATTGCAGAAATGGCCTGCGAAATCGGGGCGAGGCACGTGCCGGAAGTTACACGTAACGAATTCGGCACGCCACTGGTGGACGGCCTCTTCCGCGCGGCGACGCAACTGGCCGAAAACGACATCCTCGCCTACGTCAACGCAGACATCATCCTGTTTGACGATTTCATGGCCGGGGTCGAAAGGGTCGTGGCGTCTCACGAGGAGTTCCTTCTCGTGGGCAGGCGCTGGGATCTTTGTATTACCGAAGAGATCGATTTCAGCGCTTCCGGCTGGCGGGACACCCTGCGACAAACCATTGCAGCCGACGGCTTCCTTCACGCGGAAACGGGGCTTGATTACTTCGTGCATACCAGGGGGCTGTGGGCCGGCATGCCGCCGTTCGCCCTTGGCCGTTGCGCCTGGGACAACTGGCTCATGAAATGGCCCGTCGCCATGGGCAAGGCCGCCATCGACGCCACGGCATACATCACCGCCGTGCATCAGGATCACGGATACGCCCATGCCGGAAACAGGGCCAATGCTTTCACCGGGTTGGAAGCGCAGCGCAACAGGGCCATGGCCGGTTCCGTGCTTGGCTGGACCACCGATGCCCCTTACCATCTGACGCCCGAGGGAATGCTCGAACGGCGCCCCCTCTGCCCCCCCTGTTACGACAGCCCAGAGGCCAAGGCGGCGCGGGTGCGCTGGCTCGTCGTGCAGGCCGGAAAGCTGATAACCAAAGGGCATCGCGAGCTTGCCACCGTGAAATATGAAGAGGCCACTCAGTTGCAGCCCGGAAACGCGCGAATCGGCGAACTGCTGGCCGTCGCGCGCATGGAACTCGGGGCCACGCCATGAAGTTGGTCGCCTTGCAGATCAACCCCGTCGGCGACGGCCTTGCGGGGAGCAGGCAACGCGCCATCAACACGGTATGTCGCACCACGGAAAACAGCATCCGACTCTGCTGACTACCTGACTCGCCATCTGCGGCTACCCGCCTAACAATCTGCCATTATACGAGGAGTTAGTGGCGGGCTGCCCCCCATCCATTTTGCAATACCATCGTCCGGCCTTCCAGATCGGCAGTATAAGGGACTCATTATGGCGATTCGGATTCCCACCCGCGATCAAGCCTCCGCCCCCGAAAGGCCCCTCCTGCGCTTCATGCAGATCCATACCTTCTACCCACAATACCTCGCGGCGGTATACGGGCAGTATCCCCAACTGGCGCAGACGGACTTCGCATCGCAAACCCGGCTGCTTGAGCAGGACGGTTTTTCCGCAGTGCACTTGCTTGGGTTCCATATGGAACCGCTTGGCTACCGGAGCCAGGTCGTCATCGGTAACAACCTGCCGTCGCAATACGCTTGGGCCTTCGAGCATGGTCTTGCCCGGGGGCCTCGCCGAGCCCCTTCCCTCGAAGAAATCCTGATCGCGCAGGTCGAGGCATTCCAACCCGACGTGCTGTACCTTTCAGACCCCATCACCTACGATTCGCGATTCGTCAGGCGTCTGTCCCTCCGCCCCCGGCTAGTGCTGGGCTGGCGGGCCGCCAACGTTCCCGACAACTGGGACGCCAGCGAATTCGACGTAATGCTCTCCTGCCTGTCGGGCATGCGAAGCAGGGCGCTGGAACAAGGTGCGCGTGACGCCGTCCATTTCTACCCAGGCTTTCCACAACAATTTTCCGATGCAGTGCGACAGGTGCCCGCAAGCTACGACGTCTGCTTCTACGGGCAGGTCAACGGTAACCAGTACCCGGCGCGCATCAGCATGCTGCACAAGCTTGCCGAACTTTGCGTGCAAGATGGCCTCGCCCTGCGCATGCATCTAAGCGGACAGGTGGAAACTGCCACCCCGCTAACCCGAGCGGTTAACATCGGGCCGATATACGGCATGAACATGTATGCTGCGTTACGGTCGAGCCGGATGGTATTCGACGTGCGCGGCAGCATCGGCACAAAAGACAGACAAGGCAGCGTGCGGGACCTTGCGGGACGCGAAACGGCCAATATGCGGATATTCGAGGCGACGGGAGTCGGCACCTGCCTGCTTACCGAACAGTACGACAATCTGGACGAACTGTTCGAGCCCGACAGAGAAATCATCACCTATTCCTCGGAAAAGGAAATGATGGATAAGCTGCGGTATTACCTATCGCATGAAGAGGAACGGCAAGAAATCGCCTCTGCAGGCCTCGCCCGGTGCCAGCGCGATCATTCGATGGCCAGTCGCATCAGGGAGTTCGACACCCTCATCCGACGCAAGCTGCCGCACGCCAGCACCCAGGCTGAAGCCGTACCCCTGTCTATCCGACCGGCTCCGTTTGAGGCGGGCACCGTGCCTCCGCCGCGCGACATCGAGCGCATCGTCGCCAGTCTGGGGCGGCTCTCCGCCTCCGGCAGGATGCAGGACTCCGTGGCTACGCCGCTACTGCATCAGGCTATGGACCTTGCCGAGGCATTGCTGCTAGCTGGAAACCCGCAGCATGCGGCACACCTGCTGGCCGCCGCCAAAGCACTGGGGGTTGTCACACCCGGTTTGGACATCCTGCGGGCTAAGGCGTTTCTGACTCTCAGCCGGAAAGACGAAGCCCGCGCGGCGCTGGAGGAAGAACTGCGGCGTTCTCCGCACAACGAATACGCGCAAAAACTGCTTGCCCGTTTGGGCAACTCCGCCAGCAGACAGTGATACCCCGAAGCCATATCGGCGGGACTGCATGCAGCAACAGACGTTTCTCCGCAATAATTAAGGAAACACGATGATCCCGCTCTCTGCACAGTTGATCCAGATGCAATTCCAATCCCTCAAGCAGGCTCTGGACAACGACCGCTTCACCCCGAAGCGCATTTCCTGTCTGGACTACGAGATCGGCATCGTGGACGGCAAAAGCTTCGTCTACCAGTTCAGGGACATCTTCGTGGACCAAGTCTACCGCTTCGATGCCGGGACGGACGCCCCGGTTATCGTGGACTGCGGAGCCAACGTGGGGTTGAGTTGCCTGTATTTCAAACGCCTGTACCCCTTGGCTAAAATCGTCGCCTTTGAGGCGGACCGCAAGATCGCCCGCCACCTGGAGAGCAATCTGTCCAGAAACGGCGCGGCTGACGTGCGCGTACAGCAGGCGGCGTGCTGGGTGCATGCCCGGGGCGTGGATTTCCTGGCTGATGGCGCGGACGGAGGGCACATCGCCCCGACCCCGGGTGCCGAAGCCTCCGGAACAGGGGCGGCCAGCACCCCCAGCGTTCGCCTGCGGGACATGCTGGCCCGGATGCCCCGCATCCACATGCTCAAGATGGACATCGAGGGCGCGGAAACGGAAGTGCTGCCGGATTGCCGCGACGTGCTGGCTCGCGTGGACCACCTGTTCTTCGAGTACCATTCGTGGCTGGGCGTCCCCCAGTCGCTGGGGGAACTGCTCGCCCTGCTTCGGGACTGCGGATTCCGGTACTACATCCAGGATGTCGGCCCGCGTCATTCCCCCTTCGTGAACCGGGCCCTGCATGACGGCTTCGACATGCAGCTCAATGTATTCGCCTACCGCTGAACGACGGCCGGTAAAAACGTCCCGCAGCATCCCGCAGAGGTCGTGTGCAGCGTCAATTTCCGGGATGTCCCTAAGGCGCGGCCCCGCCACCGGGAAACCGCAAAAGAAACACCGCCCGCACCCCGAAAGGAGCGCGGGCGGATCGTTTTCATGAACCCGGCACGGGTCGGCCGGAAAACGGCTGGCTCTCGGAGTCTACCCCCGCCGCGCGGCCAGCAGTTCCTCGTACAGCGCGGCGTAAGCCCGCGCCTGATGCAGCAGGGTGAACCGCGAAAGCACGGTCTGGCGGCAGGCAAGGCGCATCCGCAGCATGGCCTCGGCGGGCAGGGCGCGCAGCGCGGCCACGGCGGCGGCCAGCCCCCGGCTGTCGCCGGTGGGGGCCAGGCGGCCGGTAACACCGTCCTCCACCATGTCCGGCACGCCCCCGGTGGCGAAACCGGCCACCGGCAGCCCGCAGGCCATGGCTTCCAGCACCACGTTGGGCAGGTTGTCCTCCAGCGACGGCATGAGCAGGCAGTCCGCCGCATTGCAGGCTAGCGCCACCTCACCCGGCATGTGCAGCACACCGAGGTGCTCCACCGGGACGGACAGGCGGCCGAAGTCCACGTTGCCCGTATGCCCAAAGGTCAACAGGCGGAATGGCGCGCCGCCCTCTGCCCGTAGCAATTCCAGCGCCGCCGCCAGTTCGGCGAAGCCTTTGCGCCGTGTTTGCAGGTTGTCCGCCCCGAAAAGCAGCACGAACTCATCCGGGCGCAGGCCCAGCGACTGGCGTATGGCCTGCCGGTTGAGCGGCCTAAAGACATCCGTGGGCACCCCGTTGGGGATCACGCGCACATCGGCCCGCCCGAGCAGCGAACTGCGGCGGACCTCCCCCGCCAGCCAGTTGCTGGGGCAGACCACGGTGATGTCCAATTCGCGGCAGGCGGTCTTCTTGCGGATCCACTGTTCCCGCGAAAGGTCTTTTTCGTCCGTCGAACCCAGTTGCGGACAGGCGCCGCAGTGCCGCTCGAAGCTCCGACAGTCTTCGGCGTAGTGGCAGCCGCCGGTGAAGGGGTTCATGTCGTGCAGCGTCCAGACCAGCGGCCGCCCACGCAGGAAGTCCACATCGCGGCAGATGTCCACTGTGCCCGATATCCAGTGCAGTTGGATGATGTCCGTAGCGTCCATGCCGGGAATTTCGGAAATGCGCGCCGGGGTCTCGCTTTCCGTAAATATCTCGCAATGCGCCGGGCTGCGGGGATAGGAGGTGGCCCTGGCCCGCCGCATGGCATACAGACGCGGCCACCCGCTGTGTTCCAGCGAGCCGTCGTCGCCGCTGGCCAGCGTGGTTTCGCCGTTGGCGGGAATGACGGCCACGCCCCTTTCCGGCGCACCGCTGTGCGCCACGTACAGGAACGACTCCACGTCGACGGCCAGCAGCCCCTGGTGAAGCCTGTTGGCCGCGCCGCCCGCACCACCCGTATGCTTCATGCAAAAGCCGACGACACGTGGGGCCCGCTCCGCCGCCTGCCGCGGCCTGCGCGCTTCCATGAACAACGAATCGGGTTTGCGCACGGCACCGTCCGGTTCCACGTCCAGCCCGTACCGGGCAAAATCCCTGATGGCGGATTCGTCCGCGCGCACGACATGCACGTCCTCGAACCCCGCCTCGCGCAGCAGGCGGGCCAGGGAATGCCGATCATACATCCACAGGTGGCATTCGCCCGACAGCCGGAAACGCCCCACGTCGTGCGCTCCTGGCCGCACCGGCACGCCGCCCTGCGTCCCGCGCACCGCGTCCATGCTCCTGCGGGCCTCCGCACCCACGCGGGACAGGATGAAGTCACGCGCAGGCACCGGATTGCGCCGCCAATGCTCCAGCATCTCGCCGCCGTGCACGTGGCGGGTCAACTGGTCCACCAGTTCGATCACCATCCATTCGTGGCGGTCGTCCGCGCCGGGCGCACCCTGCGCCACCTCTTCCAGCGCGCCAAGGTAGGCGCGAGCCGCTCCCTCAAGGTCGGGCACGGCCACCCGCAGGATACCACCGGGCCGCAGCACCCGCAGGCATTCGCACAGAAAGCCCGGCGCGCCCCGGCGGGGCATGTGCTCCAGCACATGCGAATGGTACACCGCGTCGAACAGGCCATCGGGAAAGGGCACCCCGTGGCGCAGGTCGTACCCCAGCACGTGCGGGGGGCGCGGGGCAAAATCCAGGTTCGTCCAGTCGGGGTGGAAGGTGCTTCCACAGCCAAGATTGAGCAGGCGGGCCATGCGTTCCTCGTCGTTCCTGTCGTTGTCGTGCGTTGGCATGATGGGCGCCGTACGCCACATAGGGCAACAGATGTCTATTGCACTTTCCAGGCCAATGTCTCCCATCGCCGCCCCCGCGGCAAGCCCCGCCCATGGTGCGTTCCCCCGATGGTTGCCTGTACCCCGGCGTCAACAAAACGACGAGGCACCCGGCACGCCGACACCATGCCTCGCACCATGTCCGCCCAGCGGGCAACGCCCCTTCCAAACCACGCCCGTCCGACCTATACTGCCGCAAATGCGTCGGCACCGCCCCTGGCCGCCCGCATCCCTTCCGCCCCCGCAGCCCGACAACAAAAGAGCCGCCATGACCAGCAGCAAGCCCCTTGTCCTCTTTGCCGGCCGTCTCGGCGGCATGCTCAACGTCAAATACAGCTACCTGCAGGCCCTGCGCGACGATTACGGCTTTGCCCCCTGCTTTGCTCCGCAGACCCACAACGACCTAGAATTGCTGCAAGCGGCCGGGCTGCCTTTCCTGCGCCGATGCACTGCGGACGACATTGCCCGGGCCGTGGCCATCGTGATCGAAAGTTTTCCCCACGAATCCGCCCTGGCCGACAGCCCTGTCGACAAAAGCCGCGTCCTGCAACTGTGGCACGGCATTCCACTCAAGAAGATCGGTTTTCCGGAAATAGCTTCTTCCGTGAACATGAACCCCGAAAAGACGCGCTACCTTGAGCAACAGTATTCCGGTTACGCAGCCGTACCCTCGACATCGCCATGGGTGACGGAAGAGCTGTTCTCCAAGGCATTCAAGGCCCGCGACTTTCCGGAACTGGGCTTCGCCCGCAACGATATCCTGATGCGCTCCGTCACGCAGCGCGACATGCTCGGCGTCGATGCCGCCATATACGCGCGGCTTGCCCGCCACCGCAGGGAAGGCGGAAGGGTCGTGGTGTACATGCCCACCTTCCGCGACACGGGCGGCAATTTCCTAGAAGACGGGGCCATGGACCCCATGCTGCTGGACAGGCTGTGCGCCCGGCACAACCTGATAATTCTGGCCAAGTTCCATCCTTACGTGCCCGTGGCATCCTTCTCGAAGCTGCAAAACTTCGTCATCTACGACAGCCACAAGGATATCTACGCCCTGCTCCCCCTCGCGGACGCGCTCGTCACGGACTACTCTTCCATCTACTTCGACTTCCTTATCACCGATAAGCCACTGATATTCTTTCCGTACGACAAGGAAAAATACCTCTCGAAAGACCGAGAGCTTTTCTACAACTATGAAGCCATGACGCCCGGGGTCCATGTCCGCACCCAGGACGCGCTTATGGAGGCCCTGCTGCGCACGTGCCTCGCCGGAGAAGACCCCCACGCCGAGGCCAGGCGCGCCCTGCGCGCCAAGGCCTTCGCCCGGATCGACGCGGAAGCGTCGCACCGGGTGTGCGGATACATCCGGGACCGGCTGCTGTAGCCCGGCAAACCGCATGAAAAAGGCCGCCATGCCCGCAGGGGCGTGGCGGCCTTCAGACGTTCGCGTCGACCGGTTGCGGCAAGGGGCGCAGTGACGCCTTCGTGGCGACGGCTAACCTTCCCGGAACATGGCCTGGGCCTGTTGCCAGTCTTCCTGAAAATCCACTTCGATGCAGCGGTGCGCCGAAATGTCAAAGGGTTTCCACGCCATCCCCCCGCGCACGCAGAGTTCCATGCCCTTCTCGAAATAATCCAGGTCGTCGCACTGGTCGAGCGCCGCGACAAAAGCCGAAAGCGATTCCCGCCGCACAAGGTTGATGCCCACGGCCTCGCCCAGCGGCTCCGAGACGGTCTTGGATATCTCGGCAATGTTGCCGTTGCCGTCCACGCGGTACTTCACCTCTTCATCCGCACAGCGCTTCCGGTCCACGCAGACCAGGTTGTGTCGCTCCGTCCCCAGCACCTCTTGCAGTATCTGACTGTCGAACACCACGTCACCGTTCATCCACAGCACGTCATCGTCGAGACGGCGCAGGCAATGCAGCAGGCTTTTCGACGTATTGGTCACATAGTACACATTGTTGTAGCAATAGAAGACATCTGGGTATTCTTCCATGATCAGCGCCATCTTGAAACCCACGACGACAGTGACCCTCTCCACCCCCACCTCGCGCAGCAGGCGGATCTGACGGCCCAGGATGCGCTCACCCGTGGGCAATACCGAAAGAGACTTGGGAAAGGGACGCCCCAGACGTGTTCCCACACCAGCGGCAAGAATGACGGCATGCATACGCTTTCCTCAGCTTTTGGGTTGTTGGCTCTCCAGGTGTACGAAGCCCGTCCCCGCGCCGTGGTCCTCCTTGCGGACCTCCAGCCCACAGGGGACTTCCGGCGCACCGTGCACATTGCCCCTCACCACACCCGCCGCTTCCAGATACGCCGCCAACGCTTCCCGGCGGTGCACGGCAAGGCAGCCCAGTTCCCCCTGCGCCGGAAGCAGGGGATGCCTGGGCGCACGCCCCCCCCGCAGCACGAGGGGAGCCCAGGCAAGTTGCGGGGTGTCCACCAACGCGTTCAACGGCTGGACGAACCATTGCTCGTACAACACCTGCGACGTTACCAGCGGCATGCACACGGCAAAGGCGGACGTGGCGCCAAGGACTGCGTTCACGAAGGCGTGTCCGTCCGGCATGGCGGAACGGACGATGCGCAGCGGCAGACTCAGGCGACCCAGCCTTGGCAACACGTCGTGCAGTCCTGCGGCATCTTCATCGGCGGGCACAAACCGATCCGCAACCCCGTCCGCATCCGTCACCAGCACCAGTTCCATGTCCCGCAACTTCCATTTGGCGCACTGGGCCAAGGCGCCGCACAGGGCCGCGCGCTCACGGGCACCGGCGGCACGCAGCAACGGATAGGCGACGGCCAGCATGCGCTGGCGCGGCAACACCCGCGAATGCCTCCGGTAGCGGCTGAAGCAGGCCTGCCAGTCATGGTAGAACGGTGACCAGTCCTGCACGTCGCCACTCTTCGACAGACTGTGAAAACGATAGAACGCCAGCGGCGCGGACACGTACCGCCGCACGTGTCCGGCAAGGGCCATGCGCAGCCACAGGTCGTAGTCCATGCCGTAGTGCATGGATTCGTCGCCAAGCCCCGTTTCTTCCAGCACGCGCCGCCGGAAGAAGATGCTCGGCTGCGGCCCCGGAACGTGGTTGTCCCACTGGCGGATGAGTGATTCGAAATCCCTTTCCCTGCCCATGACATAGCGCAGCCTGCCGCTGCCTTCCCATCCCCACAGGCAGTCGCCCATCAGGATATCCTCTTCCGGGTGGGTGCGGAAGAATTCATGCACCGCATGGAACGCGCCGGGCAGATAGAAATCATCCGAGTTTATCCAGGCTACAACCTCGCCCCGCGCCAAGGCCAGCGCCTTGTTCAGCGCATGGGTCTGCCCCCTGTCCGGCTCCGACGTCCAGCGCAGGTGCGGATGGGCGCGCAGGACATCCTGCGTGGTGTCCGTGGAGCCGCCGTCCATGACGATGTGCTCATACGAGTCGAACCCCTGCCCGACGACCCCGGCGATGGTATCGCGCAAAAACAACCCCTGGTTGAACGACGGGGTGACCACGGAAAAGAACGGGCGCTGTTGCGGGGCGGGCAGGGTACGGGGCCAGCCCTCGCCGGGCCAGCATTCCGAGAACCATCCCGGCTCGGGCAGCATGCGCAGATACTGCTTGCCGACAGGGCTCTGGGTAAGCAGCACCCTGGCCTGCAGGATATTCCCCTGGCGGCAGGCCAGCGACAACAGGTCGCGCACGCCCCCCGGTTCCGGGGTGCCTGCGCGGCCTTCGGCCACGGCTTCCAGAGTTGTAGCAAGGATGGTAATGGCTCGTGACGACTGTGACATTCCGCTTCTCCCTGCATGCGATCTGGACAACCGGCGCGCCTTCACGCCCGGCCGTTTCCGGCCACGCGCCCTACGCCTGCAACCGCAACGGCCCGCTGCCGTTGCCGCCGTCCTTTTCGTCGCGGCAGAACTGCACGGCGGTGCCGTAGCAGGAGAAGTACTTGGAACCGTCGGGATGGAAGGCCACGTTCTCCTGGTAGCCCACGATGGCCTGGGCGCCCTTGTTCACTGCGCGGGCCGCCATGCCGAAGAACGTTTCGTCGGAATCGTAGCCCCGGCAGGCCACCAGGCCCAGCACGCGGCCGATCCTGCGGTCTTCGACGCCGTCGGTGGTGACCACGGGGAACCGCCCGGAAAGAAACAGCTCACGCACCCGTTCGAGGTTTTCGGTCTGCGCGGCCTCGGCCTTGCGGGTCTTTTTGTCGTTGCCGCCAAGCAGAAACAGCATGGGGAAGCCTCCTTGCGTTGAATCCGGCGGAATACCGCCACGCCACCCCGCGTTGCAAGAGCCTTGCCGAACATGCACCCTCTTGAATTTTGGCAGGTTACATAAAAAATCTCCGGACCATGTCGAGAATACGACACAGCCCGGCACCATCCGGCGCCGCCATTCCGGCGCACCGTCCGTTGCGTCCATGCGGGCCTTGACCTTGGCGGGGAAGTCCAGCATTAGTTGCACTCACGGTGGCAACACTGCAAACTGTGCGGTCAAACACACTCCGGCGGAGCCACCCGCAAGGCCGTCGCCCTGCTGGCATGTCCCGACTCGGCCCGACCGGACATGCCCCGGCCCGAGCCGCCCAGACCCGGCCAGACCCGGCGTTCCCGCCCTTCCGCGCACCACAGCCTTTCGGCGGTCCCCCCGCATGCATACCAGCCTGTTCCCGCCGGCCCGGCCCCCGCGCCGCGCCCCACGCCGTACCCCGGTCCGTGCCCAATTCCGCCGCCTGCCGTTCCTGCTGGCGGCGGTGTTCCTGCTGCTGTGCCTCGCATCGGTCCCGGCGCCGTTCACCCGGCCGGACGCGGTCCTGCCGTCCGGCCCCCCCCCCGCCTGGGCCATCCCGTCCGAGGTGCCGGGCACGGCGCACTCCACCACCGGCGCGGCCGGTTCGCTCGGCACCCCGGAGGGCTCGCGCAAGAGCGTGCTGTACCTGAACTCGTACCACAACGGGTACGCCTGGTCCGACCACATCCAGGAGGGCATCCGCCAGACCCTGGCCGAAAGCCCGTACAGCATCGTGTTCCAGGTGGAATACATGGACTCCAAGAAGTTCCACTACCAGGATACGGTCTCCACCCTGTACGCCCTGTACCGCGACAAGTTCCGCAACAAGAAGTTCGACATCATCATCGCCTCGGACAACGTGGCGGTGGATTTCCTGCTCCAGTTCGGCGAAGAGCTGTTCCCCGGCGTGCCCATCGTGTTCTGCGGGCTCAACGACGTGCAGCCCGCCAGCCTGCGCGCCACCGGGCGCGAGATCACCGGCGTGCTGGAAAACTACGACGTGGCCTACAACCTGGAACTGGCCCTGCGCCTGAACCCGCAGTTGCGGCGCATGGTGGTCATCGGCGACGACTCGGTCACCGGCGCGGCCATCCGCAACCAGGTGCTGGCCCAGCTCGGCCCGTTCAAGGACCGCCTGGTGGTGGAGGAGTGGAGCGACTACAGCCTGGAGCAGATGCTGGACTGGGTGCGCGAGCAGGGGCCGGACACCTTCTTCTATTTCGTGCCCATCTACCGCGACATCGACGGCCAGTTCTACTCGGCGGAAGAACTGCTGGAAAAGGTGCACGCCGCCTCGCGCGCCCCGCTGTACAGCAACTGGGCCTTCCTGCTGGGCCACGGCATCGTGGGCGGCAAGCTGATTTCCGGGGTGCGCCACGGCGAAATGGCCGCGCGCATGGCCTTGCAGGTGCTGAGCGGCATCCGCGCCTCGTCCATCCCCATCGTGGAGCAGGCCGACGAGGCCTTCATGTTCGACAACAACGAGCTGAAGCGGCTGTTCATCGGCCCCTCGCAGCTGCCGCCGGACAGCATCATCATCAACGAGCCCAGCCGGTTCTACGAACTGAACAAGCAGGTCTTCTGGACCATCATCGTCAGCATGGTCATCCTGTCGGTGACGCTGGTGCTGCTGGTCATGAACATCCTGGAAAAGCGCCGGGTGGAAGGCAAGATCAAGGACCAGCTGTCGTTCCTGCGCTCGCTGATGGACACCATCCCCATCCCCATCTACAGCAAGGACGCCGACGGCCGGGTGCGCGAATGCAACGTGGCCTTCGAGCGCTTCTTCGGGGTGGACCGCGAGGCGCTGCTGGGCCGCTATGAATGGCAGGCCGGGCCGGAAGGCGTGGCCATGCTGCGCGACGTGTCCGACACCAGCCTGATGCACGAGCCCGGCGTGGCCAGCTACGAAACCACCCTGCCCGGTCCGGAAGGCTCGCCCCATTCCATCATCATGCACAAGGCCACCTACCGCAATTCCAGGGGGGCGGTGGCGGGCCTGGTGGGCGTGGTCTTCGACTACACCGACCGCAAGAAGGCCGAGGACCGGCTGCGCGCCGCCGAGGAAAAGTACCGCTCGCTGTTCGAAAGCTCGCCGCTGGGCATCTTCCGCGTCACCCCCGGGGGCGACTACCTGGACGCCAACCCGGCCATGGCGCGCATGTCGGGGTACGCCTCTCCGGCCCTGCTGCTGGCGTCGGGCGCGGGCACCTTCGCCCGGCTGCACGGCGCGCCGGACATGACGGGCGCCGGGCCGGGCGGCGGACCAAGCGGCGGACAGGACACGGTGGTGTCGTTCGAGTCCAGCGTGGACAGGCCCGGCGGCGACACGGTAACCATGCACCTGACCATGCGCCCCCAGCGCGACGAGCAGGGCAACGTGCGCCACATCGAGGGCTACGCGGAGGACATCACCCAGCGCAAGGCGGCGGAGCGGGCCCTTTCCGCCTCGCAGCGCATGCTGCAACTGGTGCTCGATAACATTCCCCAGTTCGTCTACTGGAAGGACCGCGACCTGAAGTACATGGGCGCCAACAAGTCCTTCCTGGGCTTCGTGGGGCTGGACAGCGCCGACGCCCTGCTGGGCCGCACCGACGGCGAAGTGCTGCCCTCGGCCGAGGACGCCGCCCGCGTGCACCACGACGACGAGGCCGTGGTGCGTTCCGGCCAGCCGCGCTACCAGACCAAGATCACCATCACTTCGCCGGGCGGCGAGGCCGTGTGGTTGGAAACCAACCGCGTGCCCCTCCTGAGCGACAGGACGGGCGACAGGACCGGGCAGCCGGACGGCCACGGCGGCGCCGACGTGGTGGGCCTGCTGACCACCGCCGAGGACGTCACCCAGCGCATCCGGCTGGAACGGCAACTGCTCCAGTCGCAGAAGATGGAGGCCATCGGCACCCTGGCGGGCGGTATCTCGCACGATTTCAACAACATCCTGACGTCCATCATCAATTCCACCGAACTGGCCATCAGCGACATCCCGGCCGACTCGCTGACCTGCAACGACCTGATGCGCGCCCTCAAGGCCGCCCAGCGCGGCAGCCGCCTGGTCAAGCAGATCCTGACCTTCAGCCGCCCCTCGGTGGAAGGCTTCGTCATCACCGACATCAACGAGGTGCTCAACGAAGCCCTGGTGCTCATCAAGGCCTCGCTGCCCCGCAACATCGAGATACGCAAGGCCATTCCGCCGCGCCCGTCCATCACCAGGGCGGACCCCACCCAGATCCACCAGGTGCTGATGAACCTGTGCACCAACTCGTTCCAGGCCCTGCGCGAGACGGGCGGCGTGCTGGAGGTGAACCTGGAGCAGGAAATCCTGTCCGACGAGCGCGCCCTGGAACTGGGCATGGAGGCGGGCTGCGCCCTGCGCCTGACCGTGGCCGACGACGGCCCCGGCATCCCGCCGGAAATCGTGGACAAGATCTTCGACCCGTTCTTCACCACCAAGGGCAAGACCGAGGGCACCGGCCTCGGCCTTGCCGTGGTGCACGGCATCATCAAGGGCCACCGGGGCTCGGTGCGCGTTTCCAGCGTGCCGTGGCGGCGCACCGAATTCGAGATATACCTGCCCATGCACGCCCAGGACGCCTGCCTCATCGACCCGGCCCTGCTGGCCCCGGAAACGGGCAGCGAGCGCATCCTGTTCGTGGAGGACGACGACGACCAGTTGCACACCATTCCGCGCGTGCTGGAAAGCCTGGGCTACACGGTGCGGGCCTTCAAGAACCCGCTGCTGGCGCTGGCCGCCGTGCGCGAGCACCCGGCCTCGTTCGACCTGGTGATCACCGACTTCGACATGCCGGAAGCCAACGGCCTTGAGCTTGCCCGCAAAATGGGCGATATTGCGCCGAAGATGCCGATAATCCTCGTTTCGGGCCGCGAGGTGGCGGCCGAAGGGGCGGCCGTCGCCGGAAACATCAAGGCCATGGTCCACAAGCCGTACAACCGGAACATCCTGGCGGACGCCATCCGCCGCGTGTTCGCCCGGCTGGGGAGCGAGTGAGCGTGCCCACCATCCTCGTCATCGACGACGACGTCCAGGTCTGCGAGACCATCGCCAGCCTGCTGGCCCGGCTGCGCTACGGCTGCGAGACGGCCCACACGCTGGAGGAAGGGCTGCGCAAGCTCGAAACCACCGACGTGGACGTGGTGTTCCTGGACGTGCGCCTGCCCGACGGCAACGGACTGGACGCGCTGCCGCGCATCCGGCTTTCGCCGTCGCGGCCCGAGGTGATCATCCTGACCGGCGAGGGCGACCCCGACGGCGCGGAACTGGCCATCCAAGGCGGCGTGTGGGACTACCTGGTCAAGCCCTCGCCCATCAAGCAGACCACCCTGACCCTGCACCGGGCCCTGCAATACCGCGAAGAAAAGCTGTCCCGCGGGGACGCCCCGGCCGTGGCGCTCGACCTGGACGGCGTGGTGGGCACCAGCCCTTCCATGCGCCAGTGTTTCGACCTGGTGGCGCACGCCGCCTCGTCCGACGCCAACGTGCTGGTCACCGGCGAGACGGGCACCGGCAAGGAACTGTTCGCCCGCACCATCCACCGCAACAGCACCCGCCGCGCGGGCAACTTCGTGGTGGTGGACTGTGCCGCGCTGACCGAAAGCCTGGTGGAATCCACCCTGTTCGGGCACCGCAAGGGGGCCTTCACCAGCGCCCTCACCGACCGCGACGGGCTGGTCAAGCTGGCCGACGGCGGCACCCTGTTCCTGGACGAGGTGGGCGAGATGCCCCTGTCCATCCAGCGCTCGTTCCTGCGCTTCCTGCAGGAACGCACCTTCCGCCCGGTGGGCGGCACCCAGGAGATCAAGAGCGACTTCCGGCTCATCTCCGCCACCAACCGCGACCTCGACGCCATGGTGGAACGCGGCGAATTCCGCAAGGACCTGCTGTTCCGCCTGAAGACCGTGCATGTGGAACTGCCCCCCCTGCGCAGCCGCCCCGAAGACCTGAAGCCTCTCGCCATCTACCACGTGAACCGGCTGTGCGAGCAGTACGGGGTGCCGCACAAGGGCTTCTCGCCCGACTTCTTCCAGCAGCTGGCCCAGTACGACTGGCCGGGCAACGTGCGCGAGCTGTACAACGTGCTGGAGCGCTCGTTCGTCATCTCCGGCCTTGAAAGCGTGCTCTACGCGCTGCACCTGCCCCAGGACATCCGCATCAAGATCACCCGCGCCGCCATTGCCCGCCCCGCCACGGGCGAAGGCGGCATCGGGAGCGAATCCGCCTCCCACGCCTCCGCCGCCGACGGCAACGGCGACGGTTCCGGCGGCGCACAGGACATGGTGCCGCCGGCCAAGCCCGCCGACGGCATCCACGGCCCGGACGCCGCCTTCACCAGCCCCTTGCCGCCGCTCAAGGGCTTCAAGCGACTCATGGAGCGCAAGTACCTTGAAATCCTCATCGGGCAGACCCGGGGCAACCTGCAGGAGATGCTGGACATCTCCGGCCTGTCCCGCTCGCATTTCTATGCCCTGCTGAAAAAGAATAATATGTCGTTGTAGGGGCTGTTTCTAAATTAGGATTCTCGTTCGTTGGCAAGGAAAACGAGTCTGTCATGAGGGAGTATACTCTTCTCGTATTCGACCGATATGGCAGGCGAAGTTTGACGACGCCAACGGGCGAAAAGACAATTTAGAAACAACCCCTGACCGGGCGGGAGTAACCTGGGGGCACCGCCCACCGGCAGGTGTCCTACCTTTCGGACGCGCCCCCCGCGCCCCCTCCTGCATCCGTTTTTTCGGACAGGGGGTGGAATTCGCCCTCCAGAACAGTTTGACCATTCAATCCGGCGGCGTTAGGCTCCAGTGCCGCCACTCCACGGCCCCACGACTTCCCAGCGCCGCACGCCGGCCGTCCGGATTTTCGGACCACACGCTGGCGTCAGTTTCATAAGATGAATCGATACTTCAACAATCCAAGGAGGATGCAGCCGACGTACCGACGTAACGGAACTGGCACACTTCTTGTTGTTGCGTAAGGGCCGAAGCCTGTCTCCCCGCCTTCGGGATGCCGGCGCCGGGTTCCGCGAGAACCAGGGGCGCCGCCCGGAAAAACCGGACGGACGGGCACACGCCGCAACGCGACACCAACGGCCCGGCAACGGCAGCGAAACCGCGCCACAAGGGCCGGCATGACGAGGCACGATACCGGGTTCATGCCCGCTTCCGGGTTCATGCCCCCTCCGGAGTAATGCCCCTTCCGGAGGCATGCCCCTCCGGAGACATGTCCCCTCCGGAGTCATGTCAAGGACCGCGCCGCAAGGCACGGCTGACCTTTCACCCCCGCTTCAAGGCTGGCAATCCCAAGGAGAAATCAATGGCCAAGAAAATGAAGACGATGGACGGCAACACCGCTGCCGCGTACGTCGCCTACGCGCTCAGCGACACCGCCGCCATCTACCCCATCACCCCTTCGTCCAACATGGGTGAATCGGCGGACGAGTGGGCCGCCCAGGGCAAGAAGAACCTGTTCGGGCAGACGGTGGCCGTCCGCCAGCTGCAGTCCGAGGCGGGCGCCGCGGGCGCGGTGCACGGCTCGCTGGCCGCGGGGGCGCTGACCTCCACCTTCACCGCCTCGCAGGGCCTGCTGCTGATGATCCCGAACATGTACAAGATCGCCGGTGAACTGCTTCCCGGCGTCTTCCATGTTTCGGCCCGCGCGCTGGCCTCGCACGCGCTGTCCATTTTCGGCGACCACCAGGACGTCATGGCCGCCCGCCAGACCGGCTTCGCCTTCCTGAACTCCAACTCGGTGCAGGAAGCCATGGACATGGCCCTGGTGGCCCACCTGGCCGCCATCGAGTCCAGCGTGCCGTTCTGTCACTTCTTCGACGGGTTCCGCACCTCGCACGAACTGCAGAAGATCGAAGTCATCGACTACGACGACATGAAGAAGCTGGTGAACTGGGAGAAGGTGGAAGCCTTCCGCCAGAACGCCATGAACCCCGAGCACCCGCACATCCGCGGCACCGCGCAGAACCCGGACATCTACTTCCAGGCGCGTGAAGCCTGCAACGCCTTCTACAACGCCGTGCCCGGCATCGTGGCCGGCTACATGAAGAAGGTGGGCGAACTCACCGGCCGCTCCTACAAGCTGTTCGACTACGTGGGCCACCCCGAAGCCGAGCGCGTGGTCATCGCCATGGGGTCCGCCTGTGAAACCATCGAGGAAGTGGTCAACTTCCTGAACGCCAAGGGCGAGCGCGTGGGCCTGATCAAGGTGCGCCTGTACCGTCCGTTCTCCATCGACCACATGCTGTCGGTGCTGCCCGCCACCGCCGACACCATCACCGTGCTCGACCGCACCAAGGAAGCGGGCTCGCTGGGCGAACCGCTGTACCTCGACGTGTGTACCGCCTTCATGGAGCGCGGCGAAATGCCCAAGCTCCTGGCCGGGCGCTACGGCCTGGGCTCCAAGGAATTCACCCCGGCCATGGCCAAGGCCGTGTACGACAACATGAAGGTTGTCGGCCCCAAGAACCACTTCACCGTGGGCATCGTGGACGACGTCACCGACACCTCGCTGGAAGTGGTGGAAGGCGTGGACACCGTGCCCGCCGGCACCGTGCAGTGCAAGTTCTTCGGCCTTGGCGCGGACGGCACCGTGGGCGCCAACAAGCAGGCCATCAAGATCATCGGCGACAACACCGGCATGTACGCCCAGGGCTACTTCGCCTACGACTCCAAGAAGTCGGGCGGCTTCACCGTGTCGCACCTGCGCTTCGGCAACAGCCCCATCCAGTCCACCTATCTGGTCAACAGCGCCGACTACATCGCCTGCCACAAGTCGGCCTACGTGCACCAGTACGACGTGCTGGAAGGCATCAAGACCGGCGGCACCTTCGTGCTGAACTCGCACTGGAACACGGTGGAGGACATGGAGAAGGAACTGCCCGCCTCCATGCTGCGCACCATCGCCCGCAAGAAGCTGAAGTTCTACAACGTGGACGCCGTGAAGGTGGCCACCGAAGTGGGCCTTGGCGGGCGCATCAACATGATCATGCAGACCGCCTTCTTCAAGCTGGCCGCCGTGATTCCCTTCGAGCAGGCCGTGGCGCTGCTGAAGGACTCCATCCACAAGGCGTACGGCAAGAAGGGCGAGAAGATCGTGGCCATGAACGTGGCCGCCGTTGACAAGGCCATCGAGGCCGTCACCGAGATCAAGTACCCCGAATCGTGGGCCACCGCCGCCGACGCCGCCGCCGAAGCCAAGGCCGAGCCGGACTTCATCACCAACGTGGTGCGTCCCATCCTGGCCCAGCAGGGCGACAAGCTGCCCGTCTCGGCCTTCGAGCCCGACGGCCTGTTCCCGGTGGGCACCGCCGCCTTCGAAAAGCGCGGCGTGGCCATCACCGTGCCCGAATGGCTGTCCGAGAACTGCATCCAGTGCAACCAGTGCTCGTTCGTGTGCCCGCACGCGGCCATCCGCCCCATCCTGGCCTCCGATGACGAACTGGCCGGCGCGCCCGCCTCGTTCGTGGCCATCGAAGCCAAGGGCAAGGAACTGAACGGGCTCAAGTACCGCATCCAGGTCTACTCGCAGGACTGCATGGGCTGCGGCTCGTGCGCCGACGTGTGCCCGGCCAAGAACAAGGCCCTGGTCATGAAGCCCATCGAGACCCAGATGGCCGACCAGATGGCGAACCTGGCCTACGCCGACGCCAACATCGCCATCAAGGACACCCTGATGGCCCGCGACAGCCTGAAGGGCTCGCAGTTCCAGCAGCCGCTGATGGAATTCTCCGGCGCGTGCGCGGGCTGCGGCGAAACCCCCTACGTCAAGCTGCTCACCCAGATGTTCGGCGAACGCATGGTGGTGGCCAACGCCACCGGCTGCTCGTCCATCTGGGGCGCTTCCGCCCCCACCACGCCGTACACCACCAACAAGGACGGCCACGGCCCGGCCTGGGGCAACTCGCTGTTCGAAGACGCCGCCGAATTCGGCTACGGCATGGCCATGGCCTACAACCAGCGCCGCGCCAAGCTGGCCGACGTGGTGACCGAAGCCCTGGCCCTGGATCTTGACGGCGAACTGAAGGCCGCCCTCAAGGGCTGGCTGGACAACAAGGACGACGCCGAAGGCTCCAGGAAGTTCGGCGAGGAAATCCTCGGCCTGCTGGGCGGCGCGGACGACCATCCGCTGCTGGACGAGCTGTGGCACATGAGCGACCAGTTCACCAAGAAGTCCGTGTGGATCTTCGGCGGCGACGGCTGGGCCTACGACATCGGCTACGGCGGCGTGGACCACGTGCTGGCCAGCGGCGAGGACATCAACATCCTGGTCATGGACACCGAAGTGTACTCCAACACCGGCGGCCAGGCCTCCAAGGCCACCCCGCTGGGCTCCATCGCCAAGTTCGCCGCCTCGGGCAAGAAGACCGGCAAGAAGGACCTTGGCCGCATGGCCATGACCTACGGCTACGTCTACGTGGCCTGCGTTTCCATGGGCGCCAACAAGCAGCAGGTGCTGAAGGCCTTCAAGGAAGCCGAAGCCTACAAGGGCCCCTCGCTGATCATCGCCTACGCCCCCTGCATCAACCAGGGCCTGCGCAAGGGCATGGGCAAGTCCATGGAAGAAGCCAAGCTGGCCGTGGAATCCGGCTACTGGCCCCTGTACCGCTTCAACCCCGAACTGGCGACCGAAGGCAAGAACCCGTTCGTGCTCGAATCCAAGGCGCCCAACGGCACCATGCAGGAATTCATGGCCGGTGAAACCCGTTACGCCGCCCTTGAAAAGATCGCTCCCGAAGAGTCCAAGCGCCTGCGCGCGGCCATCGAGAAGGAGTACAACGAACGCTACCTGCTGCTGAAGCAGATCGCCGAAGCGCCCGCCGTCACCGCCCCCGCCGGGGAACCGGTGCCCACGGGAAACGGCGATAGCGAGTTCTGCACGGTTTCCGAGACGCCGGAACACGTCCGCCGCAAGGGCGGCGACGCCTGCGACGACGGCCGAGCCGCCGAATAGACCCGTCTGATGAACGAGCCGGAGGGGTGGTGCACCCCTCCGGCCTTCCCATACTCCCAATCCGGCGGGTGCACTCCGGGGCGGGCGTGAAGATCCAAGGGGAGCAGAACGGTCAGGGGCGCGGCATGCCGCGCGTCCCGGCCGGTGTCGCGGGAGTTCCGCAGGCACGCGATCCCGCACCGGAATCCGCCGTACCGCGACCAGTTCGCGGCAGCCGCCAAGGGGGCGCGGTACGGCGGCCGCTGCGGGGCCTTCCCCCATGTTTTTCGACAGAGGAGTGGCTGAACATACAGCCAGGACGGGAGCGGGGTCATCCGCTCCATGAAGGTTTCCGCCGCCTCGCCCTTTCCCGGTGACGGAGGCGGAGCAACGCTTGACCCGGAGGACCATCCTCATGCCCAGTGCAGCCCTGATCAAGGAATTCGAAGCCGTCGTCGGCAAGGACAACGTGTTCACCAGCGAGGCCGACCGCCAGTCGTACTCCTACGATTCCGCCGTGCTCGACGCCGTGGTGCCCTCTCTCGTGGTGCGGCCCACCTCCACCGAGCAGCTCGGCAAGGTCGTCCGCCTGTGCAACGAGAACGGCAACCCCATCACCGTTCGCGGCGCGGGCACCAACCTTTCGGGCGGCACCATCCCCGACCCGCGCGAAGGCATCGTCATCCTGACCAACAGCCTGAACCGCATCATCGAAATCAACGAGGAAGACCTGTACGCCGTGGTCGAGCCGGGCGTGGTCACCGCCAAGTTCGCCGCCGAAGTGGCCAAGCGCGGCCTGTTCTACCCGCCCGATCCGGGCTCGCAGGCCGTCTCCACCCTGGGCGGCAACGTGGCCGAGAACGCCGGTGGCCTGCGCGGCCTGAAGTACGGCGTGACCAAGGACTACGTGATGGGGATCGAATTTTTCGACGTCAACGGCGGCCTGGTGAAGACCGGCTCGCGCACCGTCAAGTGCGTCACCGGCTACAACCTGGCCGGGCTGATGGTGGCGTCCGAAGGCACCCTTGGCGTGTTCAGCAACATCGTGCTCAAGCTGGTGCCGCCGCCGCAGGCGTCCAAGGCCATGATGGCCGTGTTCGACGACGTGAACAAGGCGTCCGAGGCCGTTGCGGGTATCATCGCCGCGCACGTGGTGCCCTGCACCCTGGAATTCATGGACCAGGCCACCATCCGCTACGTGGACGACTTCACCAAGGCCGGTCTGCCGCGCGACGCCCAGGCCATCCTGCTCATCGAGGTGGACGGCCACCCCGGCCAGGTGGCCGACGACGCCGAGAAGGTGGAGAAGGTGCTGAACAAGGTCGGCGCCACCGAAATCAAGGTGGCCAAGGACGCCGCCGAGAAGTTCAAGCTGTGGGAAGCCCGCCGCAACGCGCTGCCCGCCCTTGCCCGCGCCAAGCCCACCACCGTGCTGGAAGACGCCACCGTGCCGCGCTCCAAGATTCCCGCCATGGTCAAGGCCATCAACGATATCGCGGCCAAGTACAACATCTCCATCGGCACCTTCGGCCACGCGGGCGACGGCAACCTGCACCCCACCATCCTGTGCGACCGCCGCGACAAGCACGAGTTCGAGCGCGTGGAACACGCCGTGGACGAAATCTTCGACGTGGCCCTTTCGCTCCAGGGCACCCTGTCGGGCGAGCACGGCATCGGCATGGCCAAGTCCAAGTGGATGGAGAAGGAAACCTCCAAGGCCACCATCGAGTTCTCGCGCAACATGAAGCGCTCCATCGACCCCAAGTACATCCTGAATCCCGGCAAGATCATCGGAGCCTAACGCCATGGCAGACCTTACCAAACTCGCCAAGCTGCTTCAGGAGCTGGACGACCAGATGGTCGGCTGCATGAAGTGCGGCATGTGCCAGGCCGTCTGCCCCGTGTTTGCCGAGACCATGAAAGAGGCGGACGTGACGCGCGGCAAGATCGCGCTGCTCGAAAACCTGGCCAAGGAAATGATCCACGACGCGGCGGGCGTTCAGGAAAAGCTGAACAAGTGTCTGCTGTGCGGCTCGTGCGGGGCCAACTGCCCGTCGGGCGTCAAGGTCATGGACATCTTCCTGCGCGCCCGCGTCATCGTGAACACCTACATGGGGCTCTCGCCAGTCAAGAAGGCCATCCTGCGCGGCATGCTGACCAAGCCCGCCCTGTTCAACGCCCTGCTGGACCTGGGGTCCAAGTTCCAGGGCATCTTCACCACCAAGGTGGACGAGTTGCTCGGCTCCTCGTGCTCCAAGGTGCTGTCGCCCGTCATCGGCGACCGCCACTTCGTGGGGCTGGCCAAGGAATCGCTGCACAGCAAGGTCAAGGCGCTGGACACCCCGGCGGGCAAGAGCGGCAAGCGCGTCGCCTTCTTCCCCGGCTGCCTTGGCGACAAGATGTTCGTCAGCGTGGCCGAAGCCTGCCTGAAGGTGTTCGAGCACCACGGCGTGGGCGTGTACATGCCCGAGGGCCAGGCCTGCTGCGGCATCCCCGCCATCTCGTCGGGCGACCGCGTGGCCTACGACAAACTGGTCAGGATCAACCTGGATCTGTTCGCCAAGGGCAGCTTCGACTACCTGGTGACCCCGTGCGCCACCTGCACCGCCACCATCAAGGAAATCTGGCCCAAGCTCATGGAGGACTACCCGGCCGCCATGCGCGACCAGATCCGCACCCTGCACGACAAGGTCATGGACGTGAACCAGTTCGTGGTGGACGTGCTGGGCGTTGCGCCCGAGGCCCCGGCCAAGGGCGGCGTGAAGGTGACCTTCCACGATTCCTGCCACATGAAGAAGTCGCTCGGCGTCACGGCCCAGCCGCGCGCGCTGATCAACATGAACCCCAAGTACGAACTGGTGGAGATGGCCGAAAGCGACCGCTGCTGCGGTTCGGGCGGCAGCTTCAACCTGTCCCACTACGACCTGTCCAAGCAGATCGGCGAGCGCAAGCGCGACAACATCCTGGCCACCGGCGCCCAGGTGGTGTCCACCGGCTGTCCCGCCTGCATGCTCCAGATGACCGACATGCTTTCGCAGCATGGGGCCAAGGTGGCGGTGAAACACTCCATCGAACTGTACGCGGATTCGCTGCGGTAGAACGAACATCCGGGGCGCGGCCTGGCCGTGCCCCGGATTATTATGGTTGCTTACGGGCGCGCACGCCGCGCTGCGGGTCAGATAGCATGACGAGCGGGCGCGGCCTGGCCGCACCCCGGATTATAGACTTGATGATCGGGCGCGCACGCCGCGCCGCGCTCTGGTATCATTCCCCGGCGGGGGGCCGAACGGCGGCCCCCCGTCAGGGGATTCCGGCCCCGCGGATGGTTCCGCGGGCCGTTTGGCTCACCGGGCCAGGCCCGGAACCACCGGCGGCCGTGCCGCCGTATGATCCACGGACGCCTCGCCGCGCCCGCCAGTGCCGCACCCCAGCCGGGTGCGGGGCACGCAAGGAGATATGCATGGCCAACAATCTGTACATCACCGCGACGGAATCAAAGAGCGGCAAGTCCGCCGTGGTGCTCGGCATGATGCAGCTATTGCTGCGCGACATCCGCAAGGTCGCCTTCTTCCGCCCCATCATCAACCGGCCGGTGACGGAAGCGGTGGACCACGACACCAACCTCATCCTGACCCACTTCAACCTCGACGTGCCCGTGGCCCACACCTACGCCTACTCGCTGCAGGACGCCCGGGAACTGATCAACAACGGTCAGCACGCCACGCTGCTTGAAAACATCCTGAAGAAGTACAAGCAGCTGGAAGACAGCTACGACTTCGTGCTCTGCGAGGGCACCGACTTTCTGGGCAAGGACGCCGCCTTCGAGTTCGACCTGAACGCCGACATCGCCGCCAACCTCGGCTGTCCGGTGATGGTGGTGGCCAACGGCCAGCAGAAGACCGCCAACGAAATCATCGCCTCCACCCAGCTGACCATCGACCTGCTGGACGAGAAGGGGCTGGACATCGTGGCCGCCGTGATCAACCGCGCCTCGGTCACCGACGCCGAGCGGGCCGAGGTCATCAACAGCCTGGAGTGCAAGGCCAACTGCTCCAACCCCCTGGCCGTGTACGTGGTGCCCGAGGAACCCACCCTGGGCAAGCCCACCATGGGCGACGTGAAGAAGTGGCTGAACGCCCAGGTGCTGTACGGTCACGGCCGCATGGACACCCTGGTGGACGACTACGTCATCGCCGCCATGCAGATCGGCAACTTCCTCGACTACGTCACCCCCGGCTGCCTCGTGATCACCCCCGGCGACCGTTCGGACATCATCCTCACCGGCCTCGCCACCCGCCTTTCCGGCGCCTACCCCGACATTTCCGGCATGCTGCTGACCGGCGGCATCCAGCCCGCGCCCAACGTGCACCGCCTCATCGAAGGCTGGACCGGGGTGCCCATTCCCATCCTGTCGGTGAAGGACCACACCTACAAGACCATCCAGACCCTGAACGAGCTGTACGGCAAGATCGAGCCGGACAACGACCGCAAGATCAACACCGCCCTCGGCCTGTTCGAGCGCTGCGTGGACAGCCAGGAACTGGGCCGCCGCCTGATCAACCGCAAGTCCTCCCGCATCACCCCCATGATGTTCGAGTTCAACCTCATCGAGCGCGCCAAGCAGAACCGCATGCGCATCGTGCTGCCCGAAGGGGTGGAGGAACGCATCCTGCGCGCCGCCGACATCCTGGCCCGGCGCGAGGTGGCCGACATCATCCTGCTGGGCGACGCCGACAAGGTGGGCGCCAAGGTCAGCGAACTGGGCATCGACCTGGACGGCGTGCAGATCATCCAGCCCAACCTGTCGCCCAAGTTCGAGGAATACGCCCAGGCCTACTTCGAACTGCGCAAGCACAAGGGCGTCAGCATCGAACGCGCCCGCGACACCATGAACGACGTCACCTACTTCGGCACCATGATGGTGCACAAGGGCGACGCCGAGGGCATGGTTTCCGGCTCCATCAACACCACGGCGCACACCATCCGCCCGGCGTTCGAGTTCATCAAGACCAAGCCCGGCTTCTCCATCGTGTCCAGCGTGTTCCTGATGTGCCTGAAGGACCGCGTGCTGGCCTTCGGCGACTGCGCGGTGAACCCCAACCCCACGGCGGAACAGCTGGCCGAAATCGCCATCAACTCGGCCCACACCGCGCGCATCTTCGGCATCGAGCCGCGCGTGGCCATGCTGTCGTACTCCACCGGCTCGTCCGGCAAGGGCGCGGACGTGGAAAAGGTCATCGAGGCCACCCGCATCGCCAAGGAACGCGCGCCGGAACTGCTGCTGGAAGGCCCGTTGCAGTACGACGCCGCCATCGACATGGACGTGGCGCGCACCAAGCTGCCCGGCAGCCAGGTGGCGGGCCAGGCCACCGTGTTCATCTTCCCGGACCTGAACACCGGCAACAACACCTACAAGGCCGTGCAGCGCGCCGCCGGGGCCGTGGCCATCGGCCCGGTGCTGCAGGGCCTGAACAAGCCCGTCAACGACCTGTCGCGCGGCTGCACGGTGCCCGACATCGTGAACACCGTGGCCATCACCGCCATTCAGGCGCAGGCCGAGAAGGGCCTGATCTAGTCTGATTCAGGGGCTGTCTCCCATTGGAAACAGCCCCTGAGCGCCCGTACACACTAGTCACTCGCAACCCCGGCCGGGGGGCCCGCCCACACTCCCCCCGGCCCCCGCCCCTCCGGGCCACGCACGCGGTCTGGAGGGGCCACACCCCGAAAGGAAACGACCCGCATGAATGTACTCGTCATCAACTCCGGCAGCTCGTCCATCAAGTACCAGCTCATCGACATGACCACCGAGAAGCCCCTGTGCTCCGGTCTTGTCGAGCGCATCGGCGAAGGCATGGGCAAACTGACCCACAAGATCAAGCCCGACACGGACGCCGAGGACAAGATCGTCATCGAGCAGGTGTTCCCCGATCATGTCGTAGGCATGACCAAGGTCGTGGACCTGATCACCGATGCCGAGAAGGGCGTCATCGCCGACAAGGAAGAAATCTACGCCGTGGGTCACCGCGTGCTGCTCGGCGGCGAGGAGATCAAGCAGTCCGTCAGGATCGACGAATGGGCCAAGGGCATCATCCGCGACTACATTCCGCTGGGCCCGCTGCACAACCCGGCCAACCTCTCGGGCATCGAAGTGGCCGAGGAACTCTTCCCCCATGCGCCGTCCGTGGGCGTGTTCGACACCGAGTTCCACCAGACCATGCCCAAGAAGGCGTATCTCTACCCGCTGCCCTACGACCTGTACAAGACGCTGCGCATCCGCCGCTACGGCTTCCACGGCACCTCGCACCGCTACATCACCAAGAAGACGGCGCAGTTCCTGAACAAGCCGCTGGACGAGCTGAACATCATCACCTGCCACCTCGGCAACGGGTGCTCCATGGCCGCCGTGAAGAACGGCAAGTGCGTGGACACCACCATGGGCATCACCCCGCTGGAAGGTCTGATGATGGGCACCCGCTGCGGCGACATCGACCCCGCCCTGGTCCCCTTCCTGATGGAAAAGAAGGGCTGGTCCGGCGCCGAGATCGACACCGTGATGAACAAGCAGAGCGGCCTGAAGGGCATCTGCGGCATGAACGACATGCGCGACATCCACGCCGCCCGTGAAAAGGGCGACGAGATGGCGGAACTGGCCTTCGAGATGTTCGTCTACCGCATCCGCAAGTACATCGGCGCCTTCGCCGCCGTGGTGGGCCGCCTGGACGCCGTGGTGTTCACCGCCGGCATCGGCGAGAACGACGACCTGCTGCGCGCCGCGGTGTGCAAGGACATGGACATCCTGGGCATCGACATCGACGAGGCGGTCAACGCCAAGCGCTCGGGCGAGGCGCGCCACATCGGCAAGCCCGGCCAGCGCGTGCCCGTGCTGGTGGTGCCCACCAACGAGGAACTGGAAATCGCCCAGACCACCGTTGCCGTGCTGAACGGCAAGGGCTAGGCCCGGACGGCAGACACAGCGCCCCTCCGCGCCGTCCGCACGGACGGCGCGGAGGGGACTCTCCGGGACGCACGCCGTTCGCGGCCGCTGCCCGGAACACCCCACGGCCTTACGTACACACCGGACACACGGACATGGTGGGCATCTACATCGGATCGACGGCGCCCCGGGCAGGCAAGAACCTTGTCTGCATGGCGCTTGGTTTGGCGCTGCGGCAGGCCGGACGCAACGTGGGCTTCATGAAGCCCCTGGGAACGTTGCCCCGGACCGTGGACGAACAGACCGGCGACGAGGACGCGCTTCTGGTGCAGGAAGTGCTGGGCCTTTCCGCCCCGCCCGAGGTGCTCACCCCCGTGATCATGCCCGGCAACATCCGGGCCGCCGCCCTGTCGGGGGGCAACGCGCTGGAGCGCGTGGCCTCGGCCTACGGGGCGCTGTCGCGCGGGCACGACACCATGCTGGTGGGCGGCGCCGGCGCGTTCCTGACCACCGGCAAGGCGCGCGGCGTGGACGGCCCCTCGGTCGTCCGGCGGCTCGACCTCAAGGTGCTGCTGGTGGAACGGTATGCCCACGGCATCGACTACGACGCCGTCCTGTACGCAAAGGAACTGCTGGGAGACGCCCTTGCGGGCGTTCTGTGCAACGACGTGCCCGAAAGCTACCTGCGCGACGCCGAGGAGGTGCTGGTCCCGTTCCTTGCGGAACGGGGCGTGCCCGTGCTCGGCATCGTGCCCAGCGACCCGCTCCTCAACGCCATCAAGGTGTCGGAGCTGGCGCACCGCCTGGGCGGGCGCATGGTCTCGGGCACGGCGCGGGCCGGCCGCATCGTGGACGGGTTCCTCATCGGCACCATGCAGGTGGAGAACTTCATGGCCCACTTCCGGCGGCACGCCAACTGCGCAACCATCGTGGGAGGAGACCGGACGGACCTGCAACTCGTCGCGCTGGAGGGGCAGTGCCCTTGCCTGGTCCTGACCGGAAACATCCCCCCCGATGAGATCATACGCGCCAGGTCAGAGGCGCTGGGGGTCCCGGTGATCGTGGTCCGCGAGGACACCTACGCCGTGGCCCGGAAGATGGAAGAGATCCTGAACAGCCAGAAGCTGCGCGAACTGGTCAAGATACGCCGCGGGGCCGACCTCGTGGCGCATGCCCTGGACCTCGCGCGGCTGACGGCGCAACTCGGCATTCAGTAAAAGGGAGAGTACTGATGAGTGCTACCAATGACCTTGCCCGGCTCATGCGTGAGAAGGCCGAGGCGGTCGCCGCCACCGTGGTGGAACTGAAGGACCTGAAAGAGGCCTTCGCCTACGTCCTCGACGTCTGTGACAAGAAGGAAGCCTGCCAGCTGCTGGTTTCCGGTTGCGAGGAGAAACTTTCGGACAAGGCCGAAGCCCTGTGCGAAACCAAGCAGGAAAAGGTCGTGGCCGCGCCCAACCTTTCCGACAAGGAATACGCCACGTTCTCGGCCCTGTGCGCCAAGCGCGGCGTGAAGTGCATCCGCGACGGCCTGCGCGGCCATCTCGCGGGCATCGACATCGGCGTGGCCCATGCCGACATGGGCATCGCCGAAACCGGCACCTGCGTCATCGACTCCACCAGCGAGGAACTGCGCCTGTCCTCCATGATCAGCGAAATCCACATGGCCATCCTGCCCAAATCGCGCATCAGGGCCACGGCCTTCGACGCCGAGCGGGAGGTCAACGCGCTGATCAACACCGGTACGCCGCGCTACACCGCGTTCATCACCGGGGCCAGCCGCACCGCCGACATCGAGCGCGTGCTGGCCATCGGCGTGCACGGGCCGCTGGAACTGCACATCCTGATGCTGGAGGACTAAGTCGATGCAGACCGCCAAGACCCTGAAAGAATACCGCAAGGAACTGCGCGAATCCCTGGACAACGAGTTCTTGCGCGAGGCCATGGACAAGTTCGCCACGGCCTACCCCGTGGGCCGCGCCAACGCCTTCCGCGGGCTGGACGAAAAGGCCCTGATCGCCGAAGTGGCCGACGCCAAGGACGCCGCCGCCCGCAACATGGACGGGCTGTTCGCCCAGTTCAAGGCAGAGGCCGAGAAGCGCGGCGTCAAGGTGCACATGGCCAAGGACGCCGACGAGGCCAACGAGATCATCGCCCGCATCGCCAAGAACGCGAACTGCAAGAAGATCGTCAAGTCCAAGTCCATGACGGCGGAAGAAACGCTGCTCAACCACCGCCTGGAGGAAGACGGCCTCGAAGTCATCGAGACCGACCTTGGCGAGTGGATCATCCAGCTGCGCCATGAAGGGCCGACCCACATGGTCATGCCCGCCATCCACCTTTCCCGCTACCAGGTGGCCGACCTCTTCTCCGAGGTGACCAAGCAGAAGCAGGAAGTGGACATCCAGCGCCTGGTCAAGGTGGCCCGGCGTGAACTGCGCCAGCACTTCGCCACCGCCGACATGGGCATCTCGGGCGCCAACTTCGCCATCGCCGAATCGGGCACCATCGGCCTGGTCACCAACGAAGGCAACGGCCGCCTGGTCACCACCCTGCCCCGCGTGCACGTGGCCCTGTGCGGCCTGGACAAGCTGACCCCCAGCCTGAACGACGCGCTGAAGACGCTGCGGGTGCTGCCCCGCAACGCCACCGGCCAGATCATCACCTCGTACGTCACCTGGATCACCGGGGCCAACGAGTGCAAGGCCGCTGCCGACGAGAAGAAGGAAATGCACATCGTGTTCCTGGACAACGGCCGCCGCGCCCTGGCCCAGGACCCGCTGTTCTCGCAGGTGATGCGCTGCGTGCGCTGCGGCGCGTGCGCCAACGTGTGCCCGGTGTACCGCCTGGTGGGCGGCCACAAGATGGGCCACATCTACATCGGGGCCATCGGCCTCATCCTCACCTACTTCTTCCACGGCAAGGACAAGGCCCGCAACCTGGTGCAGAACTGCATCAACTGCGAAGCCTGCAAGAGCATCTGCGCGGGCGGCATCGACCTGCCCCGCCTGATCAAGGAAATCCGCGCCCGAATCAGCGAGGAAGACGGCGCGCCCGTGGAAGCCACCCTGCTCGGCAAGGTGATGAAGAACCGCAAGCTCTTTCACACCCTGCTGCGCTTCGGCAAGTACGCCCAGAAGCCGGTCACCGGCGGCACCCCGTACCTGCGCCACCTGCCGCAGATATTCATGAAGGAACACGGGTTCCGCGCCCTGCCCGCCATCGCGGACAAGGCATTCCGCGACGACTGGGAAACCATCCGTCCCCGCGTGGCCGACGCCAAGCTGCGCGTGGGCCTGTTCTCGGGCTGCGTGCAGGACTTCGTCTACCCCGAGCAGATGAAGGCCGCCGTGAAGGTGCTGGCCTCGCGCGGGGTGGACATGGAGTTCCCCATGGACCAGAGCTGCTGCGGCCTGCCCGTGCAGATGATGGCCGAACGCCAGGCCACCATCGACGTGGCGCGCCAGAACGTCATGGCGTTCGACGCGGCCAGGTACGACTACATCCTCACCCTGTGCGCCTCGTGCGCCTCGCACCTGAAGGAAGGCTACCCCAAGATTCTCGCGGGGCAGCCGGACATGACCAGCAAGGTGAAGCTGTTCGCCTCCAAGGTCATCGACTTCAGCTCCTTCGTCCATGACGTGCTGGGCATGACCGCCGACGACTTCAAGGGCAAGGGCGAGAAGGTGGCCTACCACGCCTCGTGCCACCTGTGCCGTGGTCTCGGCGTGGTGGAACAGCCCCGCGCGCTCATCGCCTCTTCCGGCTCGGAATACTGCCAGGCCCAGGAAGAAGCGGTGTGCTGCGGCTTTGGCGGCACCTTCTCCGTGAAGTTCCCGGAACTGTCCAAGGAACTGCTGGACAAGAAGCTGAACAACGCCGAAGCCACCGGCGCCACCCGCATGGTGGCCGACTGCCCCGGCTGCATCATGCAGATCCGCGGCGGCGCGGAAAAGCGCGGCAGCCGCATGAAGGTCGGCCACATCGCCGAACTGCTGGCCGAAAACCTGAAGTAGGCATGCGTCCCGACGCTCAGTGACAATCGGGGGCCGTTTCCGCTGCTGGCGGGAACGGCCCCTTGCATTTCCCGGGGTCGGCGCGGGCAGCGTCTTTTCCGGGTGAAATCACTAACTCTCTTTGCAAGAGCGCCACGTCGGTATACTATTGTCCCAAACCTGTCTCCGGGGGCAGGCCCTGCTGCGGCCACACTGGCGGCGGGCAACTTGCGCGGACATTCAAGGGGGTCGCATGTTCAGGAATTTCTCCATCGGCGCGCGCGTCATCGCGCTGCTCGTGTTCATGGTGCTGTTCGTGGCGGGTGTCGTCGCCGCTTTCGTGACCACCATCGGCACCGTCCGGGACCACGGCGTCACCGAGACCCAGCGGGTGATGCTGGAAGAGGAAAAGGCCAAGTTGCAGGTGGCCACCCACACCATCGCCCAGGCGCTGGGCCAGTTGCTGGCCGACGTGCCCGTCGAGGCAGGCGAAACCGCGCGCATCGAGACGGTGCGCAAGGCCATCGACACCATCCGCTTCGAGAAGGACCAGTCCGGGTACTATTTCGTCTATCAGGGCACCACCAACGTGGCCCTGCCCCCCAACAAGAGCGTGCACGGCAAGGACCTTGCCGAAACCAAGGACAAGAACGGGGTGTACTTCGTGCGCGAGCTGTCGCAGCGCGCGGCAGCGGGCGGGGGGTTCGTGGAATACATCTTCCCCAAGCCGGGCAAGGGCGACCAGCCCAAGCTGGCCTATTCCGAAATGATTCCGGGCACCAGGTTCTGGATCGGCACCGGAGTGTACATCGACAACATCGACGAGGCCAGGGCAGCCATCAACGACACGCTGGAGGGCCTCGCCGACAAGGCCCTGACCTGGCAGCTTTCGGTCATGGCGGCGATCCTGCTCCTGGTCGTCATACCCGTCTGTATCATGCTCATCGCGTCGATCGTGCGTCCGTTGCGCGAAGCCACGGCGGCGGCGCAGGCCGTGGCCGAAGGCAACCTTGAGGTGCGCATCGAAGCCAGGGGCCGCGACGAGGTTTCCGCCTTGCAGGCGGCGCTGAACACCATGGTGGCCACGCTCAAGAACAACATCGCCGACATCACCGAAAAGCAGCGCGAGGCGGGCCGCCAGGCCGACGCCGCGCACGCCTCCACCCGGCAGGCGGAAGAGGCCATGGCCAAGGCCGCCGTGGCCACCAAGGAGGGCATCCTTTCCGCCGCCGAACGGCTGGAGGGCGTGGTGCGCGCCATCGACCACGCGGCGGAGGACATCTCGCGCCGGTCAGAGGAGATCAGCCGGGGCACCGACACCCAGATGGCCCGCATCAACGAGACCGCCACGGCCATGGAGGAAATGAACGCCACGGTGCTGGAAGTGGCCCGCAACGCGGGCCGCGCCGCCGACCAGACCGAGGCTTCGCGCGCCAAGGCCGACGAGGGCTCGGGCATGGTCGGCCAGACCGTGAAGGCCATGCAGGACCTGAAGGGGCTGGCCGGAAACCTCAAGGACAACATGCACCGGCTGGGCCAGCAGTCCGAGGCCATCGGCCACGTGATGAACGTGATCAACGACATCGCGGACCAGACCAACCTGCTGGCGCTGAACGCCGCCATCGAGGCGGCCCGCGCCGGGGATGCCGGACGCGGCTTCGCCGTGGTGGCCGACGAGGTGCGCAAGCTGGCGGAAAAGACCATGGGCGCCACCAAGGAAGTGGGCGACTCCATCAAGGCCATCCAGGACCTGGCCCGCACCAACGTGACGGGCATGGACGACGCGGTCACCGCCATCGACGGCGCGGCGCGCCTTTCCGGCAGTTCGGGCGAGCTGTTGCAGCAGATCGTGACCATGGCCCACGACGCCGCCGGGCAGGTGCAGGCCATCGCCACGGCGGCCGAGGAACAGTCCGCCGCCAGCGAAGAGATCACCCGTTCCGTGGAAGAGATCGACCGCATCGCCCGCGAGAACGGCACGCTGGTCAACGCCACCAACACCGACCTGCGCAACCTGGCCGACCAGGCCGCCGAACTGCGCCGCCTGATCGAGGGCATGAAGAAGGAAGCAGCGTAAAGGACGCCGCGTCATCCCGCGGCACCTGCGGACGGCGGGGGGCACAGCACCTGTGGACGGCGGGGCGTGCGCCCGTCACACGCCGGTCACGACCGCCACGCCGCCCACAGGCGGCGCACGGTGCTGCGCAGCAGCGTGCCGGGGCGGAAGCTCATGGGCTTGAGCACGCCCGGCACCTCGAACCCGCGCGCGTCGAAGGCGTCGGGCGTCTCGCGCACAAGGTCCGCTTCGCCGGGCAGCGCGCCGGGCGCGCCGCGCCGCGTCAGTTCCGCCCACAGGGGCACCTGGGCGGGCGTCAGGCCCAGCAGCCCGCAGATCACGGAATCCAAGGCCACGCCGGACGCCGAGGCCCCGACGAGCCCGAGGGGGTACGGTTTGCCGGAGCCGGGTCCGGTGACGTGCATGGCCTCCACCCCGTCCAGCAGGGCGGCCGTGGGCGGCAGCGCCGCCGCCACCTCCACCAGCGCGCCCTCGAAACGGTGGCCCCGGTCGCCGTGGCGGGTGTGCACGAACGCCTTGCGCACGCCGGGCACGCAGCCGAAGAGGTTCTTCACCGCCAGGGTCACGCGCATCTGGCTGTGCGCCTTCAGGCGCGGCACGCTGAGCACGCCGTCCGCCTCCAGCGCGCGGCGGGCAACGCCGATGGACCCGCCGAACGACAGGGGCACCTGCACCGCGTCGTCCAGCGGAACGACGGACAGGCCGAGGGGGCGCAGGGATTCCGCGAGGCCGATGGCCTCCGCCACGCCGCGCGCCGTGCCGAAGCCCGGCGAATCGGCCACGGTGAGGGCGCAGCCGTGGTCCAGCAGCCACGCGCAGGCGGCGCGCACCACCTGCGGATGCGTGCAGCTGAGCGCCGGGGCGGCGCGCAGCAGGTTGGGCTTCACCAGCACGCGGCCGCGCGGCGGCGTCCAGCCGGAGGCGTCCAGCGCCTCGGCCACGGCGCGTTGCACGCGGCCGGGGTCGTAGTCCCGGCAACGCAGCAGGACCACGGGAATGGGAGGGACGGCCGTGACGGTCCCATCCGCCCGCCGGGGGGCAGGCAGGGGAACGGGCGGGCCGGATTGATCGAACGGGCCGGGTTGGCGAGGCGGGTCCGGACGCCGGGCATCGTGGCTCACCGGGCCTCCCCGTCTGCGGAAAAGGTGGCGATCTGGTCGATAATCATGCGGGCGTGGGTCTTTTCCTGCGTGGCCAGGTCCAGGAAGGCCCGTTCCGCAAGGCCCCCCAGGCCGCTGCCGCGCCGGGCCTCGTCGGCCAGGGTGCGGTACAGGTCGTAGGCGTTCATTTCCACTTCCAGCGCCAGTTCGGCGATGTCCAGACAGTCGCCGCTGGCGGCGTCGCGCACCCACGGGTCAAGGTCGGCCACGGCCATGCCGCCTTCCAGCACGCGGCCTTCCAGCGCAGCGAACAGCTCGTCGAAGGGCGGCAGCGGGCCGCGCGTGGCGTCGGCGTGGGCGTCCGCGTCCCAGCGCTGCGCAAGGTGGTGGTAGACCACCTTGGCATGGGCCAGTTCCACCCCGATCAGCCGGTCCATCAGCGCGCACACGGCGGGCTTCGGCCCGGCGTCGCGCACGCGGGTGTACAGCAGGTGGGCGGCCTTTTCCATGTCCAGCGCGCGGCGCAGCAGTTCGACCATGCTGCGCACCCCGGCGAACACCTGGACGCGCGGGCTGTCGGCCACGGCCTGCCCGGTCCACGCATTCAGGCCGCCCGTCAGGCTCAGGATGCGCCCGCCTCCCGTGCCTGGGGACGGCGCGGCAAACACGCCGCTTTCCGCCGCCATCACCGCCGCCGCCGCGGACCGCCCGCCGCTGCGGCAGTAGAAGACGTGGTCCTGCGCCGGGTCCAGCGTGGACAGCAGGGTGGCCAGTTCGCCCACGGGCACCAGCCGCGCGCCGGGGATGTGCTCCTGCCGGTATTCCTCGGGCTGGCGCACGTCCACCAGCACGTAGCTGCCTTCCGGCCGGGAGGCCATGTAGTCGCGCAGGGCCTGCGGCGAAACGAGTTCGATGGGGACGCGGGGCGATGGGCTCATGGTGTGCCTCCTGCGGATGGATGCGACGGGAGTGACGCGGGGCCGGACGGACACGGGCGGCGGCGCGACAGCGCGATAGGGGCGCGTGCCGCCGCCCTGCCGCCATTGTACCCGACATGGCCGCGCCCGCAAGGGCATCGTGCCCGGCAGGCCATCCCGCCCTCGCCTTCTCCCCCTTTCCCGCCTTTTCGCGCGCTTTCGGCCCACTTTCATGTTGACAGCACCGGCCACCGGGGCTACACACCTTTTCTCGCGTGTCGGGATGTAGCGCAGCCTGGGAGCGCACCTGAATGGGGTTCAGGGGGTCGGAGGTTCAAATCCTCTCATCCCGACCAGCTTGGACACGCAAAGGCCGTCGGTCGCAAGACCGGCGGCCTTTTTCGTTTCGGCGGGAAATCGTATGGCCGCCTACAGGCCGTACTGCGCGCGGATCAGTTCGTACACGCCCTTTTCGCGCAGGGCGGCCACCGGCGCGAGGAACGTGGCGGTGACCGTGCCGGGCGCGCGGCCGATCTGGATGTTGCCGGTGATGGTGGCGCGGTTCATCACTTCCGGCACCGGGCAGCCCAGGAATTCCGCCGCGCGGGCCAGGGCGCAGGCCGTGGCCTCGTTGAGGGTGGGGCCGGTGCCCACGAAGGAGATGGGCGCCGATTCCTCCAGTTGCACGCCCCACGCGTCCGCCTCTTGCCGGGCCTGACGCTTCTCGTCCTCGCTCAGGGGGCGGGCCAGCAGGGGCAGGTCGTCGTGCACCGGCAGGATGATGGGGCCGCCGCAGGTCACGCCCTTCAGCACCGAGACCTGCATGGTGATGACCCCGGCCACGTCGGCGGTGTGCCCCGCGATTTCGCCATCGCCCTGCATGGCGTGCATGTCGCCCACGTACACCCCGCCGCCGGGCACCCGCACCGGCGCGATGAGCACGGCCCCGGCGCGCACGCGGTTGATGTCCATGTGCCCATCGGTGACGTCGGCCAGTTGTTCCGGGGTAATGGCATATTCATGCGGCGCGCCCACCAGGAACGAGCCGAAGTCGCGCGCGTTGTGCGAATCGGGAATCTGCCGGGTGGGCATGACGCCAAGCTGCCCCACGAAGGGAATCATGCGGCTGACCACGCCGGGGATGTCGCTGGGCGCAAGGGCCACCACCGGGTTCTGGATGGAGTTGTCCGGCGTGCACATGTAGTCCCTGGCGTTGGCGGCCACCCGTTCGGCGGCGGCCTTGTTCAGGGTGACGCCAAGGGTGCCCTGCTCGTTGAAGGCGATGGTGTAGCCGTTGGTGAAGGCGAAGGGCGCGGCCGATGCGCCGCATTCCGCGCAGCGGATGCAGTCCGGCCCGCAGCCTTCCACGCAGGTATTCTCGTACAGCGCGCCGCACTGCGGACACTTGCCCGCCACGTAGGGGTCGCCCAGGCAGCGTTCCGCGAACATGCTGTCGTTGCCGGACGCCGTGACCCGCGAGGTGACCAGGATGGACAGGATGCGGATGGCGATGGAATCGCCGGGCTCCGCGCCCTGGACGAAGACCGGCTGCGTCACCTCGTGCCCGCCCCGGATGGCGGGGGTGAGCATGGGGCCCCAGCAGCCCGGAGCCGTGTTGGCGACGATGATGCCGCCGTCTTCCACCGGCCCGAGCATGGCAACATCCGGGCCGAGGATGCCATTGGTGAAGGTGTTGACGAAGACTGTCCTGTTCGCCACGAGCGTTCTCCTTTTCTAGAGGTGGAGGTACCGCAGAGGGACTGGACAGAGCCTAAGCACGTTGCGGCGCGAATGGCCAGTGCCGGGAATGGGAGTGGCGCTTGCTTGCCAAAATTCCACACCAAATATAAAAATTAAAAAGATATAACGCCGAGCAAAACGTACATAGTCATCGAAAAATACAGTATTAAAGCCACAACATTGAACAAAACCAACGAGTAGGAGCGTCTATGGCCATTATAATTTCCGCATCTGAACTCGCTTCTTCTACGAGTGAAATTGTTGGATACAAATCAGGATTAGCTCTTTCACTTCGTGAAATGAAAAATTTGATTCACGAATATGATTCTGCATCACTATTAAACAGATCTGGAACAATAAGAATATACCCGGAAGAATTTGAGCAGCTTATCGCAGATTTATTATTTCGTGTCGGGAATATTCCTAGCAACAGCACAATTCCACAAGATATCGCATTTTATCATAAAATTAAAAATAATCCTAAAAAGCTTCGCGTATTTCAGAACGTACAAAGGGAATTTATATCTTTCATGACGACAAGTCTCAACACAAAAAAAAACATAAAAGATAATAAAATAAACCCTACATCATTCCTAATTTCATCTGCGAGTCATGGAAAATTTGGCCTAGAATGTGCTATGACACTGTTGGAAAGTGTGAACCACAAAATTCACATTAGCCCATGGAATAGTATCAGAAGACAAGAATACAGGTCCTCGATTGAATTATCAGATTTATTTAAAAGCTCATCGCTAGAAGCAGAATTTGGAAACTTCATTGATCAAAGATTCATTGATTTCCTAAGTAATAATTTTGGATCTATAGACTCTATGCACTGGAGAAAATTTGAAGGCCTCACCGCAGAATTTTTCGATAGAAATGGCTTTGATGTTATCATGGGGCCTGGAAGCGATGATGGCGGCGTTGACATTCGTGTATATAAAAAATCACAATTAAAAACAGACCCCGCAACGATACTTATACAATGCAAGAGAAGCAAATCAAAAATCCAAAAAGCCATTGTTAAATCTCTATGGGCAGACGTCATGTATGAAAATGCTGAATCAGGACTCATTGTCACTACATCGGCAATAGCACCAGGGGCACGTAATGATTGCATTGCAAGAGGCTATCCTATCCATGAGGCCAACAGAGAAACAATAAGAGCATGGCTTACCCAGATGAAAACACCCGGAAAAGGTGTATTCATGGGGGAATAATCGAAAACATCCGTCCTCAACACACCTGCCTTTTTCTTCTCGCGCACTCTATCTCCTCCACAAGGTCGGTCATGTCGAAGGGCTTGGCCACATAGCCGTCCAGACCGGCGGCCAGAAAGCGTTCGCGGTCGCCCGCCATGGCGGCGGCCGTCACGGCCAGGATGGGGATGTCCCGCTTGTCCGCAAAACGGGGCGAGGTGCGGATGGTCCCGGTGGCGGTGATGCCGTCGGTATTGGGCATGTGGATGTCCATCAGCACCACGTCCACCTCTTCGGCGGCCAGCCGGGCCAGCGCGTCGTCGCCGTCCACGGCCAGGATCACGCGGTACCCGGCCTTTTGCAGCAGCCGCTGGCCCACCATGCGGGTGGTGGCGTCGTCTTCCGCCAGCAGCACGCGCACCGGCGCGCCGTCCTGCGGAGGGGGCGGGCGGTCCGCCGCCTCCGGCGGCAGTTCGCAGCGCTCCCCCTTGCGGAAGGGCAGGGTCACGTAGAACGCGGTGCCGCGCCCTTCCTCGCTGTCCACGCAGAGGGTGCCGCCCAGCAGCACCACCAGCCGCCGCACGATGGAAAGCCCCAGCCCCGCGCCCTGGTGCCGCCGCACGTATGAACTGTCGCCCTGGGCGAACGGGTCGAAGATGCTGTCCAGCAGGGCGTCGGGTATGCCCTTGCCGGTGTCCTCCACCGTGAACAGGATGCCCATCCCGCCCCCGGCCGCACCGTTCCCGCCCGTACCGCTCCCGTTGGCCCCCGCCCGACCCGCCGTGCCCGCCTTTCCGGGCAGCGGCGACATGTGCAGGCGCACCCCGCCCCGCTCGGTGAACTTCAGCGCGTTGCCCACCAGGTTGAACAGTATCTGGCGGGTCTTGCCCTCGTCGCCCAGCACGGTTTCCGGCAGGCCGGGGTCCATGTGCACGTCCAGCGCAAGGCCGCGCGTGCGCAGTTCGAACTGGAACAGTTCGCGCACGGCATCGCCCAGCCGCGCCACGTCGAAGGGGTCGTGGGCCACGGGCATGCGGCCCGCCTCCACGCGCGACAGGTCCAGCAGGTCCGACAGCAGGTGCGTCAGCCGTTGCGACGAGCGGATGGCCAGATTCACGTATCCGGCGTGCTCCGGGTCGGCCAGGTCCGCCTTCAGCAGTTGCAGCGCGCCAAGTATGCCGTTGAGCGGGGTGCGTATTTCGTGGCTCATGTTGGCCAGGAACAGGCTTTTGGTCTCGCTGGCGATGTTGGCCTGGCGGTTGGCCGCGATCAGTTCGCGCTCCACGCGCTTGCGCTCGGTGATGTCCTGGATGGTGCCGTAGATGCGGTGGCGCTCGGCGTCGTACTTGGCGCGCGACTGGATGTCGGCGATGCTCCCGTCCGATGGGCGGCGGATCTTGAACTCCATGTCGTAGTTCCCGCTACGGCCGACCAGGTCGTGCAGGGCCGCGTCCAGCTCGGGGCGGTATTCCGGCAGGGGGACGGCCTTCACGGCCTCGAAGGTGTCGCAGCCATCCGGTATGCCGTAGATGCGCCGGGCGCCCTCGGAGGTGCACAGGCTGCCGGTGCGCAGGTCCACCTCCCAGTTGCCAATGCCCGCCACCAGTTCGGCCCGGCGCAGGCGCGCCTCGCTTTCGCCCAGTTGCTGGCTCTTGGCGCGCAACTTCTCCAGCATGCGTTCGTTGCGGCTTTGCAGGTACGAAACCAGCAGCGAGACCACCGGCATGGTCAGCAGAAAGACCAGCATCCGGCTGACGCTGGATTCCGGGTAGACGAACGTGGCGAATTCGGTGGACCAGGTGAGCAGCACGTACGCGAAGGACAGGCCCACGCTGGCAAGACCCGACGCGTGGCCGCCAAGGTACGCCGCCAGCACGATGGCCACCACGAACAGCAGCACCGGATTGTGCACCTGCACCCCGTGGCGGGACAGGAAAAACAGCGCCAGCGCCGTGACCGCCGTAAGCAGCGGGCCTGCCAGAACCAGGACAGTCTTGCTGGACCTCACGATTCCCCCCGTGTGCCGGACGGCGGCATTCGCCCCGCACGTGATGCCCCGCACGTGATGCCCAGAACAGGGCAGACAGGACGGGGCAGACACGGCGGGGCCGGTACGACGGGACGCCGCGGCAATGCCTGTGCAATACCCCGGAGCGGCCCCGCCCGGCAATAAGTCTAGAAAAATTTTAACATGCGGGCAGGACGGAGAGACCGGCCGGACAAGGAAGGGACGGACCGGCCGGAATGGCAGGCACGCAGCGAAATGGGGCGGGATGGGGCGGGGGGGGCCAGGGTGGAGCCGGATCAGCTGAAGCGGGCGGTGACCTGCTTGCCCATGTTCAGCACGCAGTAGGCGATGCAGCTTACCGATTCCGCGGCAAGGCGCAGGCTGTCCTGCAAGACGCAGGCGGATGCATGGTGGTCGGGGCCGGGCTGGCAGCGACGCGTCATCAGCAGGGAAGGCACACCGTTTCTGGTGAGACTGTCGTGCAGGGTAGCGCGGTCCGCATCGTTCTCTATGGCGGCCACGTCCACCAGTGCGAAATCGAAGCGGTGCGTGTCCAACGCGGGCAGGGCGTCCTCCACCCCGCGCACCACGAAGGCTTCCGCGCCGCGCTTGCGCAGTTCCCACTCGCACATGAACGCGGACATGGGATTGCGGTCGATGACCAGAACGAAAACGCCCGCCAGCATATCCCCCCCAAGGGATCATTGCCACGGGCCGCGCGGACGCACTGCTCTCCGATACAGGCAACCCGGCTGTCTCTGCGCGAGATCCGTGGCTTTCCGTCCCCGCTTCGCAACGGGTTTGGCTTTCATATATGTACAGGAGTGACCCACCATGAAGAATGTGTCAATGTGCCACGCCGAGCACACAAGTACGTGGCGCATTGCTTTATGGAATCATTTCAGCCTGTTCGTCATCCACCACCATGCCCCTCCCTATCACCCTACCTATAAAATACAGGCTCCGCCTAGTCGCTGTATCGGTATGGCAATGGATGCGGGGCAGGGATGATGTGCCCCCCTTCACGCCGACGGCCCGCGCGGCCCCGCATCAGGGCGTGGTGGGAATGCCCAGCTTTTTCAGGGCGTCGGCGATGGGGATGATATTGGTCACATCCATGTCCTCGCCGGAATTGGAAAGTCCGGTGGATACGCTAAGCCCCACAAGGTGCCCATTCTTGTCCACAACAGGCCCACCACTGTTGCCACCAAAAATATATGCATCGCTTTGCAGCAGCCTTCCCTGCGTATACATTCGGTATCCACTTGCTATCCCGCGAGATATTGACCCCTGAAAAAACTCGTCCCCCGGCGCGCCCACGGGAAACACCTCGTCCCCGGTGGCCACGTCCGTCAGTTGCAGGTACAGAGGCCGCAACCCTTCCATGTCGGCCTTCAGCAGGGCCACGTCGCGGCGCTGGTCGCGCGCCACCACCCGGACCACCACCGAAGCTCCGTTCTGGAAGCGCACCCGCACCCGTTCCGCCTCTTCCACCACGTGGTAGTTGGTCAGCATGTAGCCGTCGCCGGTGATGACGAAGCCCGAGCCATGCCCGCCCCCCACCTGCACCAGCACGGCGGAGTTGCGCACGCTGTCCAGCGGCACGCGCGGCGTGTCCGGCCCGGCCACCTGCACGCGCACGTCGGCCAGCATGGGCCGGGCAGCCTCCTGCCCCTGCGTCAGTTGCGGCGTCATATACGCCGAGCCGTCGGGCATGGCGACCAGCTTGCGGAACTCTTCGTCCGCCAGCAGACCCCGCGCCGCGTGGGCAAAGGTGATGCGCAGCACTTCGGCGGAGCCGCCGTCCATGGCCGAATCCAGCTTGCCGTACCCGGTGGTGGTACGGCGCAGCACCACCTGGCGGTCCACCGTCGAATAGACCTCCCAGTCCACCACCATGTTGGCCTCGCCCTTGCTGGGCAGGGGATTGCCCCAATCCGCCAGGGGAAAGCAGATGTTCCGGCGCAGTTCGGAGATATTCCCCCCTATCCACAGTTCGGCGCGCGAACGGCCGGGATCATCGAACAGGGTGCGCGGGTTGCCGGTCACCCTGAAGCCATTGTTGGTGGCCTCGTCATTGAAGACTTCCAGCAGTTCATCGTCCCGCAAATCGTAGCGCACCCCGTCGGACGCCCCCACTTTCTGCGGAACGCAAAAAGTGTCGTAGGCCACCGTGGTGGTCACCTCACCCCGGCGCGACTTCTGGGTCAGCTTCTGTATGGAGATGGCCCGGATCTTGGCGCCCAGTTCGAAGGATTGCAGGTCGGGCTCGGGCACGGGGTCCACCCGCAGTTTCTTCATGCAGCCGGCAAGCGGCAGACAGGACAGCAGGAGCAGGCAGACGAGGATGCTACGGCAGCGCATGGGTCCTCCGCTGGGGGTATGGGGTCGCGCATTGCACCACACTTCGCCTTGCCGTTCAAGATGGCCGGTACGGACGGGACCGCAAGGGCCTGCGCGCAGGCGCATGCGGCATGCGCTCTTTGGTTCGTCAATCCCTGTTGTTTATACTTGCCTGCGGTCCCGGATTCCGTGCTAGGCTTGCGGGGAACCTCATCACTCCGCAACATGCGAGGGCCACCATGAAATTTCTCCGCCAGTTCGGCATCACCACCCGTCTTGTCGTCCTCTCGCTGCTGGCGTTCTTCTTCATCGGCGCCGCGGGCACGGCAGGCTGGATGGGTGCGCGGATCATCCAGCAGAACCTGAAGGACGTCTCCAACATCCGCCTGCCGAGTCTGAACTACCTGATACAGGCCGACCGCGACCTGCAACAGCTGCTGGTGGCGGAACGGTCGCTGCTGTTCGCGGACCCCGCGGACAGGAAGGCCATCGACAGGCTGAAGAAGGAATACGAGGACAACCTGCGGCAGTCGGACGAGCGCTGGAACAAGTACAAGAACCTGCCCCTCGACGACGCGGCCAGGCCGCTCGTTCCGCAGTACGACGCGGCCCGCACCACGTGGATGCCCCTTTCGCGCGCGGTGGTGGACGCCGCTCTTTCCGGCGACCCGGCGGCCCGCCAGAGGGCCGCCCTTGCCTCGCTGGGCGAGGTGGGCGTGAAGTTCGAGGCCATGCGCGAGGTCATCAACCAGCTGACCGAAATCATCGAGCAGGCCGCCAGGGAAGACAACGCCGAGGCCGACGCCAGCTACGGCGACACCATGTACCGGCTGGCGGGGGCCACCATCCTCGCGCTGCTGGTGCTGGCCGGGTTCTCCATCGCCATCACCCGGTCGGTCACCGTGCCGCTGAAGCGCACCGTGGCCTATTCCGAGGCCGTCTCACGCGGGGCGCTGGAGGAATGTCTGACCGTGGACGCCCGCGACGAGGTGGGCGTGCTGACCGAATGCCTGTGCCGCATGGTGGCCGCGCTGAGGGACAAGATCGGCGAGGCCGACGCCCGTTCGGCGGAGGCCCGCGAGGAATCGGAGCGGGCCCGGCTGGCCTCGGCGGAAGCGGAGACGGCCCGCCGCCATGCGGAATCGGCCAGGCGCGAAGGGTTGTTGCAGGCGGCGGACACCCTGACCGGCGTCACCGGCGTGCTCGGCTCCGCCTCCGAGGAACTGGCCGCGCAGATCGAACAGGCCAGCCGGGGCGCGGAACACCAGATGCAGCGCGTGTCCGAGACCGCCACGGCCATGGAGCAGATGAACGCCACGGTGCTCGAGGTGGCGCGCAGCGCCGGTGAAGCCGCGGGCGCGGCGGAAAGCGCGCGCGACAAGGCCGTGAACGGCCAGGACGTGGTGCGCCAGGTGGTGGCGGGCATCGGGCAGGTGCAGCAGACCGCCGACCAGCTCAAGGACGACATGGCCGAACTGGGCCGCCAGGCCGAGGACATCGGCCGGGTGATGACCGTGATCAACGACATCGCCGACCAGACCAACCTGCTGGCGCTGAACGCCGCCATCGAGGCGGCCCGCGCCGGGGATGCCGGGCGCGGCTTCGCCGTGGTCGCCGACGAGGTGCGCAAGCTGGCCGAAAAGACCATGCTGGCCACCAGGGAGGTGGGGCAGGCCATCTCGGGCATCCAGGGCGGCACCCGCCGCAACGTGGGCCACGTGGAGGAGACGGTGCGCCACGTGCAGGAGGTGACCCGCCTGGCCACCGAATCGGGCGAATCGCTGGGGGGCATCGTGAACCTGGCCGCCTCGGTGTCCGACCAGGTGCGGTCCATCGCCACGGCCAGCGAGGAGCAGTCCGCCGCCAGCGAGGAGATCAACCGGTCCATCGAGGACATCAGCCGGGTTTCGGCGGAATCGGCCGAGGTGATGCGCCAGTCCGCCTCGGCCGTGGCCGACCTGGCCCAGCAGTCGCACGTGTTGCAGGAGTTGATCCGCAAGATGCGCGAAGAGGGGTAGGGCTTCCCTCGCGGCACCGGGAACGAGACGCCTTTCCGCGTCCCGCCGGGGCGTTCGCCCCGGCGGGACGCGTCATTTCCCGGAGGGGACGGCGCGGCTACCCGGCGGTCTCGCGTTCCCAGGCGGCCATGCAGTCGGCCAGCCGGGCGAACGCCTCGCCCCCGGCGGGGCGGCGGCGCACGTCCAGTACGTCGTGCAGCTTGCGCACCTGGCGCACCATCTGTTCCAGCCGTTCGTCCTCGGCCACCAGCAGCCAGATGCGGCTCACCTGGCCGCCGTTCACCGGCGTGCACAGGATGGCCTCGACGTTGAACGCCCGCCGGGCGAACAGCCCGCACACGTGCGACATGACGCCGGGGTGGTTGTTCACGGTCAGGCGCAGGGCCACCAGCGGCCGGGCAGACGGGGCGGCGCCGGCGGGCTGGCCGGGCCGGGCGATATCAGGCGTGGGCATGGCGGCCTCCGGTGGCGTCGACATGGGCGTCGCAATCATTGTCATCTTCCTGCATGGCGGCGTCCGTTTCCGGCTCGCCCCCGATCATTTGCAGATTGTCCGCGCCGGGGGGCACCATGGGGTACACGTTGGCCTCGGCGGGCACGGTGACCCGGATCAGGCACGGGCCGGGGGCGCGCAGGGCGTCGGCCAGGTCGCGCAGGGGGTGTTCGCTGGCGTCCAGGTCCACGGCGGGCACGCCGAACCCTTCGGCGATACGCGCGAAATCCACCTTGCGCCGGTACGCGCTGGCCACCAGCCGCCCCTCGTAGAACAGTTCCTGCTGCTGGCGCACCAGGCCCAGGGCGTTGTTGTCGGCCAGCAGGATCTTGACGTTCACCCCTTCCTCGGCGGCGGTGGCCAGTTCCTGGATGTTCATTTGCAGGCTGCCGTCGCCGGTGAAGCACAGCACCGTGGCCTCGGGCCGGGCCAGCGCCGCGCCGATGGCCGCGGGCAGGCCGAAGCCCATGGTGCCCAGCCCGCCCGAGGTCAGCCAGCGGCGCGGGCCGCGCAGGGGATAGGCCTGGGCCGTGCGCATCTGGTGCTGGCCCACGTCGGTGGCCACGATGGCGTCGTGGTCCACGGCGTCGGCGGCGCAGCGGATCAGGCCGTACGGGGTGCGCGGGTCGTCCGCGCCGGGCATGACGAAGGGGTGGCGGCGGCGGCATTCCTCCACCCGGGTCAGCCACGCCTCGCGCCCGGTCTCCGCGCGGTGGCGCAGCAGGGGCAGCAGTTCGGCCAGGGCCAGCCCCACGTCGCCGGTGATGCCGCAGTGCACCGGCAGGATCTTGTCCAGTTCGCTCTCGTCGATGTCGATGTGCACGATGGTGGCCTGGGGGCAGAAGCGCTCTGCCTTGCCCACGGCCCGGTCGTCGAAGCGGGCCCCGGCCACCAGCAGCACGTCGCATTCGGCCAGCAGCAGGTTGGTGTGCCGCGCGGCGTGCATGCCCAGCATGCCGAGGGACAGGGGATGCCCGGCGGGCATGGCGCCGAGGGCCATCAGGGTCATCACCGTGGGCAGCCCGGCCCGTTCGGCCAGTTGCACGGCCATGTCCGACGCGCCGGAGGCCACCACCCCGCCGCCCAGGTAGAGCATGGGACGTCTCGCCGCGTTGAGCAGCGCCGCCGCGCGGGATATGGCGGCCGGGTCGGGCGCGGGGGGCGCGGCAGGCTGGCCCGGCTGCGGCGGGTTGTCGAACACGGCCGGGTCCACCGGGGCCATCTGCACGTTCTTGGGAATGTCCACCAGCACCGGGCCGGGGCGACCGGACGCGGCGATACGGAAGGCGGCGGGAATCACCTCGGCCAGTTCGTCCACCGAGCGTACCAGGAAATTGTGCTTGGTCACGGGGATGGACATGCCGTAGATGTCCACCTCCTGGAAGGCGTCCGAGCCGACGAGACCCAGCGGCACCTGCCCGGTGACGCACACCACGGGCACGGAGTCGAGCTTGGCGTCGGCGATGGCCGTCAGGGTGTTGGTGGCGCCGGGGCCGGACGTGGCGAAGAACACGGCGGGCCGCCCGGTAACGCGGGCCATGCCCTGGGCCATGAAGCCCGCGCCCTGCTCGTGCCGGGCCAGCACGTGGCGGATGGAATCCGCGCGGCCAAGGGCGTCGTACAGGGGCAGGTTGGCCCCGCCGGGAATGCCCGCGACGACGTCGACGCCCTGCCGCTCCAGCAGGCGGATGACCAGGTCCGCGCCGTTGGGCTGGCGTTTCCGGGGAGTGGGTGCGGCGTCGGATGCGGCGCCGGGGGCGATGCCCGGTGTGGTGCCCGGTGTGATACCGGGCGCGTTGCTGGACGGGGTGTGGGCTGGCATGTGCGCTCCTCCTGTGGTCCGGGCGGAGCCGGGAGAGGGTGCGCCATTTCCGCCGCGTCGCGGAAAAACGACAACCCCCGCCGGCTCGCGCCGACGGGGGTTGGACTGTTCTCTGCTGCTGAGACCTGCCCCGGCTACGGCGCGACGCGACGTACTACGCGTACGACGACCGCTACGAATACCGGGGCCAGTAGGCCGGTGGCGTTCGGAAGTGCGGTGGCTGCGGTGCGGCGCATGGGGCTATCGTCCTTGCGTTGGAGATGCGAAGAAAACCTGGAAGACCATGGGTACCGGACTGTATGCCGCAGTCCGCGCGGCAGGTCAAGCCGACAAATATGGATTGATCGAACGAACAGTACAAGGCCGCGACGGCGCGTTGCTGCGGCACGGCAGCGCTGCCGCGCGGCTTGACGCCGGGGGCGAAACAGGCTAGTCAACCGTCCGCCGCGCGCAACGGGCCTTTCGTGCCCGTGCGGCCATGCGGCGCAAGCCGTGCGGACAGCATGCCCCGACCATCATGCCCTTGTAGCTCAGTCGGTAGAGTGCGTCCTTGGTAAGGACGAGGTCAGCAGTTCAATCCTGCTCAAGGGCTCCATTTCGGGCCGCCGGGAAACCGGCGGCCCGGCTTCGTTTCCGCCCCCCTTGCACCGTGCGCGTCCGCAGCCCCGCCAGACGGCGCGGCCAGACGGTGCGGCCAGACGCGGGCCGGAGGCGGCGCGGCCAGACGGTACGGGAGGTTGCGTCCGGGGCATGATAACCTGCGCCCGCCGCGCCTCCGACGGCGTCCGCACCATTGCCCGCGCGGGCGACACGTCATACCATAGGGCTGTAGGGTGGCCCCGCGCGTCCTTCTTCCTGCGTCCTCTCCGGCTCCTTTCCGGCCCGCGTCTTCCGCCCGCCGCCAGCCATTCTACGCACGCATCCGGCCCGCATGCCGTCACGCGCGCAGGCGCGCCGCATCCCGCGGCGACGGGCCGCCAGCACGGAGGGAACGTCATGAACGACCTCAGGGAAGACCGCAGGGAGCATTTCCGCATCAATCTGGCGGCCGACGAATACGACTACCCGTGCCGCATCCGCTACGGCGAGCACGAATACAAGGCGCGGCTGCTGGACGTGAGCACCGGGGGCGCGCGCCTGCTGGTGTACGGCGGCGGCGCGGACCTGGGCGGCGCGAGCAAGGGCATGTACCTGCACGCCACGGTGAGCGAGCCGGGCCACTTGCAGAACATCCCCTATCACACCCGCTGGTACCGGGGGAACGAAATGGGCGTGGAATTCGAACCGCCCCTGAACGCGGGCCGCGAGGAACTGCTGCGCGCCATGGCCCACTGCCGCTGAGGACGGCCCGGCGACAACGGATACGGAGCACGGACCGGACGCGAAAGCGCCGGGGGCTACAATCCCCACTTCTCCACGGTAACCGGGGTGTACGCGCGCATGGCGGCCACCAGCCGGGCCGGGTCCGCATGGGCCATGACCATGGCCTTGTGCCCCTGGGGCAGGAAGCGCTCCTCGATCATGTGGTCGATCATGCCGAAGAACGGCCCGTAGAAACCGCCCACGTCCAACAGGCCGATGGGCCGCGCGGGCGGATAGAGCTGGCCTTCCACCCATATCTCGAACAATTCCTCCAGCGTGCCGATGCCGCCGGGCATGGCCACGAAGCCCTCGGCCAGCTGGGCCATGCGGGCCTTGCGGCTGCGCATGTCGGGCACCACGTCGTGGCTGGTCAGCCCTTCGTGCAGTTGGCCGCGCTCCACCAGCTTCTCGGTGATCACGCCGTGCACCTCGCCCCCGGCGCGCAGGGCCGCGTCCGCCACCACGCCCATGAGCCCCTTGGTGGTGCCGCCGTAAACCAGGCGGATGGACTGGGCCGCCAGGGTCTGCCCCAGGGACACGGCGGCCTTCAGGTAGCCGTCGCCCCTTCCGAAATTGGAGCCGCAATACACGGCGATGCTGCGCATGACGAATGTCCCTTCTGTCGCGTGGTCGCGGCGATGCTGTGATGGTCCGATGCAGTGACGATCCTGCCGGGCGGCGCGCCCGCGCACGCCCGCAAGGGCGGTTACCTACTCCCCTGCGGCGCGGGGCGCAAGGGCGGAAACACCCCCGGTCCCGCCGCGTCTCCCCGCTGTTTCCCCAAAAACAACACGGGGCCGGATGTCACATCCGGCCCCGTGCATGTTCTTCATGCCAGGGCGGAAACAGGCGTGATCCCGCGCGGGCGGCGCGACGGGATTTTCGTGCTCCGGCAGCGTGGAAAAACCAAAGCTGCAAACCGGGATTTTTTTCCGCAACGCGCCTCAACCGTCAGGGAGCCCGCCGGAAGACATTGCCGGGTGTTTGCCCGTACTGTTTGCGGTAGGCGGTTATGAAGTGGCTGATGCTGGCATAGCCAATCTCAAAGGCACATTCGCTGACATTGCGCTTGCGCTCGCTAAGCATGGCATGGGCATATTGCAGCCTGCAATTATGCAAAAAACCGGCGATGGTAACGTTAAATAATTGTTTGAATGCCCTGTTGGCCTTTGATTCGCTCATTCCAACAGATGCGCACAGATCTTTGACACTTGTTTTTTCAAGAAATTCATTTTCAATGCGTTTTTTTAGACGCGTCAGGATGCGCACGTCATGTTCGGACAGAACAGCTGCCTGCGATCTTTGCGACAATTCGGCGTTACTTAATATCCTGGCGAAAAAATCAAGAGAGGCGGACCGCAGTTCCATGGCATTTAACGGATCGTCTTTACGCATACTCACGAGACGACGCCCAATGCTGACAAGATCAGGAGAGCCGCACCCCGCCAGGACGGGAATGCTGCGCCGTGTGCCGTCTTCGCGGAAATGCAGAATACGCGCCATGCTTTCTGCAAAACGCAGCCCGAAATGTTCCTTGGCCGCGTCTTCCGTCACCATGAGGGAAACATGGCTCCACGCTTTCGGAGCTGTTATGTGTCCCTTGGTGTGCTGACCATACCAATCTCCGGCGATGAAATCGTTTTCTTTCATCACGAAATGAAGCTCTTCGTTCCCCGCCACTTCCATGGTGCAGCGTCCTTTCAAAAAAAGCATGAAAATCGAACACGGCTGATCACAAAAAAAATCTGGAAGCGCACTATGGGGTGGAATGGGTCCACCACTGCACACAGTAAGGAATATTCCCTTCAGGGGTTCAAAAACGCTGTTTTGCACCTTGAAATCGCCCGCGCGGGCGACAAAGCTTGCAACGGATTCACGTGCGGCGGAAAGCGGCGGTATATTCCGCAGGGTTGTGGAGAGACTCGTGCAGGCGTCCACACAAATCTCAATCAGATCCACGCGGCCCTGCGCAACGGGTTCGTTTTTCCGGCACTGGTCGTTGTCGAGCATATCCACGCCACTCCTCCAGCACGCGTATTCGATTACCCCCCCTACAGCAGATGATAATCAAAATCAATGATAAAAGTTCATTGATCTTGCCGTATTGCGTGAACCGTCAGCATGTTTGTGAAGGCCGATACGGAATGCGATTAAACGTTGCCGGAATCCGGGCAAGACTCTCTTTTTTATATGACATATCAGCTGAAAATGATGTTCAAATTCATTTTGTTGCAACGCAGGAGAGTCATCATGAAGCGTCTTTTGGTTCTATTCCTCTTGGTTGGGATTCTGGGCGTCGCCCCGGCTCACGCTGCCGAGAATGAGCAGGTAGGGCTGTATGTCGGCGGCAAGCTCGGGATGAGCATCGAACGCTTTGATAACGCCAGATTTGGCCTCAAAGGAGGGTCGGAAAGCTTTCCCCCTCCATACGGGGATTTATCCTGGAACCACCAAAGCTTTGGTTTGGGCGACTTTCAGGACAGTGTCCCTGCTGGCGGTCTGACTTTGGGGTATGACTTCGACAAACGTTTCAATATGCCCGTGCGTGTTGAACTGGATTATACCCTGAGAGGCAAGGCCAGCGATACCAACCAGCAAAACGACTTGCCGTGGCAATACACTTCGCCGGTTTATGGGGACTTCACCGGGCCTACTTCCGTCAGAATGAAGAACTCGCTTCGCCTGCAAACCCTGATGCTCAACGCCTGGTGGGATATTGACACCGGAACGGCTTTTACCCCCTACATCGGGGGAGGACTGGGGTGCGCATTTGGAGAACTTAAATCCACAGCCACTGATGTCGAGGGAAATGAAGACACGAACGCCAGCGACAACTTTGCAAATTTCGCCTGGAGCCTTGGCGGGGGATTGGGCTATGCTGTCACTGAGCATTGGACGGTAGACCTTGGCTACCGCTATATCAATGCCGGCGACCATGAAATGGAGTATGACAATGGCGGAAACTATGTCAAAATCGATCGAATCGACGCACATGATATCATGTTAAGCCTCCGCTATACATTCTGACAGACACAAGTACAGGTTTGATTGCATCAAAATCCGCCGGCCGCAGTTCGCGGCTGGCGGATTTTACTTAATTCTTCTGCAATGTTATTTCTCAACACCGCATTGAAAGAGTGGGCATATGCCACTGCATACACCCACTCCAAACATACGAACCAAGGCCCTTCAGGGGAGCTGCGAGCCTTACGGCTGCGCGTCGCGCCCTTCGGGTCGGAAGCCAGCGGGAAAAAGGACGGTTGCAGTCGGCCCCTAGCCGCAGCAGCTGCTGGAACTCCCGCACCCGCTGCATCCCCCGCCGCCACCGCCGATCTGCACTTCGGAGGTCACGGCGAAGCCCATGGAGCCGAGGTCGATGTTGATGGCGCCGGACTGCTCCAGCAGCGCGTCATTGACGCAGAAGGTATAGCCGCCGGGCTCGAACACCTTGTCCTCCTCGCCGGGCTCGTCCAGGGCCAGGGCCAGGCGCGGGCCGCTGCAACCGCCGGGGGCCAAGTAGACGCGGATGGGGCTGCGCTCCTTGTCGGAGAAATAGGCATCGAGTTCCGTGCGGGCACGGTCGGTAAGCGTAATCATGGATTCCACTAGCTCCTTGCTGTTGCGATAGATAAAAACGATACGAATAATTATAGGCATCAATTCTTGCACTGGCAAGAAGCGCCGCCCCGCCTTCCCCCGCCCCTTGCCGGATCAGCCCCGGCGTTCCGCCGCCACCTCGGCGTGGCGGAAGCAACTGGTCAGGTGATCGTTGACCAGGCCGGTGGCCTGCAAATGTGCGTAGATGACCGTGGACCCCACGAACTTGAAGCCCAGCCGCTTCAACTCCCTGGACACCGTGTCCGACAGCGGCGTGGTGGCAGGCACCTGCGCCAGTTCGCGCCACTGGTTGCGCACCGGGCGGCCGTCCACGAAGTTCCAGACGAACGTATCGAAGCTGCCGTGGCGGGCCTGCACGTCCAGGAACAGCCGGGCGTTGTGCACGGCGGCCTCCACCTTCAGGCGGTTGCGCACGATGGATGCGTCGCCCAGCAACCGTTCCACGTCGGCCGGGGTGAACCGGGCCACCACGGCGGGGTCGAAGTCCGCGAACAGGCGGCGGTAGCCTTCGCGCTTGCGCAGGATGGTCAGCCACGAAAGCCCGGCCTGCGCCGCCTCCAGCACCAGGAATTCGAAGTGGATGCGGTCGTCGCGCACGGGCACGCCCCACTCTGCGTCGTGGTAGGCGATCTCTTCCGGCGCGCGCGCCCACGGGCAGCGCGCCACGCCATCCTGCGCGCCATGCATGGCCGCCCCGCTCATCGGGCCATCTCCAGCACCAGTTCCAGGTAGGCCGGGTTGCCGTGCGTCAGCACGTACTGCGGGGCCGGGGTGCGGAACCACACCCGGCCCGGTCCGCCGTCCGTGGCGGGCTCGAACAGGGTGGCCTCGATCACGTAGTTGCGGCGCTGGTCGATGCGGGCGGCGTCGAAATCGATGCGGTACGGCGCGGGCGCCCGCACCGGCGCAGGCAGTTCCACGCGGGCCAGTTCCACACCTTCGCCGCCATCGGTCACGTCCAGCAGGCGCACCTCGCCCTGCACCGAAAGCGGCAGCAGGATGCGCTGGCGATAGGTTACCGTGCCGCTCAGCGTGGCCAGCGCGCCGGGCCGGTGCAATTTCAGCTTTTCGCTGCACCCGGCCAGCAGCGCCGCCAGCACCAGCAACGCCGCCAGCACCGCAAACCCGCGCGCTGCGGACGGATTTTCCTGCATTGTCGAGTTGTTGCCGTCGTTCATGCATCCTCCCCAAGGGCTGTTGAATGATCCATTCCACCACCTCCCTGCCATACCCGCGCGCCCAAGGCCAGCATTGTGCGGCGCACCGGCCCCTTTTCCATTGACTTTGGCACGCCGAATCCTTACTGCTGCATCCGTCGCGAATCCCATCCACTCCGTTCCGGCGGGCACCCCCACCGGCAGCACGCGGCCACACCCCGCCCGGCATCGCCGGCCACCCCATGCATACCCCCGCACCGTCCTGCCTTCTCCGCGCCTCCGGCCCGCCCGGCCGGGTCTTCACGCACGTCGCACCGCCGGGCCGTTTCCCCGGCTAGCCGCTTGTCCCCCATATTTCCGGGCATCTTGCCCGCTCCCGCGAATGCGCCTAGAATGCGCGACGCGGCGTACCTTCCGCACAACCCCCAGGAGATTTCCATGTACCGCAACACCAAGAACGTTCCCTTCTACATCCTCGGCAAGGGTTCCTTCGCCCAACTGGGCGACCTCGTGGACGCGCGCCGCGCCGCCGTGGCCGGTCCCGCCGTGTTCTTCGTGGACCACTACTTCCGGGGGCGCGAACTGGAAGGCCGCCTGCCCAAGAAGGACGGCGATCTCGTGCTGTTCGTGGACACCACCAACGAACCCACCACCGGGCAGATCGACGACTTCACCGCCGCCGTGCGCGCCCATGACAACCGCCTGCCCTGCACCGTGGTGGCCATCGGCGGCGGAGCCACCCTGGACGTGGGCAAGGCCGTGGCCAACATGCTGACCAACCCCGGCCAGGCCGCGGACTACCAGGGCTGGGACCTGGTCAGGAACCCCGCCCCGCACAAGATCGGCGTGCCCACCCTGTCCGGCACCGGCGCCGAATGCTCGCGCACCTGCGTGCTGCTGAACGCCAAGCGCGGCATCAAGCTGGGCATGAACAGCGACATCACCATGTACGACCAGCTGCTGCTGGACCCGGAACTGACCCGCACCGTGCCGCGCGACCAGTACTTCTACACCGGCATGGACACCTACATGCACTGCATCGAATCGCTGCGGGGCAGCTACCGCAACGTCATCGTCGATGCCCTGGCCCAGAAGGCCGTGGACATGTGCGAGGAAATCTTTCTCTCCGACGACATGATGGCCGAGGAAAACCTGGAAAAGATGATGATCGCCTCGTACCTCGGCGGCATGAGCGCCGGTAACGTGGGCGTCATCCACCCCATCTCCGCCGGGCTCTCCGTGGTGCTGCACACCCACCACGGCATCGCCAACTGCTACGCCCTCAGCGTGCTGGGCGAATTCTACCCCGAAGACTACCCCAAGTACGCCAGGATGATCGAACGCCAGGGCGTCAACCTGCCCAAGGGCCTGTGCGCCAACCTCTCCGACGACCAGTTCAAGGCCCTGGTGGCCTCGTCCGTGGTGCACGAAAAACCCCTCGTCAACGCCCTTGGCCCCGACTTCCGCAAGATCCTCACCGACGAGAAGGTCATCTCGCTGTTCAAGGCCATGTAGGGCTGGAAAGGATTTTAACCGGGGAGGGGACCTTTTGAAAAAGGTCTCCCTCCCCGGACCCCTCCCCCCAAAACTTTTCATCAGGGGCGACTGCGCTGGCAAAACGGCGGATGCACCGTCATACTTTAGCCGTCCCCCACTCGCCTTGCCCGTATCCTGACCGGAACGCACGCAGTGCGGTACGGTCAGGCATAAGGGGTCAAGGGGGCACGGCCCCCTTGCGGGGCGTGGGGCGGAGCCCCACACACTCTTGATGCTGCGTTGCAGGAGCACGTACAGATGGATATCAAGGTGAATTTCAGCGGCCGCGCCCTCTACTACACGGAGGACGAGATTGCCGTTGTGGCCGAGGCCATGCGCACTGCCGAGACCCTGACCCAGGGCCGGTACATGCAGGAATTCCAGCGCAAGTTCGCGGAATACCTGGGCGTGGAGCACTGCTTCGCGGTGATGAACGGGGTGTCGGCGCTGGAACTGTCGGCGCAGTTGTGCCGGTTCAAGTCGGGCGATGAGGTGGTCATCCCCTCGCACACCTTCACGGCGTCGGCGTATCCGTTCCTGAAGAAGGGCGCGAAGCCAGTGTGGGCGGACATCGACCTGCGCACCCGCGTGGTGACGGCGGAAAGCATCGAAAAGGTGCTGACCCCGCGCACCAAGGCCATCGTGGTGGTGCACCTGTACGGATATGTGGCGGACATGCCCGCCATCATGGACCTGGCCCGTTCGCGCGGCATCCTGGTGGTGGAGGACACGGCCCAGTCCATCGGCGCGGACGTGGACGGCAAGATGTCCGGCAGCTTCGGCGACTTCGCCATCTACTCCTTCCACTCGCACAAGAACCTGACCACACTGGGCGAGGGCGGCATGCTGGTGGTGCAGGACCCGGAACTGGCGAAGCTGGTGCCCATGCTGCGCCACAACGGGCACTGCGGCTTCGACTTCGAGCGGCCCGACTACTGGGTGCCCGCCATGGGCAACGTGGACATGCCCATGATCGACGGCGAAATGCTGTGGCCCAACAACTACTGCATCGGCGAGATCGAATGCGCGCTGGGCATCAAGCAGCTGGAGCGCATCGACCGCATCAACGCCGAAAAGCGCGAGCGCGCCGTGCGCTTCATCGACGCGCTGGCCGACTACCCGGAACTGGAGTTCCACCGCGTGGACACCACCCGGCACAACTACCACCTGCTGGCCGCGCGCATGACCAACGGCAAGCGCGACGCGTTCATCCGCGCCATGTTCAACGACAAGGGCGTGAAGTGCGTGGTGCAGTACTACCCGCTGAACCGCTACCCGTTCTACCAGCGCCTGGGCTACGGCGCGGCGGACTGCCCCAACGCCGACGCGTTCTTCGACAACATGATCTCCTTCCCGTTCCAGCACTGGCTGACCGGGGCGGAGTTCGACTACATGCTTGCCGCCGCCAAAGACGTGCTCGACGGACTGCGCAGGGGTTAGCGGCACCATGACCGCCACCCGGCGCTGCATCGTCATCCCCGCCATCAAGAAGAACGCGGTCATCCCCGACCAGTTGGTGAAACGGCTGGCCGGGGTGACCCTGATCCAGCGCGCCATCGACACGGCCCGGTCCGTGGCCGAGGCGGCGGACATCGTGGTGGTCACCGACAGCCAGGAAATCGCCCTGGTCTGCGAGCGCAACGGCGTGCGCCATCACTACAACGCCAGCCTGCGCTTCACCTCGCTGGACATCGTGCGCGAACTGCGCGGCGTGCTGGAAGAACTGGCCGCCGCCTACCCGTACCTGGTCATCTACCGGGCCAGTTGCCCCCTGCTGACCGGGCACGACATCGACGACGCCTTCGCCCGCTTCCGGAACGAGGGCGCGGACGTGCTGGTGACGGTGAAGAGCATCCGCCAACGGGTATGGGAAAAGCGCGACGGCAGCCTGGACGCGATCCTGGCCGACGAAGGGCCGGAGGACGGGCAAGACGACGGGCAGGACGACCGTTCCTCCGGCAACCGCGAAGTCTACGTGGAAAGCAAGGCGCTGGTCATGCTGCGCGCCTCGGCGCTGGCCCCCGGGGCCACCCCGCGCGTGATGCCCTATTTTCTCAACGACCGGGCCATCGAGATCAACAGCTACCAGGACTGGTGGCTGTGCGAAAAGCTGCTGGAGCGGCGGCACATCGTGTTCGTGGTGGCGGGCTACCCGGCCATCGGCATGGGGCACGTGTTCCGCGCCCTGATGCTGGCCCACGAGATTTCCGACCACAAGATCACCTTCCTGTGCACCCGCGACAGCGAACTGGCGGTCAAGAACATCGCCGCGCGCGACTACCGCACCTACATCCAGCAGACGGACGACCTTGCCGCCGGGCTCGCACCCGGGCTTGCGCAGGACGTGTTGCGCCTTGCGCCGGACCTAGTGGTCAACGACATCCTGGACACCGGCGCGGACTACATGCTGCGCCTGAAGGCCGCCGGGGTGCGCACCGTGAACTTCGAGGACGAAGGCCCCGGCGCGGCCCACGCCGACCTGGTGGTCAACGCCCTGTACGAGGAAAAGCACGACGACCCGCGCCTGCTCTACGGCCACCGCTACTTCTGCCTGCGCGACGAGTTCATCGCCGGAGAGCGCAACGAGTTCCGGCCGCAGCCCCGGCGGGTGCTGGTCACCTTCGGCGGCACCGACCATTCCGACTTCACCCGGCGCACCCTGGACGTTATCGAACCGCTGTGCCGCGAGCGGGGCATCGCCATCAGCATCGTGGCCGGGCCGGGCTACGCCCACCGCAAGGGCATGCAGGCCCACGTGGACAAGCTGGCCCACATGGACAAGCTGACCGGACCCGCCGCGCCGCATCCGCCGCTCATCGAGTTCACCCACGCCACCAACGTCATGTCGCGCAAGATGGAAGGGGCGGACATCGCCATCTGTTCCGCCGGGCGCACCGTGTACGAACTGGCGCACATGCGCGTGCCCGCCATCGTCATGGCCCACCACGAGCGCGAGGCGCGCCACACCTTTGCCCGCGCCCGCAACGGCTTCGCCTACCTCGGCGTGATGCACCCCTTCCGCGAGGGGGCGCTGCGCCGGGCCTTCAGGCGCATGCTGGACACGAATTTTCGCCGCGCCCTGCACCAGCGCATGCAGCGGCTGGACTTCACCCGCAACAAGGCCGGGGTCGTCGCGCGCATCGGCGCGCTGCTGGCCCCCGCGCAGGGCGGGGCCGCGCCGCGCCGTCCGTCGTACATCGACGAATTGCCCTTCGGCCCAGACTTCGACCTGCGCAGCGCGCTCATCGAGCAGTCGGCCGCCAGCGAAGGAACCGCCACCGCAGGGAGCACGGCCGGGGGTGCGCCCTGTGCGCCCTCTGCGCCCTGTACGCCTGACGCCCCGCACGGAGACTCCGCATGAGAACCGTCGCCCTGATCCAGGCCCGTCTGGGCTCCACCCGCCTGCCCTGCAAGACCATGCTCTCGCTGCACGGCCTGCCCGTCATCGACTGGGTGGTGCGCCGCACCCGCAAGGCGGAACTCATCGACGAGGTGGTGGTCGCCACCTCCCACCGGCCCGAGAACGACGTGCTGGAATACCATCTGTCGCGTCAGGGCGTGGCCGTGTTCCGTGGCCCGGAGGACGACGTGCTGGAACGCTTTCGCCTCGCCGGGGCCGCCCACGGCGCGGAACAGGTGGTGCGCATCTGCGCCGATAACCCGCTGATCTGGGGACCGGCCATCGACGACCTGATCCGCTTCTGGCGCACCGAGCATGCCGCCGGAGCCTGCGACTACGCCTACAACCACATTCCGCGCGGCAACACCTACCCCGACGGCCTGGGCGCGGAAACTCTGTCCTACGCGCTGCTGGCCGACATCGCCGCCAAGGCCACCCTGCCCGCCCACCGCGAGCACTGCCTGTCGTACATCTGGGACAACCCCGGCCAGTACCGCATCCGCACCTTCGACCCGGCCAACCCCGCCCTGCGCCGCCCGGACCTGAAACTGGACATGGATACCCCCGAAGACTACCGCGCCCTCGCCCTGCTGGACATCCACCCGGACATCACCCCCGAGGAGATCGTGGCCCTTTTTCCGCCCAAGGGGTAATCAACAAGAATGCAGGGGCGCTGCCCCTGCACCCCGCAAGGGGGCACACGCGTTGCGATCGCTATCCATAATGTTCGCGCTGCGCGCTCACATAACGGCTACCGTCCCCTTGACCCCTTTTTATGGGGTATTCGCTTAACAAGCCGTCCCCGAGACCCCACCCCAACTAAAAAGTTTGGGGGGGAGCCTCAGCCGTTATGCGAGTCTTCGAGCATTACGGATGAGGACAGCAAGGCGGGGTCCGGGGAGGGGGACCCTTTCCAAAGGGTCCCCTCCCCGGTTACTCTTCCCTCCGCAAATGCCTTCCCCCCATTTCGCAACCACAAGGAGCACGGCCATGCGCCTGACCGACATATTCAGCACCAAGCCTGCGTGCGCGGCGCGCTCGGGCGTCCAGCGTCCGTACATCATCGCCGAGGCGGGCGTGAACCACGAGGGCAGCATGGACATTGCCCGGCGTCTGGTGGACGAAGCCTGCGCGGGCGGCGCGCACGCCATCAAGTTCCAGACGTACAAGGCGGCCACGCTGGCCTCCAAGGATTCCCCGGCCTACTGGGACACCACCAAGGAGCCGACCAAGAGTCAGTACGAACTGTTCACCCGGCACGACAAGTTCTGGAAGGGCGAATTCGAAGCCTTGAAGAAGCACTGCGACAGCGCGGGCATCGAGTTCATGTCCACGCCGTTCGACGTGGAATCGGCGAAGTTCCTGAACGACATGATGGACGTGTACAAGATCTCGTCGTCGGACATCACCAACAAGCCGTTCATCGAATTCTTGTGCGGGTTCGGCAAGCCCGTCATCCTGTCCACGGGGGCCGCGCACCTGCACGAGATAGCCGAGGCGGTGGAGTGGATAGAGGCCAAGGGCAATCCGCTGGCGCTGCTGCACTGCGTGCTGAACTACCCCACCGACGACGCCAACGCGGCCCTGGGCATGATTCCGGCGCTACGCCAGCACTTTCCGCAGCACGTCATCGGCTACTCGGACCACACCCTGCCCCGCGACATGAAGGTACTGGAAGTGGCCACCCTGCTCGGCGCGCGCATCCTCGAAAAGCACTTCACCCACGACAAGACCCTGCCCGGCAACGACCACTACCACGCCATGGACAAGGACGACCTGGCCCGCTTCAACGCCTCGCTCGACCGCATCCTGCCCATGGTGGGGCCGTTCGCCATCTCGGCGCTGGCGTCCGAAGACCCGGCCCGGCGCAATGCCCGGCGCAGCCTTGTGGCGGCGCGGCGCATCGCCGCCGGGGCGGTGGTCACCCGCGACGACCTGACCTGGAAGCGCCCGGCCCACGGCGTGAGCCCGCGCGACATCGACGCGGTGCTCGGCAAGCGCGCCCGCGCCGACATCGAGGAAGACACCGTGCTCCAGTGGAGCCATCTGGAATAGGCGGACGGGCAACCGTCACGTGGACGGGCCTTCACGAAACACCGCGCCCCGCGCGCAGCCGCACATGACCCAACGCCGTACCCTTGTCCTTGCCATCGCCCCCGACGACGCCGCGCCCGACACCCACCTGATGGCCGGGCCGTGGTGCTTCCACGGACGCGAGGACGCCTTTCCCGACTGGGACGCCCGCTTCACCTTCGGCCCCGACCCCTACGCCGACGGCGACGAGGTGGCCGCCGCCATCGACGAGGCCAACAGCTACGCCATCTCGCGCATCCCCGACCTGGCCCTGCGCCTGGGCGCGCACCACGGCGCGGACCTGCCGCGCGACTTCTGGGACCTGACCCTGTACCCGTGGCTGACCCTGTGCTGCCAGATGCTGCATGAGCGCCAGCGCCGCGTGCAGGACATGATCCGCCTGTGGGGCACGGAAGAACTGGACGTCCCCCTGCTGCCGCGCGACTGCGCCTTCTCCTTTGAGGACAGTCACCAGTTCATCCTGGCGGGCGCGCAGGACCAGTTGTTCAACTGGTGGGTGTTCTCGCGCATCCTTGAACCGCAACTGCCCGCCGCGTGGCGCGCCATCCATGCCGAGCCGGTCGTCCGCCATTCCGGCGCGCCCGCCGAGGGCGGCCTGCGCGCGCTGGCGCGGCGGCTGCTGTACGCGCTGCCGTTCCCGCGCATCAAGGGCTTTTCCACCCTGCAATCGCTGGCCTTCTCCATGGCCTTGCTGGGGCCGCGCACCAGCGAGGACCGCACCATCCCCCTGGCCCAGCTCAAGGGCCGCATGCCGGTGTGGCGCTTCGAGCCGGACGACATCATCCTGCCGTCCATCCCCCGCGCCCTGTGCAGCGAACGCCTGCCCCGCACCGTGCGGCAGCGCCGACCGCGCACCCGCGTGGTCAACGTGGCCTCGTACCACGACGACGCCTACCGCATGCGCGTGGCCCTGGACCGCGCCGCCGGGGCGCGGCTGGTGTTCATCCAGCATGGCGGCAACTACGGCCACATCCGCGAATCCGCCGTGGTGCCCTACTACGAATACCGCCAGCACGCCTTCGTCACCTGGGGTTGGACCAGCCATGCGCCGTTCCGGGGCAACTTCCTGCCCCTGCCGCACGGCCAGCTGGACCGCGTCAGGGACAGCCATGCAGACCGCACCGGCGCGCTGGTGCTGGTGGGCGCGGAGATGAGCCTGCTCTCGTACCGCCTGGATTCGCGCCCGCAGCCGCTGCAATGGCTGTCGTACCGCCGCGACAAGGCGCGCTTTCTCGCCGCCCTGCCCGACCACGTGCGCGCGTCCGCCCTGTACCGCCCCTATTTCCGGACCATGAGCGGCCTGGACGACGGCCCGTGGGTGCTGCGCCGCTTTGCCGACGTGCGCCGCTGCGAAGGCAGCCTGGACGAGCACATGCTGGGCTGCCGCCTGCTGGTGCTGGACCACCACGGCACCACCCTGGAACTGGCCATGGCCGCCAACACGCCCACGGTGCTGTACTGGAACGCCGACCACTGGCGCGTGGGGCGGGAAACCGCCGCCGCCCTGGCCGAACTGGCCGCCGTGGGCATCCACCACGCCACGCCCGACGCCGCCGCCGCGCACATCTGTCGCATCTGGCCCGACGTGCAAGGCTGGTGGCAGAGCGAACCCGTGCAGCAGGCCCGCCGCAACTGGTGCGCCCAGTACGCCCTGACCACGCCCGGCAGCATCAACGGCATCTGGCTGGACGCGTTGCGCGGGTTGTAAGAGAAGAAAACAAACCGGAAGAGTTGCGGGGGAGGGGCACCCTTTGCGGCAGCCGTTATGTGAGCGCGAAGCGCGAACATTACGGATGGCGACCGCAAAGCGTAAAAGGGTCTCCCTCCCCCGCACCCCCACCCCTCCCAAACTTTTTAGTTGGGTGGGTAACGCGGTTCGGAAGGGAACAGACATGGGCGGATTCATTGCCAAGGCGCTGCGCAAGGTTCGCGAGGAAGGGCTGACCCCGCGCGACATCGTGTCCTACGGCTGCATGGCCCTGCACCGCAGTGCATCCTGCCTGTGGGGCACGGTGCGCATGCGGGTCAAGGCCGCGCTGTTCGGCGTACGGATGGGCCACGGGTGCGAATGCTGCGGCCCCGTCATCCTGCAACGCTGGCCGGGCAGCCGCATCGAACTGGGGCGCGGGGTGGGCGTCATTTCCTCGTCGCGGCGGTGCACCTCGGCCACCATCCACGCACCCACCCGTCTGCGCACTTTTGCGGGCAGCGCCGCCATCCTGATCGGCGACGGCGTGACCATGAACGGCGCCGCCATCACCGCCCGGTCGCGCACCATCCGCATCGGCAAGGGGACCATGATCGGCCCCAACTGCGTGATCACCGATTCCGACTTCCACGCGCCATGGCCGCCCGAAACGCGCCTGACCACACCGGCCTTCGAGCGCGACCGCGACGTGACCATCGGCGACGACGTCTGGCTGGGCATGCGCTGCATCGTCCTGAAGGGCGTGACCATCGGCGACGGCGCCATCGTGGCCGCAGGCAGCGTGGTCACCCGCGACGTGCCCCCCGCCACCCTCGTGGCGGGCGCGCCCGCCCGCGTGGTACGGCAACTGCCGTAGCAATCCGCTGGCGCAGCCCCCGGTTTCTTCCTCCCACAGGACATCCATGACCCAACAAACCCTTGCCAAGCGATACGCGTTCAAGCTGCTGGCGAACGTGGCGTCCATCCCGGTGTACCTGACCATGGAGGCGGTGCTGCCGCGCGCCCTTGGTCCCACAGGGTACGGCAACTACAGCTTTGCCACGAACATGTTCCAGCAGTTCGCGGGGTTCCTGGACATGGGCACCTCCACCTGCTTCTACAACGCCCTGTCGCGGCGGCAGCAGGAGTTCGGGCTGGTGTCGTTCTACGTGCGGGTGGCGGCGCTGGTGCTGGCCATCACCATGCTGTTCTCGCTGTCCGCGTTCGTGCCGGGTCTGGGGCAATGGCTGCTGCCGGACGTGCCCGCGTGGATCGTGCCGCTGGCGGCCCTGTGGGCGTTCCTGACGTGGTGGGGCCGGGTGCTGCGGTCCATGAACGACGCCCTGGGAGTGACGGTATCCAGCGAGATTTCGCGCACGGTGCTGAACCTGGCCAGCGTGGGGGCGCTGCTGGCGCTGTTCCTGCTGGGCTGGCTGAACATGGGCACCCTGTTTGCGCACCAGTACGTGACCCTGATCGCGCTGGCCGTGGGCTATGCCATGGTCCTGCGCGGGTGCTGGCCCACGGTGACCTTCCGCATGGCGCGGGACGAACGGCGCGCGTACACGCGCGAATTCGCGGACTACAGCACGCCGCTGTTCGTGCAGGCGCTGGCGTCCACCGTCTTTCTGGTGGCGGAGCGCTGGCTGCTGCAAACCTTCAACGGCAGCGCGCAGCAGGGGTTCTTCGCCCTGTCGCAGAAGGTGGGCATGGCCTGCTTCCTGTTCGTCTCGGCCATGACGCCGCTGGTCATGCGCGAGTTGTCCATTGCCTGGGGCAAGGGCGACCGGACGGAAATGGGCCGGCTCATGGACCGCTTCGCGCCGCTGCTGTTCACGGTGGCGGGATATTTCTCGTGCTTCACGGCCATGGAGGCCCCGGCGGTGGTGCGCATCTTCGGCGGGGCGGACTACGCGGCGGCCATCCTGCCGGTGCAGATCATGGCCCTGTACCCGGTGCACCAAGCGTACGGGCAGCTGGCGGGTTCGGTGTTCTACGCCACGGGCCGCACCCGCACCATGCGCAACATGGCGGTGACGGAATACGTGCTGGGCTTCGGCCTGTCGTGGCTGCTGCTGGCCCCGGCGGACAAGTTCGGCTTCGGCCTCGGGGCCATGGGCCTTGCGGTAAAGACGGTGCTGGTCCAGTTCCTGTCGGTCAATTTCATGCTGTGGATGAGTTCGCGGATCATCCCCCTGAACTACCTGCGCAACGTGGCGCATCAGGCGCTGTGCCTGGCCTTTCTGGCCGGGGCGGCGTGGGCCTGCCGCAGCCTGACCATGGCCGTAGGGCTGGGGGACGCGCAGGACATCGTGCGCTTCTTCGTGTCCGGCGTCATCTATTCCGCGCTGGTGGGCGGGGCGGTGCTGGCCGTGCCGCAACTGGTGGGCCTGACCCGGCAGGACCTGCGCGGGCTGGCCATCCGGGCGCTGGGGCGGTTCCGCAAACCGCAGGCGTAGCGCCGGGCCGTCGCACCGCTTTCGTGCGCTACCGGCATATTGCACCCCGCATCGTGCGCGGCTATACTGCCACGGCCTGAAAAGCCCCCCCGTCAGGCCGCGCGGTGCGGCCCGCGCGGTTCATGCATCACCGACGGACGCCACCGCGCCCGCCCCACACCATCCGGCGGCATTGCCGCCGCACCGCACGCGAACGCAACCACCATGATTACCGCACGCGACATTCGGGACAAGATGCGCCGGGGTGAAGCCACCATCGGCACCTGGATGCAGATTCCCTCCACCGACGTGGCCGAAATCCTCGGCCGGTCGGGCTACGACTGGGTGGCCGTGGACCTGGAGCACGCCGCCTTCACCCGCGCCCAGCTGCCCGACGCCTTCCGCGCCATCGAGCTTGGCGGAGCCGCGCCCTTCGCCCGCGTGGCCGAAGCCACCCTGACCGACATCAAGGCGGCGCTGGATTCCGGCGCGCGGGGCCTGATCTTCCCCATGATCGAGACCCGCGAGCAACTCGACGCCGCCATCGGCTGGGCGCTGTACCCCCGCACCGACGGTCCTTCCGGCGTGCGCGGCGTGGGCTACTGCCGGGCCAACCTGTTCGGCCGCGAATTCGCGCCCTACGTGGACGGAACCGCCCGCGACACCCTGTTCGTGGCGCAGATCGAGCACATCCGCGCGGTGGACAATCTGGACGCCATCCTGTCTCACCCCCGGCTGGACGCCATCATGGTAGGGCCGTACGACCTTTCCGGCTCCATGGGGCTTACCGCGCAGTTCGACCACCCGGACTTTCTCGCCGCGCTGGACAGCATCGCCGCCGCCGCGCGCGTCCACGACGTGCCCATGGGCCTGCACATCGTACAGCCCGACACGGCGGACCTTGCGCGCCGCATCGGCGAAGGCTACCGGTTCATCGCCTGGTGCATCGACGCGGTGTTTCTCTACCGCAACTGCCCGTGCCCTCAGGCATAGCGACGCACCACACCCGCAACCGAATCCATACGATCCACGCCGCGCCCCACGGGCGGCAGGGGCATAGCCCCCAAGGGATGCAGCACATGAAGATCACCTTTTTCGGCGGGGCCGGGTTCCTCGGCTCCCACGTCTGCGACAAGCTTTCCGACGCCGGGCACGAGGTCACCATCGTGGACCTGCGGCCCTCGCCCTACCTGCGCGGCGACCAGCGCATGGTGGTCGGCAACATCCTTGACGAGGCCGCCGTGGACGACGCCGTCGCCGGGGCCGACGCAGTGTTCAACTTCGCGGGCATCGCCGACATCGGCGAAGCCAACCGCAAGCCCGTGGACACCGCGCGCATCAACGTGCTGGGCAACGTCATCCTGCTGGAAGCCTGCCGCAAGGCCAAGGTCTCGCGCTACGTGTTCGCCAGCTCGCTGTACGTGTACGGCAAGTCCGGCGGATTCTACCGGTGCAGCAAGCAGTCCTGCGAACTGTACATCGAAAACTACCAGGCCATGCACGGCCTGGACTACACCATCCTGCGCTACGGCTCGCTCTACGGCCCGCGCGCCGACCGCCGCAACGCCATCAACCGCTTCGTGGCCGAGGCGCTGGAAACCGGGGCCATCACCTACTACGGCAGCCCCACCGCCCTGCGTGAATACATCCACGTGGAAGACGCCGCCCTGTGCACCGTGGAAGTGCTGAAGCCCGAATACGCCAACGAGAACATCGTGCTCACCGGCAACCAGCCCATGCGTGTGGGTGACCTGTTCAAGATGATCGGCGAAATGCTGGGCAAGGAGCTGGACATCGCCTACCAGCACGACCCCAACAGCGGCCACTACCAGGTCACGCCCTACGCCTTCATGCCCAAGGTGGGCAAAAAGCTGGTGCCCAACCTGACCACCGACCTCGGACAGGGCGTGCTGCGGGTGATGGAGGAAGTGCACCGCGAACTGCACCCCGACATGCACGACGTGGGCGGCTACCTGCTGCCGCGCGAGGAGTAGGCGCGGACAGCAGGGCAACCATAGATTTTGGAGAGGAAAAGCTATCGGGGAGGGGACCCTTTAAAAAGGGTCTCCCTCCCCGAACCCCTCCCCCCTAAATTTTTTGATTGGGAATCCACGACTACCATGAGGCTTTTGGCCGTAGGCCGCTGCCCCTGAACACGAGGTTTTCCGTCTTTCTCCCGTGCCTTTCTTCCTTATACCCCGCAGCGGTCTTTCGCTGCGGGAGGCTGGTGCGGGGACGATGCAAGGAATTACGAGTTTCGTCGCCGGGCAAGGCGGATTGGCATTTTTGAGCGGAGCATACTCATGTATGTGAGCATCAAAAATGCCAAGCCAACGCAGCCCGGCGGCGAAAGGCGGATTCCGCCCGCAGCGTACCCGCTCCGACCCGAGCACCACCCCGAACCACACGACAGGCCAAACCCCATCCCCCTGCCTTTCCACCTCGCCACACCCGACATTTCCCGGCGCACCGCGCCGTCAAAGGAGCAGCCATGAACATCGTCGCCATCATCCCCGCCCGCATGGGCTCCAGCCGCTTCCCGGGCAAGCCCCTGGCCGACATCCACGGCGTGCCCATGGTGGGCCACGTGACCTTCCGCACGGCCATGAGCCCCACCCTGACCGCCACCTACGTGGCCACCTGCGACAAGGAAATCCAGGACTACGCCGAAAGCGTGGGCCTGAAGGCCGTCATGACCGGCGACCACCACGTGCGCTGCACCACCCGGACCGCCGAAGCCCTGCTGAAGATCGAGGCCGCCACCGGCCAGCGCGTGGACATCGTGGTCATGGTGCAGGGCGACGAACCCATGATCACCCCCGACATGATCGACGACGCCATCGCCCCCATGCTGGCCGACCCCGCCGTCAACGTCACCAACCTGATGGCCCGCATGGAAACCGTGCAGGAATTCGAAGACCCCAACGAGGTCAAGGTGGTGGTGGACCTGAACTCCGACGCGCTGTACTTCTCGCGCGAGCCCGTGCCCTCGCGCCGCAAGGGCGTCACCGACGTGCCCATGCAGAAGCAGGTGTGCATCATTCCCTTCCGGCGCGACTATCTGCTCAAGTTCAACGACATGCAGGAAACCCCGCTGGAAATCATCGAATCGGTGGACATGATGCGCATCCTCGAACACGGTGAAAAGGTGCGCATGGTGCCCACCGACAAGCGCACCCTCAGCGTGGACACCCCCGAAGACCTCGCCCGCGTGGTGGACATGATGGCCGAGGACACCCTGCGTCTCGTCTACACGAAGTAACGGAGCACCCATGCCCACGCCGCACATGCCGCGCATGCCCGACATGTCGCGCCTTGCCGCCATCGCCGAGGAACTCTGGCTGTCCCTGTTCGCGTGGATTCCCACCACCCTCGGCGTGGGCGCGCGTCTTGTGGCGTGGCAGCCGCTGTTCTGCCACTGCGGCCGGGTGCGCTTCGGCCAGTCGGTGACGGTGCAGGGCTGCCGCAACATCGCGCTGGCCGATGGCGTGCGCATCGGCAAGGGCTGCCACCTGTACGCCCGCACCGGCGCGCTGGAAATGGGCGAGAACGCGGCCCTGAACATCAACGTGGTGGTGGACGCCGACGGCGGGCACATCCGCATGGGCGCGCACGTCACCGTGGGCCCCGGCACGGTCATCCGCGCGGCCAACCACAACTTCGACCGCACCGACGTGCCCATCATGTTCCAGGGCCACGAATACGGAGAGGTGACCATCGAGGACGACGTGTGGATCGCGGCCAACTGCACCATCACCCCCGGCGTGCGCATCGGACGCGGGGCGGTGGTGGGGGCCGGGGCCGTGGTCACCAAGGACGTGGAGCCCTACACCGTGGTGGGCGGCGTGCCCGCCAAGCCGCTGCGCAAGCGCGGCGTGCACGAGCGCGCGGCCACCCCGCCGGAAGCGTAGCCAGCCCCCCAGCAAAGGACAACGAATCATGAAGATAGCCATCACCACCTCGTCGTTCGCCAAGTTCAGCGACGAACCGCTGCGCCTCCTGCGCGAGGCGGGCATCGACTACGTGCTCAACCCCACGGGCCGGGCCATCACCGAGGACGAGGCCATCGAACTGTTGCAGGGCTGCATCGGCGTGGCCGCGGGCACCGAACCGCTCACCCGCCGGGTGATGCAGGCCCTGCCGGAACTGAAGGTCATCTCGCGCTGCGGCACGGGCATGGACAGCGTGGACCGCGCCGCCGCCGCCGAACTGGGCATCGCCGTGCGCAACACGCCCGACGCGCCCACTCAGGCCGTGGCCGAACTGACCCTGGGCTACGCGCTGGACCTGATGCGCCTTGTCAGCCGCATGGACCGCGAACTGCGCGCGGGCACGTGGAAGAAGCGCATGGGCAACCTGCTGTCCGGCAAGAAGGTGGGCCTGATCGGCTTCGGCCGCATCGGCCGGGCCACGGGCAGGCTGTTCGAGGCGTTCGGCTGCGAAGTGGCCTTTGCCGATCCCTTTGCCGAAAGCGACGCCAACGCGAAGATGGAACCGGACGCGCTGCTGGCGTGGGCGGACATCGTCTCGCTGCACTGCTCCAAGCCCGAAGGCGGCGGGTACATCCTGGACGAGCGGCGCCTCGGCCTGATGCGCCCCGGCACATGGGTGATCAACGCCGCGCGCGGCGGGCTCATCGACGAGTCCGCCCTGCACGCGCTGCTGGCCTCCGGGCATCTGGCCGGGGCCGCGCTGGACGTGTTCGCCAAGGAACCCTACGAAGGCCCCCTGCGCGACCTGCCCAACGTCATCCTGACCCCGCACGTGGGCTCGTACGCCGTGGAGGCCCGCGTGAAGATGGAAACCGACACCATCCGCAACCTGCTGGACGCGCTGCCCAGATAGAAGGAACGCCATGCCCCTTTCCTGCATCGTCTTCGACTGCGACGGCGTCCTCCTGGAAAGCGTGAACGTGAAGACCGAAGCCTTCGCCCGCGTGGCCGAACCCTTCGGCGCGGACGCCCGCGACCGCCTCGTGGCCTACCACATGGAGCACGGCGGCGTGAGCCGCTACAAGAAGTTCGAATGGCTGTTCAGCGAAGTGCTGGGCCGCGAGATCACCTCCGACGAAATGGACGAGCTGGGCCGCAAGTACGCGGACTACGCCTTCGAGGGCGTGCTGAACGCCCCCATGGTGCCCGGCGCGCACGACGTAATCACCGCGTGGCACGGCCGCGTGCCGCTGTACGTGTGCTCCGGCGCCCCCCACGAGGAACTGGTGCACATCCTGACCGAGCGCGGGCTGGCCCGGTACTTCGAGGCCATCTACGGCTCGCCGCCCGGCAAGACCGACGTGCTGCGCCGCGCCGTGGAAAAGGCGGCCGTGCCCCCGGCGGAAGTCGTGATGGTCGGCGACGCCAAGACCGACATGACCGCCGCCGAAGCCGTGGGCACCCTGTTCTACGGCCGGGGCGAAGCCTTTGCCGCCACCCCGCACCCGTGGGGGCACGACCTGACCGGGCTCAACGCGTGGCTGGAAGGCATCGCCAGGGAGCCTTCGTGACCACCTTCATCCTGCTGGATGGACCGGACGCCCCGCCCCGTCCGCAACCGGAATCCCACGGCCTGCCTCCGGTGGTGGCCCACTGGGCCCGGCGCGACGTGCCGCACGGCCATCTTTCGGTGCCCGCGCTGGTGGAGGAGCACTTCACGGACATCCGGCGCGAGTACATCACCTGGGCGCACGAGACCGGGCTGACCCGGCCCGCCCGCTCCACCCGAAACCTTCGTGAACTGCTGGCCGTGGGCGACACCTTCTCGCACTGGTGGTTCACCACGCTTGCCGAAAAGCATCCGAAAATCTGCCGCAACCTGTACGAAGTGACCAAGCTGCGCGCGCTGGAACTGGCCGTCGAGGACGCCCGCGCCGACCATGTCTGCGCGGTCACCGACGACACGGTGCTGGCGGGTATCCTGCTGCGCTTCTGCGCCGCCACCGGCCGCCGGTTCGAGTTGCGTCCGGCCGGACCGGGGGCCGGAATGGGGGCCGGAACGGGCTCCGCATCCTCCGCCGACGCCGCTCCCCTCTCGACCAGGCAGCGCCTGGCCGCGCTGTACCACGGCCTGCCCGCGCCGGTGCAGGCCGTGGCCCGCCTGGGCGCGTGGCTGCTGCGCGAAAAGCGCCTGCTGCCCGCCGCGCCCGAGGCCACGGGCAAGGCCGCCCTGCCCGCGCACCCGCGCCCCTCCACCATCGCCACCTATTTCCCCAACATCGACGTGCAGGCCGCCACACAGGGCCGCCTGCGCTCGCGCTACTGGGAAAGCCTGCACGACGCGCTGGATCCGGAGCAGGGCGGCGTGCACGGGGTGACCTGGCTGTTCATCTTCGAGCCCACGCCCCACTATTCGCTGGCCGACGCCATCCGCCTGCGCGACGCATTCCGCGCCCGCAAGCAGGACGGCATCGCCTTCCACTTCATCGAGGAATTCCTGACCCTTCCGGCCATCGTCCGCGAGGTCGCGCACTACTGCCGCATGGCCATCCGCGCCGCGCGCCTGACCCGCCACGTGGCCGGCCAGTGCCGCCTGCCCGGCTCGCGCATGGATTTCTGGCCGTACATGGCCCGCAACTGGGCCGACTCCACGCGCGGCTGGCTGGGCCTGCAACGCCGCCTGATGCGCGCCGCCTTCCGCCGTTACGCCGCCGTGTGCGCGCCGCAGGAATGGACCATCTTCCCCATGGAAAACCACCCTTGGGAAAAGTCCCTCGCCCACGCCATGCACGAGGCGCGGCGCGGCCCGGTGTACGGCGCGCAGCACTCCACCGTGCGGCCCACCGACCTGCGCTACTACGAGGACGCCCGCGCCTTTGCCGAGCCGGACGCCGCCGCCACCCTGCCCGACCTGCTGTGCTGCAACGGCCAGGGCGCGCTGGGCCACATGCGCGACGCGGGCATGCCCGGCGAACGGCTGGGCGAGATCGAGGCGTTGCGCTACCTGTACCTTGCCGACGTGAGCCCCGGAGCGGCGCCGGACGCCGCGCCGCCCCTCTCGCCCGGCAAGCCCACCCTGCTCGTGGTCGCCAGCTTCTTCCCCGACGAGACCGACAACCAACTCGACGTGCTGGCCGATGCCGCGCGGGCAGGCACGCTGGACGGCTACGACGTGGTCGTCAAGCCGCATCCCAACCTGCCCGTGGAAGGCCGCCTTGCCGCGCGCTTCCCCTCCGGCGGCGCGCCCCGCGTGGTCAACACTCCCGTGGCCCAACTGCTTGCTCCGGGCCCCCACGGATTGGTCGTCTGGGCGGCCAACTCCACCACCGTGGCCCTGGAAGCCGCCTACCAGCGGCTGCCCCTCATCGTGCAGACCGCCGCCAACGACTTTAACATGTGCCCCCTGCTCGGCGTACCCGGCACCGCCTTCGTGGCTACCGCCGACGACCTCGCCGCCGCGCTGGCCCGTCCCGCCCCGCCCAACCTGCCGCCCGGCTTCCTGGCCCTTGATCGCGGGTTGCCCCGGTGGCGGAAGTTGCTGGGGATTTCTGCGGGATAAGAGTTCGCGGGGGAGGGAACCTTTTGGAAAAGGTTCCCTCCCCCGCACCCCCACCCTCCCAAACTTTTCAAATGGGTTGGGGGAAAAGGCTGGTGCGGTCGTACACACGCTTCCACCGCCGCTACATGGAAACGAACCCCCTATTGAAAAGCTTTGGAAGAAGGAGGATGGGGTCCGGGGAAGGGGAAAGGCCCCTTTTCCAAAAGGGGCCTTTCCCCTTCCCCGGTTACTCTTCCTCTCCCCTTCTTTCTCCCCTCCCCAAGGAGCCGCCACATGCTGACCGCCATCACCCGCAAGCTGAAGGAACTGGCCCGCATGCTGGGTACGCGGCCCTACTACGGGTTCGTGACCGGGCACGGCTACCTGACCGATGCGCAGGTGGCCGAGGTGCGGCGGGTGCTGGAGTCTCCCGCGCAGGCGGCGGGCACGGTGGCGGAGTACGAGCGCCGGTTCGCGGCGGTGGTGGGCGAGGGGCGCGGGCTGGCCACGGCGGGCGGCCGCATGGCCCTGTTCGCCACGCTGCGGGCGCGGGGCGTGGGCGCGGGGCACGAGGTGATCCTGCCCGCGTTCACCTGCTCGGTGGTGGCCAGCGCGGTGCTGCGCACGGGGGCCACGCCGGTGTTCACCAACGTGGACCCCGCCACCTTCGGCACGGACCCGGACGCGGTGGCGAAAGCCATCACCCCGAAGACGCGGGCCATCATCGCGCAGCACAGCTTCGGCATTCCCTGCCGGGTGGGCGAACTGCGCGCGCTGGCCGACGGCTGCGGGGCGGCGCTGATCGAGGACTGCGCGCTGACCGTGGGCTCCACGCGCGACGGCGTGGCCGTGGGCAACACCGGGGACGCGGCGTTCTTCTCCACGGACCACTCCAAGCCCATGAACACGGTGGTGGGCGGGTTCTTCTACACCCGCGACGCGGGGCTGTACGACGCCGTGGCCGCCCAACTGAACGACGCGCCCACCCTGCCGGAAGCCCAGCAGCGGCGGCTGTTCGGCCAGTTCCTGCTGGAACGGCGGCTGGCCCGGCCTGCCAGCTACGGCCTGTACCAGCTGGCCATGCTGGGCAAGTCGGTGCTGCGACGGCTGTCCGACCCCGGCATGACCTTCCTGGACGACGACTACGTGGTGGAGCGCACGGGGGCCTACGCCTACCCGGCGCGCCTGCCCGCCGTGCTGGCGCGCATCGGGCTGTTCGAACTGGACCGCTGGCCCACCGAGGCGGTCCGGCGCGAGGCGCTGCTGCAACGCTACCTGGCCTCGGCCTACGGCACGCCGCTGGCCGCGCACCTGCCCGCCGCCTATGCCGACCCGGCGCTGCGCATCGTCGCCCATCGCCTGGCGTTCACCCATCCGCGCGCCAACGAATTGAAAGCGCTGATGGATGCGCGGGTGCACACCGCGTGGACGTGGTTCATGGACCCCATCGTGGGCGCGCGGGCGGGGCTGGCCTCGCTGGGGTACGCCGCCGGGGCCTGTCCGGTGTCGGAAAAGGTGGGTACGCAGGTGCTGAACTGGCCGTGCGTGGTGGAACAGGGCGCGGAAGGCCCGCTGCTGGAGTTCTTCGCGCAGGTGGCCCGGCAGGCGTAGACGGAACGGTGCGGACGCATGGCCGGGCGGACGCCGCAAAACCCTCCGCAATCCCCCGCCATCCGCGAAAATCACGCGCCGCACCTATGGACAAGCGTCACGCGCGAGCGTATCTAGCACGCCACGAAGAAGGGCGGGAAATTCCGGCGGAAACGCGGCGCGCCAGTGCGACGCGCCAGCCCCGGAACACCGGCCACCCACCCGCGCGCGGAACGGAGGTTCCGCACGTCATCATGACGCCACCGCACCCTGCCCATCCATTCCATCCGTCCCATCTGGCCCACCCGGCCCCGGCGTTCCTGCCGCCGGACCGTTCCGCAACGCCGCGCGTTCTGCTATACCCATCCGGACGACGACAGCACATTACCCCATCACGAGGTATCGCATGAAGGTCATCATCATGTGCGGGGGCAAGGGCACCCGCCTGCGCGAGGAAACCGAATTCAAGCCGAAGCCCATGGTCGAGATCGGCGGCCGCCCGGTGCTGTGGCACATCATGAGCATCTACGCCCGCCACGGTCACAAGGATTTCATCCTGCCGCTGGGCTACAAGGGCGAGGTGATCAAGCAGTATTTCCACGACTACCGCATCCGCAACACCGACTTCACCGTGGACCTCGCCACCGGCGCGCTGACCACCCACGAGTGCAGCAGCTGCACCGACTGGAAGGTTACCCTGTGCGATACCGGGCAGGAAACCCTGAAGGGCGCGCGCATCAAGCGGGTGGCCAAGCACATCGACACCGACCGCTTCATGGTCACCTACGGCGACGGCGTGTCGGACATCGACATCGACAAGCTGCTGGAGTTCCACAAGAAGTCGGGCAAGATCGGCACCTTCACCGGCGTGCGCATGCCCTCGCGCTTCGGCGCGGTGCAGACCGACGCGGACGGCAACATCCTGTCCTGGCAGGAAAAGCCGGTGCTGAACGAATACATCAACTGCGGCTTCTTCGTGTTCAAGCGCGAATTCCTCGACTACCTGGACGAGGACGAATCGTGCGACCTCGAAAAGCAGCCGCTGGAACGCCTTGCCGCCGACGGCCAGCTTTCCATGTACCCCCACGAAGGCTTCTGGGAATGCATGGACACCCTGCGCGACTGGCAGAAGCTGAACGCCCTATGGGACAAGGGCAGTGCGCCTTGGGCCAAGGGGTTCAAGGTATAGCCCGAGCATGGGTCAGATGGGCCTTTCGCCCGCTGGCTGCGCCTTCTGAACACTTCTCCGCAGCCCCTTTCCATGGCTGCCCGTCCACAATGAATGTTTAGGGGGATGGGGGTCCGGGGGAAGGGGACCCTTTACAAAGGGTCCCTTCCCCCGGTTCCCTCTCCGCCTTCCCCGTCGAGAATACGGAGAGACATACAATGTTCGCAGATGCCTATCGCGGCCGCAGGGTGCTGGTCACCGGCCATACCGGATTCAAGGGATCGTGGCTGACCGCGTGGTTGTTGCAGCTGGGCGCGGAAGTGGCCGGGCTGTCGGTGGACGTGCCCACCAGCCCCGCCAATTTCGACGAACTGGGCCTTGGCGCCCGCATCACGGACATCCGCGCCGACATCCGCGACCGCGCGGCGGTGTGCAAGGCCGTGGCCGACTTCGCGCCCGAGGTGGTGTTCCACCTGGCGGCGCAGGCCCTGGTGCGCAAGTCGTACGACGACCCGGCGGCCACCATAGAGGCCAACGCCATGGGCACCCTGAACATCCTGGAGGCGGTGCGCTGCGCGCCCTCGGTGCAGGCCGTGGTGTGCATCACCTCGGACAAGTGCTACCGCAACGACGAATGGGTGTGGGGCTACCGCGAAACCGACCACCTGGGCGGCGAGGACCCGTACTCCGCGTCCAAGGGCTGCGCCGAGATCATCGCGCACTCGTACTTCCGCTCGTTCTTCAAAAACGGCGTGCGCTGCGCCACCACCCGCGCGGGCAACGTCATCGGCGGCGGCGACTGGGCGGCGGACCGCATCGTGCCCGACTGCGCGCGGGCGTGGGCGGCGGGCACGGCGGTGCAGATCCGCAGCCCGTGGGCCACGCGGCCGTGGCAGCACGTGCTGGAGCCCCTTTCCGGCTACCTGTGGCTGGGCGCGAAACTGCTGCTGAACGAGCAGGGCCCGTTCCCCCTTTCGGGCGAGGCCTACAACTTCGGCCCGGCGGCGGACGTGAACAACAACGTGGCCGAGGTGGTGGACGCCCTGACCCCGTACTGGCCCGGCTTCGCCAGCGAAATGGACCGCGCCGGGCAGGCGGGCATGAAGGAATGCACCCTGCTCAAGCTGTGCTGCGACAAGTCGCTGGCGTACCTTGGCTGGCAGGCCACGCTGAACTTCGCCGAAACCATCCGCTTCACGGCGGAATGGTACCGCGCGTTCTACGCGCCGCAGGGCCAGGGTGGGGAAGTCCGTCCGGACATGTACGCCTTCACCATGAACCAGATCGCGGAATACTCCGGCAAGGCCGCCGCCAAGGGCCTTGCCTGGGCGAAGTAGCGGCCTCCGCGCCGCCAAGGACCATGCCGTGAACGCCACGACCATCGACGGGGTGGTGACGCTGGACCTGCGCGTCATTCCCACGGAGGGCGGCCCGGTGCTGCAAATGCTGCGGCCCGATTCGCCCATGTTCATGAGCTTCGGCGAGCTGTACTTCTCGGAAGTGGAGCCCGGCGCGGTGAAGGCGTGGAAGCGCCACACCCGCCAGACCCAGCACTTCGCAGTGCCCGTGGGGCGGATGAAGGTGGTCGTCCACGACAGCCGCCCCGGCTCGCCCACCTTCGGCAATACGGAAGCATTCCTGCTGGGCAGGCCGGACCACTACCGGCTGCTGCGCATCCCGCCGCTGGTGTGGTACGGGTTCAGCGCCGTGAGCGAAACGCCCGCGCTGATCTGCAACTGCGCGGACATCCCGCACGACCCCACGGAAAGCGAACGCGCGCCGAAAGACGCGCCGGAGATTCCGCACCGCTGGTAGGCGGCCGCCACGGGGCCGACACCGGATTTCCCGTCCACAACGTCCGTCGCGGCGCTCCCGCGTCCGCGCCAACACCAGAGCGACACGCCATGACCACCCCCGCCTTGCGTCTTTCCCGGTCCATCGTGGGCCAGGCCGAAGCCGACGCCGTAAGCCGCGTCATCCTTGAGGACGGCTACCTCGGCATGGGCAACGAAGTGAAGCGCTTCGAAGAGGACATTGCCGCCTTTCTCGGCGTGCCCGCGCAGAACGTCGTCACCGCCAACACCGGCACCGCCGCCCTGCATCTTGCCGTGCAGGCCGCCGTGCAGCCGGGCGCGGAAGTGCTGGTGCAGTCGCTGACCTTCGTGGCCTCGTTCCAGGCCATCGCCGCCGCCGGGGCCGTGCCCGTGGCCTGCGAAGTGCTGCCGGAAACCTGCACCATCGACCTTGCCGACGCCGAACGCCGCCTGACGGAACGCACCGCCGCCATCATGCCCGTGCACTACGCCAGCAATCCGGCCGGGCTGGACGAGGTGTACGCCTTTGCCGCAAAGCACGGCCTGCGCGTCATCGAGGACGCGGCCCACGCCTTCGGCTGCCGCCACGACGGCCGCATAATCGGCGCCTTCGGCGACATCGCCTGCTTCAGCTTCGACGGCATCAAGAACATCACCAGCGGAGAGGGCGGGTGCATCGTCACCGCCGACCAGGCCGTGGCCCAGCTGTGCCGCGACGCGCGCCTGCTGTCCGTGGCCAACGACACGGAAAAGCGCTTCTCGGGCCAGCGCAGCTGGGATTTCGACGTCACCCGGCAGGGCTGGCGCTACCACATGAGCAACATCATGGCCGCCATCGGCCGCGTGCAGCTTGGCCGCCTGCCCGGCGAATTCGCCCCGGCGCGGATGCGCCTGGCCGCGCGCTACCGCCAGCGGCTGGAAGGCGCGCCGCATCTGGCCCTGCTGGCAACGGATTCCCGTGACGTGGTGGTGCCGCACATCTTTCCGGTGCGCATCCTGGACGACAGGAAGCACCACGTGGTGGACGCGTTGCAGGCCAAGGGCATTCCCACCGGCATGCATTACAAGCCCAACCACCTGCTGACCTACTTCGGCGGCGGGGCGGAATCCCTGCCCGTCACCGAAATGCTGGGCCGCCAGTTGACCACCCTGCCCCTGCACCCCGGCATGAGCGACGCCGACGTGGACTTCGTGTGCGACGCCCTGCTGGAGGCGTTGGCGTAGGCTGGCATTCACGGCGGGGGCTTCGGCCTGCCCCGCTTCGGCATCCGTCTGCCCGAACAATTCCGTGCCCATATGACGGGGGTGCAGGGGGCGACAGCCCCCTGCCCGCCGGAGGCGTACAAAAACAATGACCGACACCGCCATTCCCCAGCCTTCTCCCGTTCCCGCCGTCAGCGTGATCATGAACTGCCTGAACTGCGGCGAACACCTGCGCGCCGCCATGGACAGCGTGTTCGCCCAGACCTTCGACGACTGGGAAATCGTGTTCTGGGACAACGGTTCCACCGATTGCAGCGCGAACATCGCCCAGAGCTACGGCCCCAAGGTGCGCTACTTCCGCGCCGAGCGCACCGTACCGCTGGGCGCGGCGCGCAACCTCGCCATCGCCCGGTCGCGGGGCGAGTTCATCGCCTTCCTCGACTGCGACGACCTGTGGCGCCCGGAAAAGCTGGCCCGGCAGGTGGCGCTGTTCCGCGCCAACCCGGCCGTGGGGCTGGTGAGCTGCGACACGGTGATGTTCAGCGGCGACAAGGAACTGAGCCGCCAGTTCCAGGCCGCCCCGCCCGCGCGCGGCAAGGTGTTCCGCGAACTGATGACCACCCAGTGGATTTCCATGTCCTCGGCCGTGATCCGCCGCGCCGCGCTGGATGCGCCCGGCATGGGCGGCCACTGGTTCGACGAATCGCTGAACGTGTGCGAAGAGGCGGACGTGTTCTACCGCATCGCCTGGGACTGGGAACTGGACCACGTGGACGCGCCGCTGGCCCGCTGGCGGGTGCACGGCGGCAGCACCACCTTCCGCAAGTTCGCCCAGTTCGCGGACGAGACCGAGGCCATTCTCGCCAAGCACATCCGCATGTACCGCGACTACGAGCGCGACCATGCCGACCTCGTGGCGCTGCTGCGCCGCCGCGCCGCGTTCCAGCGCGGGGTGGCCCTGTGGCGCGAGGGCAAGGGCGCGGCCGCGCGGGAGGCCATAGCGCCGTATGCCGGGTCGTCGCTGAAGTTCCGGTTGTTCCGGATGGCCACGTTCCTGCCGGGCGGGATGTTTGACGCGGTGGCGGGGGTGTATTTTGCGTTGCCGTCGTTCTTGAGGCGGTAGCGGGCGGGTTCCGTCGGCCTCTACGAACACACGCCGCCGTCCCCACCCCGCGCGCCGCGCCCCCCTTCCCCCTATCCGGAGGCTCCATGTTCCCCAACACCACCGGCACCTTCCGCACCGACGTCACCATGGTCGAATGCTTCGGCCATGCCGTGCTGTGGTTCCTGATCACCCTGTGCACGCTGGGCATCGGCGTGTTCTTCTACCCGTATGCGCTGGCCAAGTTCATCATCAACCGCACCTGGGTGGAGCGCGAAGGCGCGCCGCGCCAGCGGCTGACGTGCGACCTGGACCTGGCCGCGCAGGTGGGCCACGCGCTGATCTGGCTGCTGCTGTCCATCGTCACCTTCGGGCTGGCCTACTTCCTGTACCTGTACGGCGTGGGCCGCTACGTGGCCGCGCACACCCGCATCGAACCCGCGTAGCCAACCCGCCATGCGCCGCCCCACCCTCGCCGACATTTCCCCCGCCCACATCCGCCACGGCGTCAAGACCGGCATCGCCGCCGTGCTCGCCCTGGTCCTGGCCGACGTGCTGCACATCGAATACGGCTACTGGGCCGTCATTTCCGCCGTCATCGCCATGCAGATGAACGTGGCCGACGCCATCGAGATGTGCCTGTACCGCTTCATCGGCACGGTCATGGGCGCGGTGATGGGCGTCATCGCCATCATGGTCTTTCCGGACACGCCGGTATGGAACGGCGTGTCGGTGTTCGTCACCACCGGGCTGTGCGCCTTTCTCACCCGGTGGGACCCGCGCTACCGCATGGCGGCCATCACCGTGAGCATCGTGATTCTGGCCAGTGCGGGCCATGCCGGGCGCATCGACGTGGGCCTGTTCCGGGTGCTGGAAATCGCCGTGGGCGTGGGCTGCGCCTTCGTGGTCACGGTCACGCTGTGGCCGGTGCGCGCGGCGGTGGGCCTGCGGCGCGACCTGGCCGCGCAGGCGGAAAACTGCGCCCGCTACCTGGTCACCCTGGTGGACCGCTTCCTGGCCCGCCAGACCCACGTGCCCGCCGACCTGCTGGACCCGCTGGTGCGCGCCACCCCGCGCAACCGCGAGCAACTCTCCAAGGTGCGCCGCCACGAATCGCTGATCTACTTCTACGACAACCAGCCGCTGGACACCCTGTCCACCGTGGTGGAGCGCACCACCGACCACCTGCGGGTGATGCTGCGCAGCCTGAACGCCTGCGACGCCGACGGCTACGACATCCTGATGGACGCCGAACTGCGCGCCCTTGCGGAAACCGTGGCCCGCACCCTGCGCCGCATGGCGGCCACGACCACCGGCGTCACCGGGGCGCGGTCCGGCAACGCCGCGCCGGGATGGCTGGCCGCCCTGGGCGAACGGCTGCGCCGCCGCGGCAAGGATGGCGCGGCCCCCGCCGGCGACCCGCCCCCGCCGCCAGGCACTTCGCCAGACACATCGCCGGACACATCACTGGGCGAGGCCATCGCCCGGGCCGACGCCCGCCTGCGCGCCCTGCGCGAGGCCGGGGCCACCAAGCGCTTCGACCTGGCCATGCTCACCCAGTTCTACGCCTTCTACTACGCGCTGCGCCAACTGGCCGAAGACGTGAAGGTGCTTGCCGCGCGCATGGCCGGTGAAGAGGACGACCATCGCAATCTGGGGCCTGGCGACGCCACGCCCTAGCCCCCACCGCGCACCCTTTCGCACCGCCCCGCCCGGAGGCCCCCCATGCCCGCCCCGACCACCGATTCCGCGACCCTGTCCACGCTGGTCGAAACCATCGGCTACGCGGCCGGGCTGCTGACCTCGCTGGCCTACCTGCCGCAGGTGGTGCGCATCGCCCGCACCCGCTCGGCCGACGACATCTCGCTGCCCACCTTCCGGCTGCTGGCCGTGGGCGTGGGGCTGTGGCTGGTCTACGGCATCGGCATCGGCTCGTGGCCGGTCATGGCCGCCAACGCGGTGGGCCTGTCGCTGATCCTGGCCGTGATCTGGATGAAGCTGCGCTATTCCCGCCGGGATTAGGCGGCGCGGCACCCGTCCCCCGCGCGTTGGGCGGTGGACGGCGCGCCGTTTCCGGGTATACTCGGCGTATCGAACCCTTCCGGCCGACTTCCTTCACCATATTCCGGAGACCGGGCATGTACACCGCCTTCACCGAGCTTTCCCCCGTCACGCAAGCCTTCATCGCCGGGCTGTTCACCTGGGGGGTCACCGCCTTGGGCGCGGCCCTGGTGTTCCTGACCAAGAGCTTCTCGCGCAAGATGCTGGACATCATGCTGGGCTTTGCGGCCGGGGTGATGATCGCGGCCAGCTTCTGGTCGCTGCTGGCCCCGGCGCTGGAAATGTCCGGGCACCTCGGGCGCTGGTCGTTCGTGCCCGCCGCCGTGGGCTTCGTGCTGGGAGCGCTGTTCCTGCGCCTGGTGGACATGCTGCTGCCCCACCTGCACCTGCACAACCCCATCGAGCACGCCGAGGGGTTGCCCAGCAGCTGGCAGCGCTCCACCCTGCTGGTGGCTGCCATCACCCTGCACAACATCCCGGAAGGGCTGGCCGTGGGCGTGGCCTTCGGCGCCGTGGCGGCCGACCTGCCCTCGGCCTCGCTGGCCGGGGCCGTGGCGCTGGCGCTGGGCATCGGCATCCAGAACTTTCCCGAGGGCACGGCGGTGTCCGTGCCGCTACGGCGCGAGGGGTTTTCGCGCATGAAGGCGTTCCTGTTCGGGCAAGCCTCGGGCATGGTGGAACCCATCGCCGCCGTCATCGGCGCGGCGGCCGTGGTCTGGGCGCAGCCCATCCTGCCGTACGCGCTGGCCTTTGCCGCCGGAGCCATGATCTTCGTGGTGGTAGAAGAGGTCATCCCCGAATCGCAGGGGTCGGGCTACGGAGACCTTTCCACCATGGGCGTCATCGCCGGGTTCACCCTGATGATGACCCTGGACGTGGCCCTGGGATAAACGCACTGCTCCCGCCACACCGGCAACGGCAAATTCATCTGCCGTTCCGGCATGATGCGCATGCCCCGGAAAATACCTTGACGGTCAAACTATCTTGGACATAAAGAAGTTTGACCGTCAAACATTCTGGAGGCACACCCCGTGATCGGACGCTTCGCCTGCCCCGGCTCCTACCGCGAACTCATCTCTTCCCGTGAAACCCTGCTCTGCCTGCTGGGCGGCCTGCTGGCCGCCGCATCGTGGGTCGCGTCGCTTTCCGGCGCGCCCGCGTGGCTGGCCGCCGCCCTGGCCCTGACCGGGGCCGCCGTCAACGGCCTGCCCATCGTCAAGGGCGCGGTGCAGGGCCTGATGGAAAAACAGGTCAACGTGGACGAACTGGTGTCCATCGCCCTCGTCGCCTCGGTGGCGCAGGGCGAATACCTGTCCGCCGCCATCGTGGCCTGCATCATGAAGGCGGGCTCGCTGGTGGAAGGCTTCCTCAGCGATGCCGCCCGCCGGTCCATCAAGGCCCTGGCCGCCGTCACCCCGGATACCGCCACCGTCATCGAGCCGGACGGCCGCGAACGCACCGTGCCCGCCGCCGAGGTGCGCGTGGGCCAGCAGTTGCGCGTGCGCCCCGGCGAACGCATCCCCGTGGACGCGGTGATCCTGTCCGGCGTCACCGCCGTGGACGAATCGTCCATCACCGGCGAGCCGTTGCCCCGCTCCTGCGCCACGGGCGACAAGGTGCTGGCGGGCACCATGAACTACAACGGCGTCATCGTGGTGGAAGCGCAGCGCGTAGGCGAAGACACCACCATCGGCAAGGTGGTGCGTCTGGTGGAAGAGGCCGAGGCCCACAACCCCAAGGCCGCTCGCCTGGTGGACAGGTACGCCCAATGGTTCACGCCGGTGGTGCTGGCCTGCGCCGCCGCTGCCTGGGCCGTTTCGGGCGAGACCTCGCGCGCCGTGGCCGTGCTCATCGCCGGGTGCCCCTGCGCCCTGCTGATGGCCGCGCCCACCGCCGCCGTGGCCGCCGTGGGCCGCGCCGCCCGCGCGGGCATCATCGTGCGCGGCGGGCAGGCCCTGGAAAAGGTGGCCGCCGCCACCCTGGTGCTGTTCGACAAGACCGGCACCCTCACCTTCGGACGGCCGGAACTGGATGAGGTGCTGCCCGCACCCGGCTATGCCGCCGAACGGGTGCTGGCCCTGGCCGCCGGGGCTGAGGGCGGCGGCACCCATCCCATCGCGCGGGCCATCGTGGCCGGGGCCGAGGAGCGGTCCATCGCGCCCGCCGCCGCCGAGGGCGCGTTCACCGAAGTGGGCGTGGGCGTGCGGGCCACCGTGGACGGCCACGCCGTGGAGGTCTGCGGCGTGACGGCCGATGTCGAAACGGAGCTTTCCGAACGCGCGCCCTCCCTGGTCCCGCCGCTGGCCGCCCTGCGCGGACGCGGGGCCACCGCCCTGCTGGTGCGCGTGGACGCGGCCCCCGCCGGGCTGCTGGCCGTCACCGACACCCTGCGCCCCGGCGCGCGCGCCGCCGTCAGCGGATTGCGCGCCGCCGGTCTGGCCCACGCGGGCATGCTGTCCGGCGACCACGAGACCGCCGCCGCGCGCATCGCGGCGCAGGCGGGCATCGACTACTGGCGCGCCGGGCTGAAGCCCGCCGACAAGCTGTCCGCCATCCGCACCCAGCAGCAGTCCGGGGCCACCGTGGTCTTCGTGGGCGACGGCATCAACGACGCCCCCGCCCTGGCCGGGGCGGACGTGGGGGTGGCCATGGGCGGCGCGGGCACCGACGTGGCCCTGGAAACCGCCGACGTGGCCCTGACCCACGACGACATCGGCCGCCTGCCCTTCCTGGTGCGGCTGGCGCGCCGGGCCATCTCGCTCATCAAGATCAACATCGGCCTCGGCGTGCTGTTCAACGCGCTGTCCATCCTGGGCAGCGGCTACGGCCTGCTCTCGCCGGTGATGGCCTCGGTGTTCCACAACGTGGGCTCGGTGATCGTGGTCATCTCGTCCGCCAGCCTCGCCTTCTTCGATGATGGCGAGCCCGGCCGGCCCGCCTGCCCCGCGCCCGCCGCCACGGGCAAGGCCGCGTAGCCGCTCCGCGCCCCGCCGTCCGCGCCGCCGAAACCCACGGGCCGGAAAGGATGCCCCTTCCGGCCCCTTTCGCGGGCCGCGCCATGCCCCGCATCAACTCGTGCCACGTCCGCCCAGCCTTGCTTTCCCGCCCGGATTCTGCAATGCCTAATCGATTCGCGCGCACGCCGCGCGGATGGATCACGGGCCGTGCGCGCACCGGCGCACCAGCCGCAACAGACCGGAGGAACCACATGAAGCGTCTCATCCAGATCGCCCTCGGCCTTGCCCTGGTGGCCGCGCTGTGCGCCCCCGCCATGGCCAAGAAGCTCGTCGTCGCGCACGACACCAACTTCAAGCCCTTCGAATTCAAGGGCGAGGACGGCAAGTACACCGGCTTCGACATCGAACTGTGGCAGGCCGTCGCCAAGATCGTGGGCGTGGAGTACGAGTTGCAGCCCATGGACTTCAACGGCATCATCCCCGGCCTGCAGACCGGCAACATCGACGTGGGCATCGCGGGCATCACCATCAAGGCCGAGCGCCAGCAGGTCATCGACTTTTCCGACCCCTACTACGATTCCGGCCTGATGATCCTGGTGCGCGAAGGCGACGCCGCCATCAAGTCGGTGGAAGACCTGAAGGGCAAGGTGGTGGCCACCAAGACCGCCACCTCTTCGGTGGACTTCGTGAAGGCCAGCGCCAGCGCCAAGGAAGTGAAGCTGTTCCCCAACAACGACGGCATGTTCTTCGAACTGATGAGCGGCGGCACCGACGCCGTGGTGTTCGACATGCCCGTGGTGAAGGAATTCGCCATGACCGCCGGCAAGGGCAAGGTGAAGACCGTCGGCCCGCTGTACCAGGGCCAGTCGTACGGCATCGGCTTTCCCAAGGGCAGCCCGCTGGTGGCCAAGGTGAACGAGGCCCTCAAGAAGGTGAAGGCCGACGGCACCTACGAAAAGCTGTACATCAAGTGGTTCGGCTACGCCCCCGGCAAGTAGCCCCCGCCCCATTTGACGACGGCGGCCACGGCGGCGGGCATCCCGGCCCCGTGACCGCCCCTTGATCGCACCTTGATCACCCCTTAATCGTTCGGACGGACGCGACGGGGATGGCCGCATGGCCATCCCCTTGCCCGTTCCCGCACCCCGCGAGACCCACCCGAAGGCATTCCATGGCACTGGACTTTCAAGCAAGCGTCATGTGGGAAAGCGTGCCCCTGCTGCTCGGCGGGGTGCACCTGACCATCGTCATCACCCTGGGCGGGCTGGCCATCGGCTTTCTGCTGGGCACCGCCGCCGGGCTCGCCAAGACCGCGCGCGGCAGGCTGCCCCGCGCCGTGGCCGACATCTACGTGGAGGCCATCCGCGGCACCCCGCTCATCGTGCAGGTGATGTTCCTGTATTTCGGCCTGCCGCTGGCCACCGGCATGCGCATCCCGCCGGTGACGGCGGGCATCATCGCCATCGCGGTCAATTCCGGGGCGTACATCGCCGAAATCGTGCGCGGGGCCATCGAATCCATCGACGTGGGCCAGACCGAGGCGGGCCGCTCCATCGGGCTTACCCGCATGCAGGCCCTGCTGTACGTGGTGTGGCCGCAGGCCTTCCGCCGCATGATTCCGCCGCTGGGCAACCAGTTCATCATCTCGCTGAAGGACACCTCGCTGCTGGTGGTCATCGGGGTGGGCGAACTGACCCGGCAGGGGCAGGAGATCATCGCCGTAAACTTCCGCGCCTTCGAGGTGTGGCTGACCGTGGCCGTGATGTATCTGGTGATGACGCTGAGCATCGCCCGCGCGCTGCGGGTGTACGAGCGCAGGCTCAACGCTCGCTCCGGGCGCTAGGGGGATGCCGCGATGAAGACCTGTGAATCCCCCATGATCCAGATCCGCAACCTGCACAAGCGGTTCGGCCAGAACGAAGTGCTGCGCGGCATCGACCTTACGGTCTGTCCCGGCGAGGTGGTGGTGATCATCGGGCCGTCCGGCTCGGGCAAGTCCACGGCGCTGCGCTGCATCAACCGGCTGGAGGAGATCACCTCCGGCAAGGTCATCGTGGACGGGCACGACCTGTACGACCCCGCCACCAACATCAACTACGTGCGCACCGAAGCGGGCATGGTGTTCCAGCAGTTCAACCTGTTCCCGCACATGAGCGTGCTGGACAACGTGACCCTGGGCCCCATCCGCGTGCGCCGCACCCCCCGCGCCCAGGCCGACCGGCTGGGCCTGGCCCTGCTGGAAAAGGTGGGCCTGGTCGACAAGGCCGCCGCCTACCCGGACCAGCTTTCCGGCGGGCAGAAGCAGCGCGTGGCCATTGCCCGCTCGCTGGCCATGCAGCCCAAGGTGCTGCTGTTCGACGAGCCCACCAGCGCCCTGGACCCCGAACTGGTGGGCGAAGTGCTGGAAGTCATGCGCGCCCTGGCCCTGGAAGGCATGACCATGGTCATCGTCACCCACGAAATGGGCTTTGCGCGCGAGGTGGCCGACCGGGTGATCTTCATCGACCAGGGGCGGATTCAGGAAGAAGGCCCGCCGGACGAATTCTTCAGCGCGCCCAAGAACCCGCGCCTGCGCGAATTCCTGGGCCGCGTGCGCCACGCGTAGGCAGGCCCGCGCAGCCTAACGGGGAGTGCGGGACGGGGCGCGCAGGACGTGCAGCCTGTCGGCAGTGACGGGCGCGCGCCACCAAGGCAGCCGGATGCGCGACCCGCGCCACGCGCCGTGCCCGGCATGATGTCCTGAGAGGGGGGAACCGGAATTGTCCGGTTCCCCTCGCTTGTTGCGGCACGGGCCTTCCGTCAGGGTAATGCCGGGGTGGCATGCGGGGTGCGGCAGGGTAACGCCATGGCCGCACCCCCTCCGGACGGCCTTCCCACCCCGGTGCGACCCCGCTGCGGCCGCGCCGGGCCGAAACCTTCATGCTACGGATGCGGCATTTCCACCATCAACCAAAGGAAATACCATGTCCGCCTCCACTCGCGGGCGCACGTTCCGCCGCGCCCCTGCCCAGCGTTCTCCCCGGGCCATGTCCACCGAAGACTTCCTGCGCAACGTGGTGTTCGCCAAGCGGCCCCGCGACGAACGGCCGGCGCCGACCGGCGGGGCAGCGCACGCCGGGCTGGGGTACGGCGCGGGCGGCGCGTCCGGCGCACCCGCCCCCCACGAGCCCGATTCCCGCCCCGGGACCACCACCGGTACCGCCGCCACCCCGTCCGGCGACATCCCGCCCGTGCTGGGCGTGCACTGCGCCTTCACGCCCGAGGGCAGACTGCGCGCCAAACAGGAACACTGCGGGGGGCACATCACCAGCTACGACTACACCCACGACGAGCGCGGTCACCTGACCGAGGTGCGCCGCGACGGCCAGGTGGCGGAACGCTACGCCTACAACGCGGCGGGCCAGCGCACGGAGGCGCGGGTGGCCCCGCTGCCCGGCATGTCGCGCGACGCGCTGCGGGCCATGGAGACGGAGCGCGCCTTTGCCTACGACGCTGCGGGCCGCCTCGTGCGTGCCGGGCGGGCGCGCTACATGTACGCCCCGGACGGCAGCCTGCGGTGCACGGAAGAGGGGCGCAACAGCACGTGGTTCTATTACGGAAATGGAGGAAATGCCGACGCCGGAGGCGCGCCCCATCACCCCCAAGGCCAGCTTGTCCCGGTGGCCCTCGATTCGGTGGTGCTGCCCGGGGGCGACATCATCCGTTACCGCTTCGGGCAGCACGGCATGCCCTTCCTGGTGCTGCGCAACGACGCGCCCAGCGAGGAATACCAGTGGCTCGACCCGTTGCGCCTGGCCTGCTTCCGCGACCACCGCACCGGCTCGGACTACACCTTTCACTACGGCGGCGACCGCGTGCCCGAGGCCGTCACCGTGCACGGGCCGGCGCTGGACAACCTTGAAGGGGGCCTGCTGGACCTGTCCATCTTCCGCAAGGACGGCGAGGCCGCCCCGCCGCCGCGCTCCGTCACCTTCCGCATCGGGCGCGACCAGGTGGGCACGGTAAAGGCCCTGATGGACCCGGACGGCAAGGTGGTGAAACGCCTGGAGCACGACAGCTTCGGCAACCTCCTGCTGGACACCTGCCCGTATTTCTACCTGCCGCTAGGCTTTGCCGGGGGGCTGGTGGACCGGCATACCGGACTGGTGCGCTTCGGCTTCCGCGACTACGACCCGCGCGCCGGACGCTTCACCGCGCCCGACCCCTTGGGCGACACCGGCGGCGACCACGACCCCTACGACTACTGCGTGGACGATCCGGTCAGCGCCTTCGACCCGCTGGGGCTTGAAGGGGCAGGAATTGCCCGCAATGTCGCCCCGTTTTGGGCTCCTTATGGCTCCAAAGAAAAGCAACGTGTGCAAGAAATCCTTGGAGACAAGGGACAGGAGCTTCGCAAGGGCATGAAGAGCATCCAGGCACTGGATGAAGCAACATCCCCCATCTCATGGGGATTCGCCGTGCCTGATCTGGTAGACGCGGTTCTGCAAGAAACAAAACGAATATGGAGAGAAATCGATCACCCACGCGACAAGAATACAGGGAAATTTATCGATAAATAACGGAAAAGCGGCGTCACCGAGCGCCGCTTTTTTTTCCACTTTTCAACAATGCTCCATAAACACACAGCACTAAAAAATAGAAAATGAGCATTGCCCCTTTTAATGCCTTGTTTATATCCAAAGGATCATTCCAAAACCATAGTATATTGAAAGGAATCATGTTCAGACCAGGAATCCTTCCGGGGACACCAGAATAGAATGAGATGACAAACAAGGTTGCCGCATAAGAAACAACAATTTTCAACCCCAATGTTCTGAATTTGGTATGCCTCAAGGCGAACGCGGCGAGCCCGAAGACAACTGCCCGTATCAGATGCGCCACAACTACATATACAGTTCTGATGCTATGAGAAGCATTAAACAAATCCCAAACCAAATAATCGACAATCACGAAAACCAACAACAGCACGACAATCGCATTTTTTCTGAACGTGCTCACGCGTCCCCCTGCAAATCTAAATTTCACAGCCATGCATTCCCATTTTGTATATTTGACAATGCGATAACACAAGCCAACAATCCATGCCCCTGAGAAACAAAAAACGCATACCCGCGAATAACCCGTCCCGACCTGCGCCGGTACCGCCAATACTGGAAGTCACCCCTGACATGCGATATGACTTGGCGACTTCCGGCACCCACAGGCAGGGTTCTCATGCGCATGCTCCGTTGCTTCCTGTTCACGGTCACGCTGGCATTCTGGCTGGTTCCCGGCGCACTCCACGCCGAAAAGATGCCCCAGGCCAACCCGCCCTATCCCACCATGCCCATGCGGTACGAGGAATGGACGTGGGAGGGCACGGTGGACACCATTCCCACAACGCTGATCATGCGCGGCTGGTCCAACAACGAGGGCAGCTTCGTGGGCAGCGGCGTGTGCATCCCGCAGAAGGGGGTCCCACGTTTCGTCACGGGCGGCATCTTTGCCCTGTGGTGGCCGCTGGCCAAGGGGATGCGCCTTTGGGAGTGCCCGCCCGGCGCGGCGGCCTGCACCCCCTGGTACGGCGACACCTACAGCGAAGACCCCACGGAGTTCCGCGCGCGCGAAGGCTACATCGGCGACACGCCCTCACGGTTCGAGTTGCGCCGTACCCGGCGCGCCGCCCTTGACGCGCCGCCGCCTCCGCCGGTCCGCCCCCTGCCCGTCCCGCCGCAGGCCCTTGCAGGCCCCCGGCGGGGGGACTTGCTGGAGCATCCGGGGCTTGCGCAACAGTTGGCGGGCATGCTGTCTCCCGAACACTACGAGATCGTTCAGGGCATGAGCCAGTGGGAAACAGCCCCCTGCTTCATGGGGTCGCAAGGCAGCCTGCTGTGCGCGGGCACGTCGGACGGATGGCCGTGGTACCGCATCGCCCTGGCCGTAAACCCGCAGGGGCGGGTGGACGTGCTGCTGTACAACTTCTTTTCCTCCCGCGCCGACACATGGCACTACACCAACGACACCCGCGACGTGGCGGCCCTGCCCGGCGACATCAACGAGGCGCTCCGGCTGTGGCCGCTGGAGAGCGACGACCCCGATCCCACGCGCGACGACCTGCCGTGGATGCACCTTGGCCCACTGAGCACCCAGACCTTCCCCATCGTCGCGCCCGCCACCCCCACCGTGCCGGTGCATGGCGAGGAGCGCACCTGGACCGGCACCCTCGACGGCACCCCCGTCACCGTGACCATGCGCGGTCAGGCCGACGCGGAAGGCCGGTTCACGGGGGCCGGCACCGGCATCGAAGAGGGCAGGCCGCCCTTTGCCGTGGCGGGCGCGGTGTTTCCCCATTGGCCGTCCGGCGCGAAGGGCATGTGGCTCTGGGGATGCGCGGACGGCGCGGATCGCTGCCTTCAATGGAACGCCGACGTGCACGGCACGGACTGCACCCGCAACGGCATTGCCCAGTGGCCGCGTCCAGGCGAGGGCGACCGGTTTGCCGACAGGCAGCTTTCGCTGTGCCTGACGGAACGCAAGCCCGCTCCCCTGCCCCCTTCCGAAGCTGTTGCCCCGCAGCCCATGCCCCCGGAAGCCTTCGAAAACGTCATGTATTTCGAAAAGGTGCTCGCCATGCCGGGCATGGCGCAACGCCTGACGGCCCTGCTGCCCCCGCCGCACTACGAACTGCTTTCCACCCTCAGCCTGCTGCCGTTCGACCCGCAAAGCATCCCCGAGCACTACACCGGCGAAGGGGGATGCTGCCTGACCGGTCCCCAGGGGGCGGTGTGCGCGGGCAGCGCCGCATACGACCCGAGCGTGCATCTGGCGCTGTTCGTGAGCCCGCAAGGACGGCTGGACGTGCTGATCCATACTCCGCAGGACGAACGGACACCGCGCGCATGGCACTACACCACTGATGCCGCGAACGCGGCCACCCTGCCCGAACACCTCGACCGCACGCTGGCTCTCTGGGGCATTCCCCGCGACCGCCGCATTTCGTGGATGCATGTATCCGCCGTGCAGCAGGAAACAGCGGACACAACGGCGCAGTCCGTCGCCCGGTAGCGCCGCGGCCGCCGGGACGGAACGTGCCGGAACGCGGGCGGCGGCCCCCCACGGCACGGGCGTGCAGTTCCGCGCCTTGCCAGCCGCGCCGTGCGTGCGGTACATCCCCGCCCATGCCCGCCCGTGACACCTTCCCCCATTCCGCATGCGCCAGTGCCGCCCCCGGCCTGTCGGAGACTCTGCCGGACGCAGCGCCAGACCGGTCCCCACCCGACGTCGCCCAGCCCCGCGGCCTGCCCACCCCGGCCTTTGCCGCCGCCTTCGCGCAGGCCCTGCTGGACTGGTTTGCCGTGCACAAGCGGCCGCTGCCGTGGCGGTTCGGCTACGAGCCGTATTCGGTGTGGATTTCCGAGGTGATGCTGCAACAGACGCAGATGGAGCGCGGGGTGGGCTACTTCCTGCGCTGGATGACCCGATTCCCCGACGCGGCCAGCGTGGCCGCCGCCAGTGAGGACGAACTGCTCAAGGTGTGGGAAGGACTGGGCTATTATTCGCGGGTGCGCAACCTGCACAAGGCGGCGAAAGCCCTGGTGGAGCGGCACGGCGGCGAACTGCCCGACGACCCGGAGGCCATCCGCGCGCTGCCGGGCATCGGCCCGTACACGGCCGGGGCCATCGCGGGCATCGCCTTCAACCGCGACGTGACCTGCATCGACGCCAACGTGGAACGGGTGCTCTCGCGGGTGTTCGACATCGACACCCCCGTGCGCGCCCAGCCCGCCGCCGGGCGCATCCGGGCGCTGGCCGCCGCGCTGCTGCCCCCCGGCCGCGCCCGCGACTTCAACCAGGCGCTCATGGAACTGGGCGCGCTGGTCTGCCGCAAGAAGCCGCAATGCGCTTCATGTCCGCTGGCCAGCCTGTGCGAAAGCCTGCGCCTGGGCATTCCCCACGAGCGGCCCGTGCCGGGGCGCAAGCAGCCCATCACCCCGCTGGAGGTGGCCACCGGCGTGCTGGTGCACGGCGGCCGCATCTACATCCAGAAGCGGCCGGACGAGGGCGTGTGGGCCGGGTTCTGGGAATTTCCCGGCGGCTGCGTGGAGAAGGACGAGACGCCGGACGCGGCCATCGTGCGCGAATACGCCGAGGAGACCGCCTTCCGTATCGCGGTGCGCGACAAGTTGGCGGTGATCCGCCACGGGTACACCACCTACCGGGTCACCCTGCACTGCTACCTGTGCGCGCTGGACGATGCGCCCGGCGGGGGCAACGGCTGCGGGCCTTCACCGGCGTCCGCGCCGCCCGCTCCGCCGGTTCTCGACGCGGCCACCGAGTACCGCTGGGTGGAATTCGCGGAACTGCCGCGCTTCACCTTTCCGGCCGGGCACCGCAAGCTCATCGACCAGTTGACCACCGACCTGCGCTTCGCGCCGTACCGGTAGCGCATTTTCGCGCGGGGCCGCCTTTCGCCCCTTCGGGCGGCGCGCCCTACGGACGGCGGAACACCACGAAGCGTTCCGTCTCGTCCACCGCGCGCCATTCCCGCCGCACCCGCGCGGGCACGGAATAGCGGGTGCGCTCGTACCCGTCCGGGGCCACGGTGTCCATCTGGTCGCGCTCCATGAACACCACCACGTCGCGGGCCACCAGAAGGCCGTACACCTCGTCCACCCGGCCGTTGATCTCGCCGTCCTGCAACCATTCGGCGGGCAGGGCGGGCCTGTCGCCGGTCAGCAGGTACGCCAGCGGAAAGCCGGGCAGCGTCTTGTAGTTGGCCCCGTACCGCGCGCGCAGTTCGCGCAGGTCGCGCAGGGTGCCCAGCAGGGTGTCGTCCACCTTCACCCCGGACAGGCGCGGGAACACCGCGCCCGCGTCGTGCACCAGCGCGGCGCGGGGAAAGGGCCGCTGCGGAAACACGTAGGGGTACTGGAACCCGGCCCGGAACATGACCAGCCCGCAGACCAGGGCCACCCACGCCAGCGTCGCCGCCCGGCCGCCCAGGCGCACGTGCGCCAGCATGGCCGCCAGCCACAGCGGCGCGGCGAAGAAGGCCGGGGTCTTGTAGCCCCAGCTGATGCCCGTGGACCACGCCAGCAGCAGCCCCGCGCCCAGCAGCACGGCGGCCCTCCCCGCCGGGGGGATGGCGGGGGAAGGCGTGGCCGCCGGGGCGGGAGCAGCCTCCGCGCCCACGGCGAAGCGCCCCAACAGGTCGCCGCAACACAGCACGCATACCGCGCCCACGGTCACCAGAAACAGCGGCCAGTCCGCCCCGTAGCCGATCCACGCGCGGGTGGCGGCCACCGTGTACAGGTAGTCCGCCGCCAGCAGCAGCACATACAGCACCAACGGCTGCACGCCGCCGCGCGGCCTGCCGTCCAGCACCGCCCATGCGCCCCACAGCAGCAGGGCCAGCGCGGGCAGCCGCAACTCCTGCGTCAGGTACACCACGATGCCCGCCTGCAACGCCTCGCCCAACCCGGACTGGCCGCCCATTCCGGTAGTCATGGCCCGGAAGCCGTCCCACGCCCCCGCCGCGTGCAGCAGCCCGGCGAACACGGCGAAGGACGCGGCCGCGCCCAACGCCGCCAGCCCGCCATCGCGCCAGTGCAACTCGCGCAAGCGTGCGCGCAGAGGGGCGGAGGCGGCAATCCCTGCGGGGACGCCGGTATCGGCCATCCCTCGCCCGGCCACCAGCGCGGCCACGGCCACGCCCAGCGGCATCAGCGCGTACGACTGCTTGGTCAGCGCGCTGGCCGCCGCCAGCACCCCGGCCAGCAGCGGGTGCCCGGTCACCACGGCGTACAGCGCCCCCGCGCCGAACAGCACCCCTTCCACCGTGTGCCACGGCATGGGCGGAAAGGAATGCACCGACCACACGAAGCCCAGCGTGGCCAGCAGCGGCAGGGGCACGCCCAGGCGGCGCAGGTCCACGGCGCGGGCCAGGTACAGCGCGCCCAGCCACGAGGCGGCCAGCATTTCCGCGTAGAATCCCGCCTTGCCCGCCAGCACGGAGACCCGCTCCGGCGTCAGCCACAGCCAGAAGGCGTGCCAGTACAGCGACAGGGGCGGCTTGACGTAGAAGAAGTCGCGGTAGGGCACCTCGCCCAGCAGGATGCGCCAGGCATGCCCGTAGAAGAAGCCGAAGTCGGTGGTGTCCATGCCGTAGGGCGCATAGGCCGCCACGTAGGCCACGGGCACGGCCACGGCGAGGAGGGCCGCCAGCCGGGCGGGGGTGACCATCCCGCGCAGCGGTCCCCGCTGCGCGCCGGACGGGGCAGGCACGTCGCCACACGCCCCGAGCGCGCCATCCCCGCCGCGCCGCCGGAAACTGTACAGCTTGTGCCCCGCGAAATTGACCACGAACCCGGCCACGATGCCCGCCGCGTGGCAGCCGCCCTCCAGCGCGCGGCCCATGACCGGGGCGAGCAGCGCGCCCAGCCCCTGCGGCAGCACGGCGCGCCAGGCGGCCGGGTCGTGCAGGGCCGCGCCCATGCCGCCCGCGCTGGCGGCCATGGCCGTTCCCCCGCCCATTCCCCCGTCCATTCCTCCGCCTGGGGACACGGGCCAGCCCGGCAGCAGCACCACCAGCGATTCCGCTACCCGCAGAGCGGCCACGGACACCACCCACACCACGGCCATGCCCGCGTGGGCCACCAGCACGAAGCGCAGGCACATGGCCGCGTCGGGCCGCCGCACGCCGAAGGCCCGGCGGTACGACAGCAGGAACACGATGACCATGCCGGTGTAGGTGGCCAGCAGCACGCCCGCCTCGAAGCCCGCCAGCTCCGACCACGCGAAGCGCGACACGAAGTTGGCCAGCGTGCCGATGACGGACGCCTGAAGGTACAGGAAAGCCTGCCGGGCGGTGGCGGACGAAGGCGGGCCGGACGGCGGGGAAAGGGGGGGCTGCTCCATGAGAATTTCGGACATCAGGCGTGGTGCGGACCGGAATCGTCGCGGGGGACGCCCGGGGAAGCCGGGGCGGCATGCGGGACGGGTTGCGCCGCACCGCAGGCGGGGCAGCGCCCGCCGCCGGTGATTCCCGCGCCAACGGCATCGCCCTTGTCCTCTCCCGCGCAGGGTGCGTCAAACCCCACCCGCCGCCGCACCACGTACTGCGGGCGGCGCTTGACCTCCTCGTACACCCGGCCCAGGTATTCGCCGATGATCCCCAGCGAGACCATGACCAGCCCGCCCAGGGTCAGCACGGTGACCATGAACGAGGCATACCCCGCCACGTCCTTGCCGAACAGCAGCGTACGCCCGGCGATGACCGCCGCGTAGAAGAACCCGGCCAGGGCCACCACCATGCCCAGGTAGCTCCACACCCGCAGGGGCAGTGTGCTGAACCCGGTGATGCCGTCGATGGCGAAATTCCACAGCTTCCACGGCTTCCACTTGCCCGTGCCCGCCGCGCGCGGGGCGCGGTCGAAGCCGACGGGCACCTGCCGGAAGCCCACCCAGGTGTACAGCCCCTTGGTGAAGCGCACCCGCTCGGGCAGCGCGTTCAGCGCGTCCACGGCAGGGCGCGAGAGCAGCCGGTAGTCGCCCGCGTCGGGCACGATGGGGTTGCCGCTCACCCGGTTGAACAGCCGGTAGAACAGCCGCGCGCTGACCCGCTTGCCCACGGTGTCGCTGACGCGGGCGCGGCGCACGCCCACCACCACCTCGGCCCCGCGCTCCCAGGCGCGCAGGAAGTCGGACAACACCTCCGGCGGGTCTTGCAGGTCCACGTCCATGGGCACCACGGCGTCGCCGCGCGCGGCCTGCAACCCGGCCGCCAGGGCCAGTTCCTTGCCGAAGTTGCGCGAAAGGTCCACCAGCTTCACGCGGGGGTCGCGGGCGTGTTCCGCCAGCAGCACGTCCAGGGTGCGGTCGCCGCTGCCGTCGTTCACGAACACGAACTCGAAGTCGTAGGGCTCGCGGTCCACCACCGCCCGCACCGCGGCCAGAAAGATGGGGACGGCGTCCTCCTCGTTCAGCACCGGCACCACCAGCGACACGGTGCGACGGCACGCCGCCGGACCCGCCGCGTTGGGCGCGCCCACGGACGCGGCGGCAGCGGCGGGACTGTCGGCATGTGTCGTGGACGGCGTTTCGTCCGTAGGGTGGGGCATCATGCATGGCACATAGCCCATCGCACGAATTCCGGCAATGCGACGAAAATGCAGCGCGCCCGCCATGCGCGCCGGAACCCGTCATGCGTCAAGGGCTTGGAAAGCGCGGGCAAATGGGGTAGGGCTGGATTCTCGTCCGGGTTCCCATGCGGACGAAGCTCCGGCAACCCATGGCGGCGCCCCCGGCGGCGCACGAACCGTGTCGGCTGATCGGCATGCGCCGTTCCGCCCCACGGCGGTTTCCTGCGGCGTTTCGCCCGGCGCGGCGCGCCAGTGCGACCCGCCGGACCGCCGCGACGGACCCAGCAACCACCGCCCTTCCCGCTCGCCCCGGAAGAGAGCAGCACGATGACCCCCAACGACAGACAGAAACTCCGGGACCGGATCGTCGCCGATCTCGCCCGCATCGCCCAGGACATCGAGGCCCTGAAGGAGCTGACCAAGCCGGTCCCCCCCGGCGCGGACGGCATGGACGAGGTGTCGCGCATGGACGCCATCCAGAACAAGAGCGTCAACGAGGCCGCCCTGGCCCAGTTGCGCAACCGGCAGGTGGGCCTGGAATACGCCCTGAAGCGCATCGACGAGGACGACCCCGACTTCGGCTTCTGCGTGGAATGCGGCGAGCCCATCCCGCTGGCCCGGCTGATGGCCATGCCCGAGGCCAGCCGCTGCGTGAATTGCGCCGACTGATCCCGGCCCGCGCCTTTGTTTCGCCGCGCGCCCCGCGCCGGGGTGCGCCACCGACAGGGACGACGCCATGCCGCACGCCTCCCTTGCCCTTGCCTGGCAGCGCTTGCCGCTGTGGCTGCGTATCCGCCTCGCCCACGGCAGCGTGGGGTCCGTCCACCGGCTGCGCTGCGCGGCCGACGCCATCGCCCGCTCGCAATCCCCCGCCACCCCGCCCGACGGCCTCGCCGGGCGTGACGCCCTGCTGCGCACCGGCCGCGAACTGCTGCTGGCCGCGTGGGAGGACGACCCGTGCAACGGCCAGTTGGCCGGGCAGGTGCTGCTGCTGGATCAGCGGATGTCATGGCTGCACCCCGCGCTGGCCGCGCTGCTGGCCGCCGTGCACGGGGCGTGGCGGCGGCCAGCCGATCTCGCCCGCTACGAACGGCTGGCCGCCCAGGCCGACTGGGTGCGCCTGCAACGCCACGTGGACGCGGAGCGCGAGCGCGACCCCGCCAACCTGTTCTGGGTGCACCAGGCCGTGGCCGTGGGCGAACTGTCCGGCGACCTGGACTGGCTGGGGGACCACCTGAGCCGGGCCGAGGCCGTTCTCGCCCGGGCCGCCGTAACCGGCGCCGCGCCGCCTCTGGCCCCCCTCTTCGCCCATCTTTCCGGCTGCCTCGCGGCCAACCGCGCCTCCGGTGGCGACGAGGCCACCGCCGCCCGCCACCATGGGACGGCGCTGGCCCGCTTCCGCGCCGCCGCGCGGGCCGTGTCCGGCCTGCCGGGCAGCGGTGCGACGCCGGGCTCCGGTTGCTGGCTGGCCCCGGTGGAGCATGCGGGCCACTGCCTGGCCCGCCTGGGCGACGCCCCCGCCGCCCTGCCCCTGTGGGATGCGGTGCTGGCCGCCCGGCCGTGGCATGTCAATCTTGCCCTGCGCGCCCACGACGCCTGGCGCGGCGTGGACGCCCCGGAGGCCGCGCCCGCCGGGTCCACCGCCGTGCTGCTCTATTCGTGGAACAAGGCGGCGGAACTGGACACCGCCCTCGCCCACCTGGCCCCCGGCCTGCCGGACGTGGCCCGCATCGTCCTGCTGGACAACGGCTCGACCGATGGCACCGGCGGCACCGGCGGCACCGGCTCCACCGGCGACGTGGTGCGCGCCTGGGCCGACAGGTTCGGGGCGGACCGCTGCACCGCCGTGCACCTGCCGGTCAACGTGGGGGCCGCCGCCGCGCGCAACTGGCTGATGCGCCTGCCCGAGGTGGCCGCCTGCGACTTCGCCGCCTATCTGGACGACGACGCCGCCGTGCCGCCCGACTGGCTGCGCCGCCTGGCCGGTGCGGTGCGCCGCCAGCCGGACGCCAGCGCCTGGGGCGGCCGCACCCTGGACTGGCACGCCCCGTACATGGTCCAGTCCGCCGACCTGCACCTGACCGCCCACTTCCGCGCGCCGGAAGGAACCCCGCCGGACCTCGCCGCCTTCGCGGACGACACCCCGCCCCCGGCCGGCAACCCGGCTGGCGCGGCTGGCGGGCCGCAGCGCGACGTCCTGTCCCCGGAGGTGGCCTTTGCCGCGTCCCGCGCCCATGCCCTGCCCTTCTCGGTCAGCGACCTGCACGCCCAGGTCACGGACATGGGCCGCTTCGACTACCTGCGGCCGTGCATCTCGGTGACCGGATGCTGCCACCTGTTCCGCACCGCCGAACTTCTGGCGGCCGGGGGCTTTTCGCTGTCCCTGTCGCCCTCGCAGTACGACGACCTGGAGCACGACCTGCGCCGGGCGCGCGACGGGCGCATGGCCTGCTACACCGGCTTTCTGCCCGTGCGCCACATGAAGCGCAGCGGCAAGGCCGTGCGCATGGGCGCGGCGCAGTTCGGCAACGGCCTTGGCAACCGCTACAAGCTCTCGGGCATGTTCGACGCGGCCGAAATACTGGCCATGCGCCGCCGCGAGTTCGAAGCGCTGGAACGCGATTTGCTGCGCAAGCTGGCGGCCCTGGGCACGCGCACGGGTTCCTGACGGGAGCCCCCTGCCCCGCGCCGATACGACCATCGCCCCCGCCACCGGGGCACACGGCAACCGCGCGGGCGCACCGCGCGCACCACGCAGGACACCGCATGCACGTCAAATACCTGATCATCGGCGCGGGCCCCACGGGCCTCGGCGCGGCCTGGCGGCTGGCGGAACTGGGCGAACGCTCCGTGCTGGTGCTGGAGCGCAACCCCCATCCCGGCGGGCTGGCCGCCAGCTTCCGCGACGAAGCCGGGTTCACCTGGGACATCGGCGGGCACGTGGTGTTCTCGCACTACTCCTACTTCGACAATCTGGTGGAAAGCCTGCTGGACGGCGAATACCTGGAGCACATGCGCATCGCGCGGGTGCGCATCGCCGACCGCTGGGTGCCCTACCCCTTCCAGAACAACATCCGCCACCTGCCGGCGGAAATGCAGTGGGAATGCGTGCAGGCCCTGCTGCCCGGCCACCGGCGCGAAGAAGCGCCCGCCAACTTCGCGGAATGGTTCGAATACGTCTTCGGCGCGGGCATCGCCAAATATTTCATGCGGCCCTACAACTTCAAGGTGTGGGCCACCCCGGCCGAGATGATGAGCTACCAGTGGATCGGCGAGCGGGTCAGCGTCATCGACCTTGAAATGGTGCTGCGCAACCTGGTGCTGCAACTGGACAACGTCAGCTGGGGCCCCAACAACCTGTTCCGCTTTCCGCTGCGGGGCGGCACCGGCGAAATCTTCACCCGGCTGGCCGCGCGCCTGGGCGACACGGTGCGCCTGAACACCCCCGTGACCGCCGTGGACCCGGCCGCCCGCGCCGTGCGCACCGCAGGCGGTGAAACCATCACCTACGACAGGCTGCTGACCACCGGCCCGCTGGACATCCTGATCCGCGACCAGATCGGCGCGGGTCCCGCCGCCGCCAGCGTGGGCGACGGCCTGCGCGCCGCCGCCGGGCAACTGGCCCGCAACGGGGTGTACGTGGCCGGGGTGGGCGTGGACGGCATGCGGCCGGACGACACCCGTAAAGACGACACCTGCTGGATGTACTTTCCGGAATCCAACGCGCCCTTCTACCGCCTGACCAACTTCCACAACTACTCGCCCAACAACGCGGCCCGGCCCGGCCATCAACGGGCGCTGATGGCCGAAACCTCGTGGTCGGACCACAAGCCGGAACAACTGGATACCCTGATGGACAAGACCATCGAGGGGCTTGTAAACATCTCCATGCTCCACCCCGAGGAGCGGGCGCGCATCGCGTCGCGGTGGTCCATCGCCGTGGACTACGGCTACCCGGTGCCCACCCTGGGGCGCGACGACGCCCTGCGCACCCTCCAGCCGTGGCTGGAAGCGCACGGCATCTATTCGCGCGGGCGCTTCGGCGGGTGGAAGTACGAGGCCGCCAACATGGACCATTCGGTCATGCAGGGCGTGGAATGGGCCGGGCGCATGGTGCTCGGCGAAGAGGAAACCACCTACAAGCTGTAATGCGGCCGCCCGCCGGGCGGTCCGATCCGAGACCACCATGAATGCACAACGCTACGAGGCGCGGCGCGAAACCCTGCGCGCCGCCATGCGCGCGCGGGGCCTGTCCGCCCTGCTGGTCAGCCACGCGGCCAACCGCTTCTACCTTTCCGGCTTCGAACTGCACGACGTGCAGTTGAACGAGAGCGCCGGGTACCTCATCGTCACCGCCGACGGCAACGACTGGCTGTGCACCGACCCCCGCTACCTCGACGCGGCCCGCCGCCTGTGGCCCGAGGAGCGCGTGTTCATCTATTCCGGCGACGCGCCGGGCCAGATCAACGGCCTGCTCAAGGACAAGGCGCGCGGCACAGTGGGCTTCGAGGCGCGCGCCGTGACCCTGGACTTCTTCGACAAGGTCTCGCCCGGCCTGACCATGGAACGGGCCGACGGCATGGTCGAAGAGATGCGGGTGATCAAGGAACCCGAAGAAATCGAGCTGATGCGCCGCTCCGCCGCGCTTAACCACCGGCTCATGGAATGGGTGCCCTCCATCCTCGCGCCCGGCCGCACCGAAGTGGAGGTGGCCTGGGACATCGAGAAGTTCTTCCGCGAGAACGGGGCCAGCGAACTGGCCTTTTCGAGCATCGTGGGCGTGGGCACCAACGGCGCGCTGCCCCACTACGCCCCCGGCGACGTGCGGCTGACGGAAAACTGCCCGGTGCTGGTGGACGTGGGCGCGCGGCTGGACCTGTACTGCTCGGACCAGACCCGCACCTTCTGGGTGGGCGACAAGCCCGCCGACCATTTCACCCGCGCGCTGGAGCAGACCAAGGCCGCGCAGGCCAAGGCCATGGAGATCATGCGCCCCGGCCTGCCCGTGGCCGACGCCTACCGCGCCGCGCGCGCCCACTTCGAGTCGGAAGGGGTGGCCGCCCACTTCACCCACGCGCTGGGGCACGGCATCGGCCTGGAAACCCACGAGCCGCCCAGCCTGAACCCGCGCAACGAAATGGTGCTCAAGCCCGGCATGATCGTGACCGTGGAACCCGGCCTGTACTACCCCCAATGGGGCGGCATCCGCTGGGAATACATGGTGCTGGTCACCGGAGACGGGGTGGAAATCCTGTAGCGCCGCCGCTACTGCGCAAAAATTCGGAACGGCCGGCTTCCCTTGCGGAAGCCGGCCGTTCCCTGTTGCATAATCAGCTCCCCGATCCGTCCCTCCGGGGGGGGACGGACGTGGGGTACCCCCTATGCGGAGGTGGAGCTGACCACCTGGTGCACCAGCAACTGTACGTCCGATTCATAGCCGCCGGAAACCCCGGCGTCGAAAGTGCCCACGGTCATGCCCGCCGGCCCGTGCCAGTCCCCGGAATGGGGACCGGAGGCGGAGAACAGCGCGGTATCGCCGGTCGAGGGACCGGGCAGGGGAATGTCCCCGGCGGTGCCGAAGTCCAGCAGGTCCGCCGCGTTCAGCGTGGCGCCGGAGCCCCCGTGCGGGCCGTCGCCATGCCCGGCGGAGGCCACGGGCTGGCCCGGCAGGCTGGCCAGGCGGTCAAAGCCCAGCGCCGCGCCGTCGGCGGCGAAGACGTCGTGCAGCCCGTCGGCCGGGGTGGCGTGGGAGCCGGCCGCGCCATGGGTGGAATGGGCGTCGCCGTCCGCTTCCGGCGCCATGAGGGCCGTGGAGGCTCCATGGTGTGAAGCGCCCTGTTCATTGTCGGCATCGTGTCCGGCATGGCCGGAGGACTCTGCGTCGACGCCGGACAGCGCCGCGAGCGCGGCCGCGCCGTGCACCACGGTTCCGTCCGCCACCTCGTAGCTGACGTCCGCGCCGTCGAACACGCTGTTGCCGAACAGGTCGCGCAGCGCGTCGAGGTCCGACTGGCCCGCGCCGTGCATCACCACGCGCACCGCCTCGATGCTCATGTCGCCGAACGTGCCCAGCAGCCAGTCGAAGTAGAACTCCTCGAAGGCCACGTAGCTGTCCGCGTGCAGCACCAGCGTGTCGTACCCGTCCCCGGCGTGCAGCGTCAGGCTGCCCGACCCCACCGCGCCGTTGAGGATGATGGTGTCGTCGCCGTCGCCGCCGTCGCCGCCGTCGATGCGGTTGGTGCCGCCGTTCACGGCGTGCAGGCCGCCGGTGATGTCCACCACGTCGTCATGCGCGCTGCCGGTGATGGTGTTGGAGGCGTTGCGGCCGTTGGCGAACATGGCCACGGCCGAGCCGCCCACGTCGCCCGCAACGGTGGAGGAACCCGTGGCCGCAGCGTGAATCCCCACCGTGCCCGAAGCCGACAGGTCGTTGGTCCCCGCCGCGTTGGCGTAGAGGGCCGTGGCCGACATCTGGTTCTGAAGGTTCGAGTGGGCATGCGGGGAGTTCAGGGACGCCGCGTCCTTGTTCGCTTGCGAGGCGGCCACGGAAACCTTCACGTCGCCGTCGCTGGCGGTCAGGGTGTTCACGCCCGACAGCGAGGCGTAGAGGCCGGTGGCCCCGGTGACGCCGCGCACGTCCACGGTGACGTCGCCGTGCCCGGCCATCAAGGTGTTCGCCGAGTTGTTGAAGCTGGCGTACATCCCTTCCGCGAACCCGGTTTCGGACCTGACGTCCAGGCTGACGCCCCCGTCCACGGAAAGCAGCGCATTCCGCCCGCCGTTGGTGGCCGAGAGGCCGTAGGCGGCGGTGCGGGCGGACACGTCGATGTCGATGGCCCCGCCGGCCGTCAGGGTGTTGGAGGCCCGGCCGCGCCTTCGCCGGCGGCGGGCAGCAAGGCGGGAGCAAGCGCGCTCAGAAAGCCCTTGCCCGTGAGCAGGGTTCCGTCCTGCTCCTCGAAGGAAAGGCGCAGGCCCGTCTCGCCTTCGAAGAACCCGGTCAGCACCACGCGCCCACCGTCCTCGAAGGAAAAGACCAGGTCGTCGCCCTGGCGCGCCAGCGTGGCCGCATCCATGGAACCATCAAGTTGGAAGGTCATGTCGGCGGCGACTTCCAGCCGCATCTCGCCGCCTGCCCCCGGGGCGGCCAGCACCATCCGGGGGCCGACAGTATTGGGCGGCGTGGTTTCAGTCATCATATTTGAATTTAAAGTCATACATCATTTCTTTGTAGTATTACATGCACAAGGCACGCGGATAGCCTGGCCGGCGCGATGCGCACCGGCGGCGAATTTCCCGTGACGCAACGGTCCGGGATGCTCTGTCGTGGTTGATTTCAGAATGGTATTATATACACGAATTCTTTTCCGCGAGCCGCATAGATAAACACACGAAATGCGCTTTTCAACATGTTTTGAACAAATTCATCAAAAAGTAGGGTTTTCAAAAAAGAAGGATTTGGGCTTTTATCCATGATTTCATGCCACTCGAAAAATGCACCAGTACAACACAACATCGCACCCCCGCGTCATTTCGCTGTTTATGCACATTTTTCGTAGTTCACTGTGCAAGCCCGTGGGGGTCTCTCCCCATCGTAAGTACTTACCGACACAACGGAGCACCAGCGTTTCCCTTCCCGGCACGCCCTGTCCGGCAAGGGGATCGGTCTTGACAGCATTTCCCTGAACGGCGCATCATCGCGCCCGCCCGCTTTACCCCCAAAAACCCTACCCTCCACCCTACCTCTCCACAGGAGCAGCCGTGGCCCGCAAACGTCCCCGCAAGCCCGCCCCGCCGCTGCCGCCGCCGCGCGAATCCGCGCGGCTGTATGCGCGCATGGCCCCCCGGCACATCGCCATGTTCCGCTTCCTGCTGGAGGCACAGGACAACCTGGGCTACATGACCGTGCTTGATCGCGGCATCGGGGGGGGCGCAGGTGGCGGCGGGACCGTGGGCGCGGCAGGATGCGTGGACGACGAAATCGACGCGGACACCAACGGCACCGCCTCCGGCACGGGTGCCGACGCGGCGCTCAAGGTCGTGTTCTCGCCTCACCAGGAACGGGAGATGCGCGCCTTCCTGGAATCCATGCGCGCCGCCATCCCCTTCGAGATCTTCGAATCGCCGTTGCGCGCGCAGGCCGGGTAGCGCCCCCGCCCGCAGCCACCCGGAACACCCGCGCACACCACAAACAGCCGGGGCGCGCCATATGGCGCGCCCCGGCCGTCTCATGCCTGTCTTTCCCGCCTCACCGGGCTTCGGCCGCATGACCGCCCCGGCGTCCCGCTCAGACCGGCGCGCCCTGCTCCCCGGCATCGCCGCGCAGCACCTGCATGCGCCGGACGTACGCGCCCACGTCGAACTTGGAGCGCGCCCCGTTGTAGGTCATGGAGCGGATGGCGCCCTGCACCGGCCGTTCACCCCACGGCCTGTCGTGCAGTCCTCCTATTGACCAGGCGATGCCGGTGTAGCCATTGCTGTCGCGGCCATCCAGGAAATAGCGGTCGTTCAGGGCCACGGCCGCGCGCAGGGCGTCCTCGGGCGTGGGCGACCACACCAGGATCTGCTTGGCCCAGTACATGCGCAGGTAGCCGTGCATCCGCCCGGTGAGCGCCATTTCCGTCTGGGCCGCGTTCCACAGCGGGTCGGCCGTGCGCGCGGCGGCCAACTGCCCCTCGTCGTACAGGGCCGGACGCGGATCGTGCCGGTGCTTGTCCAGGGTGGCCAGCGCCCAGTCGGGAAAGCAGGTGGTGGCGTCGTAGTCCTGCGCGTGCAGGCAGAAGTTGTCGGCCAGTTCGCGCCGCACGATCAACTCTTCCAGGAAGGAGTCGCGGCAGTCGTCCGGCGCCCCGGAATGGGCCTGGACCGCCAGCGCGGCCCGCTGGGCGGACAGCATGCCGAAGTGCAGGTACGGCGAAAGGCCGGACACCCCGCCCGCGTTGGGGTCGTTGCGCAGGTGGTAGCGGTGCAGGCGAGTGCGGACGAAGTCGTCCAGCGCGGCGCGGGCAGCGTCCTCGCCGGGCTCCACGGGGGGGATGCCGGGCAGCGGGCCCACCTCCGCCACGCTGCGATCCACGGACAGGCCGTCGCGCAGGGCCGCCCAGTCGACTTCCGGGACAGGCAGCGGCCATGGGGGGACAGGCACGGAAGGCGCGGGCGGCAGGGCGGGGATGGGCGTCAGGAATTCCGGCAGCAGGCGGCGGATTTTCGGGCGCAGGGTGCGGGCCGCGTATTCGCGCCTGGACGAGGCCGCCCGGCAGGGCACCACGTTGCGGCCGTCCACCTCGTGCAGTGGACAGAACCCGGCCAGCCCCCGCGCGGCGGAGGCCAGCCACGCCCGCTTCACCCGCAGCACGTCGAAGTCGGTGACCACCAGCGAGGCGCCCACCGAGCGGGCATAGCGCACCGCCTCTTCCGGCGGGTTGCCGCGCAGCACGACAAGCGGAATTCCCACCGCCGCCAGATGGCGCGAGGTCTCGGCCATGCCGCGCAGCAGGAAGCCGTACTGGCGGATGGCGGCGCCCAGAAAGCCGTCGGCAAGGCACCATACCACGGCCAGGGGTACGCCCAGCCGGGCGGCCTCGGCGTGGGCGTGCAGCAGCGCCCAGTTGTCGCGGGCGCGGTGCTCGCGGTGCATCCAGTACAGCACCGGACCACGGCCGGATTTTCCGGCACGGGCGGCGCCGGCGTCGCGAGCGGGGATGCCGCCATGCATGCCCACCACGCGGCGTGGGTCCATGCCCGCCGGATGTCCCGGCAGACGTCCAGACGGACATCCAGACGGACATCCAGGCGAGATGTGCGCGTCCAGCGACGCCATGCCTCCTCCCTGTCGCGCCGCGCGCGCCTCAGCGAGTTTCCAGCGACTCCATGCACGACTTGAGGTCGCAGATCATGTCCAGCACGTCCATGTTGTGGTTGACGCGCCAGTAGAACTCCTCGACCTCGAAGGGCTTGGTCAGGAAGTCGTTGGCTCCGTTCTTGAGGAATTGCGCGGTGAGCGGGCCGGACCCCACCGAGGACACCCCGATGATGGCCACGCGGTCCATCTTGTGGCGGCCGCGCAGTTCGCGCACCAGTTCGATGCCGTCCATGTTGGGCATCTGGTAGTCGGTGATGACCAGGCGGGTATGGGGATGCTCCTCGAACACGGCCAACGCCTCCACCCCGTCCCCGGCTTCCAGCACGCGGAAGCGCTGCACTTCCAGCAGCTTCCTTATCTGGGCGCGCTGGGTGCGCGAATCGTCCACCACCAGCACGGTCAGGAACTGGTTCTTGAACACCCGTTCCAGGCTGGCCACCATGGGGTCCATGTCCTGGATGGAACCCTTGAAGAAATAGTCCACCACGCGCCGCTCGATGAACCGGCGGCGGATTTCGTCGTTGAAGGTGGCGGTGAGCACGATGGACGGCACCTTCCAGGCCAGGCACAGGTCCACGGCCTGGCCATCGGGCGCGTCCGGCAGGTTCAGGTCGATGACGGCGATGAAGATCCGCTGGCCGTGCTCGCGCAGCAAGGCTTCGGCATCCTGCATGGTGTGGGCGATGAGGGTGTCGAACTGGGTAAGCGCCTGAATCTGCTTGCGGATGATTTTCGACTGCACGTTGCTGTCTTCGATGATCAGCACCGTGCGCGGCACTTCTGCGGTCGTGTTCATGCGGCCTCCCCGGCGCGGCATATGTCCGTGTGGATGCCCGGATGCTACACGCTCGGCAGGGGGCACGCAATGCCGCACAAGCCCGGCAGCGCGGAAATATCACGAAAAAGGTCTTGTGTTACGGAATGTTGCCCGCACCGCCCGGACGGATCTTCCCCTGCCGTGCGGGGCAGGGCGGGGGTGAGGCGGCGGACCACAAGGGACTGCCGCCAAAGCAGGCTTTTTGTCCGTTGGCAAGGAAAACGAGCCTGCCATGTAGGGAGTGCCGCAGCCGTTAGGCGAGCGCGTAGCGCGAGTCTTACGGATGAGGACCGCAGAGCGCGGCAGCCGTTATGCGAGTCTTCGAGCATTACGGATGGCGACCGCAGAGCGTACTCTTCTCGTATTCGACCAAGCCTTAGCCGTTAGGCGAGCGCACAGCGCGAGTCTTACGGATAAGGACAGCAAAGCCATGGCAGGCGAAGTTTGACCGCGTTGCGCACGATGTCCGTAGGGCTCGCAAGCTCGCCCACGGCCACGCTTCGCGCCCTTCGGGTCGGAAGCCAACGGGCAAAAAGACGATTTGGCGGCTGCCCCTAGCGGACGCCGAGAAACAGCCGCGTGGCCAGCCAGTCCATGACCAGGGCCGGGTTCACCGGGCTGGGGCTCAGGGACAGGGCTTCCTGCGCGGCGGCCAGGGCTTCGTCGCAGCGGCGCAGCCGGGCCGGGTCCATGCGCTCGGCCAGCAGGCGGCCCAGGGGATCGGCGGCGCGTCCGGCCAGCACGTCGGCCAGGGCGCGCTGGCAGTGCAGCACCACGGCTGCGGCCAGGGGGGCGTCCAGGTCGCCCTTGCGGGATGTCCGCTCCATCCAGCCGCCTCCGGTCTGGATGAACTCCACCAGCGCGTCCAGCCAGTCGCGCACCGCCGGGGACGGCGGGAGGGCGTCGGTGGGCCAGGCCAGGGTGAGCACGAAGCTGCGCGACACCAGCGTGGGCAGCAGCCGTTCGCGCTGGGGGGCCAGCAGCACGAAGCAGGTGGTGGGGCGGGGCTCTTCCAGCGATTTCAGCAGGCCGTTGGCCGCCTCCACGCGGGTGTGGGCATCCACCAGCACCACCACGCGCCTGCGGCCCTCGCGCGGGGGCTCGCCCAACAGGCCGCGCAGCGCCCGCACGTTCTCTATGGAAAAGGAGCCTTCCTCGGCGCTGGGCTTGTTGCCGTCCAGCACCACGAGGTCGCGGTGGCCGCCCCCGGCCATGCGCACGCACGACGGGCAGGACAGGCAGGGGCGCGCGTCGTCCGGGATATCTTCCGGGCTCTCGCAGTTCAGCAGCGCCGCCCAGTACAGGGCCAGGGCCATGCGTTCGGCGGCGGTGCCGCCCTCGGCCAACACCACCTGCGGCGGCGATGCGGCCAGCGCGTGCAGGTGGGCCACGGTGCGCCGGTGCCGGGGGTCCAGCAGCGGGGCCACGGCCTCGCGCGGGTCGGGCGGCGGGGCCGGGGCTGCCGTGGCGGCTGGCGCGGCGGCGGCCGCGCGGCCGCGTCTGGGGGCTGCGGTGGTGGAGGCAGTGTCGTTGGCCATGGCGATGTCCGAAGCGGAATACTGGGTGATGCCCGGATGAGGTGACGCGGTCACGCTGCGGGGCAACGGAAACCGCCCCAACGCCGGGCCATGCTACCCGAAGGCGCGGGGGGCCGTCCATCGCCGTGATGGGGCTGTATCGGGCCTTCGCCGTTCAGCGCCACCAGCGGCTGCCTTCCTGCGGCGCGTTCATGTCCACCCGTTCACCCATCATCGGCGTGGCCACCCGCACGCCGCGCCCGGCGGCAACGCGCAGCACCTGCTCGAACGGGTCTTCCCAGGCGTGCATGGCAAGGTCGAAGGTGCCGTTGTGGATGGGCAGCAGCCACAGCCCGCCCAGGTCCAGATGGGCCTGCACGACCTGCGGCGGGTGCAGATGCACGTAGGGCCACTGCGCGTTGTAGGCTCCGGCTTCCATCAGCGTCAGGCCGAAGGGGCCGAAACGCCTGCCGATCTCGGCAAAGCCGTCGAAGTAGCCGCTGTCGCCGCTGTAGAAGACGCGCAGGCCGTCGTCCTCGATCACCCACGAGGCCCACAGCGTGCGGTTGCCGTCCGTGAAGCCGCGCCCCGAGAAATGCTGCGCGGGCGTGGCCGTCAGGCGCAGGCCGTCCACCTCCGTGCCCTGCCACCAGTCGAACTGGCGGATCTTATCGGCGGCAATGCCCCAACCGGCCAGCCGGTCGCCCACGCCCAGCGGCGCGAGGAACAGGCCCACCTTGCCGTCCAGCGCCCGGATGGCGTCCCGGTCGAGGTGGTCGTAGTGGTCGTGCGAAAGGATCACCGCGCGGATGGGCGGCAAATCCTCGATGGCGACGGGCGGCGCGTGGAAGCGCTTCGGCCCGGCGAACCCCATAGGCGAGGCCCGTTCCGCAAACACCGGATCGGTCAGCCACCACTGGCCGCGCAGCTTCATCAGCACCGTGGAATGCCCCAGCCGGTACAGGCTGCGGTCGGGCGCGGCGTCCAGTCCGGCGCGGCTCAGGCGGTGGATGGGCAGCGGGGCCGGGGGCACCGTGCCTCCGGGCTTGTTGACGAACACGTCCCACCACACGCGCAGCGTGGATTCGGGCATGTCTCCGGGACCGGGAAGCCGCTGGTTGGAAAAACGTCCGGCGTGCCATTGGGGCGACGAGGGGTAGTCGCCGACGGGAGTACGGAACAAGGCGTTAACGCTCCATGCGATGCATACGATGAACACGAGCCCGCGCAGGGCGCGGGCCTTCACGGCGGCGGAATCAGGGACGGAATCCGGAACGGAATCAGGGACGGGGCGGGGCGTCCCGGCCGGACGCCCCGCCCCGTTCCGGAAAATCAGGCGCACAGGTGCTTCCTGAAGAAGGGCAGCAGTCGTTCCAGCGCCTTTCCGGTGGCCTCGGGCTTGTCGTAGAGGTCGTAGTGGCTTGCGCCCTCCACCACCTGCAACGTCTTCTGGCCCGAACGGGCGCGGTTGAAGAGGTCGAAGCCGTCCCGGTACGAACCGAACCCGCCCGGCCTGTCGCCAATGACGATGTGCAGCGGCTGGGTCAGCAGCGCTTCGGCAAGGTGGAAGGCGTCCCAGCCCAGCGCCGGGGCGGTGCTGGTGAAACGCAGCCTGTTGGGCGAGCCCGGCTGCCGCCCCCGCGGCGTGGTGTAGTACTGCACGGCCTCGACGATGTCGATGTCGTCGATACCGGCCTTGGCGCGGGCGTCCTCGGAATCGGGGATGTAGCCCACGATCAGCGGTTCCGCGCCGCGCGCCTCCGCCGTGCGCTGCCGGGCGATGGCGTCGAGCGTCTTCAGCGCCGCGTCGGGCGTCATGTCGCCCTCGCGCATGATGCGGCCATAGTTCGCGGCGACCACCGTGCCCACGGCCTTGAAGCGCCGGTCGGTCATGGCCGCGCTGACCGCGTAGCCACCGCCGCCGCACACGCCCAGCACGCCGATGCGTTCTTCGTCCACGTAGGGCAGCGTGACAAGGTAGTCCACCGTGCAGCGGAAGTCTTCCACGCGGGTGGCGGGGTCTTCGCTGAACCGGGGTTCGCCGCCGCTCGCGCCCTGCGTGGAGGCGTCGAACGCCAGGGTGACGAACCCCGCCTCGGTCAGCCGCCGTCCGTAAATCGCGCCGGACGTCTGTTCCTTGCAGCTGCTGATGGGGTGGGCGCAGACAATGGCCGCGTACTTCCTGTCCGCGTCAAAACCCTCGGGCAGGCGCAGCGTGGCGGCCACGTCCCAGGTGCGGTTCCTGAACGTCACGGAGTGCTGTTGCGTCATGGCTCTTCTCCTTGAAGCACCGGCAAGGACATCACCGGCCAAAGGGCATCAGAGGTTGTTCCTGAAGAAGGGAACCAGCGTGCCAAGGGCCGCCTCGACCATGGCGGGCTGGTCGTACATGGCGATGTGCGTGCCGCCGGGCACGATGAGCAGGTCCTTGTTCGTGCTGGCGGCGCGGCGGAACAGGTCTTCGCTCATCCAGCGGGTTCCGGCCTCGCCGCCCGCGACGATCTGCACCGGCTGGGTCAGGAACAGTTCCACGTTGTTGAAGGCGTCGTAGGTCACCAGTTGCGCCAGGCTGCGCGCGGTCGCCTTGCTGGGCGCATTGCAGTGCCGGGCGCGGTCGGTGCGGTAGTAGTCGAACGCCTCGGCAAAATCGGCGTTGATGGCGTCCTCGCGGCGGTCGGGAACCGTGGACAGGTACTGCGTGGGCGCGCCGCCGGCTTCCGCGGTGCGGGCCGCGGCCGCCATGTCGCGCAGCGCCAGGCAATCCTGCGGGTTGGCGGTGTTGTCCCAGCCGTGCCGGTACATCTGGCCGTAGTTCACGGCGCTCACCGTGCCCAGCGCCCTGATGCGCGTGTCGGTCACGGCGGCGTTGGCGGCGTAGCCGCCGCCCGCGCACACGCCCAGCGCGCCGATGCGTCCGTTGTCCACGTAGGGCAACGTGGTCAGGTAGTCGATGGCGGCGCTCACGTCCTCCACCCGCAGGTACGGATTTTCCAGGTGGCGCGGCTCGCCCGTGCTTTCGCCCTGGAACGTGGCGTCGTAGGCCAGGGTGACGAAGCCCTGCGCGGCCAGCTTTTCGGCGTACAGGCCCGCGGTCTGCTCCTTCACGCCGCCGGAGGGGTGGACGCAGACGATGGCCGGGTACCGGCGCTCGGGCGCGAAGTCGGGCGGCAGCCGGAGAACGGCGGCCACGTTCCAGTCATAGTTCCTGAAGGTCACGGATTCGGCCATGTCGGTCTCCTTTGCCGCGTTGCGACGTTACGGGATGCGGGCAGGGAATCCTGCCGCCGGTACAGGGATACCCCCTGCAACCCGGACGAACCATCCCCCAGGATACGCCTTTCTTTTTCAAACGTACGGATTTTCCTGACGGCGCTCTTTCCGGCGTGCTTTCGCCGGGCAGGCCGCGCAGCCCGCAACCGGGCGGAACGCTGGGTCCGCCAACTTCGCGCGCCCGGTTCCTTCGCGGCTCACGACCCCAGAAGCTGCTTCCTGAACGCCGAGGGCGCGACCCCGTAGAGCGCCTTGAACTGCCGGTAGAAGTACGTCAGGCTGGAAAACCCGCTTTCCACGGCCACCTGCGAGATGTCCTTGTCCGTCCCGGCCAGCAGCGCCCCCGACTTCTGGATCCGCCGGGTCTTGACGTATTCCACCACGCTGGCGCCCGTGAACCTTCTGAATTCGCGCGTCAGCAGGCTTCGGGACAATCCGAAGCGCGCGGCGAGGCCGTCGAGGTTTTCCGACTCGTCCAAGTGCTCGTCCAGCCAGCGGCAGACTTCCTGAATGGTACGCCCGTGCCTGTCGCCGCCCGCTGCCGCCGCCTCTCCGGGCGCGCCCGCCGCACGGGCGTGCGACCCCACAAGCAGGCCGATGATGCCCCACAGTTCGGTCAGTTCCCGGTGCCCGTCGAGCCCGAAACTTTCCGGCACCTTTTCGGACAGTTCCCACAGCCACAGGTCGGATTCGGCATACTCGACGGCCGTGGCCCCTTCGCGGGCGGCGTCGCGCAGGATGCCCGCCTGCGCCGGAGAAAGATGCAGCGCCGCGTCCGCCCTGGTGATGCAGATGATCTTGAGCGCGGCGCGCTCGCCCTTCCGGAAGACGAAGCGGTGGGGCGCGCCGGGCGCGACAAGGATGGCGCGCCGGGGCGCCAGTTCCAGATGACGCCGCTCAAGCGCCAGCAGCCCCGAACCGGAGCGGCACAGGATGAGTTCGGCCACATCGTGCCCGTGGGTTTCGGTCGATTCGGTCAGGGTGAGGGAAGTGCTCCAGAACATACGTGTCCGTTCAGATAATTTTTTTGTCCGATTGATGATGGAAATAGATTTCTCACCTGTTTATAGCATATCCATCGGTTTGAAAAGCGCCCCGAAAGTATAAAGTCAATTTTCATCCCAACCGGAGGATAGTTCCATGTATGTGCTGCCGCCCAACGCGCCCGCCAACCTGTACGAAGCCTTTGCGTTCATCGGCTCCATCCGGCAACCCGGCCTTGACGACATCAGGCTGATGATGCTGCTCGAAGCCGCGGGCAAGACCATGTACGACGCCCTTGCCGAAGATGCGCCCAATGAGGAGGCCCGCCGCCTGCTGCTTGAAAGCGGCTGCGATGAATACCTGCATGCCGAGCGCATGGCGCAGATTGTCGGCCTGCTGACCAACGAACCCTGTTCCGTTCCCGCCCCGGCGGAGAATCCCTATCTCGTGGACTGGCAGAAGCCCCGGCTGACTGTGGAACTGCTGGAAAAACTGGCTGCCGCCGAGGACAACGGGGGCGCGCTCTACGAATGCTGGGCGCAGTCCTGTGCCAATGCCGAAGCCGCCGGACTGATGCGCCTGTGCGGACGCGAAGAGACCACCCACTCGGAACGCATGCGCAAGATCATCGGCTGCCTGAAATAATCGCGGCCGCCGGGCATGGCGTTCCGGACAACGCGCCGACGGGTTCACAGCCCGTCGGCGCTTCGTTTTGAGTCAAGGCCCCGCTATGCGGGATGGCAGGGTGCCTGTCTCCAGGCCCCTGCCTGCCCGAAGCCCCCCCGGTCCTAGAGCCGGATTTCCGTGGTCTGCGCACCCTCGAACGCGGTGTCTTCGCCACGGGCGCGCCAGGAATCAATGTCTTCGATCCGTCTGGCGATGGTGGCGTCCCACATCGAGTAGGCGTCGCGGCCCAGCATCAGGCGTACCGGCGGGGCCTCGCTGGCCACCACTTCCAGCATGCGCCGGGCGGCCTTGGCCGGATCGCCCATCTGCTTGCCGGAAGAGCCTTCAAGGTAGGTTTCGAACGGCTCGACCACGGGGCGGTAGGCGTCGATGCGCTGGGCCGGGCGCATGTTGGCGTCGCCCGCGAACTCGGTGCGGAACGCGCCGGGTTCCACCAGCGTGACGTGGATGCCCAGCGGCCCGACCTCGATGGCCAGGGATTCGGTCCAGCCTTCGATGGCGAACTTCGCGGCGCAATACGGGCCTGCGGCGTTCATGGCCACCAGCCCGGCGATGCTGCTCACCGTAAGGATGTTGCCCGCGCCCTGCGCGCGCATCTGCGGCAGCACGGCGCGGGTCATTTCCGCCGTGGCGAAGAAGTTCAGTTCCATCTGCTCGCGCAGCTGTTCGGGGCTGAACTCCTCGCAGGCCCCGACCACGCCGCGCCCGGCCACATTGGCCAGCACGTCGATGCGGCCGAACCGGGCCAGCGTGTCGGCCACGGCCTTGTCGCGCGCGGCGGCGTCGGTCACGTCCACGGCCAGCGGCAGCACGCGGTCCTCATGGCCGCTGGCGATGGCCTGAAGGCGGTCCAGGCGGCGGGCGGTGATGACGGCCATGTCGCCGCCGGCGATCACGGCCTCGGCCAGCGCCTTGCCGAAACCGGACGACGCGCCGGTGATCAGCCAGACTTTCGGGGTGGCATTGCTCATGGTCTTCACTCCTTGCTGTTGCGGCAAAATGGTCGGCGGCCGAGCTGCGTGGTGCGCATCCGTCGCCGCATCCGGGCGTGCGTGGTCTCTAGCCGCCGATGGGCGTGAATGCGGCACCGTCGAACGCGGTCTTCAGGCCGCGCTCACGCCACGCATCGATGTCCTCGATACGCTTCGCAATGGTCTGGTCCCACAGCGCGTAGGCGTCCTCGCCGAGCATCAGGCGGATTGGCGGGGCATCGCTCTCGACAGCGGCGATGATGACGGCGGCCGCCCTGGCGGGGTCGCCGATCTCCTTGCCCGCCGAGCGCTCCAGAAAGTCCTCCACCGGGCCGACCACGGGGCGGTAACTTTCGATGCGTTGGGCGGGGCGCACGTTGACATCGCCCGCGAAGCCGGTGCGGAACGACCCCGGCTCGACGATGGTGACGCGAATGCCCAGCGGGGCCACTTCCATGGCCAGGGCCTCGCTCCAGCATTCCAGGGCGAACTTGCTCGCGCAGTACGGCCCGCAACCGGTGATGGCGACCAGCCCGCCCACGCTGGTCACGGTGAGGATGCGCCCCGAACCCTGCGCGCGCATCTGCGGCAGCACGGCGCGGGTCATTTCCGCCGTGGCGAAGAAGTTCAACTCGAACTGCGCGCGCAGCTCGGCCTCGGAGAACTCCTCCGCCGCGCCCATGGAGCCGCTTCCGGCCACGTTGGCCAGCACGTCGATGCGGCCGAAGCGGGCCAGCGTGTCGGCCACGGCCTTGCCGCGCGCGGCGGCGTCGGTCATGTCCACGGCCAGCGGCAGCACGCGGTCCTCGTGGCCGCGCGCGATGGCCTGAAGGCGGTCCAGGCGGCGGGCGGTGATGACGGCGCAATCGCCCCTGGCGATCACGGCCTCGGCCAGCGACTTGCCGAACCCGGACGATGCGCCGGTGATCAGCCAGATTTTTCGTGCGGTGCTCATGGTGATGATCTCCTGTGCGTCAGATGATGGTCAGGCCGCCGTCGACGACCAGTTCGGCGCCGATGATGTAGGACGCCTCGTCGCTGGCCAGGAACAGTGCGGCCTTCGCGATTTCCTCCGGGGTGCCCGCGCGGCCGATAGGAATGCCCTTGAGCAGGCTTTCCAGCATCTGCGGGTTCCCGGTGAAGTGGGCGGCCATCGGCGTTTCGATCAGGCCGGGATAGATGCCGTTGACGCGGATGCCGCGGCGCGCGAAGTCCACGGCCGCCGCCTTGGTCAGATGACGGCTGGCCCCCTTGGAGGCGCTGTAGCCCGGCGGCACGTCCGGGAACACGATGATTCCGGCCGCCGAGGAAATGTTGACGATGGCGCCGCCGCCCTGGCGCTCCATGTGCGGCGTGACCGCCTTGATGCCGTAGAACTGGCTGTTGAGGTTCACGTTCATGACGTGGTGGAAGTCCTCGGCCGTGGCCTTGTCCCAGCTGCCGTCGCGCGGCCCCGGCGTGCCCGCGTTGTTGACGAGGATGTCGATGCGGCCGTGGCGCTCCATGGTATCGGCAACGACTGCCGCCCACTGCTCCTGACTGGTCACGTCGAGCACGGCCGACGACGCGCGCCGGCCCTTGCCGGTGATCTCCCGGACCAGCCTGTCCATGTTGTCCTGGCGGTTGGCGTTGGCCGTCACCACCACGGTGGCCCCTTCCCCGGCGAACACGCGGGCGATGGCGGCCCCGATGCCGGTGCCGCTGCCCGCGCCGGTGACGATGGCGACCTTATTCTGCAGGCGATTCATGATGCTTCTCCCTGGCGTGAAGAACACGGTTTACGGTGATGCGCCCTTTCACGACGCGACAGCGGACACAAGGGGCGGACACAGGGGGCGGACGCAGCCGCCACGGTCGCAAAGATACCCCTTGCCGCCTGTACGAACCATGTCCTAGGGTACATCATTCCTTTTCAACCGTACGGATGTTCCCGATGGACCCACTTTCCGACGTGCTCTCGCTGCTCAAGCCCCGCAGCCAGTTCTACGCGGGGCTCGATGCCGCCGGAGACTGGTCGTTCGACTTTCCTCCCCATGAGGGCATCAAGTTCACGGCCGTGATGCGGGGCGTGTGCTGGGGCTTCACGGACGGCCTGAAGCACCCGGTCCGCTTCGACGAGGGGGACTGCTTCCTGCTGAACAGCGGGCAACGCTTCGTGCTGTCGTCCGATCCGGCGCTGCCTCCGGAAGATTCCGGGCACATCATGGATGCCGCCGCCCGTGACGGGGTCGCCGTGCACAACGGCGGCGGGGAGGTGTTCCTGATCAGCGGGCGCTTCGATTTTTCGGGCAACCATGCCGCCGTGCTGCTCGATGCGCTGCCGCCCATCATCAACATCCCCAAGGCGTCGAGCCAGGCGCAGGTGTTGCGGTGGTCCCTCGACCAGCTGGCCTCGGAGTTGCGCGTCCAGCAGCCGGGCGGGGCGCTGATGTCCGCCCACCTCGTGCACCTGATGCTGGTGCAGGTGTTGCGGCTGTTCATGGTGGCTTCGAGCGGGCTGCCCAAGGGGTGGTTCCAGGGGCTGACCGACCGGCAGATCAGCCTCGCCATGGGGGCCATGCACGCCGAGCCCGCGCGCCGCTGGACGCTGGAAGGGCTGGCCCGCGTCGCCGGGGTTTCGCGCACCGTGTTCGCGCAGCGGTTCAAGACGTTGGTGGGCCGCACGGCCATGGATTACCTTACCCGCTGGCGCATGCTGCTGGCGGCGGACCGCCTGCGCACCGGCAGCCAGAGCGTATCCTCCATCGCCTTCTCGCTGGGGTACGAGTCGGAAAGCTCGTTCAGCACGGCCTTCAAGCGGATCATGGCCTGCTCTCCGACGCAGTACCGGCGCCGTCCGCCGGGCTCTTCCCCCGCCGATGCGAAGCGCCGCACCCCCCGCCGCAGTACCTGATCTCCCCCTAGCATTCTCTGTATGTCTGTAGGCATGGCGGAGCGCCGGAAAACGGAACCGGGACCGCCCCGTGCAGGAGCGGCCCCGGTTCCGTTTCCGGACGAAAAAGGGGCGGCCAGCGCCGCCCCTTCGGATGGATATTCCGATGCCGGAGTCTACCAGCCCCGGCTGATGGTCTGGTCGCGCTCCGGCCCCACGGACACCAGGCTCACGCGCACGCCGGTCAGTTCCTCGATGCGGGCGATGTAGGCGCGGGTGACCTCGGGCAGGCTTTCCCAAGTGGTGCAGCCGGTGATGTCCTCGTCCCAGCCGGGCATGGTCTCGTACACCGGGGTGACGTGGGCCATGCCGTTCTGTTCCTGCGGGGCCACGGTGATGGTGCCGCCCTGGTATTCGTAGGCAGTGCAGATCTTCAGTTCCTTGAGGCCCGAGAGCACGTCCAGCTTGGTCAGGGCGATGTCGGTGGGGCCATTCAGGCGCACGGCCTCGCGCAGCACCACCGCGTCCAGCCAGCCGCAGCGGCGCTTGCGCCCGGTGGTGGCGCCGAATTCGTGCCCCTTCTGTTGCAGATAGTCGCCCGCTTCGTTCAGCTGTTCGGTAGGGAAGGGGCCTGCGCCCACGCGGGTGGTGTACGCCTTGACGATGGCCACGATGCGGTCGAGCCGGGTGGGGGCCACGCCGCTGCCCGCCGCCGCGTTGCCCGACACCGTGTTGGACGAGGTGACGAACGGGTAGGTGCCGTGGTCGATGTCCAGGTGGGTGCCCTGGGCGCCCTCGAACATCACGTGCCGTCCCGCGGCCCAGGCGTCCTCGATCTCTGCGGTGACGTCGGCCAGGTGGGGCACCACGCGCGGGGCCACGTCCATGATCTCGTCGAACACCGCGTCCACGGTCATGGGCTCGCCGCCGTACAGGCCGGCCAGCAGGGCGTTCTTTTCCAGCAGCGCGGCCTCGATCTTGGCGCGCAGCAGTTCGGGCATGGCAAGGTCGGCGGCGCGGATGCCGATGCGCGACATCTTGTCCTCGTAGCAGGGGCCGATGCCCCGGCCGGTGGTGCCGATCTTGGACTCGTTGGACTTGTGGCGCTCGCGGGCCATGTCCAGCGCCTTGTGGTAGGGCATGATCACGTGGGTCTTGCGGCTGATCATCAGTCGCGCCGGGGAAACGTCCACGTCCTGGCCGCGCAGGGTTTCCACCTCGCGGCAGAACACCGCGGGGTCGAGCACCACGCCGTTGCCGATGAGGCATTTCTTGCCCGGATGCAGGATGCCCGAGGGAATGAGGTGCAGGATGTACTGCCTGTCGCCCACCAGCACGGTGTGCCCGGCATTGTTGCCGCCCTGGAAGCGCACGATCACGTCGCACTTGCGGGTCAGCAGATCGACGATCTTGCCCTTGCCCTCATCGCCCCACTGGGCGCCCATCACGACCACGTTTGACATTTCCCACTCCTTGTGACATTGAGTGCCACCCTGCGGCTCCGGCTCTTGCCGAAGGCGCGCAGAAAAGGCATCATGTCTTATCCCGTGACTTCCCGGAAGTCAACGGAACTGCTGCCGATCCGACCCCGGCGGCAAAAATCGTCCGCACGCGGACGTGCCGGAACCCCTCCGGCGGGCCAAGGCCCCCCGGAAAAACGGCGCCCCCGCGCCGCTCCGCGCCACGCCGCACAACCCACGGCCCGACGGCCACCCCCGCGCACGGAAGCACGGCCCGCCACAGGCGAACGCCCCTTCCGCCCCCCGACCGCACAGGCCACCCGCGCACCCGGCCACCCGCTCTCCTCCGCCTCACCGTTCTCCACCCGTCGGCCCAGCGTACCGCATGCACGATCATATCTTCACCACCAGGGAACGCTTCGCGCTGTTCGGCCTCGGCATTGCCCAGGCGTTCCTGCTGCTGCTCATCCTGCTGCCCGCGCCGCGTGATTCCGACGTGCTGCGCGTGGCCGCCCCCGCCCGCGAGCGGGTGCTGACGCGCCTTTCGCCCTACGGCCCCGGCTTCGAACAGGAACTGCTGACCGCCTTCTGCGACCGCTACGGCTACGAGCTGCGCTGGGTGAAGGCCGACGGCCGCGACGAGGCCCTGCGCCTGGTGGCCGACGGCTACGCCGACGTGGCCGTGGGCTTCGGCGCCGCGCCGGACGGCGAGAACGGGGGGCTTTCCGGCTTCACCGCGTTCGACGCCCGGCCCGATGGCGGCGACGAGGCATCCGGCGTGTCCGCCGCATCGCCGGCCGAAACGGACTCCGCGCCCGGCATCTCGCTGGCCGCGCTGCTGGCCCGGCTGGCAACCGGCGCGGACCAGACCCCGCTCACCGACCTGGTGGCGGGACCGGCCTACGACCATGCCCGCCCGGTGCTGGTGCGCTGGTCGGAACCGGACCTGCCGGAACCCGTCAACGCGGTGCTGCGCGATACCGGCCCCGGCGGCACCACGGCGGACGGCCAGCCCGGCGCGGGCCTGCGCTCGGCCCTGCTGCTGACCGCCTGGGAAACGTCCGCCGGTCCCGCCGTGCCGGGGCTGCTGCCGCCATCCGGCGGCCCGGCGATCCTGCCCGCGCATATGGCCGCCGAGGCTTCGGCCGTCCCCCAGGCTGTACCCCAGTCCACCCCCGACGCCACCCGCCACGCGCTGGTGGACGGCGACTCGTGGCGGCTGTGGCAGCCCTTCATGGCGGAGCCCACGGCGGGCCGGGCCACGGGCAAGCCGTTGTCCTACCACTGGTACTGGCGCGGCGACGACGCCCCGCTGGCCGCCCGACTGGCCGCATTCTGGCGGATGCGCACCGCCCCGGCGGATACCCTGCTGGACGATCTGACCGAACGCTACTTCGGCTTTCTGCCCGAATCGCTGGGCGTGCCGGAAGACGGCGGATACGCGGGGGCCTCCGGATATGCGGACATCTTCGACCTGATGGACCTGATGACCGTGGTGGCCGAAAAGCTGCCCGCCCACGCCCCCGTCATCAGCCAAGCCGCCGCCCGGAGCAACATCGACCCGCTGCTGCTGTCCGCCGTGATCTTCCAGGAATCGCGCTTCGACGCCTCCGCCCGCAGCAAGACCGGGGTGCGCGGCATCATGCAGCTTACCCAGAGCACGGCCCTGCTGCTCAAGGTCAACCGCATGAACCCCAGCCAGTCCATCCGGGGCGGGGCGCGCTACCTGCGCATGCTGTGGGACAGCCTGGACGACCTGAACCTGCAACCGTGGGACCGCTGGTTCTTCACCCTGGCCGCCTTCAACCAGGGGCCGGGACACCTGCGCGACGCCATCCGCCTGGACCAGCAACTGGGCGGCTCCGGCCGCACCTGGCGCGAACTGAAGGAAACCTTTCCGAAACTGGCGCGGCCCCGCTACCACGCCCTCACCCGGTACGGGTACTGTCGTGGCTACGAGGCCGTGGCGTTCGTGGAAAGCGTGCGCTACTACTATTACATACTCAACGGGCTAGTCGCCCTCTCGCGGCCGGAAGCTGAGCACCTTGCGCCGCTTCTGGACGCCGTTCCCGTCCGCTGGCCCGCCGTCTAGGGCGGGGTCGTCCTTTTCGGCGACCGGTTCAAGGCTGAAGGCCATGCGGGGCGGAACCCCCACGGGCTCGCCCTCGGGCCGGGCCGCGGCGGCCCAGTGGTGGTTGAACAGCTGGTTCTTCCAGCGCACCGCCTGGATCAGGCTGAGCACCAGCGCGGCCTCTTCCCACCGCTTGGTGGGCTCGAAGCGGTCCACCACGGCGGCGTAGCGGTCCCACAGCGACATCAGCGACGCCTCGTCGTAGGCGTTCAGTTGCTGTGCCAGCTTTTGCAGCATGCGCTCCATGCGGTCGTCGCTCCTTCATGCGGGGTGGGTGCGGGGCGGCCGGAACGCCGACCGGAACGTCGAAACGTCCGCGCCAGTGCGCGGGCCGCGCCGTGCCCCGCAGGCTACGCCAATCCGGATGCCGGTTCAAATGGAAATTGCCCGCCCTTGCGGGCTGTGCTAGCATTCCCGCTGTCGCAGCCCGGAAGGCGACCGCGCCCCGCCCCGTGGCGGGGCGTTGCGCATGCCGCGCCGTTTCCGCCCCCGATAACGCCCTTTCCGCCCGGCCTCGCCGCCGGGCGCAGGCCCGCCGTACCCGGCACGCCGCACCCGGCCGCCCCGCGCGCACCGGATGCGCCCCGCGTGGCCGGGCCGCGCCGCCCTTGCCGGAGCCCGTCATGACTTCGCCGAAGCCCGCCAGCCTCAAGGACATGTACCGCACCCTGCAGGACGATCCGTTTCCGGATTCCCTCACCCTGACGCTGGGCGACACCACCCTGACCTACCGCAAGCGCACCTGGACCATCGACGGTGAACGCAAGGGCCTGCGCTACGGCGAAAACCCGGACCAGCCCGCCGCCCTGTACGAACTGGCCGAAGGCGGCCTGACCCTTGGCGGCGTGGCCTTCCGCGCGGCCGGGCAGGGCCTGGTCTCGGCCATCGCCGAGGAACACATGGTCCAGGCGGGCAAGCACCCCGGCAAGACCAACCTGACCGACGTGGACAACGGGGTGAACATCCTCCAGTACCTGGCCGCGCGGCCCGCCGCCGTGATCCTGAAGCACAACAACCCGTGCGGGGCCGCCTGGTCCGATACGGGCGTGGCCGACGCGCTGGACAAGGCGTACCAGTGCGACAGGATCGCCGCCTTCGGCGGGGCCGTGGTGGTCAACCGCCCGCTGGACCGCGCCGCCGGAGAACTCATCGCCGCCAATTACTTCGAGGTGGTGGCCGCGCCCGACTTCGAACCCGGCGTGCTGGAACTGTTGCAGACCCGCAAGAACCTGCGCATATTGCGCATGCCCGGCCTCGCCAGACTCGAACATTTCGCCGACGCGCCGTTCCTGGACATCAAGAGCCTGACCGACGGCGGCATGGTCATCCAGCATTCGTTCCGCAACCGCATCCGCACCGTGGCCGACTTCCTGCCCGCCGAAGCTACCAGCAAGGACGGCGTCACCGTCACCGCCCGCGCCCCCTCCAAGCAGGAGGCCGACGACCTGCTGTTCGCCTGGGCCGTGGAGTCGGGAGTCACGTCCAACTCGGTGATCTTCGCCAGGGGCGGGGCCACCGTGGCCATCGGCACCGGCGAACAGGACCGCGTGGGCTGCGTGGAACTGGCCATCCACAAGGCGTACACCAAGTACGCCGACTCGCTGGCCTTCGCCGCGCACAACTGCTCGCTGTACGAACTGAAGCAGAAGGCCGCGCACGACCCGGCCCTGGCCGACTCGCTGACCGCCATCGAACAACGCACCCGCGACGAACGCGGCGGCCTGCCCGGCACCGTGCTGGTCTCCGACGGGTTCTTCCCCTTCCGCGACGGCGTGGACGTGGCCCTGGCACAGGGCGTCGCCGCCATCGCCCAGCCCGGCGGCTCCATGCGCGACCACGAAGTGATCATGGCCGTGAACGAGGCCAGTCCGCAGGTGGCCATGGTGTTTACGGGGCAGCGGTCGTTCAAGCATTAAAAATGATTGGAAGAGAATAGGGGGAGGGGATCCTCCCCCTTAAAGCTGATGCTTTTTTTTCTACTCCCGTCCTGAAATTGCCTTTCTTCCTTATACCCCGCAGCGGGCTTCCGCTGCGGGTGGCTGGTGCGGGGGCGATGCAAGGAATTACGAGTTTTTGCGGCCGGGCAAGGCGGCGCGCGATTTTCGCGCGGAGATCGGCAGCCGTTAGACGAGCGCAACGCGCGAGTCTTACGGATGGCGAAAGCAACGCTGTACTGGCGTACGTGAGCAGCGAAAATCAAGCGCCAACGCAGCCCGGCCCAAAAAGACGGATTCCGCAGGCAACGCACCCGCGCTGACATGGCGCACCGCGCTAAACCACGCGGCACCACCACCCCAACCTTCATCCAGCCCAACGGCAGGCTTCACCCACCAAACCAAGCGGGAAACATGGCGGCACCATCCGGCATCGTGCGCTACCCCGGCCCGGGGTGCATCGTGGAATTCATGCAGGGCAACCGCCCGGTAACGGCCTGGGTGCTCGAAGAACAGGCAGGCAAGCTGCGCCTGCTGCTGGCCAACCGCCGCGAAACCAAGCTCACCACCAACCGCCTGCTGCCCTGGTCCGGCCCGGTCTACACCGGCGACTACGGCCGCCAGCAGATCGTCGACCTGCTGGAACTGCACCGCCAGCGCCGCGACGACCGCGAAACCACCCTCGACCCGCTGGACCTCTGGACCCTGGCCCAGGGCGAGGTGGACCGCGCCTCGCTGGAATGGTTCGCGGAACTGCTGTGGGAAGCCCCCGAGGTGGACGACCTGGCCGCCCTGGGCCGCGCCATGCTGGCCTGCAAGACCCACTTCAAGTTCCAGCCGCCCGACTTCGAGGTGTACACCGCCGAAAAGGTGGACGCCCGCATGGCCGAGCAGGAGGCCACCCGCCAGCGCGAAGCCCTGGTGGCCGCCGGGCACGAGTTCGTGCGCATCCTGTGGGACGTGCACTCGCGCCGCCGCACCCTGCCGCCGGAAACCTCGCCGGAACGCCCCGCCCCGGACATCGCGGAACAACTGGCCGCGCTGGTCATGACCCGCCTGGCCGACCCGGACGACCACGACTCCGAGGCGGTCTGGAAGCAGGTGACCAAGGGCCTGCCCGACGACCCGCACCTGGCCCTGCACCTGGCGAAAACCTGGGGCCTGGTGCCCGAGCACCACAATTTCTGGATGGACCGCGCGGGCTACGACCCCGGCAACGGCTGGGCCAGCCGCCACGCGGACGACATCGCCGCCCTGCGCGCGGCCGTGGAATCCGCCCGGCGCGAACCGCTGTCCACGCCGTTCATCTCCATAGACTCGGCCACCACCCGCGACATCGACGACGCCTTCCACATCGAACCGCGCGGCGACGGGGGGTTCCGGCTGTGGCTGGCCCTGGCCTGCCCGGCCCTGGCCTGGCCCTACGGCAGCGAACTGGACAAGGCGGTGCTGCGCCGCGCCACCAGCATCTACCTGCCGGAAGCGACCCACCACATGCTGCCCGAAGAGCTGGGCACCGGCTTCTTCAGCCTGCTGGCCGGGCAGGACCGGCCCGCGCTGGTGCTGGCCATGGAAGTCGGCCCGGACGGCGAACTGCAATCCTGCGTACCCGGCGGCGCATGGGTGAACCTTGCCGCCAACCTGACCTACGAGGATTGCGAGGCATGCCTGGCCGCCATGACTCCCGCCGAGGCGGCCCCGCCCCCCGGCGACGACCTGGTGGCGGCCATGCTGGCGGGCGACCCCGACGCTCGGGACGCGGCAGACGACGCCACCGCCGCGCCCGCCCCCCTGCCGGACAACGCGGCCGCGCCCCACGCGGACAGGCTGGCCGTGGCCGACCGGCTGGCCCATGCGCTGCAAGCGCACCGCATCGGGCGCGGGGCGGTGATCATCGAACGCGACGACCCGAAAGTGACATTATCCGGCGAGGGCGCGGCCACCGTGGTGGACATCGCGGACCAGCCCGCCACGCCGCGCAGCCAGTCCATCGTGGCGGAGATGATGATCCTCGCCAACGCCGGGGTGGCCCGCTGGGCCGGGGAAAACCGCGTGGCCCTGCTGCACCGCACCCAGGACGTGGGCATCCCCCGCGAGTACGCCGGGGTGTGGCGCGCTCCGCACGAGGTGGCGCGGGTGGTCAAGGCGCTGGCCTCGTCGCTGCTGGAAACCTCGCCCCGGCCCCACGCGGGCATCGGGGTGCCCGCGTACAGCCCGGTCACCTCGCCGCTGCGCCGCTACCCCGACCTGATCAACGAAACTCAGGTGCTGCACGCCCTTGCCGCCGGGCAGGGCCGCTGGACCCGTGATGAACTGGACGCCATGCTGCCCCTGCTGAACGCCCGGCTGGACGCGGCCGGGCAGGTGCAGCGCTTCCGCCCGCGCTACTGGAAGCTGCTGCACTTTCGCCAGAAGGGCGACAAGACGTGGTGGCACGCCGTGGTCACGGAAGAGAACGACGCCTTCGTCACCGTCAGCCTGCCGCGCGAACAGCTGTTCCTGCGCGGGCGGCGCTCCACCTTCGGGGACAAGGTGAACCCCGGCCAGCACTTCCGGGTGCGGGTGGGCAAGATCCACCCCCTGAACAACGAAATCCAGATACTGGACGCGGAAGAAGAGTGACGGCATTGTGATCCCGGCGGGCGCCGCGCCCCGGCAGGGACGACGCGCCCGGCCCCCGGTGGCCGCCACCACGACATTCCACCCACCCAGCCCCCGCAGGAGGCACGATCATGATGGGTAACCTGCTTTGGATCGCCATCGCCTACGTCATGGGCTCCATCCCCTTCGGGCTGGTGTTCGCCCGCACCTTCTGCGGGGTGGACCCGCGCACCGGCGGCAGCCGCAACGTGGGGGCCACCAACGTGGCCCGGCTGTGCGGCGCCAAATGGGGCGTGGCCACCCTGGTCTGCGACGCGCTGAAGGGCGCGCTGCCCGTGGCCATCGCCCTGTCGTTCAGCGATTCCACGTTGTTCCACAGCCTGACGGCGCTGGCCGCCCTGCTGGGCCACCTGCATTCCTGCTTCCTGGGCTTCAAGGGGGGCAAGGCGGTGGCCACCACGGTGGGCGTGTTCATTCCGCTGGCCTTCTGGCAACTGGTGCTGGCGGGCATCGCCTGCCTGCTGGTCATCTGGCGCTCGGGCTTCGTCTCGCTGGGCTCGCTGACCCTGGTCACGGCCCTGCCCGTGTTCCTGCTGATCTACGGCAAGTGGAAGCTGCTGCCGCTGGCGCTGGTGGTCATGGCCCTGGTGTACTGGAGCCACCGCGAGAACATCGGGCGGCTGGCGCGCGGCGAGGAAAAACCCTGGCAGAAGAAGCACCATGACGCGGCAGGCAGCGGTTGCGACCCCGCTCCGGCCGATCCGGCAGGCGGGCAGGCCCCCTGCGGGTGCGGCTGCGCCGCGCACGGCCCCGAAGGCCGCGCGGAACCCGCCTCCGCGCCGGAGAAGTAGTTTTTCGGGCCTCGCGCCCCGGCATGCCCCGCGCATGACGGCGCGACGCCGCAACATGACCGCAGTGCACGATTCCAAGGAGACCGGCCCCATGCCCAGTTCCATGTCCAGCCACGACTTTCCGTCCGCGCGCACGCGGATGGAGTACGTCTGCCTCGGCTGCGGAGAGCGCCGCGGCATCGACGAACTGCTGTACACCTGCCCCGGCTGCGGCGGGGTGTACCTGCTCGAAGACCTCGATTTCGACAGGCTGGCGGCCCTGCGCACCGGGCCTGAATGGCGCGCCCTGTTCGACGCCCGCGCCGCCACCCGCACCACCGCCCTGCGCGGCATCTTCCGCTTCTATGAGCTGATGGCCCCGGTGCTGGAAGAAGAGGATATCGTGTACCTGGGCGAGGGCAACACCCCCATCGTGGAGGCGGCCCCCGCCCTGCGCGACGCCGTGGGCATCCCCTTCGCCTTCAAGAACGACGGGCAGAACCCCAGCGCATCGTTCAAGGACCGGGGCATGGCCTGCGCGTTCAGCTACCTGAAGGCGCTGGTGCGCAAGCACGGCTGGGACGAGGTGCTCACCGTGTGCGCCTCCACCGGCGACACCTCCGCCGCCGCCGCGCTGTACGCCTCGTACGTGGGCGGGCCGGTGAAGTCGGTGGTGCTGCTGCCCCACGGCAAGGTCACCCCGCAGCAGCTTTCGCAGCCGCTGGGCAGCGGGGCCACGGTGCTGGAGATTCCCGGCGTGTTCGACGACTGCATGAAGGTGGTCGAACACCTGGCCGAAAACTACCGGGTGGCCCTGCTGAATTCCAAGAACAGCTGGCGCATCCTGGGCCAGGAATCCTACGCCTTCGAGGTGGCCCAGTGGTACGGCTGGGACATGAAGGGCCGGTGCGTGTTCGTGCCCATCGGCAACGCGGGCAACATCACCGCGGTCATGGCGGGCTTCCTGAAGCTGCTGCGCCTCGGCGTCATCGACGGCCTGCCCCGGGTCATCGGCGTGCAGTCGCACCATGCCGACCCGGTGTGGCGCTACTACAGCCAGCCGGACCCGGCGAAACGCAGCTACGCCCCCGTCACCGTGCAGCCCAGCGTGGCCCAGGCCGCCATGATCGGCAACCCGGTGTCCTTCCCCCGCGTGAAGGCGCTGGCCGACAGGTTCATCGCGGAGGGCGGCGAGCGCGCCTTCTCCGTGGTGCAGGTGACCGAGCAGGAGATCATGGACGCCATGATCCGGGGCAACCGCCACGGGCACATCGCCTGCACCCAGGGCGGCGAATGCCTGGCCGGGCTGATCAAGGCCAGGGAGCTGGGCCTGGTCTCGCCCGACGAGCACGCCGTGCTCGACGCCACGGCGCACAGCCTGAAGTTCGCGGGCTTCCAGGACATGTACTTCACCAACAGTTTCCCGCCCGAGTACGGCGTGACCCCGGACCCCGCCCTTGCCAACGCGCCCGCGCTGGTGGTCAGCCCCGAGGACAAGGCCCGCCTGTCGCCCGAGGCGTACACCCTGGCCGCCGCCGAGGCCGTGGTGGCCCGGCTGGGCCTGGCGAGAAAGGCGTAACGCCGCCACGCGGAGCCACGCGTCCCGCGGGTTTCCGACACATCCGCGAATACGGCGCGGCGCACGGAAGAACTCCGTGCGCCGCGCTTTTCATGCATGCCCCCGCCGTCTCCGGCGGTGTGCTGCCGGACAAGGCCCGCAGATGGCGATGCATTTTTGCGACGCCGCCGCCTTGTGCCATTCTGCACAATTTCCTTCATCACACTGAAATACAATGGAAACGCTTCAAGACCGGCGCATTTCTGCAACGTTCCGCATGGTGGCCCCGGCTCGCCGCGCGGTCACGAAAGAATTTCAATACGCCGGATTCACTTTCTTTCCGCAGGTGGCACGCTCGATGCTTAGGCCATCGCAGTTCATGCATGTGCCGTGCATTCGCAGCCAACCTCACACGGGCCATGCCCCGGGAGAACCCTGATGACCACCTGCTGCCTGTCCCCCCAGGAAGTGCGCCTGCAGAACCCGGAACCGGACAAGACCGGGCGCGAGCGCGTCTACTCCATTCTCGAGACCTTCCAGTACCAGGTTCCGTTCATCGACGTGGAGCGCGCCCGCTACTTCACCGAGTCCATGCGCGCCACCGAGGGCCAGTTGCTGGCCCTGCGCTGGGCCAAGGCGCTGAAGAACTGCGCCGAGAAGATGACCGTGTACATCACCCCCGGCCAGCTCATCGCGGGTCGGGCCGGACAGTTCGGCCGCTACGGCATCCTGTACCCGGAAATCGACGGCGACTTCTACGGCGTGGTCATGCGCGACCTGCCGAACCGCGCCAAGAGCCCGTTCCGCATCTCGGACGCGGACATCGCCATCATTCTCGACGAAATCGCCCCCTACTGGGAAGGCAAGACCTACCACGAGCACCTCAACGGCGCCCTGCCCGAAGAGTTGCGCAACGTCACCTACACCGACGCCTCGGGCCTGAAGTCCAAGTTCGTGGTCAGCGAGACCTCGTCCTACCGTTCCGCCCTGCAATGGGTGCACGACTACGAAAAGGTGCTCACGCGCGGCATGCTGGACATCAAGGCCGAAATGCTGGCCCGCATGGCGCGGCTGGACCCGGACAGCCCCATCGACAACCGGGAGAAGAAGCCCTTCCTGGAAGCCATGGTCATCGTGTGCGACGCCTTCATGATCTGGGCCGGACGCCACGCCGACCTCGCCCGCGCGCAGGCCGCCGCCGAAAGGAACCCCGCGCGCAAGCGGGAACTGCTGCGCCTTGCCGCCATCTGCGACCACGTGCCCGCCCATCCCGCGCGCACCTTTCACGAGGCCGTGCAATCGCAATGGTTCGTGCAGATGTTCTCGCGCATCGAGCAGAAGTCCAGCGCCATCATCTCCAACGGGCGCATGGACCAGTACTTCCACCCCTACTACGCGAAAGACCTTGCCGAGGGCCGCATCACCGAGGAAGGCGCCATGGAGCTTCTGGAGTGCATGTGGGTGGAGATGGCGCAGTTCATCGACCTGTACATCAACCCCACCGGCAACGAATTCAACGAAGGCTACGCCCACTGGGAGGCCGTGACCATCGGCGGCCAGACCCCGGACGGCAAGGACGCCACCAACGACCTGACCTACCTGTTCCTGCGCTCCAAGCGCGAATTCCCGCTGAACTACCCGGACCTGGCCGCCCGCATCCACTCCCGCTCGCCGGAACGCTTCCTGTACGAGGTGGCCGAGACCATCAAGGACGGCTCCGGCTTTCCCAAACTGATCAACGACGAGGAAGTGATTCCGCTGTACGTGGCCAAGGGCGCGCCCTTCCGTGACGCCCTGGACTACGCCGTGTCGGGCTGCACCGAGGCGCGCATGCCCAACCGCGACACCTACACCTCCGGCTGCGTGTACATCAACTTCGCCACGGCCATGGAAATGACCATGCACAACGGGCGGATGCTGAAGTACGGGCAGGACGACCTGATCGGCCTGGAAACCGGCGACCCCGCCACCTTCGCCACCTGGGAACAATTCTGGGAAGCCTACAAGGCCCAGCACATGAACCTGCTGTCCAAGGCCTTCACCCAGCAGTACGTGGTGGACTGCCTGCGGCCGCAGCACTTCGCCTCGCCCTTTGCCTCGGTGCTGCACGACCTGTGCGTGGAGGACTGCAAGGACCTGCAATCGCCGAAGATCGCGGGCGGCGTGGACTTCTCGTACTTCGAATTCCTGGGCTACGGCACGGTGGTGGATTCGCTGGCCGCCGTGAAGAAGCTGGTGTTCGAGGAGAAGAAGGTGGCCATGGCCGACCTGGTGGCCGCGCTGCGGAACGACTTCGAAGGCTGCGAACCCCTGCGCGCCCTGATGCGCTCGGCCCCCTGCTACGGCAACAACAACCCGTACGCCGACGCCATCGCCAGGGAAGTGGACCGCATGACCCAGGTCTTCGCGGAAACGTACTCCAGGGTGCGCGGCGTCAACTGCGACGTGCGCTACGTGCCCATCACCTCGCACGTGCCCTTCGGCAAGGTGGTCAGCGCCACCCCCAACGGGCGCAAGGCATGGACGGCCCTGTCCGACGGTTCCTCCGCCTCGCACGGCGCGGACCGCAACGGCCCCACGGCGGTGTTGCTGTCCAACTACAACTCCAAGAACGGAGACCTGAAGAACCGCGCCTCGCGCCTGCTGAACATCAAGCTGTCGCCCCGGTGCGTGGCCGGTGAAACGGGCACCCGCAAGCTCGTGGACATGATCCGCGGCTGGTGCGACCTCAAGCTGTGGCATTTGCAGTTCAACATCATCAACAGGGAAACCCTGCTCAAGGCCAAGGCAAACCCCGACAGGTACCGGGGCCTGCTGGTGCGCATCGCCGGGTACAGCTCGTACTTCTGCGACCTGTCGCCCGACCTGCAGGACGACGTCATCAACCGCACCGAGCACGACGCCATCTAGCCATTCGCACGCGCGCGGGAAGGCCACGGACCTTCCCCCGCGCCGCCGCCAAAGGGGCTTGCCATGCAGGACAGGGAACGGACGGGCATCGTCTTCAACGTGCAGAAGTATTCCCTGCACGACGGCGCGGGCATCCGCACCATGGTCTTCCTGAAGGGGTGCCCGTTGCGCTGCGCCTGGTGCAGCAACCCGGAGTCGCAGGCTCCCCGGCCCGAACGCGCCTTCAACCGGTACAAGTGTCTGTCGCCCGCCGTATGCGGGCACTGCATTCCTGTTTGCCCCAAAAACTGCATCCTCGACATCGAGGGGTTGCTGGCCATCGACCGTTCCTGCTGCGACGGGTGCCTGCTCTGCGCCACGGCCTGCCCCACCGGGGCCATGAACGTCTATGGCGCGCGCATGTCCGTGGCCGACGTGCTGGAGGCCGTGGAACAGGACGCGGTGTTCTACGCCCGGTCCGGCGGCGGCATGACCCTGTCCGGCGGCGAGGCCATGCAGCAGCCGGACTTCACCGTGGCGCTGCTGCGCGAGGCGCGGCGCAGGCACATCAACACGGTGCTGGAGACCTGCGGCCACTGCGACGGCGACGCGCTGGAGGAGGCCTGCCGCCACCTGGATTCGCTGCTCTTCGATATCAAGCACCTGTCCACGGACAAGCACAAGGAGGGCACCGGCGTGGGCAACGAGCGCATCCTGGAAAACTTCCTGCGCGTGTGCGCCGCGTTTCCCACCCTGCCCATCATCGCCCGCACCCCGGTCATCCCCGGCTTCAATGACACCGAGGCCGACATCCGGGCCATCGCCCGGTTCCTGCCCAAGCGCGCCAACCTGGTGCACGAACTGCTGCCCTACCACCGCATGGGCCAGACCAAGTACGAATTTCTGGGCCGGGCCTTTCCCATGGGCGGCGCGCAACTGGCGGACGGCGCCCTGAACCGGTTGCGAAGCGTGGCCCTGGCCCGCTGAGCCCGGAGCCGCCGGGCCATCCCCCCTCCGCCCCGGCCCGCGCTCCGGCAGCCCCCCCTTCCGTGCCCGCGTTCCCTCCGGCATCCCTTTCGGGGTGCCTCAGAGTGTTGACAACGTCTGCTTTTGGACGCCTCCGGCGGCCAAGGGGCTATCGCCCCTTGGAACCCCGTGTTTTGTATCCTCGTAATGCACGGAAAACACAAATAAAAGTTTTGGGGGGAGGGGGGCCGGGGGAGGAGACCCTTTGCCTCAGCCGTTAGGTGAGCGCAACGCGCGAACCTTACGGATGAGGACCGCAGAGCGCAAAGGGTCCCTCCCCCGGAAGAATTTAGGTTTGTCAGCAGGCTCCGGCATCCCTTTCGGGATGCCTTTTTTGCGCCGTTCGTACGGAACAGTGCAAATCGGCACAACCGGCCACCCAGTACGGCGCATTTTTGCAACGCCAATCCCGGATTGGCCTGACATCCACGTGATATATAATGTCAATTTGCACATTCCAAATGGCGTTGTTTTTTTGCATCATATATAAGACTTGAAAGTTTCCCGTGGTTGCACCTTTTGTGGTTTCTGTCTTGTTCCCTTTTTTCGCATGGCTGGCAGGTTATCAAGAATAGCTTCCATTATTGTTCATGCTCCGGTGCTGCGGCCATATCCGGGCCTGAACACGAAACGCCATGACCCGGCGCGGGACGCCCAAGGGCAACGGAAAAATAAGGCATGTAATTCAAGAAGATTATACAGGGAGGATACTTCAAAAAAGAGTGCCCGCTCATTCAAATTCTTCGTTCGCCCAATCATTCACAAACGGCACCATTCTTGCTCTTTTCCCACTGCGCGCTGCCCACACGTTTTTCATTGCAGCAGTCACGGCATTCCCGGCATGCCGGGGGCCACTGGTTGATCATGCAAGCCAGCATGCATGCAACGGTGCGAGACACGGAGTTTCCATGACGGAAAATGCCTGCCGCTCCCATTACGCAACATCCATGGTATGTCGCGACATGCCGCAGGATGCCCGCATGTACGGGCATGGTGCGACGCCACGGTGTACAGGCAACGCATACCTTGCAGTACATACGGGTGGCATTGGCGGAAAGGGCATGCCCCGCGCCACGCAGCGTCACACCGGCTTCTGTATTCCATGGCGGCCGCCGACGGGAGGCATGCCATGAACCCTCCCGGCCGCCCCGTCGCCCCCGCATCGTCCCCCGTGCCTGAAATGTTCGGCCTCGCCGGCAGGACCGCGCTGGTCACCGGCGGCAATTCCGGCCTGGGCGAGGCCATGGCCACCGCGCTGGGCCTGGCCGGGGCGCGCGTGCTGCTGCTGGCCCGCCGCCAGCCGGAACTGGACGGGGCGGCGGCCCGGCTCGCCGCCCTCGGCATCGAAGCCCTGACCCTTTCCGCCGACCTCGCCGACCCCGCCGCCATCGCCGCCAGCGCGGCGCAGGCCCGCGACCTGCTGGGGCATGTGGACATCCTGGTCAACGCGGCGGGCGTCAACCTGCGCCAGCCGTTCGAGGACGTCACCCCCGAGACCTGGCGGCGCCAGATAGACCTGCACCTTTCCGCGCCGTTCTTCCTCGTCCAGGCGCTGGCCCCCGGCATGCGCGAACGCGGCTGGGGCCGCATCATCAACATAGCGTCCCTGCAATCCTGCCGGGCCATGCCCCACAGCGCGCCCTACGGCGCGGCCAAGGGCGGCATCGTGCAGCTTACCCGCGCCATGGCCCAGGCCTGGGGACCGTACGGCATCACCTGCAACGCCATCGGCCCCGGTTTCTTCCCCACCGCGCTCACCGCGCCGGTATTCGACGACCCGGACGCCGTGGCCCGCCATGCGGCGCAGACCTGCCTTGGCCGCAACGGCCGCATGGAGGACCTGCACGGCCTGGCCATATTCCTCGCAAGCGACGCATCATCGTACGTCACCGGACAAACGATCATGCTCGATGGTGGTTTTACGGCGAAATGACAGCGTTTTCCTGTGTCAAACGGCTCCGTTCCCGGCTTCAGTGACAATTTCACGGAACAGCAACAGCGAGGTCGCACATGAAAAAACGTCCAGCCATTCTACTGGTCCTTCTGCTTGCCGGCGCGTTCATGGCCGCCGCCTTCTCCCCCCTGGCCGCGCACGCGGCGAACAAACCGGAAATCCGCACCAGCGCGCAGCCCTGCCTGCACGGCATGCCGCTGTGGTACGCGGAAAAGGCCGGCTGGCTCGCCAGCGCCCCGTTCACCAACACCTTCATGCTCTTCGCCTCGGGCGCGCCGCAGGTGGAAGCGCTGGCCGCGGACCAGTGGGACGTGGGAGCCATGGGCGCCCTGCCGACCATGATGGCCAGCATGCGCTACGGCTACAAATTCATCGGCATTTCCAACGACGAATCGGAAACCAACGACCTGTGGGTGCGCCCCGATTCGCCGCTGCTGAAGAACAAGGGCGCCAACCCCAAGTTCCCCGACATCTACGGCAGCCCCGACGACTGGAAGGGCAAGAAGGTGCTGGCCACCACCGTGTCCACCGGCCACTACGCCCTCACCGCCACCCTCGCCGCGCTGGGCCTGAAGGACACCGACGTCTCGCTGGTGCACATGGAGCAGGGCCAGGCCGTCACCGCGTTCAACGCGGGCGAGGGCGACGTGATCCAGCTGTGGGCCCCGTTCAGCTACATCGCTGAGGCCAAGGGCTGGAAAAAGGTCTCCTCGGGCAGCAAGGCCGGGGTGGTCATCCTGGGCGGCATCGGCGTGCGCAAGGACTTCGCCGAAAAGTTCCCCGACCTCGTGGTGGACTGGCTGGACGTGTACATGCGCGGCGTCGAGATGATGAAGAACGAGCCCGGCAAGAGCGTGGAACCGCTGCTGAACTACTTCACCGGCTACTGCGGCCTGGAACTGACCCGCGACCAGGTGGAGAAGGAATTCAAGTACCGCCCCCTGTACGACGTGAACGAACAGGTGCGCCTGCTGGAAGACCCGGCCAAGACCGCCGCGTGGATGGACGGCGTGGCCAAGTTCATGCTCACCCAGGGCCGCATCACCACCAAGGAATACGACCGCTACGTCAAGAGCAACTACGGGATCGACCCGTCGTTCATGAAGAAGCTGGCCGAACGCCGCGCCGCGGCGAAGTAGCGGCGCAACCTCCGCCGTCCTCCGGCATCCCGCGCCGGAGGACGGTTCCGGAGGACGACGCGACGCCCCGAGCGACAGGTTCCGCCCGGCATGGAGCCCTGTCGCCCCCCTTCCCCCGTGCGACAGGAGTCTAGCATGCAGACAAGCCCAGACGACGCATCGAGCCCCGTATCGCTGGAGGTGGAAAAGACCGGCTACCTGGCCGCCGCCGCCCGTGAACACTGGATATCCGTCGTCAGCCTGATCCTTTTCCTGGTCATCTGGGAACTGATCTGCCGGTTCGAGATCGTCGGACCCTACCAGTTGGTTCCCCCGTCCGAAATCCTCGGCGTCTTCGTGGACAAGCTGTCCGAGCCCAATCCCGACGGCGCGCTGTTGCAGCAGCACGCCTGGGCCAGCCTGTCGCTGGCGCTGGCCGGGTTCGGGGCCGCCGTGTGCATCGGCGTGCCGCTGGGGCTGCTGATGGGCTGGTACAAGCCGGTCAACCTGCTGGTGCGCCCGCTGTTCGACGCGGTGCGCCCCATACCCCCCATCGCCTGGATACCCATCGCCATCCTGTGGCTGGGCATCGGCATGCACGCCAAGGCGTTCATCATCTTTCTGGCGGCGTTCGTGCCCTGCGTGATCAACTCGTACACGGGCATCCGCCTGACCAACCCGGTGCTGATCCGCGTCGCCCGGATCTACGGCGCCTCCAATTTCGAAACCTTCCGCAAGATCGGCGTTCCCTCGGCCATCCCCATGGTGTTCACGGGCATCAAGCTGTCGCTCAACGCCGCGTGGACCACCCTGGTGGCGGCCGAACTGCTGGCCGCCTCGCAGGGGCTCGGCTACATGATCCAGCTCGGCCGCAGGCTGGCCCGCCCGGACATCATCATCGTGGGCATGCTGGCCATCGGCCTGCTGGGCGCGCTGATGTCGTGGGGGCTGACCAGGATCGAGGCCCGCTTCGCATCCTCCCGGAGGCTCTCATGATCGGTCTACTCGGCAAGCGGCTGATGCCCGCCGCGCTCACCACCGGATCGCTGCTGGCCTTCGTGGCGTTCTGGCAGGTGGTCTCGCTGTACACCAACCCCGACTTTCTCCCCTCGCCGGGGCGCGTCTGGGACGAGGCCGTGCGCCTGTTCCACACCCCCGTGGGCGGCAAGGACATCCTGGCCCACGTGGGCTACAGCCTCAGGCGCGTGCTCACCGCCTACCTGTGGGCCATCCTGCTGGGGCTGCCGCTGGGCCTGTGCATGGGCTGGAACCGGACCTGCGAGAAGATCGTCTCGCCCATCTTCGAACTGCTGCGGCCCATCCCGCCCATCGCGTGGATACCCATCGCCATCCTGTGGCTGGGCGTGGCCGAAGGCTCCAAGGTGTTCATCTGTTTCGTGGGCTCCTTCGTCATCCTGGTGCTGAACTCGTACACCGGCATGCGCTACGTGGACCCGCTGCTCATCGACGCGGCCCGCTCGTTCGGGGCCTCGCGGCGGCAGCAGTTCTTCAACGTGGCCGTGCCCGCGTGCCTGCCCTCCATCTTCGCCGGGTTGCAGAACGCGCTGTCCATGGCCTGGATGTGCGTGCTGGCGGCGGAACTGGTGGGCGCGCGCGAGGGCGTGGGGTTCATCATCATCCAGGGCATGGACCTGAACCGGCCGCCCATGATCCTCGTGGGCATGATCCTGATCGGCATCGTGGGGTCGCTGCTGGCGGCCTCGCTGCGCTGGGCGGAACGGGCGCTGTGCCCCTGGCGGAGGGAACTGGTATGACGGAACAGACTGCCAAGATCGAATGCCGCGACCTGTCCAAGGCATTTCACGTGCCGGGGCAGGACCAGCGGCTGCTGGTTCTCGACCGCGTGTCGCTGACGGTGCGCGAGAACGAATTCCTGGTCGTCCTGGGGCCGGGCCAGTGCGGCAAGACCGTGCTGCTCAACTGCATCGCCGGGCTCATCGAGCCCTCGGCCGGGCAGGTGCTGCTGGACGGCACGCCGGTCACCCGGCCGGGGCCGGACCGGGCCATGGTCTTCCAGCGCTACGCCCTGATGCCGTGGAAGACCGTGGAGCACAACGTGGCCTTCGGCCTTGCCGTGCGCGGCGTGCCCATGAAGGAACGGCGGGAAATCGCCCACCGCTACATCGACCTGGTGGGGCTGAAGGGCTTCGAGAAAGCCTACCCGGAACAGCTTTCCGGCGGGATGAAGCAGCGCGTGGGCATCGCCCGCGCCTACGCCAACGCCCCGGACATCCTGCTCATGGACGAACCCTTCGGCGCGCTGGACGCCCAGACCCGCTACGCCATGGAGCAGGACCTGCGCTCCATCTGGGAAAAGGACAAGCGCACGGTCATCTTCGTCACCAACAACATCGAAGAGGCCATCTACCTGGGGGACAGGATACTGGTCATGTCCGTGCTGCCCGGCAGGGTGAAGGCGGAATACACCATCGACATCCCCTCGCCGCGCAACTACACCGACCCTGCTTTTCTCACCTACAGAAAGCAGATCTCCAACGCCACGGACCTTTCCCTATAGGAGACATGTCATGGAGACTGCCGCCAACTATCCCTACGCCGAACACCGCAAGATCAAGGTGCAGGTGGAAAACCTCACCAAGTGCTACGGCGACCTGCTGGTGCTCGATAAGATCAACTTCGAGATCTACCAGGGGGAACTGCTGTGCATCGTGGGGCCCACGGGCTGCGGAAAGACCACGTTCCTGAACTGTCTTTCGCAGTTCATTCCCATGACCGAAGGGTCCATCCTGGTGGACGGCGTGCCCGCATCGCCGGAAATCCACAACATCGCCTTCGTGTTCCAGGAGGTTTCCGCCATCCCCTGGCTGACGGTGGAGGACAACATCCGCTTCGGCCTGCGCATCAAGCGCCTGCCGGAAGCCGAAATAGAGCAGCGCACCGAGCGCATGCTCGACATCGTGGGCCTGCGCAAATACCGCACCTACTACCCGCAGCAGCTTTCGGCCAGCATGGAGCAGCGCGTGGTCATCGCGCGCAACTTCGCCATCAACCCCGACCTGCTGTTGATGGACGAGCCCTACGGCCAACTGGACGTGAAGCTGCGCTACTACCTGGAAGACGAGCTGATCCGCATCTGGAAGGAGTTGGGCAGCACCGTGGCCTTCATCACCCACAACATCGAAGAGGCCATCTACCTAGCCGAGCGCATCCTGATCCTGTCGCCCAAGCCCTCGACCATCAAGGAAGAGGTCATCGTGGACCTGCCCCGCCCCCGCCAGTACGACGACCCCGAGTTCGTCCGGCTGCGCGAGTACGTGACCGAGCGCATCAAGTGGTGGTAGGCCGCCCGTCCGCCACTCGCTGTCCATAACGGTTCTTTTCGCCCGTGCCGTCCACCCGGCCCCTTTTGGCCCGCTTGGCCCCGATCCGGGGAACGCAACGGACGCAACGTCAAACCGGGCCCGCGCACCGCGCGGGCAATACCCGCCAAGGAGAAACGTCATGCATATCGGATTCGTCGGCGTAGGACTCATGGGAGGAGGGCTGGCCCGTAACCTCATCCGGGCCGGAAAGGACGTGCTGGTCTACGACCTGAGCGCAGAAGCCGTGGCCCGTGCCGTCGCCGCCGGCCCCACGGGCCGCGCCGCGGCCAATCTGGCCGACCTGGCCGGTTGCGACCTGGTGTTCACCAGCCTGCCCATGCCCGCGCACGTGGAAGGGGTGATGCTGGGCGACGACGGCCTGCTGCAACGGCTGAAGCCCGGCGCCATCCACGTGGAACTGAGCACCATCGACCCGCAGACCTCGGCCCGGCTTGAAGCCGCCGCCAAGGCCAGGGGCTGCGCCTTCCTGCAATGCACCCTGGGCAAGACCCCCGCCCACGCGGAAAAGGCCGAGGAACCCATGTTCGTCGGCGGCGACCGGGCCGTGTTCGACGGGCTGGCCGACATCTGGCCCGTCATCGGCAGCCAGGCGTATTACATGGGCAGCGTGGCCGCCTCGTGCGCGGTGAAGCTGATCAGCAACATGGTGGGCATGACCAACCTGGCCGTGCTGGCCGAGGGCCTGCGCATCGGCGAAAAGGCCGGCATCGACCGCGCCGCTCTGGTGGAGTTGCTGCAGGACACCGGGGCGCGCAGCTTCCAGATGGACGTGCGCGGCCCGTGGATCGCCGCCGACGACTACGCCAACCGCTTCGGCCTGGACCTTGCCCTGAAGGACGTGCGGCTGGGCTGCGAGATGGCCGCCGCCTGGGACATGAAGATTCCCGCCATGTCCGCCGCGCTGGAAACCTTCCGCCGCGCCAGCGCCGCCGGGCTGGGCCGCGAGGACTGCAACGCCGTGTACAAGGTGACCGAATAATCACGGACCGGGGCCGCGACGCCCCCCTTCCGTCCCGCACTGGCCTCCGAAGCATCCGGAACTTCAAAGGAGCGAACATGTTGAGCAATCCCGAATTGATGCGTCAGGCATGCTACATCGACGGCGCGTGGGTCGGGGCCGACAACGGCGCCACCCTTCCCGTGCACAACCCCGCCAACGACGCGCAACTGGGCACCGTGCCCGCATGCGGCAAGGCGGAAACCGCCCGCGCCATCGCCGCCGCCGCCCGCGCCTGGCCCGCCTGGCGCGCCATGACCGCCGTGCAGCGCGCGGACATCATGCTGCGCTGGCGCGACCTGATCATGCAGAACCAGGAAGACCTGGCGAAACTGATGACCCTTGAACAGGGCAAGCCCCTGCCCGAGGCGCGCGGCGAAATCGGCTTCGCGTGCAGCTTCCTGCGCTGGTTCGCGGAAGAAGCCCGCCGCATGTACGGCGACATCGTGCCCGCGCCGTGGCCGGGCAAGCGCATCCTGGTCACCCGCGAGCCGGTGGGGGTGGTGGGCATCATCACCCCGTGGAACTTCCCCACGGCCATGATCGGCCGCAAGGTGGGCGCGGCCTTTGCCGCCGGGTGCCCGGTGGTGGTCAAGCCCGCCAGCCAGACCCCCTATTCCGCGCTGGCCCTGGCCGGGCTGGCCGAGCAGGCGGGCGTGCCCAAGGGCGTGTTCAACGTGCTCACCGGCTCGGCCCGCGAAATCGGCGGCGAACTGACCTCCAACCCCGCCGTGCGCAAGGTGAGCTTCACCGGCTCCACCGAAGTGGGCAAGGAACTGATCCGCCAGTGCGCCGGTACGGTCAAAAAGGTGTCCATGGAGCTTGGCGGCAACGCGCCGTTCCTCATCTTCGACGACGCGGACATCGACCTCGCCATCACCGGGGCCATGGCCAGCAAGTACCGCAACACCGGCCAGACCTGCATCTGCGCCAACCGCTTCTACGTGCAGGAAGGCGTGTACGATCTGTTCGTGCAGAAGCTGGCCGTGGCCGTTTCCGGCCTGAAGGTGGGCAACGGGCTGGACGACGGCGTGACCCAGGGCCCGCTCATCGACGGCAAGGCGCTGGCCAAGGTGGAATCGCAGGTCAAGGACGCCCTGGACAAGGGCGGCACGCTGGTCTGCGGCGGCCGCCGGCACAGCCTGGGAGGCAATTTCTTCGAGCCCACGGTCATCGCCGGGGCCACCCCGGCCATGGCCTTCGCCAAGGAGGAAACCTTCGGCCCGCTGGCCCCGGTGTTCCGCTTCAAGACCGAGGCCGAGGCCATCGCCATGGCCAACGACACGGAATTCGGCCTGGCCGCCTACGCCTACACCCGCGACCTGGGCGCCGCCTTCCGCGTGTCCGAGGCGCTGGAATACGGGCTGGTGGGCATCAACGAAAGCCTCATCTCCACCTGCGAGGCCCCCTTCGGCGGCGTGAAGGAAAGCGGCATGGGCCGCGAAGGTTCGCGCCACGGCCTCGATGACTACACGGTGATCAAGTACACCTGCATGGGCGGTCTTGGCGGCTAGGGGGCTGTCTCCAAATTGTCCTTTCGCCCGTTGGCGTCGTCAAACGTCGCCTGCCATGTCGGTCAAATACGATAAGAGTATACTCCCTCATGGCAGGCTTGTTTTCCTCACCAACGAACGAAAATCCTGCTTTGGAGACAGCCCCCGGGCCCGTGGCGGCGGGGGCCGCAACGCCGGGATGGCGGCCCCGCGCCGAATGGCACCCACGGCCCAGCCGTCATGTGATCCGTCGGCCGGGCATGCGAAGCGACGCGCATGCCCGGCCCCTTTGCGGCCTGTTACGGCCCCCTTACGGCAAAAACCCGCAGCCGGAAGGGCACCCGTGGGGCGGGCGCGTCCGCATGTCGGCCCGTGCGGGGCGCGCCCGCCTTTCCTTCACCCCGGCCTTGCCCTATACCAGTCCCATGGCGAAGCGGAACCGCCGTCCCCGGACTCCCGGCCGTGCCTCCCTTTCGGTCCCCGGGCTGAAGGGCGGCCGATCCCTTCGCCAAGGGAGCGACATGCTTGCGGAATACCTCGACCAGCTGCTGGACACCTTCAAGGACGCCATCTGCATCACCGACCGCGAGGGAACCATCGTGTACCTCAACCGGCGGCACAGCGAACTGACCGGCATCCCCAAGGAAGACCTGCTCGGCAAGTCCGCCATCGAAATGATGCGCCACGGCGTATTCGACGTGGTGCTCAACCCAGAGATCGTCAAGACCCGCCAAGGCACCACGTCGATCCAGAACATCTCCACCGGCCGCAAGCTGTTTCTCGACGGCAGCCCCATCCTCGACCGTGACGGCGAGGTGGTCTACGTGGTCACCTTCATGCGCGACGTGACCACCCTGATGGAACTGAAGCGCGAACTGGCCTCGCAGAAGGAACTGCTGGACGCCTTCCAGAGCCTGAGCAGCGCAAGCCCCGAACGCACCGAGAACTACCCGGTGATGCTGCACAGCTCGGTCATGCGCAGGCTCTGCGAACAGCTGGAAGGCATCGCGGAAACCGACGCCACGGTGCTGCTGCTGGGCGACACGGGCACGGGCAAGGACGTGCTGGCCCGCCGCCTGCACGCCGCCAGCCCGCGCGCGGGCAAGCCGTTCATCAAGGCGGACTGCGCCAGCATTCCCGCCAACCTCATCGAAACGGAACTGTTCGGCTACACGCCGGGCACCTTTTCCGGCGGCAACCGGCACGGCAAGATGGGCCTCGTCGAAGCCGCCGCCGGGGGCACCCTGTTCCTCGACGAGATCGGCGAACTGCCCATGCCCATGCAGTCGCGCCTGCTGCGCCTGTTGCAGGACCGCGAGGTGATGCGCGTGGGCTCCACCACCTCCGCCCGGGTGGACGTGCGCATCGTGGCCGCCACCAACAAGGATCTGGAAAAGGAGGTGCGCGAGGGGCGCTTCCGCAGCGACCTGTACTACCGCCTGAAGGTGGCGGTGATCCGCATTCCCCCGCTGCGCCAGCGCAAGGCCGACATCGTGCCCCTGGCGCAGGGGTTCCTGAAGTTCTACTGCGCCAAGTACCGCCGCCGTCTCACCCTGTCGGCGGAGGCGGAGGACGCCCTGCGCGAGCACCACTGGCCCGGCAACGTGCGCGAACTGGAAAACCTGATCCAGGGCCTTGTGGTCACCTGCCAGCGCACCGCCATCGAACCGCGCGACATGCCCTTCGTCCGCCCCGTGCCCCCCAAGGCCAGCCCTTGCCCCGACCCGGCGACCGGCGTGGACATCGAGGGCCGCAACTTCAAGGACATCATGCGCGAACTGGAAGGCCGCGTGCTGCGCCAGGCCCTGGCCCGCTACGGCACCATCGCCGAGGTGGCCAAGCAGTTCGGCGTGGACCGCAGCACCATCTTCCGCAAGATGAAGGGCGGAGACGAGTAGCCGCGCGGGTGACAAGCCCGCCGTCCGCCGCTACCCTGTACCCGTCGCGGTCGCCCTTCCCACGCGCCGGAGCCTCCCGGCCGCATGCCCCCCAAGGTTTTCCGCATGACCCTTCCTGTCCGGACCCTGCTGGCCATGGTCTTCTTCGCCGCCAATTCGGTGCTCTGCCGCCTTGCCCTGCTGGACGCGCACATGGCCCCGGCCAGCTACACGGCCATCCGCGTGGCATCGGGCGCCCTGCTGCTGTGGGCGTTGTGCGCCGGACGCCTGGCGCTGGCCGCGCGGCCTGATGGACCCGGCAGCCTGCCCGCCCTGTGGCGCGCGGGCGACTGGCCCGCCGCGCTGGCCCTGCTGGCGTACATGGCCTGTTTCTCGTGGGCCTACGTGGACCTGCCCGCCGCCGCGGGCACGCTGGTCATCGCCGTGGCCGTGCAGGGAAGCATGTTCGGTCTGGGCCTGCTGGCGGGCGAACGGCCCGGCAGGCGGCAGGGGCTGGGCCTGGGCCTTGCCCTGGCCGGGCTGGTGGCGCTGGTGCTGCCCGGGCTTTCCGCGCCGCCTGTGGGTGCGGCGCTGGTCATCTTCGTGGCTGGCGCGGCGTGGGGCGTCTATTCGGTGCGCGGGCGCACGGCGCGCGATCCCCTTGCCGCCACGGCGGGCAATTTCCTGCGGGCCGCCCCGTGCGCCCTGCTGCTGCCCCTGCTGGCGGGCGACGGGCTCCCTTCCGGGCCGGGCGTCGCGTATGCCGTGGCCGCCGGGGCGCTGGCCTCGGCCGTGGGCTACGTGCTGTGGTACGCGGCGGTGGCGCGCCTGTCCGTGACCATGGCCGCCGTGGTGCAACTGTGCGTGCCGCCCATCACCGCCGCCGGAGGCGCGCTGTTCCTGGGCGAGGCGGTCACCGCCCGGCTGGCCGCCAGTTCCCTGGCCATCCTTGGCGGTGTCTTCCTGTGCATGACCGCACGCCGCGCCTCCGCGGCGCGCGTTACGGAGCATCCACGTCAGGGGGCGCCGGCGGGAACCCGCACGAAGGCCCCCTAGTCCCGGCCCGCTCCCGGCGCGCGCAACCGCATTGCGGTCCGCCCCGCAACCCGGCCCGCGCGGCGCATGCCCTTGCGCTGCCGGGCGTCTTCTGGCACTGGCTAGTGAACATTTACGCGACACAAGGAGTGCGCATGGAGTTCCTGCCCATCAAACGGGCGCTCATGAGCGCCACGGACAAGAGCGGCCTGGCCGACTTCGCGGCCTTCCTGGCGGGCAACGGCGTGGAACTCGTCTCCACCGGCGGCACGCGCCGCATGCTCGAAGGCGCGGGCCTGAAGGTCACCCCCGTGAGCCGCGTGACCGGCTTTCCCGAAATCCTCGGGGGCCGGGTGAAGACGCTGCATCCGCACATCCACGGCGGCGTGCTGGCCGACAAGGACAACCCCGAGCACGTGGCCACGCTGCGCGAACTGGGCATCGCCCCGTTCGACCTGATCTGCGTGAACCTGTACGACTTCGCCACCGCGGCGGCCAAGGGGCTGGACCTCAGGCAGGCCGTGGAGGAAATCGACATCGGCGGCCCCTGCATGCTGCGCGCCGCCGCCAAGAACTACCATTCCATCCTCGTGCTGCCCTCGCCCGCGTACTACGGGCGGGCCATGGACGAGATGCGCGCCAATTCCATGCGCGTGGGGCTGGAGTTCCGGCGCGAGATGTCGGTGCTCACCTTTGCCGCCACGGCGGCCTACGACCGGATGATCGCCGACTATCTGGCGGCGGCCGCCCGCTAGGGGCTGCTTCTGCCGTTTCGACTGCCGGCCGGGCGTCCGCAAGGGCGCCCGGTTTTGTCATGCGGCAGCCCGCCGGGGTCTGCCGGGTTGCGGCGGAACGGCCCTCCCGTCCCGCTTCCCCGCGCCGCCCCTTCCGCGTATGCTACTGTTCCGCGCCGGGCGGCCGCCCGCGCGCCCCTGTTTCCATTCCCCCAGCGCAGGAGCACTCCCATCGCCAAGGTTCTCGGCAACACCCAGGGGCTGAAGCCCAGCCACGTCAAGGCCCTGACCCGCCTGTACCAGCGCCGCTTCCCGTCCGTGGGGGGCTATTCGCACGAGCAGGCCCGCGAACTAGCCGCCCTGTCCCGCAGCGTGGGGCGGCAGGTGGCCGTGCTCATCGACCGGCAGGGCCGCGTGGCCATGGTGCTGGTGGGCGACACCGGGGCCATCACCATTCCGGAACTGCCCCGCGCCCGCACCGGATCGGGCCGCCTGCGCGGCCTGCGCCTGCTGCACACCCACCTCGGGCCGGACCTGCTCTCGCAGGAAGACCTGATGGACCTGCTGTTCCTGCGCCTGGACGGCTTCGGCGTGCTCACCGTCAACGAATGGGGCGAACCGCTGACCTTCCAGCAGGCCCATCTGCTGCCCCAACCCGTGGACGGCAAGCCCTACCGGGTGCACCCGCCCCAGCCGTGGGATCGGGTGGATGCCGACATGCTGGCCCAGGTGGAAGCGCTGGAAGAGGAAATGGCCCGCGCCGCAAGCGACGCGCGCGCGGCCGCCCCGGCCCGCAGACCGGGCTCCACCGGTGGCGGGGCGGGCGGCGTGGCCGGGGCCGTGCCGCAGGGCCGCAGCCATGCCGAGCACATGGCCCACACCGCCGCCCTGGCCGCCGAGGCGGAAGGCCCCGCCGCCGTGCTGGTCAGCGTATCCACCGCGCCCCGCCCGTTGCAGGAACTGAATCTGGCCGAGCTGACCGAACTGGCCCGCACCGCCGGGGTGCGCTGCGCGGGCACCCTGATCCAGCGCGTGCCCTCGCTGAACCCCAAGTTCATCCTGGGCAAGGGCAAGCTGGCCGAACTGGAGGTGCTGGCCCTGCAAGGCAACGCCACCATGATCATCTTCGACGGCGAGCTTTCCCCGGCCCAGTTGCGCAACCTGGCCGACGTCACCGAACGCAAGGTGCTGGACCGCACCCAGCTGATCCTGGACATCTTCGCCCAGCACGCCACCACCCGCGCGGGCAAGTTGCAGGTGGAAATGGCCCAGCTGAAGTACACCCAGCCCCGGCTGGTGGGAAAGAACCGCGCCATGGACCGCCTGATGGGCGGCATCGGCGGGCGCGGCCCCGGCGAAACCAAGCTGGAGACCGACCGCCGCCGCATCCGCGACCGCATCGGGCGCATCAAGGACGAACTGGAAGCGCTGCGCCGCCAGCGCGCCTACGCCCGCGCCCGGCGGGCCAAGCAGCGGGTGCCGCTGGCCTCGCTGGTGGGCTACACCAACGCGGGCAAGTCCACCCTGCTCAACGCCCTGACCAACAGCGAAGTGCTGGCCGAAAACAAGCTGTTCGCCACGCTGGACCCCACCACCCGCCGCCTGCGCTTTCCGCACGAGCGGGAACTGACCCTGGCCGACACCGTGGGCTTCATCCGCAACCTGCCCAAGGAACTGCTGGAAGCCTTCCGCGCCACGCTGGAAGAACTGGAGGCGGCCGACCTGCTGATCCACGTGGCCGACGCGGGCCACCCGGAACTGGACCGCCAGTTGGGCGCGGTGGACACCATCCTCACCGACATGGAACTGCACGAGGTGCCGCGCCTCCTGGTGCTGAACAAGTGGGACACCCTGGACCAGGACACGCGCGAGGCCCTGCGCGCGGTGCACCCCGACGCCATCACCCTGTCCGCCGCCACGCGGCAGGGGCTGGACGACCTGGTGACGGCCATCGCCACGCGCATCGACTGGGAACGCGACCTGCGCCCCTGCGGCAAGCGCGCGGCCAAGGGCGGCGATGACGGAGACGACGGCGGTGGGGACGGTGGCGACGGCGATACGGACGACGATGCAGGCTGCCCCTGGCCGGAAATGGAGTCGGACCGGCTGAACTGACGAGGACGGCCCCCGTCGCCATGGTGCAGGCGGGGCGGCAGGACATTGCCTGCGCGCCCTTGCGCGCACTGCATCCAGACTCGCGACACATACGGCGCGACCATGCATCGTGCGGGCGCACAATGGCATGCAACGACGCAACGCCACCATGCCCATCCCAACTATGCAGATTCGTTGATAAACTTTTTTCGCAAAAAATATCCTTTTCTTACAGCATATTGCAACTGCAACATTCTCGCGCTGCGGCATATCCCCATGCGCATATCCAACTCCATCAATGGGTGCGCCATGTTGCGACAGGGAAAAATGCGTCATCCTTTCGTTGCAACATTGCCGCCGCAACGCCATACCCCCTTTACAGTCGGCACGCTCACGGCTAGGGTTTAATCACCGGCGAAAGAGATCGGCCTAGCCAGTGGGCCGGAATTCCGCCGGAGTACGCAGCGGCGCCGAGGGCGTCGCGAGGTCCGCAACCAGTGCACAGAGCGCTCGCAGCCTGCGACGGAAGCAGGCGGAGCCCGGCCGAGCCACGGCACGACGCACCGAACGCGACAGGGGCCAGATGCGAAGGAACGCCATCGGAGGACTGTTCTGGCAGAAATTTACCCCCATAACGGCAAAGCGAGTTGCCCCCGATGAATAGGGAAACCGACGGAAATCCCTAACAGGCGTGCAGCAGAGATCCCGGCGCAGAGCGCGGAATCTCCCGGATATCCGGAGCGGCACGCCTTTCCTTTTGCCGTTTTCCGGCCGCCGCGCGCGGCCCGCCGCCTTCCCCGCCCGCTTCTCCCGCCCCTTTCCTCTTCCCATCCGGCGCTTCTTATTCGGGCTTCCCGCGCCCCGGCCCGTCGCCGCCAGCCCGCACTTTTCTTCGCCCCGGTCTTGCAGTAAGTACACGCAGACCTTGCCACGCGGCGCGAAAGCGCCTAAATCATACCCAGACGGTAGGCAATAACCCCACTCGCGTGGGGTATTTCATCCCGATTTCGCGGGGCCATCTTGATGCCCGCGCAAGCCCGAACAGACGCGCGACCCCGTGCCGCGCGCCGCACCCCGCGCCGCCATCGGCGCGCGCAGCCCACGGAGGTTTCCAGCATGCCCAAGCACGTCGTCGTCATCGGGGCCGTGGCCCTTGGCCCCAAGGCCGCCTGTCGTTTCAAGCGCCTCGAACCCGACGCCAAGGTCACCATGATCGACCAGTCGCCGCGCATTTCCTACGGCGGCTGCGGCATCCCCTATTTCGTCTCGGGCGAGGTCAACAACATCGACGCGCTGCAGGCCACCCCCTACAACGTGGTGCGCGACCCCGAATTCTTCCGCATCAACAAGGACGTGGACGTGCTGACCGAAACCCGCGCCGTGTCCATCGACCGCGCGGCCAAGACCGTGCTGGTGGAACACCTGCGCACGGGTGAAAAGCAGACCCTTTCCTACGACAAGCTGGTGCTGGCGCTGGGCAGCCGGGCCAACCGGCCCCCCGTCGAAGGGCTGGACCTCGCGGGCGTCACCGCCGCCACCAACCTGGAAGAAGCGGAATTCATCCGCAATTCCGTGGCTGCGGGCACGGTGAGCAACGCGGTGATCGTGGGTGGCGGGTTCATCGGCCTGGAAATGGCCGTGGCGCTGGCCGACATGTGGGGTATCGGCGTCACCGTGGTGGAACTGACCGACCGGCTCATGCCGGGGTTCCTGTCCTCCACCCTTACCCGCATGGTGCGCCACGACCTCGAGAAAAACGGCGTCACCGTGCTGACGGGCGAGAAGGTGGTGCGGCTGGAGGGCGAGGACGGGGCAGTGGCCCGCGTGGTCACCGACAAGCGCACCATCGACGCGGAACTGGTGATCATGGCCGCCGGGGTGTCGCCCAACACGGCCATCGCCAAGGAGGCGGGCCTCGCCGCCGACCCGCGCGGCGCGCTCATCGTCAACGACCGCATGCAGACCAGCGACCCGGACATCTATTCCGGCGGCGACTGCGTGACCATCCCCAACCTGATCACCGGCAAGCCCGGCTTCTTTCCGCTGGGGTCCATGGCCAACCGCCAGGGCCGCGTGGTGGGCACCAACCTGGCCGGGGGCGACGCCACCTTCCCCGGCGCGGTGGGCAGTTGGGTGGTCAAGCTGTTCGAAATCTCGGCCTGCGGCGCGGGCCTGACCATCGAAACCGCCCTGCGCGAAGGCTTCGACGCCATCAACGTGCACGTGGAGCAGTTCGACCGGGCGCACTTCTACCCGGAAAAGACCATCATGTCGCTGGAACTGGTGGTGGAAAAGGCCACCCGCCGGGTGCTGGGCATCCAGGGCGTGTCCACCCTGGGCGACGCGCTGACCGCGCGCATCAACGCCGTGGCCACCCTGCTGGCCGACAAGCCCACCATCGAGGACGTCAGCAACGCCGAAATCGTGTACTCGCCGCCGTTCGCCTCGGCCATGGACATCCTGAACGTGGCGGGCAACGTGGCCGAGAACATCCTGGAAGGCCGCTGCGCCGTCATCGACCCCGAGGAATTCGAACGGCTGTGGAACGAGCGCGCCGACAACGACACCGTGTGCTTCATCGACACCCGGCTCATCGGCAACTCGCAGCCCCTGGCCGAGAAGTATCCCGGCCAGTGGAACGCCATCCCCGAAGAGGAAATCCACGACCGCATCGCGGAAATCCCCAGGGACCGCACCGTGGTGCTGGTGTGCAACACCGGCCTGCGCGCCTACGAATCGCAGCTGATGCTCAAGGAACTGGGCGTCACCAACACCGTCAACGTGCAGGGCGGCATGGTGGCCATGCACAAGATCGGGGCGGATATCTAGTCTCTCCGGACCACACCCGTCAGGAATATGCCGAAGGGCAGGGAACGCGTTCCCTGCCCTTCGTTTTCGTAGATGGCCTCGCTCACGGGCGTGCCCCCTCCCCCGCTGCCGCGAGCCATCCGTCCCCATTCCAGACCGCGTGGACGGAACAGTCCGATGCGCGTATGCAGGGACATGGAGTATCGCTGGGGATGCTCCGGAAAGGTTTCGTTGGGAGTTGCCGCAGGCGGGCGCAACCTGCGTCCGGACGCGGCCGGTCACGACCGGACGCGCGCCGGAACGCCGCCATGGGGGCTGCCGCAAGGCGGCCCGGGAGGTACCATGGAAGACGAGGCTGGATACCTGGCGATGCTGGAACGGCAGATGGACGAGGCCATGGCGCGCCTGGCCGACGCCTGCCGCGACGAACAGGGCTGCGCCGCCCCGGAGGCGGACGGCGCGAAGCAGGCGGCGCGCGCCGCCTGCGAACGGGCCGAACAGGCCGCCCGCTCCACCTACGAGCAGGAATGGGCCAAGGTCTGGGGGGCGGTGCGCCAACGCAAGCACAAGGGCGGCAGATGACCGCCGCCCCCTCTTTCCCGCACGGCACCGCGTCCCGGCACCCGGCACCGGCGGGGCGCAACGATGCCTCCCCGGCTACCCCCGCAACGACAGGCGATCGAGACTGACCGACGCCAAGTCCACCACGGCCATCCTGCCGCCGGGCCCGCCCAGCCGGGAGGGCTGGCCCAGCGCCAGCCGCACCGCCTCGGAAAGCGCCAGTCCCGCCGCCACGAGCAGGGCCGGGGGCTGGCATCCCAGCACGTCTTCCGCAGGGGGGCTTGCGCCCCGGCCGTGCGGAAAGAACATCCCGGCCAGCCCCCGTTCGCCGGGCAGGGCCGTGGCCACCATGGCCGTCCACCCGGCCACGCTGGCCGCGATCAGCGGCACGACCGCAACGGCGGCCCCCGCCTCGGCCGCCGGGCGGAACGCCACCCCGCCCAACGCGTCGATGGCCACGTCCGCGTCCGCATAGAACCGCGCGAAATCCTGCCCTTCCAGCCGGTCCCGCCACACATCCAATTCCACGGCCGGGTTCACCAGCGCCATGCGCCGCGCGGCGGCATCCGCCTTGGGCGTGCCGATATCCGCTTCGGTGGCGAGTAGTTGACGGTTCAGGTTGGTGGGCTCGAACACATCGTGGTCGGCCACCCGGATGCGCCCGAACCCCATCCGGGCCAACCCCTCCAGAATGTGCCCGCCAAGGCCGCCCAGCCCCACAAGGGCCACGCGGGCGCGCAGCAGCCGGGCCTGACCGGCGGCGTCCAGCGTGGTGAAGTTGCGCAGGTAGCGTTCCGGAACCAGTCCCTGTTCCAGCGCCGCGATTTCAGTCCGGCGCAGGCTCGCGCCCGCCCGGCGCGCCACGTCCCCCACCGCCCCGTGCGCAAGCATCCGCACGGGGGTGCCGTCGGGCAGGGTTCCAGGGATGGCGGCCTGTTCCAGCAACGGGCGCAGCATGACGGAAGAATCCATGGCAACCTTCTCCGGGCCGGGCATGCAACCCCGGCCATGTGCCCGGCGACAGGCACGCAAAAAGCCCCCGCGCGCCAAAAGGAGCGGGGGGGCGATCACATCTTCCGGAACCCCAGCAGAACCCGGTACGGCCCTGGAACGCCGGGCGGCGCCAGCGCCACCCTGTCCCCGCCGGACACCACGGCCAGGTCCGGGCTGACCGCCTTGCCGTTGACGAAGACCACCTCCACCATCTCCGGGGCGATGTCGAGCTGGCGCAGCAGTTCCGGCCCCGTGGTGCCCGGATGGACGCGCACCGGCAGGGGCACGGGCCATCCGCGCTGGCGGAACAGGTCCGCAAGCCCCATGAACGCCCGCAGTTCGATGTCGTCCGACTGACGCGCGTCGTCCACCATTGTCCCTCCGCTCCGCGCCTACCCGCCGCCCACCGCCGGGAACAGGCCCAGCCGGTCACCGTCTGCCAGCGCCCTGTCCAGCGGCGCATGCAGGCCGTTGACGAAAATCACCGCCACGTCTTCCGGCGCGATGCCGAGACGCAACACCACGTCGCGCACGGTTCCGCCCTCGTCCAGGGCAAAGTCTTCTCCCCCGCCCGGCTGGAAGCGTTGCAACGTGGCGTAGCATTTCACCGTGATGTGCATTGGTCCGCCGCTTTCCCGTCACCCGTCATGCCGCGCGGCCGCCCCGCCCTTCGGGACGGCCGCGCGCATGTGTTTGCTAGAAGGCCAGTACGCTGTCGATTTCCTCGTCCGTGAAGTCCCACACGGTGTTGTGCGGGGGGCACGGTTCCTCGAAGAACTCGGGCAGGCGGTCGTGCGCGCTGGTGAACCCGGCGCGCCGGTTGAAGTCCAGTTCGGCCTTCAGGATGGTCGTGCCGAGGGCCGTCACGTCGTCGCCCGTCAGGGCCAGATCGTACCGCGCATTGATCATGTCCACCAGCGCGTTGAACCCGTCGGGGATGTCCAGGATGGCGAAGGCGATGAACAGGCACATGCCGGTGGAGTCCACGGCGGCGGTGGCGATTTGCAGGTTGCGCGAAAGCTCCACCTGCCCTTCCTTGCCCAGCGGATCGACGAAGCCGCCCACCCGCAGGATGTTGGTGGCCACGGCGTACCCGGCGGTGTGGTCCGCGCCCATGGGGGTGGTGGCGTAGGTCAGGCCCACGCCCTTCACCGCGCGCGGGTCGTAGGCCGGAATGGCCTGGTTCTTCACCACCGGCACGCGCGTAAGCCCGTACATCTGGCCCACGGCCGCCGCGCCGCACCCCAGGATGCGCCCTAGGGGGGTTCCCTGGCGGATCTGCCTGATCAGATCCAGCGCGGCCTTGGCGTCGCCCCACGGGATGACGCCCGCGTCCATGGCCACGGCCACGGCCACCGAGGTTTCGATGGAGTCGATGCCCGCCTCGTCGAACTCGCGGTCGGCGTAGGCGATGGCGTCCAGGTCGTCGATGGCGGCGTCCGCCCCCAGCGCCCAGATGGTCTCGTACTCGAAGCCGCTGGTGATGTACTTGCCCTGCTTGTCCACGTAGTGCTGCGAGCAGCGGATGACGCACCCCGCGTGGCAGCCGTGGGTGGTCTTGCCGCCGCGCTCCTCGATGGTGGCGGCCATGGTTTCGCCGCCGATGTTGTTGGCCCACTCGTTGCGGCCCCGGCGGAAGTTTTCCGTGGGCAGGCCGCCCGCCTCGTTCAGGATGTTCACCAGTACGTTGGTGCCGTACTTGGGCAGCCCCTGGCCGGTGACGGGGTGGGTGGTCAGGGCGTTGGCGAAGCGCTTGGCCGCGCTCTTGAATTCCTCGGGCCGGGCGATGGGCACGGCGGGCGCGCCCGCGTCGTCGATGACCACCGCCTTGATCCCCTTGGAGCCCATGACGGCCCCCAGCCCGCCGCGCCCGGCGCTGCGGATGTTGCCTTCCGGATCGGCGAAGGAAATGTTGGCGGCGGACAGCTTCATCTCGCCCGCCGGGCCGATGAGCGCCACGCCCACCTTGGGGCCGTACTTGGCCTGCAACGCCTTGATGGCGTCGTAGTTGCCCGCGCCCATGATCTCGGCCGGGGCCTCGTCGAAGGTCACGCCGTCCTTGTCCACCTTGACCACGGCGTACGCGCCGTCGGCGGGCAGACCCTCGAACACCAGCGCCTTGATGTCCAGGCGGGCCATCTTCTGCGAAAAGCTGCCACCGCTGTTGCTTTCCTTTATGCCGCCGGTGAGGGGGCTCTTGGCCCCGCAGGAGATGCGGCCGGAGTTCACCGCGCTGGTGCCGGTGAGAAAACCGGGGGCGAACACGAGCTTGTTGTACTTGCCAAGGGGATGGCAGGTGGGCTTCACCTCATCGGCAACGAACATGGACGTCAGGCCGCGCCCCGCAAGCCCGGCATACTTTTCGGGACAGTCCCCGATCTCCGCCGTCCTCGAACCCATGTCAACGCGTATGAATTTCGCCATGTCAGCCTCCATTGCTGTGTAAGAACAGGCGCGCGCCACCAACGGCGACGCCGCCGCGCCATGCGCTCCGCCGCGTGCGGCTGCACGCGGCATGCATGGCCGACACCACCACATCTGCAATACCGGTACGGGCCGCGCGGACGGAAGGCTGCCGCCCGCGCGGTGATCCGTTGCATGCAGGCGTGACGCAACACCCGCCTTCACTCTCACTATTTACGGCACGCAATGGTGTCAATTTATGCCCTGCATGACATAGGATGCATTTCCACTACATTCTGATATACACATCTATGTCACGCATGACACAATCAATGTTCTTCCATGAGCACAATACAGCATCGCACGCATGGCAACTGCCGCGCCGGACGATACTTCTACTCCGCGCGACACCGTTGCCACTGCAAACGCACGTCACGCCGTTGGTTATGGTTCGCACGCCTCCGTATCGGTAAGAACGGGTTCCAGCCCGCCAACGGCAAGGCCCTCGCCCTGCCCGCCCGCATACGGCGCCGCGCCCGGCGTCCACCCGGACACTTCCCACCCGGCGCAAAAAAAATCCCGGCCCCCGCCGAGCGAACGGCGGGGGCCGGGAAAACGACCGGGCGCGGGAACCGGGTTAAGGGACTGTTTCTAACTTAGAATTTTCGTCCGTTGGCAAGGAAAACAAGCCTGCCATGAGGGAGTATGCGGCAGCCGTTATGCGAGTCTTCGAGCATTACGGATGGCGACCGCAACGCGCTCTTATCGTATTCGACCGAGCCTTAGCCGTTAGGCGAGCGCATGGCGCGAGTCTTACGGATAAGGACAGCAACGCTATGGCAGGCGAAGTTTGACGTAGCCAACGGGCGAAAAGGCAAGTTAGAAACAGTCCCTAGCTGCCCGTCTTCAGCATCTCCCAGTACTTTTCGTAGACTTCCAGCGCGTTGCCCACGCTGTTGGTGAACTCGGCGTTCTTCAGATCCGCGTCGGTGGGCGAGGTGATGCGGCTCTTGGCCAGTTCCGGCGAAAGGATCTTCTGCGCGGCCTCGTTGGGGGTGGAGTAGTTGTATTCCTCCACGCATTCCTTGGCCACGTCGGGCCGCAGCAGGAAGTCGATGAACTTGTGGGCGTTGTCCTTGTGCTTGGCGCCCACGGGAATGGCCAGGCTGTCCACCCACAGGGGCACGCCTTCCCTGGGATAGATGAAGGCAAGGTTCTCGTTCTCGCCGGCGGCGATGTAGGCGTCGCCGTTCCAGATCAGGCCCGCGGCCACTTCCTCGCTGATGAACGCCTGCTTGCTGGCTGTCACGTCGAACACGCGCACCGAGGGCAGCAGCTTCTTCAGCCATTCGTAGGCGGCCTTGATCTCGGCCTCGCTGGTGGAGTTCACCGAGTAGCCCAGCGCCTTCAGGGCCACGCCCATGGAGTCGCGCTGGTCGTCGGACAGGATGACCTTGCCCGCGAACTCGGGGCGGTTCAGGTCGTTCCAACTGGTGATGGTGGCCGGGTCCACCACCTTCCTGTTCACCATCAGGCCCGCCGAGCCCCACATGTAGGGCACCGAGTATTCGTTGCCCGGGTCGAACGGCTGGTTCAGCACCTTGGGCGAGAGGTTCTTGAAATTCTTCAGCCTGGTCTTGTCGATCTTGGACAGCAGCCCGTCGTCGCGCATCATGGAGATGAAGTAGGTGGACGGCACGACCACGTCGTAGCCCACGCCCTTCAGCAGCTTGATCTTGGCGTACATGGCCTCGTTGGATTCGTAGGTGGTGTACACCACCTTGATGCCCGTCTCCTTGGTGAACCTGTCGAGCACCGACTGGGGCACGTACTCCGACCAGTTGTAGACGTGCAGCACCTTTTCTTCCGCCGCCACGGCGGGGCTTGCGAACAGCGTCGCCGCCAGCACCGCCAGGGCAAGACCCGCCATCACCAGCGCGGCGCGGGCCGCGTGCAGCTTCGTGCGCATCATTTCCTCCTCGTCCTGGTAAGGGTTTGTGCCAGCAGCACCAGCACTATGGTCAGCGTGAACATCACCGCCGACAGGGCGTTGATGTCCGGCTTCACGCCAAGGCGCACCATGGAATAGACGCGCAGGGGCAACACCTCGAAGGTGGGGCCGGTGACGAAGAAGCTCACCAGCACGTCGTCCATGGACAGGGTGAACGACAGCAGCCACCCCGCCGCCACGGCGGGCGCGGCCAGGGGCAGCAGCACGTGGCGGAAGGCCCGCCACTCCGACGCGCCAAGGTCGCGCGCGGCCTCGATGAGCTGCTCGTCGAACTCGGCCAGGCGCGCCAGCACCGTCACGGTGACGAAGGGCAGCGCCAGGGTGACGTGGGCGGCCAGCAGGGTCCAGAAGCCCAGCTGCACCTGAAGGGCGATGAAGAAGATGAGCAGCGAGATGCCCATGACGATGTCTGGCGACACGGTGAGCACGTAGATGCAGCCGTGCAGCACCTTGCGCCCCGGAAAGCGGTAGCGCCGGATACAGATGGCCGCCAGCGTGCCCAGCACCGTGGCGATGGTGGCCGCCAGGGTGGCCACCGACAGCGAGTTGAGCGCGGCGTCCACCAGCGGACCGTTGGCGGCCAGGGCGGAATACCACTTCAGGGTGAAGCCCTTCCACTCGGTGGTGTAGCGCGCGTCGTTGAAGGAATAGACGATGACCACCAGGATGGGCACGTACAGGAAGGCGTAGACCAGCCAGACCAGCCATGTGCGAAGGGTGCGCAGCTTCATCCTACGCCCTCCCCCGCGCGCCGCGCGCCATGCCGTCGCCGCCGTCCTGCATGTCGTGCGCGCCGTCGGGCGTGCGGCCTGCCGTCCCGGCCCCGGTATCCGCGCCCTTGCGTTCGCGCAGGGCCACCCGGCGGCTGCTGAGCCAGTAGCCGATGATCATCAGCACCAGCAGCGCGGTCATGATGGTGCTGGCGGCGGCGCCCAGCGGCCAGTCGCGCGCCACCAGGAACTGGTTCTTGATGAAGTTGCCGATGAGCATGCTCTTGGCCCCGCCCAGGATTTCCGGAATGTAGAAACACCCCAGCGAGGGCAGGAACACCAGCATGCACCCGGCCACGATGCCCGGCAGGGTCAGGGGCAGGGTAACGTGCCAGAAGGCCCGCAGGCTGCTGGCCCCCAGGTCCTTGGCCGCGTCCAGCAGGCGCTTGTCCAGCTTTTCTATGGACGCGTACAGCGGCAAGATCATGAACGGCAGCAGCGTGTAGGTAAGCCCCGTGAACACCGCGAACTCGCCGTACATGAACGACACCGGCTCGTCGACCAGCCCCAGGGCCATGAGCACGTTGGAGGCGATCCCCTGCGACTTCAGGATGATGATCAGCGCATAGGTGCGGATGAGCGAGTTGGTCCAGAACGGGATGACCACCAGCAGCAGCAGCCACGGGCGCAACGCGCGCCGGGCCGTGGCCACGGCGTAGGCGAACGGGTAGCCGATGAGCAGGCACACCAGGGTGCTGGCGGCGGCCAGCCACAGCGATTCGCCCAGTATCCTGATGAACACCGGGTCGGCGAGGCGGGCGTAGTTGTTCCAGGTGAACACCAGGTTCACGAAGTCCGACTCGCCCCGTTCGAGAAAGGTGACCAGCAGCAGGCCGAGGTTGGGCAAGAGGGCGAACAGCCCCAGCCACAACCAGACCACCGCGATGCTGGCGGTGCGGAAGGGTCTACGCTGCGTCATCGGGCAGCAGTACCTCCCATCCGTCCACCCAGCTTACGGCCACGCGCTCGCCGGGGTTGTAGTTGATGTCCTCGTCGTCCTCGTTGAAGAACTCCGCCGCCATCAGGCGCTGCCCGTCGTCCAGGGTGATGACCAGGTCCACGGTGGCGCCCTTGTACACCGATTCCTCGATACGGCCCCACAGGTGCGGCCAGTCCGGGGTTTCCGCATCCGCAATGCGGTCGATGCGCAAGTCCTCGGGCCGCAGCAGCACCTGCACCGCGTCGCCGGGGGCCAGCCTGCGCCGCGAGCGCACCGGAAACACCGTGCCGCCCACGGTGGCGTCGTACAGGTGTTCGCCGGGCTTCAGGTCCTGCGGCAGGGCGGCGTGCTCCGGCGTGCCCGGCGCGGGCGGGGCCAGGGGCGTGCCCGGCGCGGCCGCCCAGTCCAGGCGCACGGCGTCGATGCGGCCGGGCAGCGCGTTGATGTCGCCCACGAAGCGCGCCACGTACATGTTGGCGGGCTCCTCGTAGATTTCCTTGGGCGCGCCGATCTGCTCGATGCGGCCCTCGTTCATCACCACCACCCGGTCGGACATGGCGAACGCCTCTTCCTGGTCGTGGGTGACGAACACGAAGGTGATGCCGAGCTGCCGCTGCAAGTGCTTGATTTCCAGTTGCATCTGCTTGCGGAGCTTGAAGTCCAGCGCGCTGAACGGTTCGTCCAGCAGCAGCACCAGCGGGTTGTTGATGACGGCGCGGGCAATGGCCACGCGCTGCTGCTGCCCGCCGGAAAGCTGGCGGGGCTTGCGGTCGGCCAGGGCTTCCAGGTGCACCATGCGCAGGGCGTCCAGCACGCGGCGGGCGGTCTCGTCCGCCGCGACGCCCTGCATCTTCAGGCCGAAGGCCACGTTGTCGCGCACGGTCATGTGCGGGAACAGCGCGTAGTTCTGGAACACGGTGTTCACCTGGCGCTGTTCCGGGGGCACGCGGTTGACCACCTGCCCGTTGATGCGCACCTCGCCCGCCGTGGGCCGCTCGAAGCCCGAGACCAGGCGCAGGATGGTAGTCTTGCCGCAACCCGACGGCCCGAGCAGGGTCAGGAATTCGCCGTTGCGGATGGTGAGGTCTATGGAGTCGAGCGCCACGGTGTCCTCGAACGTCTTGGTGACGCCGCGCAACTCGATGATGTGTTCCTGTTCTGCCATCGTCGCCTCTTGCTGTGGACTGTCGGGGGCTGACCCCTTCCTTGCGTGCTGGTTGCCCTTGCGTGCCGGTGGGCGGGCCGGATGCATGTCGCCGCCAGGACGCCACGGGACGCCGTGCCAGCCGTGGGCCGGGGCGCCGTGCGTCCGCGCGGGGATGCGTGATTCCGGAAACTGCGGGGCGAAGCTCCACGCCGGTGCGAGCCGGATGCCCGCCGTCCTCGACCGGATGGGGGCCGAATGCGCAAGGGCGGGACGGGGATGGGCACGGGGCCGATGCGGTGCCGGTGCGCCGGGGCGCATCGCACCGAAAACCGGTACGTCGGAACTTCGGCAGGGGGGGACGGAATCGCTACGCTGCGGGATGCAGGGCGCGCCGGTTACCGGTGCGCATGGGCCGAGGGGCCGGCATCGCCGGCCACGGGCGTTCGGGCGTTGCCGGAGCGGCGAAGCCCCAGATTGCGCACCCGGTGCACCGGCCGGGATGAAAGGATGACCTGCGAGCAGCGTATCATGCGTTCGTCTTCCCTCATGGGGGGCGTCATGAAGTGGCGTCATGGAGCGACGCCGTGCGACTGGCCGGAGACTGCCGCGCGCCCTTGGGGGGCGCGGGCTGGACGGTGGTTGTTCGGGGTCTGTGTGCCATGCGAGGGGCAGGGTGACAAGCAAAAAAACACCCCCGTCCGGCTGAGGACCGGCAGGGGGCCTGCTGGAAACCGGAAGCGCGCGATTACGGAATCGGTGATCCAGGCGTCACAGCCCCCGCCCCACCCGCCCCGTCCGCCCCATCCGCCCCATCGGGCAGGCGCACGAAGCGCACCCCGCGCCGCACCAGTTCCGGCAGGGCCGCGCGCAGTCCCGCGCCGCTGCCCGCATCCGGCTTGTTCATGTGCAGCAGCAGGATATCCCCGTTGCGGGCGGCCAGCAGGTTGCGGGCCACGGCCGGGGCGGGCAGCGTGGCCCCGGCGTCGGCCGCCACGGTGCAGCCGGTGACGGTCTGCCCAAGCTCCGCCGCCACGCGCACGGCCACCTCGTCGCAAAACAGGGTGGCGGCCCGGTAGAAACGCGGACGCGTGCCGGTGAGCGCGGCCAGCCGCCGGGCGTTGGATTCCACCTCGTCCACGAACCCGGCCACGGAGCGGGCGCCCCGGATACCGTAGGCGGCGCGCCCGGTCACCGAGGCGGGCCGGTGGCGCGCGCCGTGGTTGGCGATTTCGAACAGCGGGTCGCGGGCGAGGTCGGCGGCTTCCGTGGGGTGGGCGGTGAGCCACGGCCCGGCCAGAAACAGGGTGGCGGGCACGCGCAGATCGCGCAGCACGGCGATGATGGAGGCGTCGTACCCGCCGCCGCAGGCGTCGAACGTCAGGGCCACGGTGACGGGGCCGCCTTTGGGAGCGGCAGTTGCGGGCAGATGGGTGAGCGTGCCGGGCAGGGCCGGCCCCCACTGGGCGGGATGCCGCCCGCCGTAGCGGGCCTCGAACCGGGCCGCCAGTTCCGGCAGGGGCAGCGTGGAGAGGTCCGGCTCCGCCGACCGGGCTGCCGGTGCGCTCAGCAGGATCAGCAGCACGGCCAGCAGGACTGGCGGACACCACGCCCGGCATGACGCGGGCAATGGCCTACCCTTTCCCCAGGCCGGGCAGCGCGCACTGGCCGCAGGCGCGGCCCACGGCCACGTCCCCCAGCCCCAGGGCCACGGCGACCAGGGTGCGCGCGCCTTCGGCGGGCAGTTCCAGGCCGGTCCACAGCCGGAACTGCTCGCGGCCCTGCTCCACGAACATGGCCAGGCCGTCCTGCACGTCCCAGCCCGCCTTGGCGGCCTCGGACAGGAAGCGGGTGCGCAGGGGATTGTAGACCAGATCGTAGGCAAGGCCGGTACGGCCCGGGAAACCCTGTGCCAGAAAGGCGGTGTCGCCCTGCCGTTCGCCGGACATGCCCATGGGTGTGGTGTTGACGACCAGGTCCGCGCCCCAGGCGGCGCGCGCCTCCCAGTCCACCACCCCCGCGCCGAATTCGGCGGCCAGGGGGGCGGCCTTTTCCGCGTTGCGCCCGGTGACGGCCACCTCGCCCACCACGCCAACACCGGTCCGGCCAAGCTCGTTCAGCCCGGCCAGCACGGCGCGGGCCGCGCCGCCGTTGCCCAGCACCAGCGCCCTTGCGCACCGCCACCCTTCCGATGCGCGCTGGCGCAGGGGGGCCAGAAAGCCGGTGACGTCGGTGTTTTCGCCCAGCAGCCGGCCGTCCCGCCAGTACAGGGTGTTCACCGCGCCCACGGCGCGGGCGCGGGCGCTGACGCCATCCAGCAGGGGCAGCACGGCCTGCTTGTGGGGAATGGTGACGCTGGCTCCGCGTATGGGCAGGATGCGCACGGCGGTGATGAAGTCGCCCACCCGGCCCGGCTCCAGCGGCCAGGCCATGTACACGGCGGGAATGTCCAGCAGGCCGAAGCCCCAGTTGTGCAGCAGGGGGCTCATGGTGTGGCCGAGGGGATGGCCGATGATGCCGTAGAGTTCTCGGGGCAGGAACGGATGTGCGGGCATGGGACGGCCTCCGGCGGTTGGGGCGCTGCCCCGACGGCGGAAAGGAAGACGCATCGCGGTTCTGTCCGGCTGCAACCCGGACCCGACGTTCATCCCCAATCGGCCGCAGCGATATCTGCTTACCCGAATGAAAAGTTTGGGGGGATGGGGGTCCGGGGGAAGGCGACCCTTTTACGCTCTGCGGTCGCCATCCGTAAGGTTCGCGCAAGCGCTCACCTAACGGCTGCCGCAAAGGGTTCCTTCCCCCGAAATTGCTTTTACTGATCCGCCCTAGATAACCTTGTTCAGCGAATACTCGATGATGCCTTCGGCACCGGCGGTGCGCAGGCGGGGGATGAGGTCGCGCACCACGCCGTTGTCCACCACGATTTCCACGGCGAACCAGGTGCTGTCGCGCAGTCCGGCCACGGTGGGCGAATTGAGGCTGGGCAACTGGTCGAGCACGGCGTCGAGGTTGCCCGCGGGCACGTTCATCTTCAGGCCCACCAGCGAATCGGCGCGCAACGCGCCTTGCAGCAAAAGGTCGATCTGCTCGATCTTGGCGCGCTTCCACGGGTCGGCCCAGGCGGCCTTGCCCGCGATGAGCACGGTGTTGGTCAGCAGCACTTCGGCGATGATGCGCAGGCCGTGGGCCTTGATGGTGGTGCCGGTCTCGGTGACCTCGACGATGGCGTCGGCCAGGCCCTCGACCACCTTGGCCTCGGTGGCGCCCCAGGAATACTGCACCTTGACGGGGATGCCCGCGTCCTCGAAGTAGCGGCGGGTGACGCCCAGCAGTTCGGTGGCGACGGTGCACCCGGCGAGGTCCTCTGGCCGGACGTAGGGCGAATCGCCGGCCACGGCCAGCACCCAGCGGGCCGGACGGTTGCTGACCTTGGAATAGACCAGGTCGGACACGGTGACCACGTCGGCCCCGGTTTCCAGCAGCCAGTCCTTGCCGGTCAGCCCCACGTCGAGCACGCCGTCCTCGAGGTAGCGGGGGATTTCCTGCACCCGGCAGAGGCGCGCGGTCAGTTCCGGGTCGTTGATTTCCGGAAAGTAGTTGCGGTGATGCTTGCGGATCTTCCACCCGGAGCGGGCGAACAGGTTCACGGTGGCTTCTTCCAGCGAGCCCTTGGGAATGCCGATCTTCAGCATGTTGTTGCCGGACATTATCTGTAGACCTCCTTGGGGTCGAACACGCGGGGCGAGCAGATGACGGGTTCGCCGTCCTTCAGCTCTCGGTAGAAACAGCTGCGGTACCCTTCATGGCAGGCCGCGCCGCCCTTCTGTTCCACGAGCAGCAGCACGGTGTCGCTGTCGCAGTCCAGGCGCACGGCCTTGATATGCTGGGTATGGCCCGACGTGCCGCCCTTGTGCCACAGCCGGCCACGGCTGCGGCTGAAGTAATGCGCCTCGCCGGTGGCGAGGGTGGCGTCCCATGCCGCTTCGTTCATCCAGGCCATCATCAGCACTTCGCCGGTGGCGGCGCACTGGGCGATGGCGGGCACGAGACCGTTCGTCTTCTCGAAGTCGGGAGCAAAATCGGGGCGGAAACCTTGTGCGGCGTCGGAAGCCTGAGCCATGTGCGATGTCCTCGCGCGGGGGAATCCCCAAAGGGGTTGCGGGGCAAGGCCCCAAAAAGGTTTCGGGGGCGCGGCCGTGGCTGTGGCGGGCGGTGGCGAACGCCACGTCCGTCCCGTGCACGGCCGCAAAGTGGCGAATCTAGCCGTTCCGGGTGACAGACGCAAGGCGGCGGGGCGGATGAGGGAGGCCGGGATTGCCACGGTGGCGTTCATATTCGAAACTTGATAGGTTCCGCACGGCTCTTTCGCCTACCCTTCAACGCCCGATGGTTTCCTTTCCATGCGTATTGCCATCGTCATTCCCACTTACAACGAAGCCGACAACATCTCCCTGTTGCTGGACGCGTTGCATGGTCAGTTTCACCATATTCCGCATGAAATGCTCGTGCTCGTGGTGGACGACAACTCACCGGACGGCACGGCGGACATCGTTCGCACCCGCCAATGCAACACCCCTTGGCTGCACCTGCTGACCGGCAGGAAAGAAGGGCTTGGCGCCGCATACATCCGCGGCATGACGTATGCCGTCGATGTGCTGGGGGCGGACGCCGTGATGGAGATGGACGCCGACTTCTCGCATGACCCCGCAGACGTACCGCGCATGATCGCGGCGCTGGATGCCGGGGCGGACATGGTCATCGGCAGCAGGTATGTGAAGGGTGGCAGCATTCCCGACGATTGGGGACTGCACCGCAAGCTCAATTCGAAATTCGGCAACATCGCCGCCCGGCTAATCGCGGGCATGCACCAGGTCGCGGACTGCACTGCCGGCTTCAGGGCCATCCGCGCCTCCATGCTGCGCCGGATAGACCTGCCCAGCCTCAACGCGCGCGGGTACGTCTTCCAGATCGCCCTGCTGCACGAGATGCTCGTCCAGGGTGCCCGCATCACCGAGATACCGGTAAAATTCACTGACAGAACCAGGGGCACGACCAAGCTCGGCCTTGCCGACATTGCGGAGTTCCTGCTGCGCGTATGGGCCATCCGGCTGCGGTCGATGCGGACGTTCCTCTTCTTTTGCTTTGTCGGGGCAACAGGTGTCGCCGTCAATCTTGCGGGGTTCACCGCCTTGCTTGCCGGGGGTGTCCCGCCGCTGCTTGCCTCTCCGCTGGCGGTGGAAATCGCCATCCTGTGGAACTTCCTGCTGAACAACCGCCTGACCTTCAGCAAGACCGAGTCGGGCCGCAGCCCCTTTGGAAAGCTGCTGCGTTTCAACCTTGCCTCGCTGGCCGGGTTGGGCGTTCACTGGGCCACGTTCTGGGGCATCACGCACGTGTTCCCCACGTTCCCCCCGTTGATGGCGCAGACGATCGCGATCGCCCCATCCACCGTGACGAACTACGTACTCTACTCGCGATGGGTATTCAGCACCAACAGGCTGCGCTCAAAGATCAGCGGAATATTCCGCCTTACCACAGCCACGCGGCCCATGGACTGATATGACGGCGACATACAAATACATCGTGGCAGTTTTTCTCGTTCTGCTTTTCGCCGCCCGTTTCTACGGCATCGGCGCGCCTGTCCTCGATAAACACTCATGGCGGCAGAGCGACACGGCAGGAACCGCGCGCAATTTCCATGAGACGGGCAACAGCATCCTCTTGCCCCAGGTGGACTGGCGCGGCGACACCCAGGGCTTTGCTGAAATGGAATTTCCCATCTATCAGTACAGTGTTGCCAAGCTGTACGACGTGTTCGGAGCCAGGGAATCCGTTGCCCGCACTTTTTCCATAGCCCTTTTTGCACTTTCCGTGCTGCTGTTGTACAGGCTGGTATCTGAAACATGTTCGCGTGAACTGGGCATGTTTACGACGCTGATCTATGCCTCGCTGACAACCACCACCTACTATGCGCGGACCATACTGCCAGAGCCCATGCTGCTGGCCAGCTCTGTCGGCGCCCTCTACTTTCTCTGGCGCTATTCCCGCACGGGCGGCCTTGTCGACTATGTACTGTCGCTGGCGTGCCTGTGTATTGCCTGCCTGATAAAAGTCAGCCCGCTCTACCTCGGGCTGCCCCTGCTACTGCTTTTTTACAGGCGGCACGGCATGCGAATGCTGCGGTCCTGGCAATGCTGGTTGTACGCGGCCTGCGTGCTGATCGCGCTGTATCTGTGGTATTCACACGCCGCCACGTTGCGCGAGATGACACATCTCAGCTTCGGGCTCTACGGGGAAGCCAACGGAAAATATTTCAACTGGGATACGCTGGCCACCCTGGAGTTCTGGAACAGGGTGCTGTTCGAGCGACTGGCGGCATGGCACTTCACATGGGTGCTCGCCCCGTTCATCGTCTGGGGCATTTGCATGCGCAGGCAGTCCCCCATGGAGCGGCTCTTTGACCTGTGGGGAATCGCGGTCTTCGTCTACCTGATCCTGATTCCAGTGGGCAATTCCGTGCATGACTACTATCAGTTGCCCATGCTTGCCCCGCTTTGCGTCTTTGCGGCAAAGCCCTTCGCAAGGCACCTCGCCCGGCCGGGCGCACCGCGCTTGGCCAAGGGACTTCTGGCCTTATGCCTTGTCGCGCATGTCGGGGTTGCGCAGTACAACTACCTCCGACTGATGAACAAGCACACGGACTATGCGCCGTTCCAGCGTCTGCACGAACGCCTCGACGCCCTCAATACACCAGATGGGCTGATCTACACTCCTACCAAGGGCTCGCCGTCCCTGCTCTACTACCTGCATCGCAAGGGGTGGATCGGCCTACCATCGTACGAAAAATTCCGCACCTCGGAGGCCGTTGCCGTCGTCGGCGTGTTTGGCTGGCGCAACTACATTCAGGGCCCCACACCGGAGCAGGTGCGCGCCCTGTATCCCCCCGAAGCCTTCGCGCTGCTTGACGACGAGGTCTTCATCGTCGTCCGGCGGTGAGCCGAAAAAGTTGCCGACACCGCCCGATCCCGTCAGTTCCATACGTTCGCGTGGGCGAAAAGCGCCGCCAGTTGCACCACGGCCATGGCGTCGGACCGGGCGCGGTAGATGGCCAGGTGCATGGCCCCTTCGGACGAGGAGTTGCCCCGGCCAGCACCACGCTGGTGTCAAGGCATGGCGCCCCATGCTGTCCCGTTCATCCAGGCCATCATCAGCACTTCGCCGACGGCCGCGCGCTGGGCGATGGCGGGCACGACGGACGCAGCCGGAACGCACGGATGCCGCCTGCCCGCCAGCCGCCCCGGCTCGCCTGAAGGGCCATCCTCTTGCCAGCAACACTTTTTTACGTCAATAGACCTCGGCAGACACACTCGGCCAGCGCTTCGCCCCACCCCGGCGAAGCGCGAAAAATCTATGCGTGCCTTTCAGGCAACGCGGCAGTGCATCACCCACGCCACGAGGCGATACGACAGGGCGGCTCTTTAGGGCCGTATCCGGCGGTGGCGTGTGCCCTGCGGCCAGACGCGCGCGTGGCATACCCTCGTCTTCTTCCCAAGGACTGCACGTGGTCCCCGTCCTGCATACCCAATTGGAACGGCTGAAACGGCACATTCCGTGGCACTGGCGCAACGCCGCCCCTCTGGACCATGTCCGCATCCGCACGACGCGCGAGACACTGGCGCGCTGCGCGGCCTTCATAGCGTCGCAACAGGGCGGCGCATACCTGCGCTTCGGTGACGGAGACGTCTACCTAGCCCACGGCACGGACGATGCGCTGCAAACCTCCACCCCCGACTTCACCCGGGAAATGCGCGAGGCATTCCGGTGCAACATGCCGGGCGTGCTGAAGGCGCTCCCCATACATTCGGTGAAATTCGGCCATGAGGAGGGAATGTCGCCGGGCGTCTTCCTGATGCGCGACGTAGCGGCCGAACGATTCCTGCGCAGGACGCTGGAATGCTTCACGGGACACCCCATCTACAGCGCGGTGGCCCTGCACTACCAGTTCTCCGCGGATTTCGAATACGCGCTGGCATTCCTGAAGCTGCTGAAACAAAACGCCGCCCTGTTCGTCGGGGCCGAAGACGTGCTGGAAGCGGACCGGAGGCTGCTGTTCGGCGACGCACCCCACGTCCGCACGCCGATGAAGGATTCGTACCGCGCCATGGACCGGATCGAACAGGAAACCGCCACGCTCCTGTCCACGCGGGAGGACTACGGCGTGGTCGTGGTGGCCACCGGCTGCGCGGGGCGGGTGCTCATCAAACGCCTGCTGCACCGGGGCCTGACGCGCTTCTTCTATTTCGACTTCGGCAGTCTGCTGGACATCATCTGCGGGTGGAACACCCGGACGTGGCACAGCCGGGCAGGCATCACCCCGGAAAAGATCGAGCGGCTCCGGCGCGAACTGGCGTAGCCGGGGACAGCCCGACGCCCCAGGGCCGCGACGCCGGAACTGTACATGCCACCATTGCCCCGGTCCGTGCATCCGCCGCACGGGCCGGGGTTTTTCGTTCAGTCCCGCGCCTTGGCGTGGGCGGACAGCACCGCCAGCTGCACCCCGGCCAGATGTTCCAGTTCCTCGGCCAGGGCCAACGCGCGGGCGGCGGAGGGACCGGCGCAGCACAGGCCGTGACGCTCCATCCACACCGCGTCGCGGGTGGCGGCGGCAGCGGCCACGGCGTCGGCCAGTTCCCGCGTGCCGGGGGCGTGGGCGGGCGCGAAGCCCAGTTGGCCGCACAGCAGTTCCGATTCGTAGATGGGCAGGCGCAGCATGTCGTCCGGGGGCACCAGAGCCCCCAGGGCCAGCAGGCGCGGTGGGTGGGTGTGCACCACGGCCATGGCGTCGGGCCGGGCGCGGTAGACGGCCAGATGCATGGCCCCTTCCGACGAGGGCTTGCCCCCGGCCAGCACCGCACCGGTGGCGATGTCCACCAGCGCGAGGTCGCCGGGGCCAAGGTCGCCCTTGGCCGCGCCGGAGCAGGTCAGCAGGCAGGCCGTGCCCACGCGCAGGCTGGCGTTGCCGTTGAACCCGGAATACAGGCCGCGCTGCCAGCCGCGCAGGCAGATGCGCCGCAACTCGTCAGCGTGGCCGTCGGGGATGCCCTCGCCCCACGGGGAAGGGGCGGAACCGGACACCACGTGTACGGATGCGTTGCGGTTCGCACTACCATTCGTCATACGATTCGTATCACCGTCCTCGCCGACATCGCCGCCCTGAGCCGGTTCCGGCTGGCGCTGGCGGTACGAGGTCTTGATGTCGATGACCGGCGTACCGTCCAGCGCTTCCAGCGGGGCCACGCGCAGGCGCATGGAGCCGTCCGCGCCGGGGGCCAGTTCCAGCAGGCGCACCTCGTGCAGGCCCACGGGGTTGGGCCGGGCGGGCGAACGCGTGTTGAACACCCCGCGTTTGGGGCGGCTCAGGTCACCGCGCGGGTGCACGGACAGCACATGGCGGTCGGCGCGATGCAGCCAGGTGAGCAGGGTCAAGGACAGGCCCGGCGTCAGGGTGTCCAGGCCGGGCACGTAGGGCGCGGCAATCTCCACCCACGCCTCGGGCGCGCCCTCGTCGCCCTGCTTGGGGCACTGGGACAGGTCTGTGAGCGGCGACACGACGACGCCGATGGGCCGCAGGGTGGTGTCCATGTGTACTCGTCCCCGGTGGCTAAGGTGGAATACTCCGTCACCCCATTTAAAAAGTTTGCGGGGTGGGGGTTCGGGGGAGGGGCGCTTTGCGGCAACCGTTGGGTGAGCGCAACGCGCGAACCTTACGGATGGCGACCGCAGAGCGTCAAAGCGCCCCTCCCCCGCAAATGCCTGATTTCCTCTTACCCCGAAAAATGGTCGAACCCGGCGGACGCGGGCAGGTCCCCGTTGACCTGCACCACGCCATCGGCGGTAACCTGCCCGAGCAGGGTCAGGCCCGGCACGGCCGCGCGCACGGCGTCGAGCATGGCCGGGCGGCAGTTGCCCAGCAGGGCGTAGTCCTCGCCGCCGGTGAAGGCCATGTCCACGGGGTCCAGATCGTTGGCCAGGGCGTAGGCGCGCACCTCGCCGGGCTGGGCATCGGGGTCCATGGCCAGTTCCGCGCCCAGGCCGCTGCCCCGGTCCGCGCCGATGAGCCGAGGCAGGTCGCGCGCGAGGCCATCGGACACGTCCATGAGCGCGATGCGCGCATCGCCGGTGCCGCAGATGGCCGCCAGCGCCAGCCCGGCCGCCACCTGCGGACGTGGCCGCAGGTGGGCGCGGCACGCCTCGGGGTACAGACGGGCGGCTTCGGTTCCCATGCTTTCCAGCGCCAGCAGGCCCACGCGGGCCAGCCCAGCGCGGCCCATCAGGAACAGGTGGTCACCCGGCTGGCAACCGCCCCGCCGCAGGAAGGGCGACGCGCCGTCCTCCGCGACGGCTGCGGGGGCCGGGCGCGGTGCTGGGCCGCCCCACACGGTGATGCACAGGGACAGGGCGTCGCCGCAGGTCAGGTCGCCGCCGGTCAGGGCCATGTCGTGCTCACGGGCCAGCGCGGCCATGGCGGCCAGCATTTCGTCGCAGAACTCGCGCGAAAGGTCGGCGGGCGCGGTGAGCGCCAGGCTGAAGCCCAGCGGGCGCGCCCCGCAGGCGGCCAGGTCGCTGATGTTCACGGCCAGGGCCTTGTGGCCGATGTCGCCGGGGCTGAAGTAGCTGGTGCGAAAGTGGCTGTGCTCGTTGAACAGGTCGGTGCTCACGGCCATGCGCGGCGGGCAGGCGATGACGGCGCAGTCGTCGCCGCGCCCCACGCACAGGTGGGGATGGGCGTTGGTGAAGTGGCGGTCGATGGCGGCGAGGAAATCGTCCTCGGAGGCAAGCCGGGTCATGCGAAGGCTCCTGGTCAGGTGATGTGGGACGCGTCTGGGGCGCTGGCGGCATCTTTCGCGCCGCCGCAGCATGCTGTCAGCAAAGCAGCGCACGGCTGCGGCGCCCGCGTCAGTCGGATTCCAGCGTCAGGTATTCGGCCATGATCACCTTGAGGCCGAAACCGGGAAAGTTCACGCGGTACTTGTCGGGCGGCAGGTGCTGCACGATCTTGCCGCGCCCGAAGATACGATGGGTGCAGTAGCCGCAGCGCCCGGCCGGGGCCGTGCCGCCGGACAGCGGCGAGGGCGTGCCCGCATCGGGGGCGGGCTGTCCCCCGGCAGGAGATGTCGGCGACGGGACCGGTGACGTGGTGACAGGACGGGCCACCGCCCCCCCGGCCCTGCCCGGCGCGGTCCCTTCCGCGAACATGGGCGGCCGGGGAATGCCGGGCGCGCCGTCGAAGCGTCCTGTCCCCATGCCCTGAGCGAAGCCGCCGCCCCCCCCGCTTCCATTGACAAGGCCCCTGCCCCCGCCGAACCCCGCCCCGCGCTGCCCGTTGTGCGCATCGCGGCGCATCAGGCCGCCGGAGTAGCTTTCGTGCAGTTCGTCGAACAGGTGGGCGGGCAGTTCGCGCACAAAGGGGCTGGGCACGGCGGGTTGGTTGCCGCCGTCGCCCCGGCTGTACAGGCTGGCGGGCACGAACAGGCACAGGTGGTCGCGGGCCCGGGTGCAGGCCACGTACATCAGCCGCCGTTCCTCCTCGAAGTCCTCGGCGCGGGCGATGGCGTGCCGCGAGGGAAAGCGCTCCTCCACCAGGTCGATGAGCAGCACCGCGCCCCACTCCAGCCCCTTGGCCGAATGGATGGTGGACAGCACCACGCTGTCGCGGTTTTCCTCTTCCTCGCCGGGGTCTTCCAGCGACAGGTCGGAGATGAACAGGTCCAGGTCGCGGTACGACGCGGCGATCTGGAGCAGTTGTTCCAACCCCTGCTGCCTGCGCGGCCAGTCGTCGGGGAAGGCGGCTTCCATGCGCGGCTTGTAGTGCTCCATCACCTCTTCGAGCAGCGAGGTGGGCGTGTGCGGCCGCTTGCGCAGGCCGTCCAGCAGGTCCAGGTCGGCGCGCAGTTCGGGGTAGCGCTGGCAGGCGCGGCGGGTGGCCTCCGCGTCGCCCAGCCGGGCGATGTCGTACAGCTTCAGGGTGGTCTTGGGGCCGACCCCCTTGGAGAGCGCGGCGACCCGCTGGAACGCGGGCAGGTCCAGCGGGTTCAGCACCAGGCGGGCGTAGGACAGCACGTCCTTGACGTGGGCCGCCTCGGAGTAGCGCAGCCCGCCGTACTTGCGGAACTTCAGGCCCAGTTTGTTCAGCTGCACTTCCACGTGGTACGACTGGTACCCGGCCCGGAACAGCACGGCGATGTCGTGCGGCGGGTAGCCGCGCAGGAATTCCGCGATGCGCGACACCACCAGCGAAGCCTGGGTCAGGTCGCTGAGCGGACGCACCACCTGCGGCCTGTCGCCCCCTTCGCGCGCGGCGAACAGCTTCTTGCGGTAGGCCTGGGGGGCCTCTTCGAGGATGGCGTTGGTCAGGTCCAGCACCGGCTGCACGGAGCGGTAGTTCTCCTCCAGTTTGATGAGTTGCGCTCCGGGGAACAGCTTGGGGAAATCCAGGATGTTGCGCACGTCCGCCCCGCGAAAGGCGTAGATGGACTGGGCGTCGTCGCCCACGGCCATGACGTTGCCGCCCTCGCCCGCCAGCAGGTGCACCAGCCGGGCCTGCACCAGATTGGTGTCCTGATACTCATCCACCATGATGTAGCGGAACTTGGCGCGGCACCAGTCCAGCACGTCGGCCCGCTCGCGCAGCAGGCGTTCCAGTTCGAACAGCAGGTCGTCGTAGTCCAGCAGGCCGTGCTCGCGCCGGTAGGCGTGGTAGGCGGCGGCGATGCGGGCGATGCCTTCGGCGTGCACCAGCAGGTGGTACGCCTCGCGCCGGATCACCTCGTCGATGTCCAGTTCCTTGTTGCGGGACTTGCTGATGAGCCCCACGATGTTCTGGGTGCGCGGGAAGGACCGGTCGCCCTTGCCGATGCCGAGGTTGTCCTTGCAGTGGCGCACCGCGTCCACGATGTCCGCGCCGTCCATGACGGTGAGGTCGCCCGCCTCGTAGCCCGAGGGCCGGAACTGGCGCAGCACCGAATAGGCGAAGGCGTGGAAGGTGCCGCCCTGCACCCCGGTGACCCCGTGCGCGCCGCCGTGCACGGCGGCGGTGGCGCTGCGCTCCAGCAACCGCCCGGCCCGGTGCAGCATTTCGCGCGCGGCCTTACGGGTGAAGGTAAGCAGCAGGATGGACGAGGCGGGCACGCCCTGCTCCACCAGGTTGGCCAGCCGGTAGACGATGGTGCGCGTCTTGCCGCTGCCCGCCCCGGCAATGACCAGCACCGGGCCTTCCAGGGTGGTGGCGGCCTGATACTGGGCGGGGTTCAGTTCGTTTCGATAATCTATCATGTGGTTGCCGGATAGTGATCGGTGCGTTTGCGTTGTGAAGTCTTTGCTGGCGTGGTTCAGCGCGCGCGGATGATGTGGCTATCGGAAAGCGACGCAGGTGACATGGCGGAGTGTGGCGGACTTGGGGTGGCATGTGCCGGGCCGGATGGGCCGGATGGGCCGGATGGGGCGGGCGGGCCGTCCCCGCCGGGGGCGGGCACCGTCCCCCGCCAACCCGCCTGTGTGGTGAGACTGGCCGGATAGCCCGTGGTGCGCGGTGGCGCATCCAGCCCGAAGTGGCGCAGCACGGCCGCGCCCGCGTCACGCACCGAAACGGGTGCGCTGCCGTCCGGCTGCGAATCGTACCAGAAGGCGTCGTCCGGGGTGTGGGTGCCGGTGCGGCCATACTGTTCCGGCAGGCCGAAGACCTGGGCGCGGTTCCACTTGGCCTTGAGGTCGAAGCCGTAGGCGGGCACGCAGACCAGGTCCGGCGCGGCCCAGCGCATGGGCGGACCATCAGCGGGAGTGTCGGCGGATTCGCCTGCGCCGGAAAGATGTCCGGGCACCTCCGGCCCGTATGCCTCGTCCGCCGTGAGCACGGCGCGGAACACCGGCGCGCCCTCGAACGTCAATTCCATAAGCTCGCGCCGCAGCCGTTCGGACAGATGCCGCCCGGCCGCGTCGTCCAGCATGCCGTCGGGGAAGCGGCGGCGGGTGCGCAGGTAGATGCGGCCGGGGTCCAGCGCGAAGGCCGCGCTGTCCGGATGCAGGGTGGCGGCGTCCAACTCGCCGCACTGTTCCACGCCGCCGGGCGTGACCTGGCGCAGCAGGCCCTGCCCGCGCAGCCAGGCGTTCAGGTCCACCTCGGCGCGCACCGGGCCGAAACCGTGGTCCGCCAGCGCCAGCAGGCGCACCGGGCGACCGTCGCACGCGGAAAGGGCCTTGACGAGGTCCAGCACCTCGCCCACCAGCGCGTCCCATTCCGTCAGAAAGTCCATGCACGCCGGGTGCAGCGGGTGGTCTTCGCCGGTCACCGCGTCCCACAGGAAGTGGAACAGCCGGTCGGTCTCGGTCAGCACCAGCACGAACAGGTTCCACGCAAGGTCCGGCCACAGCAGGCGTAGCGCCGCGCGGCGCGAGGCCAGGGTGGCGCGCAGTTCGGCCAGCAGGTGGGCCGGGTCGGCCGCGCCACGCGCGGTGTCGGCCTCCAGCCGGTAGCCCGCCCCGGCCAGCGGCCCCAGCAGGAAGGGCGGATGCACCGCCCGCCCTAGGTCGTGCGCCACGAATCCGGACACCAGCATGCCCGGAATGGGCCGCGCCGGGTAGGTGTTGGGCAGGTTGACGACCCGGCTGGTCAGCCCGCGCTCGCCCAGGCGGTCGAAGATGGTGGGCGCGGCCACCTGCGAGAAGTCGGCCAGCGACAACCGGCGCGTGGCCACGTTGAACCGCGTGAAGCCGTACACCCCGTGCGTCTCCGGACCGACCGCCGTGTAGAACGAGGTCCAGTTCACCGGCGAGAGGTCGGGAAGCTCGGCGGCCAGGGCCGACGCGTTGGGGGATGCGGCGATGCGGGCAAGGTTGGGGGTGCGGCCCCGCGCGCAGAGGTGGCGGGCCAGCGAGAACGGCAGGCCGTCCAGCCCGAGCACCACCAAGCGGGGGCGCGTGTCCGTGTGCATGCCCAAGTCTGTAGCAGATGGGGGGGCGATGCGCCAGCGCGCGAGGCCGGGCGGTGGGGACAGCCGTGGCCGCGCCACCCCCCTCCCGGCTACGCGCCGCGCTTGCGCCGGGCGGTGATGGTTTCCCCGCCCACACCCCAGTTGTCGATGTCCACCTCGTCGATGGTCACCACGGTGGTGGCGGGGTTCTTGCCGAGAATGTCCACCAGCAACTGCGTGACGCCCCGGATGTGCAGGATGAGCGCCGCCTTCTGCTCGCTGGTCGCGCCTTCGCGGGTGATGCGGATGTTGACGTAGGGCATGGGGCCTCCTTGCAAAGGGGAACGTGCGAGTGGGGCCAGTATCGCCGGCCGCGCGGCGAACGTCCAGCCGGACAGCCGCCGGAACGCCACGGGTGCATCCGGCGCGCGCGGTGCGGCGGTTTTGACGCCCGAAGCCGGCTCGGCTATATCATCGGGGATATGCCGCGCCCCCGGGTACGGCCAACCGGCACGGCAGGCGGGCGTCCCGGCTTCTCCCGTATCCTCCCGGAATACCCAAGGACCGCACATGGCGAAATTCGACTGTGAACTCTTCGGCCATTTCGTGTACGGGCCGGAACTGAGCTACAACGATCTGCTGGCCCGCGAGGCCGAACTGGTGGACGCCATCCACGGCGCGCTGGACGCCAGCGGCGGCGAGCACATCGACTTCACCCCCACGGGCGACGCCCTGCGCGTGCAATGCGTGTTCGCCCACCACGAGGAGACGGCGTTCCACGCGGCCTGCGCCGCCGTGGCCCCCCTGCTGCGCGGCGACGTGGAAGGGCGCATGCTGTTCGTGGACAAGGGGCTGGACCTGCTGCATCTGTACCTGCTGGCCGACGGCACCTGGCGCGAGGCCGCCCTGCGCCTGCCCGAGGCCCGCGCGGGCATGGCCGCCCACGCGCAAACGGACCCGGCCTTGGCCGTGGGGCCCACGGCAAAACCCAAGCCGGGCGCGGCCCGCGCCAAACGCGGTAAGGGTGGCGGCAAGACGACCGCGAAACCGGCAGAGTAGGCGTCCCCGCCGCCCCGGCGTGGCCGTGCACCACCCCGACGTTGACGGCAACCGGCCCGCATACTAGGGTTTCGGCCCATTCCCACCGTGCCCGGATGGCGGAACTGGCAGACGCAAGGGACTTAAAATCCCTCGGCCTCACGGCTGTGCGGGTTCAATCCCCGCTCCGGGCACCACATCTCCTCCGCCGGAATCCGCCCGGCTTTCGGCTCTTCCCGCCAGCAAGCGAGGCATCCGATGAAGTTCGAAGACTTCACCTCCGGAAAATTCGTCCAGCAGTACGAATACAAAAGCTTCACGCCCACCCTGGTGAACCGCGAGTGGACGTGGGAAGACCCGCGCATCAACAGCCTGCTGGAGGAAACCACCCGCAGCCTCGCCGAGTTGGACGCCTTTTCGAAGATGGTCCCGGACGTGGACCGCTACATCTACATGCACGTCGTCAAGGAGGCCAACACCTCCAGCCGCATCGAAGGCACGCGCACGGAAATGGACGATGCGCTGCGCGACAGAATGCACGTTGCCGAAGAAAAACGCGACGACTGGCAGGAAGTGCACAACTACATCGATGCAATGAACGTGGCCATCCACGAACTGGCGGAGCTTCCGCTTTCGAATCGCCTGCTCCGGAAAACACACGAGATATTGATGCGCGGTGTGCGCGGCGAACGCAAGACGCCCGGCGAATTCCGCCGCTCGCAAAACTGGATCGGGGGGGCGTCGCTGAAGGACGCCGTCTTCATTCCCCCCCATCACGACGAGCTTCCCGAACTGCTCGGCGACCTCGAAAAGTTCTGGCACAACGCGGAGATTCACGTTCCGCACATCATTCGGGTAGCCATAAGCCACTACCAGTTCGAAACCATTCACCCCTTTCTGGACGGCAACGGCAGAATCGGGCGCCTGCTCATCACGCTGTACCTCATCAGCGCCGGGCTGCTCAGCAAGCCGTGCCTCTACCTTTCCGCACACATGGAAAAGCACAAGGGGCAATACTACGATGCGCTGACCGGGGTCCGCGTGTCCAACGACCTCGGCCACTGGGTCCGCTTCTTCCTCGTGGCCATGCGCGATACGGCCCGCAACGGGGTGACCACGTTCCGGAACATCATGGCGCTCAAGGAGCGTTCCCTGCAAAAGGTTCTTTCGTTGGGCGCACGATCCGCCAATGCCCAAAGGCTGTTGGAATCGCTGTACATGAATCCGGTCACCAGTGGAAAGCTCGTGGCCCGGAACCTCGGCATCTCGCCTCCAACGGCCAACACCCTCATCGAGGAAATGGTCCGGCTTGGCATCCTCGAAGAAATGACCGGCTTGCAGCGCAACAGGGAATATCTGTTCACCGAGTACTACCGGCTTTTCCTCGACTGATCGGAACACCCATTGCCTAAAATTCCGCTCAGAATTTTTTTCTTACCCGGAGCGCTAATTAAATTTTGATCTCATTTTTTAATTAGCGAACCCGGATAGTAAAAATTCACCCCAAAACTAGCGCATTCCCGGCCACCCTATCCCTCCGAGGCCGTCCCCGTATTCCACATCTCGGCGTACAGGCCGCCGCGCTCCAGCAGTTCGCGCGGGGTGCCGCGTTCCACCTCGCGGCCCTGGTCCAGCACGACGACGCAGTCGAAGTCGGCCAGGGTGGAGAGGCGGTGCGCCACGGCGATGACCATGCGACCGGGCCGACCGGGCCGCTCGGCCGACGGGGTACAGTCCCCGCCGGCTTCCTTTCCGGCCGCCAGCCCGGCCAGATTGCGCTTGATGCGCTGCTCGGTCAGCGAATCCACGGCGGAGGTGGCCTCGTCCAGGATCAGCACGGCCGGGTCGCGCAGCAGGGCGCGGGCCAGGGCGATGCGCTGGCGCTGCCCGCCGGACAGCTTCAGTCCCCGCTCGCCGATGAACGTGGCGTAGCCGTCGGGCAGGTCCGTGATGAAGTCGTGCGCGTCGGCCATGCGCGCGGCCTCGCGCACCGCCGCGTCGTCGGCGTGCGGCGCGCCCAGGCGGATGTTTTCCTCCACCGTGCCGTGGAAGATGAACGGATCCTGCGGCACGTAGCCGATGTGCGACCGGTACGAGGCCAGGGTCCAGTTGCCCAGCGGACGGCCGTTGACCAGCACCTCGCCCCGTTTGGGGTCGTGCAGGCGCAGCAGCAGGCGCACCAAGGTGCTCTTGCCCGCGCCCGACGGACCCACGATGCCCAGCGACATGCCCTCGGTCACCGTCAGGTCGATGGCGTGCAGGGCGTCTTCCCTTTCACCATGGCCCTCGCCGTAGCCGTAGCCCGCGCCGCGCAATTCGATGCGCCGGGGCGGCTCGCGCAAATCCTCCGCGCCGGGGGCGTCCACCACCGTGGGCCGGGCTTGCAGCAGTTCGTCGATACGCGTCAGGGCGGCCCGTGCCTGCTGCACCTGGTTGGCCACCATGCCCGCCGCGAAGATGGGCAGCACCAGCCGCATGCCCATGAACACGAAGGTGGTGTACGCGCCCACGCTGGGGCCGCTGCCCTGCGCGGCCAGCCACCCGCCCCCGGCGATGAGCAGCGCGAAGGACAGCCCCGCCGCGATGAAGATGGCCGGGATGAACCGGGCCCGCGTGCGCGCGGCGGCGATGCCCGCGTCGCGGTATTCGGCGGACCGGACGCGCAGCCGCTCCATTTCGTGGTCCTGGGCGTTGGCGGCCTGCAATTCGGCCACGCCGTGCAGGCTGTTCTCCAGCACCCCGGCAAAGCCCCCCGCCGCCTTGCGGGCGTGCAGGTACTGCGGCCGGATGCGCCGGGCGAAGTGCACCATCAGCCACACCACGCCCGGTACCGGGATCAGCAGCAGCGCGGCCAGCCGCCAGTCCAGCCAGAGCATCCAGCCGTAGGTGCCGCAGACCATCATGCCCACGCGCACCGCGCCGGGCAGGGTGTCGGACACCACGGCCTCCAGGGTGTCCACGTCGCCGGAGACCACGTTCATCAGGTCGCCCTTGCGGCGGCTTTCGTAGAACCCGGCGTCCAGCCGCAGCAGGTGGCCGTACAGGGCCATGCGCAACGCATGGCGCAGCCGCTGGGCCACGTCGGCCAGCATGTAGTCGCTGCCGCACTGGAAGACGGCCAGCCCGGTGAAGGCCCCCAGCACCATGGCCCCATACATCGCGTAGGTCGCGGGGGCGGTCTGCCCTCCGGTGACGGCGTCCACCACCACGCCCAGCAGAGCCATGGGGATGAGGTCGCACAGCCGGGCCAGCAGGCTGCCCCCGATGCCCAGGGCAAAGCGGCCGCGCAGGGGGCGCAGCAGCGCGGCCACCAGATGGCGCCCCGTGGGTGAGGTCGGTGGGGTCGGCGGGGTCGGCGGGGCGGGCCGGGCATCGGGAAAGGGGGCCGGTTCGGCAACGGCGGGAACGATGTTGGGGGCGGCGGGCCCCGGCATGGTGGCGTTCAAGGGGTGCATCCGGAAGTGTTTTACGATACAGGGGCGAAACGCGCGCCACGGCGCGGACAACACAACACGCAAGGGGCCGGCATGTCGGCAGAGAACACCCCGCTGTCCAACACGCTCGAAGATTATCTGGTCGCCATCTTCCACCTGGAGATGGAGCGCGGAGCGGCGCGCTCGCGCGACATCGCCGAGGCCCAGGGGGTGTCCCGGTCCACGGTGACCAGCGCGCTGAAGGCCCTGGCCGCGCGGGGGCTCATCGAATACCAGCCGTACAGTCTGGTGCGGCTGACCCCGCAGGGCGAACCGCTGGCGCGCGAAATCGCCCACCGCAACATGATCCTGCGCCGGCTGTTCGGCGACGTGCTGCAACTGGACCGGCCACTGGCCGAGGCCACCGCCTGCCGGGTGGAGCACGCCGTGGACGCGCAGGTCATCAAGCGGCTGGGGCAGTTCCTATTGTACCTCGAACGCACCGGTCTGCAACTGGACCGTTGGCGCGAGGACTACGCGGCCTACATGCGCCGCAAGCCCCACCCCGGCCCGGATACGCAGATGGACGGTCCGGCGGCGCGGGAACAGGACGCCCCCCCGCTGCCCAGCCCGGCCCGCGCGGCCGCGCCGCGCCGCAGGAAGGGCGGCCGCACCGGGTAGCGCCCGGCGGCGGCATCGCCAGGCATTGCCGGACATGACGGGACATGACCGGATGCCCCATCGTCAGTCCCGCCAATCCCGTCAGTTCAGCTCGTAGCGCACCGGCACCAGCACGCGCATGTCGCCGGGCAGGCTGACATTGGCCACACGCACCCCCTCCATGCGGGCGAAGGCCTTTTCCGTGGCCCTGTCCAGCAGGGCATGGGCGCTGCACGCGGCCACGTTCCAGGTGTCGATGGCCCCGTCGCTGCGCAGCTTCACGGCCATGACCACGGTGCCCTGGTATCCCGCCCTCCGCGCGGCGCGGGGGTATTCCTTGTACCTTTCCACCAGCGCCGTCAGGGCGGCCAGGATGCGCTGCGTCTCGCCCGCGTCCGCCATGGGGCTTCCGCCCGGATGCCCGGCGGCGGGCGCGCCCGCGCCACTGCCCGGCCCGCCGCTTCCCGCGCCGCGCGCCACACCGCCCGGCGCACCGCCGGAGGCTGCGGCAACGGGCACGGTGTCGCAGAACTCCGCCTCCCGCCCCGCCGTGGTGTTCCGCTCCTCGCGGGGCTGGTGGGCGGCAGGCCGGTCCGGGGCCGATTTCGGGGCCGGTTTCGGGGCTGACGTGTCCCGCACCTCTGGCCGGGGCGCGGCCTTGGCGGCCACCTTGCGCGCCGCCACGGGTTTGGCGGCGTTCTCCGTCACCAAGGCGGCAGGCTTGACCGGCACAGGCGCGGGCGTGGCCGGAGGCGCGGCCTGCGGCCGGGGACGGGACACCGGCTGCGGCGCGGATTCCGGAACGGCGGACGCCGCCCCGCCACCACCGCCACCCGGCAGCGCCAGACCTTGCAGGTCCATCATCACCACGCCCAGCGGCAGGGGCTGACGGGGCGGATGCGCCGCCAGCGGAGCCATGGCCATCAGCAGGAACACGCCGCAGTGGATCACCAGCGACGCGACAATGCCGCCCAGGCCCTCCCGGTCTTCGGAATGTTCACGCAGTGCAGGCAGATGCATGGGTGCTCCTTGCCATGTCGGCGGTAATGCGGCGTCCGGTGCGCTCCGGGTCCGGCCCTATGCCGGGTCTCCGGGGGCGGTGGCGGTGGCGGCCGTGGCGGCCAACCGGTCCGCCATGGCCCGGAAAGCGGCCTGCGCGTCGGCGAGATCCTTTTCGTCGGGGTGGCGTTCCGCTTCCCGGATGCGCGCGATGCGTTCCGGGGTCATGGGGTGCGCGTCCGAGGCCATCTTCTGCATCATGGCGATGACGGCCGGGTCGATGCGCCCCTGGCACAAGAACGAGCCCAACACCTCGTTGCCCGCCATCATCTCTTCGGCGCGGCGGATGCAGTCGCGGGCGTGGTCGGAATCGGGCCAGGCCCCCAGGGTGCCGAACAGGCCCACCCGGCAGTTCTTCACCGCCTGCATGTACTTGGCGGCCGCCGCGTCCGGGCCGCCCTTGTCCACCCAGAAACCCAGGGCCACGAAGTCGTAGCCGTGGGTTCCGCCGCCAGCGGAAAGGTCCGGGGCCTGGTCCACGGGCAACAGGTCGCAGGGCCGGGGCAGGCAGTCCGCGATGGCGCGGGCCACCTTTTCGGTGTTGCCGGTGCGCGAGGAGTAGACGACCAGCGATTTCATGCCGCCACCTCGCCCGCGTTCCTGCCCACGTCCACGCTGTCGGCTGTCAGGGCCGGACCGGCGCACACCCGGTCGCGCAGGGCCAGGAACGCCTCGCGCACCGAAGGAATCAGCGCGCGGCCCTCGCGGCCCGCGTACACGGCGAACATGGCCGCGCCGTCGGTGTCGTAGAACTGCACGGAATGGCTTTCCAGCCCGAAGAACGGCTTGGACAGGAAGCACACCGCGCCCAGCCGCTCCACGAACACATGGCCGCCCAGCGGATTCTCCGCGTCGTGCAGGTTGAACATGCCGTGGCCCCGGCGGCCCTTGGGCAGCCTGCCCTTGACCTCCACCACCGCGCCGGGCGTCATGGCGATGAGGGTCACCTTCTCCCAGCCGGTCATGTCCTCCCACACCGCGTCGAAGGCGTCGGCCGGGGCGAAGCGGCGCATGTCGGCGGGCAGGGCACAGGCCACGGCCCCCTCGGACGCGTTGCAGCGCTGGGCCAGGGTGTGCAGCATGATGTCCGGGCTGTCCTTCACGGCGGCCTGCACGGCGTCGCGCAGTTCCGGCGTCACGAGATGGTCGAACATTCGGGATTCTCCTTGGTTGTGCGCGGGCAGCGCAGCGGCAGGCGCAGCGCGGCGTCGCAGGTGATGGAAAGCAGTTCCAGATCGTGGCTGACCAGCAGCACCACCGCGCCCCGCGCGGCCGCCGCGCGCACGGCGTCGGCCACCAGACGCATGTTGTGGCCGTCCAGGCCGCTGGTGGGTTCGTCGAGGATGAGCACCTCGGGCTGCTTGGCCATGCCGCAGGCGATGACCAGCCGCTGCTTCTCCCCGCCCGACAGGGACTGGGGATGGCGGTCGGCCAGATGGGCCAGATTGAAGAGGCGCAACAGATCGTCTTCCGTGGACGGCGCGGTCTGGCCTGTCTGGCCGGTCTGGCCAGACTGGCCAGTCGCCGGGCGGAAGTCCGGGCGGGTTCCGTTCCCCGCCCTGCCCGCAGCCCCCGCAGCCCCTGCCGCAATGGACGCGGCGATTTCCTCGCGCACGCTCTTCATGTGCAACTGGTGGTCGGTGTTCTGGAGCACGATGCTGCCGTGACGCAGCAGACGGTCCGGCCGCACCGGCACGCCGTGCAGGTGCAGCCTGCCGGAATGCATGCGGTGCAGCCCCGTGAGCAGCCGGGCCAGGGTGGTCTTGCCCGCGCCGTTGTCGCCCAGCACCCCGATGACCCCGCGCGGCAGCAGGAACGAGGCCCCGTGGAACAGTTCCGGGCCATGCTTGTGGGCGTAGCGCAGGTCGGCCACGCACAGGGCGTCGCCCCGTCCGCTGGCCTCGGGCAGGGCCGTGCGCGGGTCGGCCACGCGGGCGGCGCGCAGGCCGCGCGCCCGGCGCAGCGCGTCGTCGTGCAGGATGGAGAAGTCCCCCTCCTCCACGATGCGCCCTTCGGCCATCACCACCACCCGGTCCACCACGCCCTCCAGCCAGTACAGGCGGTGGTCCACCACCAGCACGGCCATGCCCGCCGCCTTCAGCGCGCGGATTTCCCCGGCCAGGGCCAGCGTGGCTTCCGGGTCCAGGTTGGCCGTGGGCTCGTCCAGCACCACGGCGCGCGGACCCAGCGACAGGATGGAGGCCAGCGCCACCTTCTGCTTCTGCCCTTCGGACAGGTCGTGGATGGACTGGTCGAGCAAGTGGCCGATGCCGAAGCGGCGGGCGGCCTCCTGCACGGCGGCCAGGGTCCGGGCCGGTTCGCTGCCGCGCCATTCGTGGGCGAAGGCGATTTCGTCGCCCACGGTCAGGGCGAAGAACTGGTTTTCCGGGTCCTGGAACAGGGTGCCCGCCAGATGGGCCAGTTCGTGCAGGGGCGTTTCCGCCGTGCGGCGGCCGTCCACGGTCACGGCCCCCTCCAGCCGCCCCCGGTAGTAGTGGGGGCACAGGCCGTTGGCCAGGCGCACCAGGGTGGACTTGCCGCACCCGCTGGGGCCGGTGCACAGCACCGCCTCGCCGGGGCGCACCCGCAGGGAAAGACCGCGCACGGCGGGTTCCGTGGCGTGGGGATAGGTGTAGGTGACGTCGGCGAGGCGCAGCATCAGAACATGCCTCCCCCGCCCCAGCCCGCGCGCAGTTGCAGCCCCACGCCCGCCGCCACCAGCGCCAGCGCCCCGGCCATGGCGGCCCAGTCGCGCCGGGCCAGATGCACCGTGCGGCACGGGCGCAGCCGGTCGGCGTAGCCCAGACCCTTCAGTTCCGCCGCGATGCCCAGTTCGTCCGCCGCGCGCAGGGCACGGAACACCAGCGGCACGAACAGCAGGCGCATCGACAGCAACGGATGGCGCAGCAGGAACAGCGGGTTGACCCGGTAGCCGCGCGTCTTCAGGGTTTCGGACACCTGGCGCACGTCGGCCACGAACGACGGCACGAAGCGCACCATCACCGCCGTGGGAATGTACACGCAGAACGGCAGCCGCAGCGACTTCAGGGTGGACAGCATGGCCTGCACCCGCGTGGACAGGGCCAGGGCCAGCACCACGTTGAGCATGATGGCCAGACGCAGGAACGGCACCAGCAGGCGCACCGGCTCCAGCGGGGACATGCGCGGCACCGCCAGGTGCATGGCGTGCATCAGGCCGAAGGCCACGCACATCAGGACCGCGATGCCCGCGTGGCAGGCCAGCAGCATGCGCCAGCGGCCCAGGGTCAGGGCGTAGGCGGTGGACGCGGCCAGCAGCAGGCCCAGCGCCGCGGGGTCGGACAGCACCATCACCGCCACGGACCCCAGCAGCGAAACGGCCATCTTGGTCCGCGCGTCCAGCCGGTGCATCAGGCCCCGGCCGCGCGCGTCGGCCGCACCCCCGGCGGTCCACCGGTCATTCATGGACGATGCCCGCATGGCGCAGCTCCCGCAGAAAACGCAGGCCCACCGGCAGCCCGGCCAGGGCACCCACGTACCCGATGGCCACCACCACCCCGGTGAACCACAGAAGTTCCGGCTGTTCGCGCACGAACAGCCACGACACGCCGAACGACCCGGCCTTGAACAGGATGTCGTAGCAGGCGATGCCCGCCACCAGGGCCATCTCGTTGCGGTAGCCGCCCAGCAGCAGGATGATCCCTTCCGCCGCGAGGCCCGCCGCCAGCATGGACGGCAGCAGGAAGAACCCGCCGCCCATGAGCAGCATGGACACCAGCACGTTGACCAGGGTGAACAGCAGCAGCGTGCCCGCCTTGCGCAGCTTGAACAGCAGCACCAGCGCCAGCACCGTGAACACCAGGTTCTTGAGCACCAGGGTGAGCGGGTTCATGCCGCCGCCCATCAGGGCCACCAGCAGGCTGGACACCTTGGTCAGGGCGGCGAACACGCCCACCGTCACCAGTTCGCGCACGGCCCAGTAGCGCGCCCTGCCCCGGCCCGGGGCGGTGCCGGACAGGACCGGTGGGGACAGGACCGGTGCGCCCGGAACAGGCGGGGGCGGCGCGCCGGGGCGGCTTGCGTTCGTCTTCATGCGTCGTCATCCGTAAGGTTGAAGTCCGGGGCCGGGAGTCCGGCGGCTCTGGCCGTCATGGCCGTCATGCCCGGCGGGTTTCGGGTGCCGGTTGCCCGGCACCCGCTTTCGCCATACTGAAAACGATTTCCATTTTCAATATTAGGCGGCAATCCATCCGTCGATCAGAACGTGGTCCCCACCTTGACCACCGCGTGCATGCCCGGCTCGTCGATGGACGAGGCCGCCGTCTGGTAGTCCCTGTTCAGGATGTTCAGCAGGCTCAGGCTGACGAAGTGCTGGCGTTCCTCGCCGAACTTGGTGCCCAGCGAGAGGTTCAGCGTTTCCCAGGCGTCGTAGTTGTCGTGGGTGCCGTCGGAATATTCCTCGCGGGCGTCCACGGCGGCGCGCATGTACAGGTCGGCGAACAGGTTCATCTTCCGTTCCGGCAGGTCGCGGTCGAAGCGCACGCCCAGGCGGCCCATGTATTCGGGGTGGCCGGTGTCCCAGGTGCTCAGGGTGCCGGAGTCGTAGTGGCGCTTCAGCCACGTGCCGCTGGCGTACGGGGTGAGGAACAGCGAGCGGAAGGTATACCCCGCCGAGGCTTCGACGCCGTAGGTGTCGGCCTCGTCCACGTTGGTGAACTGGTTGCCGCCGGTGACCTTGGTGGTGGTGATGTAGTCCTCGGCGTTGGAGACGAAGAAGGCCACGTCCAGGTTCAGCGCGCCATTGTCATACCGCGCGCCCACCTCGTAGTTGTTCGAGGTTTCCGGGTCCAGGTCGGAATTGGGGAAGGTGGGGTCCGAACCGCCGTGCACCGTGCCGATGTACAGCTGTTGCAGGTTGGGGAACCGGTACCCCTGCGAGAACAGGGCGCGCAGGGTGGTGTCCTCGATGCCCGCCCAGGTCAGGCCCGCGCTGAACACCGGGTGCGAGGCGGAGCGGGTGCCCGTCTCCAGGTCGTCGTTGTTGGTGTCCTCCAGTTCCGACCGCACCCAGGTCTGGCGCACGCCCAGGGTCAGGGTGAAGTCCTCCGGCAGGGTCCATTCGTCCTGCAGGTACACCGCGTGGGTGTCCATGGTGGCGTCGTAGTCGAAGCTGCTGAAGGTGGAGGCGATCAGCGTGCTGCCCATGTACCGCTTCATGTCGATCTCGGTGTTGGCGTCCAGGTCGTCCAGGTTCACGTCGTAGCCGAGGATGACGTGATGGTCCTCGTGCGGCAGCAGGTCCACCTGCATGGTGCCGCCCCAGCTGGCCTGCTCGTTGCGGGTGCGCTGGTCCTGGTCGATGGTGATCATGGCGTTGGGTTTCACCCCGATGATGTTGATCATCTCCTTGGTCACTTCCTGGTAGTACGCGTCCACCCGCACGCGGGAGACGAGGTCGCTCACGTCGCGGAACTCGGCGTAGCCGCCCGCCTTGCGGCGTTCCCACAGGGGGATGTCCAGGTCGAAGTTGTACAGGGTGCCGCCGGTGGTGCCCTCCGGCGTCATGGCGTTGAGGTTGCTCCAGTATTCCTCGTAGGTGACCCCGAAGGACGCCTTTTCCGCGTCGTAGCCCAGGAAGGCGGCGGTATCGCGGGTCATGTACGAGGTGTCGTCCATCTCGCCGTCAGCGGAACGGCGGTTGCCCTGGTCGTTGTAGCTGCCGGACACGCGGTACTTGAACCCGTTCATGCCGCCGAAGGCCGAAAGGTATTCGGTGAACCCGTCGGTGGACGAATCGAAGGTGACGCTGGTCTCCACGCTGATGGGCTTGTCGCCGCCCTTCTTGGTAATGATGTTGATCACCCCGCCGATGGCCTCGGACCCGTACAGCACCGAGGCCGGGCCCTTGATGACCTCGATGCGCTCGATGCGGTTGGGGTCGATGAGCAGCGGCGCGCCGTCCATGGACTTCTGCTCCGACACCTTCTGCCCGTCGATGAGCACCAGCACGCGCTGGCCGCTTTCACCACGTATCTGCACGCGCTTGGCGCCGGGCACGGAAAGGTCGAACACCTCCACGCCGGGCACGTCGCGCAGGGCGTCGGCCACGTTGATGGCCGGGGTGCGCTTCAGGTCTTCCTGGTCCACCACGGCGGCGGACGAGGGCACGTCCTTCAGGTCGTGCTCGGTGCGGGTGGCGGTGACCACCACGTCGCGGGTGCGGGTGACGGACTGTCCCGAAGACTGTTCCGTTGCCTGTTCGGGGGCCGTTTCCTCCGCCAGCGCGGCCATGGGCGACAGCAGCAGCACGGTGGCGGCGGCCAGCAGCAGGCGGGCCGCCGCCCGCTTGCGGCGGGCGAATTTCGGGCGACCGGGTTCGATGGTGTCTCTCACGATGCGTTTTCCTCCTCGATCTCGTGGATCAGATAGTTGATGAGCAGGTGCGCCATGGTCACCTGCCAGAACTGTCCGGCCATGGTCAGCTCCAGCCAGTCGCCGTCGCGCTCCAGCAGGCCCGCGCCGCGCCACTGTTCCAGCAGGGGCGCGGCATGGCGCGCCACGGGCTGGCCCAGTTCCGCGTCCAGCCGGGCGGGGTCGATGCGCCCCGACTCGAAGGCCGAGGCCACGGCCCGCGCCAGCCCGGCGGAGGCCGGGGGCAGCATCAGGGCCATGACGGGCTTGCCGCCGCCCTGCACCGCCGCCAGCCAGTCGGCGTAGGCGCGCTGGATGAAGAAGGCGTGGCCGTGCAGCATGCCCCCGGCCCCGGGGCCATACGCCAGACAGTGGGCCTGCCCCTTGGCCAGTTGGTTGTAGAGGTTGCGTTCGCGCGTGGTGCGCCCCCAGTGGCTGGACGACAGCCGCCGCCAGCGCGCCCCGTGCATCAGCCGGATGCCCTCGGCGAACAGGCGGCCCTGCTCGGCCATGCCGGCGGCGGGGGACAGCTTGCCCGCCTCCACCGCCGTGAACAGCGGCGTGCCCCGGAACACGTTGAGCTGGTAGAAGTCGGCCCCGTCCAGTTCCAGTTCCAGCAGGGTTTCCACGTCGCGCCGCCACGAATCGGCGGTCTGGGTGGGAAAGCCGTAGATCAGGTCGATGACCACCGCCGCCTGGTCGTAGGCGGACAGGCGGCGCAGCGCGGCCATGATCTCCTCGCGCGGGGCGCGGCGGCCCATGCGGCGGCGCAATTCGGTGTCGAAGGTCTGCACCCCCAGCGAGAAGCGGTTGGCGCCGCCCGCCAGGCAGGCCTCCATCTTGTCCGGCCCGAAGTTGTGGATGCGCCCTTCCACGGTGATCTCGCAGTCGTTGGCCAGGGGCAGGGCCGCGCCGATGCCGCGCAGCAGCCGGGTCAGGTCCGGGGCTTCCAGCGCGGTGGGGGTGCCGCCGCCGATGTACACGGCGTGCACCGGGCCTTCGTTCTGGGCGGGCGCGTGGGCCCACATGTCCAGTTCGCGCAGCAGCGCGTCGGTGTAGCGGGCGCTTTCGCCGGGGCCGTAAGCCTTGGTGTAGAAGCCGCAGTACAGGCAATGCGTCTCGCAGAAGGGCACGTGCACGTAGGCCGCCGTCTTGCCCGTGCGCGGGCGGGACAGCAGGTGGCCCAGCAGGTCGGCCTTGCGCTCCTCTTCCACGGGGGTGCCGCCCAGCCCGGCATGGATGGCCAGCTTGCGCGGAAAGGCGCTGCCCAGCGGGTCGCCGTCCGTGGCGGCGAAGCAGGCGCGCAGCCGCTGGCTGGCGGCATCGCCGGATGCGGCGTCCGGCGCGCCATCGGACCCGGGGGCGGGAGCGGGCAGGCCCGGTTCACCGAACATACGATTTTGGATTTCATTATCATTCATGGGCAGGTCGGCTGTCAGGACAGCTGCGCCGGGTGCGGGGCTGGTCATGTTGTTTTCCTTGCTCTTCGCCGCTGGCGGCAATATGTTTTGCGCTGCGCACAAAGTTTGATTAAGCAAACTTTCATGCCCAATGCCATGGCCGGTGGCGGGTGTCAACCGGGCAGCGGAAGAAATGCCCGGACGCGGCACCCCGCGCCGCAAGGCCGCACGGGCGGCACAACCAAAAACGGGACACACCCGAAGGAAGGAACACAATGGATGCAAGCATGCTGCAACTGATCGCCCAGGCCACTCCGGTGGCCAAGGCGGTGCTGGCGATGCTGGTCGTCATGTCGCTGGCCAGCTGGGCCGTCATCTGCGCCAAGTGGCGCACCCTGGAGCGCGCCCGCCGGGGCATCGCCCAAGGCATTTCCGACGCCCTGTCCGCCCCCGGCCTGACGGACCTGCTGCACCGGCTGGACGGCTGCGGGTGCGGGGCGTCGCCCCTGCGGCGCATGGCCCGGCTGGGCGTGGACGAGTTCAACCGCCTGGCCCGCACCGGCGACGCCGACCGCCTGCTGGCCGACAACGTGCGCCGCACCCTGCGCCACGGCGTGGGCGAGGAAATCCGACGGCTGTCGCGCGCCCTGCCCCTGCTGGCCACCACGGCCAACACCGCGCCGTTCATCGGCCTGTTCGGCACGGTGTGGGGGGTGATGCACTCGTTCCAGTCCATCGGGCAGATGAAGTCCGCCTCGCTGGCCACGGTGGCCCCCGGCATCTCCGAGGCGCTCGTGGCCACGGCGCTGGGCCTTGCCGTGGCCATCCCGGCGGCCATGGCCTACAACGTGCTGCTGGGCAGGCTGGCGACGCTGGAAGGACAGTGCATCAGCTTTGCCGGACTGCTGCTGAACCGGTTGCAGCACGAGGCCAACGCCCACGCGCAGGGCATCGCCCTGCCCGGCGGGAGGGGCTGAGATGGGCGCGACGACCGGTTCCGGAGGGTCGGGCGGCTTCGTGGCCGAGATCAACGTCACGCCCTTCGTGGACGTGATGCTGGTGCTGCTGATCATCTTCATGGTCACCGCGCCCATGATGACCGAGGGGGTGGACGTGGAACTGCCGCACACGCAGACGGTACAGGTGCTGCCCCAGGACCATGCCAGCGTGCTGCTGACCGTGCGGGCCGACGGCTCGCTGTATCTGGACGAACGGCGCACCGACATGGCCGGACTGGAACGGTGGCTGGCGGGGTTGGCCGCATCGGAGGGGGCTGGCGGCACGGGCGGGTCTGCTGAAATGGGCGGGTCTGCTGAAATGGCCAGCCCCACGGTGTTCCTGCGGGCCGACCGCGACGTGCCCTACGGCACGGTGGTGGAGGTCATCGGACTGGTGCGCGCGGCGGGCGTCGAAAAGCTGGGGATGGTCTCCGAACGGGACGAGGGTGGCGGCGACGCGCCACGATGACCCCGTTGCGCGCGGGCCGGTTTCCGGTATGCTGGGCGGCATCCCCCTACAGGAGGCCGCCATGCCGCACCATCGCCGTTCCGAACGTCCGCTCCCGCCGATTCCCCCGGCAGCCGCCCTTGCCCCGTTCGCGCTGACCGTCATCCTGGCCGTCACGGCCACCCTGGCGGGTTGCGGCGAAACGGCTCCGCCCGGCGAGGTGACGGTCATGCGGGCCTGCCGCATCTGCCACGGCACGGACCGCATCTGCGCCGACATCGGCAAGCTGGACCGGGCGGGCTGGGAGAAGACCGTGGACCGGATGATCGCGGGCGGGGCCAACGTCACGCCCGAGGAACGCGCCGCCGTCATCGACTGGCTGGCCACCCGCAAGCCGGGCGACAAGCCCTTGTGCCCGTAGGAAGATGCCGTGCGCTTTACGGACGGCTTCCGGTCCGCCGCCGCTTGGGCGAGAACCACGCGGCCAGCAGGAACAGCGCGCACGACAGCAGCACCACCGCCGCCCCGGCGGGCACGTCCAGGTACCAGGCCAGCAGCACGCCCCCCACGCCCGATGCCGCGCCGAACAGCCCGGCCAGCACGAACATCCGCCACAGGCTGTAGGTCAACTGGTAGGCGGCCGCCGCCGGGCTGACCAGCAGGCTGTACACCAGCAGGCCGCCCACGCTGGGCAGGCAGGCCGTCACCGTCATCCCGGTCTGTACCAGGATGGCGTAGAACACCGCCGTGGCGGGAATGCCCACGGCGGCGGCCACGGCGCGGTGGCAGGCCACGGCCTGGATTTCCTTGAAGAACAGCGCCACCCCCAGCACGGCGGTGCCCGCCACCCCCGCCAGCAGCCACACGTCGGCCATGCGCACGGTGAGGATGGACCCCCAGAACAGGTTCAGGGCCTCGGTCTTGGGGCCGGGCATCAGGCCCATGCACAGCACGGCCACGCCGATCATGGCGGAAAACACCACCCCCACCGCCGTGTCCGGCGAAATCTCGCCCTTGTCGGCCAGCGGGCCGATGACCAGCGCGGAGACCATGCTGGCCGCCAGCGCCGCGGGCAGCGAGGGCAGGCCGAAGGCCAGGGCCGCCAGCCCCCCGGCAAAGGCCGCGTGGGCCAGACATACCCCGATGAAGGTCAGGCGCATGAGCACGGCGAACACCCCGGCCACGGAACAGGCCACGCCCGCCAGGGCGCCAGCGGCCAGCGCATGGCGCATGAAGGCGTGGTCCAGCAGCGAAAGGTCCATGCCTCCTCCTAAGGGGCTGTTTCTAACTTAGGATTTTCGTTCGTTGGCAAGGAAAACAAGCCTGCCATAAGGGAGTATGCCTCAGCCGTTAGGCGAGCTTGCGAGCCTTACGGATGAGGACCGCAGCGCGCTCTTATCGTATTCGACCGAGCCTTAGCCGTTGGTGAGCGAAGCGAACCTTACGGAGAAGGACAGCAGAGCCATGGCAGGCGAAGTTTGACGAAGCCAACGGGCGAAAGGACCATTTAGAAACAGCCCCTAGAACAGCACCACGGGCCTGCCATGATGGTCGATGACCGAAATGGGCGTGCCATACAGTTGCGTCAGCCGTCCGGCGTCCAGGGCCTGGTCCAGCGGCCCGGCCCAGGCGATGCGCCCCCCGGCCATGCAGGCCACCCGGTCCACCGGGGACGGGGGGACCGGCACACTCACCTCGCGCGGGGGCGGGGCCAGCGCGTTCAGGTCGTGGGTGACCAGGATGGTGGTCAGCGGCGGGCCGCCGTCCGCGCCCCGTTCCCGGTGGATGGCGGACACCAGGGCCATGATTTCCCGCTGGGCGTGCCAGTCCAGCGCAGAGGTGGGCTCGTCCAGCAGCAGGATGTCCGGCTGCTGGGTCAGGGCGCGGGCAATGGCCGCCCGCTGGCGTTCTCCGCCGGAGCACTGTCCGAAGGGACGGCGGGCAAGGTGGGCGATGCCGGTGCGTTCCATGTTGGCCAGGGCCAGCGCGCGCAGCGCCGCGCCCGGCCCGCGCAGCAGTCCCAGCCGCCCGTAGCCGCCGGTCATCACCGTTTCCAGCACGCTGATGGGCAGGCGGGGGTCCACGTCGGCCATCTGGGCCACCAGGCCCACCCGGCGGCGCACCCGCCAAGCGCCGGGCGCGCGCATGTCCCGCCCCAGCACCATGGCCGTGCCCGAGGCGGGCCGCACCAAGCCGTTGACCAGCCCCAACAGGGTGGACTTGCCCGCGCCGTTGGGACCCACCACGGCCAGGAATTCCCCGGCGGCCACGGCAAGGGCGGGCACCTCCAGAATGGTCCGGCCGCGCGGGGCCACCACCACGTCGCGCAGGGTCACGGCCGCACGGGAGGAGGCCGGGCAAGCGGAATCGGGACCGGAGGGAGCCGCGCCGCCGGAGATGATCCCCGCCGCCATCAGGGTGCGGCCCCCATGGCGGACGTGGACGCGGGCGCGGCGCCGCGCACTGCCGCCATCACCATGTCGGCATTGCGCCGGAACGACGACTCCCAGTCCGGCGTGTCGGGAAACCCGCCGGGAAAGTTGGTCAGCACCACCAGCCGGGCGTCCATGTCCTCGGCCAGGGCCCGGCCCGCGCCGCCGGTGGATTGCAGGTTGTCCGCCACCAGCACCGCGCGGGCGGCCTTGCCCGCCGCCACGGTGCGGGCAAGGGCCTCGGCCCCGGTCTCCTCGAAGCGGCCGTAGTCGCCCACCACGCGCAGCCCCAGCCATTCCAGCATGGGCCGCTGCATCACGTCGCCAATGGCCGGAACGCCCGCGATGCCCGACGACGACGCCAGGCCGCGCACCTCGTCGGCCACTACGCGCGCCCGCGCCGCGCGCTCCGCCGCGCGGCGGGAGTACGCCGCCGCCCCGCCGGGGTCCGCCGCCGCCAGCAGTTCGCCCACGGCAAGGGCCGCGCGGGCCTGCGCCTCGGGCAGCATCCAGTTGCCGGGGGCCTCGGGCACGCGCACCTTGCCCGCCGCGCCGGGGGCGGTGTCCAGCAGGGCGCGGATGTGCGCCTGCCCGCGCTGCCAGTCGTGCAGCAGGATCAGGTCCGCCCGCGCGAAGGCCGCCACGTCCGAGGCGCGCACGTCGTGATGGCCGGGGCAGGCCCCGCCCGGAATGACGGTGCGCGCGGCAACCCGGTCGCCGCCCACGGCCAGCACCAGGTCCTCGATGAGGGTGGTGCCCGCCAGCACCTGCAACCGCGCAGCCTGCGCATCCTGCGCATCCTGCGCATCCCGCGCCGCGGCAACCCCGCAACCCCATGCGCCCCACAGCGCCAGCGCCGCGCAGGCCACGGCCGCGCGCAACCAGGCACGGCGCGGCCGCCGCATGTCTCCATATCCCGATTTCATGCGCATCTCCCGCAGTGGTCCTCAATCGCCCTTGATGAATCGCACCAGACCGTAACGCCGCTCCCTGTCGGTCCAGACCATATCCACGGCGAAGCCCGCCGCCTCGCCCAGCCCCCGCAGGGTGGAAAACCGCTCCTGATGGCCGTGGGCCGTCCAGTGGCGATGAACCATTTCCACCTCCTCCGGAGTCAGGAAATGCCAGTGTTCCCGGCCCCGCGCGGCCATGCGCGCCAGCATGGCGTCCCGGTCCTCGTCCTCGCCCATGACCGGGTCGTGCGCCAGCACCATGCCGCCGGAAACCAGCAGGCGATGCGCCGTGCGCAAAAAGTCCGCCTTGAGCGGGGTGGGCAGGTGGTGCAGGAACAACCCCATCCAGATCACGTCCACGCCGCCTTCCGGGCCGGACAGCACCACGCGGTAGTCGCCCTCAACCAGTTCCACCGGACAAGGCAGGCCGCCCAGGCTGTCCCGCGCCGTGGCCAGCGCCCGCGCGCTGGTGTCCACACCGGTATAGGCGGCCACGTCCACCCCGGAGAGGGCGCGCGCCATGTCCACGGCCTCGCCGCAGCCCACGTCCAGCAGCCGCAGGGGGCGGCCCGCGCCGCGCAACAGGCCGGACGCCACGCCGTACACGGCGCGGTGGTGCATGACGTCGTGTTCCTTCAGGGCCGCGAACACCCGTCGGGCCTCGAAACCCGCGTCCACGGCGGCGGGCGCGGGCGCGCCGTGACGGCCTTCGCCGTGCTGCTCCGCAGCGCGCGGGCACGGGTGCGTCCCCGCCAGCGGCTTGCGGGCGCGGGCCACATACATGCCGGGGCCGTCGGCGATGCTGGCGCCGGTCAGCCCCGCGTCGCGCAGGAGTTGACGCATGACGCCGTCGCCGGGCAGGGCGTCCTGCGCCACTGCCGGGTGCCCGCCGTGGTGGCGGGCCAGTTCGGCCCGGCTCAACAGGTGGGCCACGACCACCTCGCCGCCGGGCCGCGTCACCCGCGCCATTTCGCGCATGGCAGCGGGCTTGTCCGCGAAGTGCGGAAACGCGGCAAAGCAGATCACGTGGTCGAACGCGCCGTCGCGCGCCGGAATGCGCATGGCCGTGGCCTGCACGCACAGGCCCCGCGCGCCGGACTCCTTGCAGCCCGCGCGGCGCACCATCTCGAAGGACACGTCGAAGGACAGGATGCGCCCGGCATCCCCCACGGCCTCGCGCAAGCAGGGGATGAGCACGCCGGTGCCCGTGCCCATGTCCAGCACGCAACTGCCCGGCTTCACCCCGAACCCGCGAGCCAGTTCGGCCAAGCGTTCCCTGGTGGCCGGGGGATAGCAGCGTTCCTCCCAGGTGGCGGCCCGCTCGTCGAAAAACCGCGAGCGCGGGTCATGGCATTGCACCGTACCCGCGCCATGTGCCGCATGCGACGACTCATGTGATTCCATGCCGGTTCCCGCTCCGTTGCGCCCGTGGGCGCGGTTGCAGTCCGCATTGCCGGGCGGGAGCCTGCGGCCCCCGCCCGGCGGGTATGCATCGGTCCGTTGCTAGAACGTCACGCTGGCGCCCACGGTGACGCTGGACCCCGGCATGCGGTAGCCGGGCCGGTACTCGTAGTCCGAGTCGGTGATGTTCTCCAGCGCCAGGAACAGTTCGCCCTCGCTGATGCCCCATTCCTTGTAGTCGAACAGGTAGGCCAGCCGTCCGTTGACCACGTGGTAGGGGTCCACGGTTTCGGTGTTCACGAGGTTTTCCTTGCGGCCCTGGCTGCGCACGTGCTCCTCGGTCACGTACTGCGCGTCCAGGCTGAGCCGGAAGTGCGTGAGGAACCGCCAGTTCAGGCCCGCGCTGAAGGTCCATTCCGGCGCGTAGGGCAGGTCGGACGGAAAGGTATCGAGCCAGGTGGCCCCGGCGTACAGCGAAAGGTCCGCCAGAGGGGTATAGGTGATCGTGGTCTCGACGCCCTGAACCTGGAACGATTCCACGTTCTCGAAGCGCATGCGCGGCGGCGGGGCGTTCCCCACCATGACGTATCGGTCGGACCCGTCATCCCAGAACGCGGTGACGTCGGCCTTCACCTTGCCCCACAGCTTCTGGCTGATGCCCACCTCGAAATGGTCCACCACTTCCGGGTCAAGGTCTTTCCAGTCGTCGCGGTAGGGTCCGTTGGCGATGCCGGGGATGGAGTTTTCGGAAAACACCGCCACCTCAAGACCGGGATAGTTCACCCCGCGCGCATAGCTGGCGTGCAGTTCGGTGTCCCTGTAGCCGAACACCAGCCCGGCGTGGGGCGCGGCCTGGTCGCCGAACTCGTTGTGGGTGTAGTAGCGCATGCCGGCCGAGGGAATGGCGAAGAAGTCCTGGCGCGAGCCGAACATGTGGCTGACCGCCGCATACGGCGAGAACAGCGTGAAGTCGGTGCGCTCGAAGTCCGTCGTGCTGCCGTTGTAGTTTTCGAAGATGGCCTTGCCGCTCATGATATCGTAGTCGAAGCCGGTCACCACCTCGCCGCCTTCCCACGCCCGGAACGCCTCGCGGGCGCGCACGCCGTAGGTGTCCCAGTCGCTGATGGTCACGTCGGTGGAGCCCGACTGCCCGGCCCAGTTCACGTAGCCGTTGTTCCAGTACACCTTCAGGTGCCCGTCGGCGGCCTCGTAGTCGTTGGACAGGGTGATCACGTTGAGCACGTCGTCGGTGGTGAACCGCCCCTCGTTGGTCTTCTCTTCGCTGCTGCCGGGGTCGCGCGCCACGTTGCGGGTGATGTTGCCGAACCACGAGACGTTCCAGTTCTCGTACAGGTCGTAGCCCAGCCTGCCGAAATGGTTCTCGAGCTGGCCGTCGGAATGTTCGCGGTGGCCGTCGGACAGGCGCAGGCTCTGCCCGGCGTAGTAGTCCACGCCGTCCTGCTTGCCGCCGTGCTCCACCCCCTGGGTGAAGGTGTTGTAGCTGCCGTACGAAGTGAACAGCCGGGTGCGGAAGCCGTCTTCGGTCATGCGCTTGGGAATGACGTCGATGGACGAAAACCCGTTGCCGAACTGCGTGGGCTGCACGCCCTTGTACACGCGGATGGACTGCGCCGGATCCATGGGCAGGATGTCCAGCAGGGGATGGTTGAACACCGGGTTGGTGCGCGGCACGCCGTCGTAGAGGGTGACGATCTCGCCGCCGGGACGGCTGGAGCCCATGCCCCGGATGAACACCCCGCCACCCTCGGCCCCGCCGAACGACCCCACCGGGTTGTAGCGCGAAATGTTCACGCCGGGCGTGCGACGCAGGGCCGAGGCCATGTCCTGCGCGTTGAGGTCCGTGATCTGGTCCTGGGTGACTTCGGTGTACAGGCCGCCGTAGCGGGTGGTTTCGTTGCCCTCGATGATGGGGGTGGAAATCACCACCTCCTCTTCGAGCGTGGCGGCCCCGGCGGCCTGCCCGGCGACGGTCTGCCCGTCCGGAACCTGCCCTTCGGCGGCCCAGGCCGCCCGCGCCCCGGACAGGCCCTGTACGCCCCATGGCGCGGCCAGCGCCAACGCCAGAACCCATGCCGCCATCCTCCTCCTGCTGCCCATGTTGCCTCCTGCTGCGGGTTGCCCGAACCCCGACGCCGGACAGCGCCGCATCCGGTGCCCCTCGCTCCGGTGCGGCGCGATTCCGCCCGGCCGGGGTATCGCGGTGTGACTTTTTGCGTGAATTCGTGTAATAGAATTACACTTTGTAATAAAACGTAGCACTGTCGCTAGAAACTTTTTCATTTTGTGTCAACCCGTAACACGAATCCGGATTGCGACTCCGGCCGTGACGGCCTGCCCCCGGAAAAGGAACCGCGCATGCCCGGCCCCGCCGCGCGCACCGCACTGCACATAGCCCTGCCCGGCCCGCCGGTCACGATGGAGCCCGGAGCGGACGGACCGGACCGGCAGGGCGGTTCGTGGTGGCTGGGGTGGTCTTGCCTGTGCGGGAAGCGGTGGCCGTGTCTGTGGGGTTCGCTGCTGGCGCACGCACTGGCGGCCTTTTTCCTGTTGGCCCTGCCCATGGGGGGTGGCGGCGGTGACGGCCAGGGAGGCGTGGCGTACCTGGAGGTCAGCCTGGCCGGACTTCCCGGCGGAGCGCCGGGACCTGCCGGGGGCGGCCCGGCCACGGGTGGAACGGCGACGGAGCCCGGCCCGGCTGGCGGCACGATGCAACGCCTTGCGCCGGTTGCCCGGCCCGTCCGGACCGGGATCGCCCGGATGGAGCCGAAACGGACGGCGCCCGAGAAAGGGAATGCCGCGCGGCGCAATGCGGAAGAGCCCCCGGTCCTTCCCGAGGCACGGGGTGCCCGTGTCCCGGAAGCGGAACCCGCCCGGCCGGATGCGCAACGGCCCGCACCGCCACCCTCCGCCACTCCTGCCGCCGACACCGGGGCACGGGCGGATGGCCCACCCGGCACCGCCGGGGCGGACGGCCTGTCCGACGTGCATGGGCTGGACGGAGCGTCCACCGGAACACTTGCCGGAACACTTGCCGGAGCACCCGCCGGGACCGGACCCGGCGGCTCGGCGGGAGAGCCCGGCGGCGGGCAACCGGGCGTACGGGGAGGAGGCCCCGCCGGGTCCGGCGCATCCGGCGCGGCTGGCGCGGCTGGCCCGTTCGGCTATGCGGCGCACGACGTGGACGTGCGCCCCGCCGTACGCCACAGGGTGCCCCCGGAGTACCCCGACCCGGCCCGGCGCACCGGCACGCAGGGCCGGGTGGTGCTGCGTCTGTTGGTGGACGAGCAGGGCCGCGCCCGCCACGTTTCCGTGCTGGAGGCCACGCCCGGCGGCATCTTCGAGCAGTGCGCGGTGGACGCCGTGACTCGTTGGACCTTCACCCCCGGCACGCGCGAAGGGCGGGCCGTGCCCACCTGGGTGCACCTGCCCGTACGCTTCGACCTGGACCGGCGCTGACATCCGGTACCAGGCAACGTTCCGCCTCCAAAGCCCCCGCGCCCCCCCCCCGCTTCACGCTCTCCTGCCCGCCCTGCCCCGCATCATCCCGTTGCATCCGGCGCACGGGCGTGTACAATGGCGGCAATCCCCTTCAACCAAGGAGCAGCCCATGCGCCGTACGCCCACCTTCCGTAGCCGGATACTGCCAGCCCTGGCCGTGTCCGCCGCCCTTGCCGGTTTCGCCGTATTTGCCGCCGCTTCCGCCATCGCCCAGGACCCGGCCGGGACCGTCATGTCCGCCTGCACCAAGTGTCACAACACCCAGCGCATCTGCGCCAACCTGGGCGCCAAGGACAAGGCAGCCTGGAACACCACCGTCACCCGCATGATGGGCAAGGGCGCGCAGGTCAGCGAGGCCGAAAAGCCCGCCGTGGTGGACTGGCTGGCCGCGCAGCAGCCGGGGGCCAAGCCCGTCTGCCAGTAGCGGCCCCACCCTCGCGGTTCTGAAAGGAAAAAGCGCACCCCGTACGGGATGCGCCATCCTTGCGTCGCGCCCGCGAACCGGCGCGATGCGCCGTCCATCACGCTTCGATGGGTTCGTCCAGCTCGCCCTGCCCCATCCAGTAGCACAGCAAGGGCGCGGGAATGCGCATGACGCCGCCGTGCCCCGCCAGAGGACCGAAATCCCCCAGTGACTTGGTGACCGCATAGCCGCGTTCGGCCTTGCGTTCGCGCATGAACTCCAGCAGCCCCTGCAACTCGGCGGCCCCGGCGTGTTGCGCCCGGTACTTGACCTCGAAGGGCACGAGCTTGCCCCCCATGTCCGCCACAAGGTCCACTTCCCGATTCTTCTTGTCGCGCCAGTAGGTGAACCGCACGTCCCGTGCGTAGTACCGGGCGAAAAGGTGCTTGAACACGGCCGTTTCCGTGGCCACGCCCAGCGCCACCGGGTCGTCGATCAGCCCCTTGCCCTTCAGCAGGGCCGCCGGGGCCAGCGCGGCATCCGCCAGGTACACCTTGTATCTGGCCCGAAGGATATCCTTGCCGTACCCGTGCGGCGGCAGCTTGTAGACGAGGTGCGTGGATTCAAGAAGATCGATGTACTTCAGCGCCGTGGGGCGCTTGACCTCAAGGTTCTTGCACAGGTTGGGAACATCCAGCAGTCCCCCGTCGTGCATGCACAGGTAGAGAAAGGTGTGCTCCAGGTCCAGCACGCGGCGGACCCCGAACAGCACCGTCATGTCCCGCTTGAGCACCTTGTCGATCACGTCCTCGCGCAGCAGGCGTTGCGCCTGCGTCACGCTTTCGACCTGGGCGATCTGCGGAAAGCCCCCGCGCACCAGATAGTCGTGGAAATGCCCCACCAGCGGGGCGGCCATCTCGGCAACCCGGTAGAACGCATCCTGGGGCCAGGCGAACGTTTCGCGCAGGCTGCGCAGTGGCGGAATCTCCGAATGGGGGATCCGCTTCAACTGCAGGTACTCGTAGAAGGACAGGGTGGTCAGCTTGATGGTGTGCCAGCGGCCCACGCCCGACTCCTGTCCCGCCTCCAGCAGCGGCAGGGCCGACCCCGTGAACGCGATGCGCCGGTGGCGGAAGAAATCCACCTGATGCTTGACCCAGGTACCCCAGTCCCGGATGAACTGCCCCTCGTCCAGAAACAGGAATTCCGGACCCGGCAGGGCAGGTTCGCGGGCGCGCCACGCCTCCAGCACGGCCTCGATCCCGGCCAGCTTGAACAGGGGATGGTCGAACGTGGCGTACAGGATGTTGGCCGGGGGAACGCCCCCGGCAATCAGTTCGGCAATGCTTTGCAGCATCAGCGTGGTCTTGCCCACCTGCCGGGCGCCGGACACCAGAACGGCCCGGGGGGCCGGCGGCGCGGCAACCCAGGCGTGCAGTTCGCGGAATGCCGCCCGGCGCCACGCGGGCAGGTCCGCCACCGGCTCGCCCCGCCACCACGGGTTGAACTGGGCAAGCACCCCGATGAGGTCGTCCTTGGGTATTTTCATGGTTTGAAAAATATCTCCGGATGCAAAATAAGTAAAGTATACATTACTAAAAAACGAACTCGATGTGTTTTTCGTTTCAAAAACATCCTGCGTACGCCGGAAACCCTTGCCGTCGGCAGCCCGGCCCGGCTTCCGGCAGTTCCCGGCAGTTCCCGCCTGCCCTCCCCGCGCCGCATAGTTCCGCCCTCCGCCAACGAAAACGGCGGCACGCTGCCGTGCCGCCGTATGGCGCAATGCCGGGGACGCCCCGCTCCGCCCTCGCGGGCATGGAACGGCGCGCCCGTTTCGTGGCGCGGGGTCACGCGGGCCTAGCCCGCGGCGGCGCCGCCCTTGCTGATCAGGAAGCCCTTGGTGGTGGGGCCGGTGGAGGCCGAGGTGCCCGCGATCTTCGACAGGTAGGTGTCGCCCAGGTTCTTCAGGTGTTCGCCCACGTTGTCGAAGTGGTTGAAATGGACCTGCTCCTCCTCGATGATGGTCTCGAACAGCTTCATGCTGACGCTGTCGCCACATTCACGACACACCTGAAGGAACTGGTTGTAGGCGTCGATGGTGTCGTCCTCGAGCCCGGCGTCGTAGGGGAAGATGGTCCGCACGTCCTGCGCCTTGACCAGGTCGCCCTCGCGCTCGGTGGTGGGCTCGCCGCCCAGTTCCTTGATGCGCTCGGCGAACATTTCGGCGTGGCGCATCTCGTCGATGGCGATCAGCTTCATGTCCGCCGCCAGCGCGCCGTAGTCCATGTTGTCCAGCCCGTAGTGCTGGTTCATGTACTGGGTGATGGCGTTCAGTTCCATGGCGCGCGCCCTGTTCAGCACCTCGATGACCTTGGCCTTGCGGGCCTCGCGCGGGGAGGAGGCCGCCGCTGCGGGCTTGGCGGGCTTGGCTTTTGCCGGTTTCGTCGCTTTGTTCATGCGTCCGCTCCTTGTGCTTGAATTTGTGGTGGGGGATTCGCCACCTTGGCCGTTACATACCATAGGCCCGGCAAAGGTGCATCTATTTCGTGCAGGTGTGGTCCTGTTCCATGCCGTGGCGGCGGACTTCCCGGTGCCCCGCCCCACCTCAGCCCGGTCGCCCACCCGGTTGCCTGTCCAGCCTGCGCGCCATCTGCCGCCGCACCGGCATGGGGCCTTCGGCAACACGATATTTTCATATCGCGCGGCGCGGGTTTTGGCGTATGATGCCCACACGCAACACCCGCGCCGCACCCGGCGCGCCACCCGACCACGGGGAACCGCCATGCCCAGCGTGCATCATTCCGGATCCGCATCCATTGCAGTCCGGCTTGTCACCCTCGCCCTGGCGGCAGTGCTGTGCGGAGCCGCCGTGCCCGGCGCGGCCGCCCCGTCCGGCGTCCTGCCCCCCGCACCGTGGTGGGGGCAGCTCATCGACCATGCCGCGCTGATTTTCCCCGCCGCCGCCCTGCTGCTGTGGCTGGCCCTGCGCCTGCGCCGCGCACGCCGCACCCGCCGCGCTCTGGACCGGGCGGAAAGCACCCTGCGCGGCATCGTGCAGGTCACCTCGCCGCTGGTGGAGCAGGAATTCTTCCGGATGCTGGTGCAGCAACTGGCCAAGGGCCTTGGCGCGCGCTACGCCCTGGTGGGCGAACTGAGCGAACTGGCCGAACTGAGCGAACGGGGCGAAACGGACCAACGGGGCGATGGCGGCGGCACCCTGCGCGTGCTGGCCGCCTGGCTGGGCAACGCGCCTGCCGAGCCCTTCGACTACGCCCTGCACGGCACCCCCTGTGCGCGCGCCCTCAATTCCCCGGACCTGTGCGTGTACCCCGACGGCGTGCAGGGGGCCTTTCCCAAGGCCGAACTGCACCTCTCGCTGGGCATCCGGTCCTACATGGGCCTTGCCCTGCGCGACGCGCAAGGCACCCCCCTGGGCGTGCTGGCCGTGTTCCACGACCAGCCCATGGCCCCACCCACCGGCGAGGGCACGGCGCTGATGCGCGTCCTGGCCGGGCGCGCCACGGCGGAGTTGGAACGGCTGCGCGCCGGCCGCGCCTTGCGCGAAAGCGAGTCCCGCTACCGGGGGCTGTTCGAGAACAACCACGTGGTGGCCCTGCTCATCGACCCCGCCACCAGGGCCATCCGCGACGCCAGCCCCGCCGCCGCCGCATTCTACGGCTGGCCGCGCGACGTGCTGCGCACCATGCACATCTCGGACATCAACACCCTGCCGCCCGGCGCGCTGCGCGGCGAGCTTTCCTCGGCCGCGCGGGGCGAGAAGCGGCGTTTCCGCTTCCGCCACCGGCTCGCCGACGGCGCCATCCGCGACGTGGAAGCCAACACCGGCACCTTGGTGCTGCACGGCGAGCCCCTGCTGTACTCCATCATCACCGACGTCACCGAGCAGCGCCGGGCCGAGGAAGCCCTGCGCCGCAGCGAACTGCGGCTGCGCATGCTGGTGGAGAGCGCGGGCGACGCCATCTACATCGTGGACGGCGGCGGCCGCATCCTGGACGCCAACCCCGAGGCGGAACACCAGACCGGGCACACCCGCGAACAACTGCTGCGCATGAGCCTGTTCGACATCGACGAACAGCTCGACCAGCAGGTCTTCGCCCGGCTGCGCGCGAAACTGGAGACGGCCCGCAAGGCCACCTTCGAGACCACGCACCGCACGCACAGCGGCGCTCCGCTGCCGGTGGAGGTGCGCATGGCCCTGATGGAGGAGGAAGGCGAACCGCTGCTGCTGGCCATCGTGCGCGACAGTTCGACCCGCAAGCAGGCCGAATGCGAACTGCGCTGCGCCAAGGAGGCGGCCGAGGCCGCCAACCGCACCAAGAGCGAGTTCCTGGCCAACATGAGCCACGAGATCCGCACGCCGCTCAACGGCATCATGGGCATGCTGCAACTCTTGCAGGCGGACCCGGCCAAGGCCATGCGCAAGGTGTACGTGGGCGCGGCCACCCAATCGTGCCGCCGCCTGGGGCTGCTGCTGGGCGACATCCTGGACCTTTCGCGCATCGAGGCGGGCAAGCTGGAACTGCACGACGAGCCGTTCGAGGCGCGGGCCGTGCTGGACGAGGTGCGCGGCCTGTTCGAAGGCCCCGCCGCCGAGCGGGGCCTGACCCTGCGGGTGAGCGTGGACGGGCGCATTCCCCGCCACCTGCGCGGTGACGCCATGCGCCTGCGCCAGGTGCTGTTCAACCTGGTGGGCAACGCGGTGAAGTTCACCGACCACGGCGAGGTGGCCGTGGAGGCGTGGCGGGTGCAGGCCTCGCGCTCGCGGGGGTGCCGGGTGCTGTTCACCGTGCGCGACACCGGGATCGGCATTGCCGAGGACCGGCTGAAGGACATCTTCGAGCCCTTCGTGCAGGGCGAGACGGCCTCCACCCGCCGCTACCAGGGCGCGGGGCTGGGGCTGCCCATCGTGCGGCGGCTGGTGCGGCTGATGCGCGGCACCATCGCCGTGGAAAGCGCGCCGGAGGCGGGCACCGCGTTCAGCGTCAGCCTGCCCTTCCGCTTCGTGAACAAGGTGGAGGAAGCCGCAGCCGCCCAGCCCGCGGACGACGCCCCGGCCCTGCGCGGCCGGGCCATCCTGCTGGCCGAGGACGACGCGGTGAACCGCCTGGCGGTGACCCGCCTGCTGGAGGGCATGGGCGCGCGGGTGACCACGGCCGACAACGGCGAACGGGCCGTGCAGGCCCTGCTGGCCGACGACTTCGACTGCGTGCTCATGGACATCCAGATGCCCGTCATGGACGGGATGGAGGCCACCCGCCGCCTGCGCGCCCTTGGCCGGGGCGGGACCCGGACCGGGGCGGGAGCATCCGTCCCCGGCGGCGCGGACATCCCCCGGCTTGATCCGCGCACCCTGCGGGCGCGCTCGGCAACGCCCGTCATCGCCCTGACCGCCCACGCCATGCGCGGCGACCGCGAACAATTCCTGGCGGCGGGCATGGACGGCTACCTGACCAAGCCGGTGGAGGCCGCCACCCTGGCCAGCGCCATCGTGCGGGCCATCCGCGAGCAGGGCCTGCGGGAACGCGAGCCCGACCACGCGATGCAGGCGGGCTGAGCGGCAGCTAGAGGTGGTCCAGCAGGTCCAGCGGATGGGCCAGCAGCACGGAAGCGCCGCTCTCGCGCAGTTCCGCCTCCCCCCGGAAACCCCACAGGCAGCCCACGGCCAGCATGCCCGCGCCGCGCGCGGTGCGCATGTCCACGTTGCTGTCGCCCACGAAGGCCGCGTGCGCCGGGTCCACCCCCAGCGCCCGGGCCGTGGCGATGGCCGCTGCGGGGTCGGGCTTGCGCGGCACGCCGGGGCGCGCCCCGGCCACCACGGCGAACGGGCCCAGCGGGCCGTCGCAATCCGGGGCACCGTCAGGGGCACTATTCGGGGCGCCGCCCGGGGCATCACCCCCGCCGCAACCCGCGCCATCAAAGAAGCTGCCCACCATCAGGCGGGTGAAGGCGTGCGGCTTGTTGGACAGCACGCCCAGCGGCAGCCCGGCGGGGGCCAGCGCGGCCAGCAGTTCGCGGATGCCGGGATAGGGCGCGCTCTTGGCCGACCAGCGCGCGCCGTATTCGTCGCGCATGCGGGCCACCAGGGCGGCCACGGCGGCCTCCGTGGCGGCGCCGGGCGGGGTGCCCGGCGGCAGCGCGCGCCGGAACAGGGTTTCCACCCCGTCGCCCACGAACTGGCGGTAGGCGTCCACGGGATGGGCGGAAAAGCCCTGCGCCAGCAGGCAGGCGTTGGCCGCGTCGGCCAGGTCCTCCAGCGTGTCCAGCAGGGTGCCGTCAAGGTCGAAGATGATGGCGTGTATGGGCATGGACCTCACCTATCGCGTCCCATGGGCACTGTACAGGATGCGGACGCTCCCACCCCCGCCGGACGCCGGATTCCTTGCTGCCGTGTAAAAAAAGCTGACACCTCGCCCCGGCCCCGCGCCCGGCAGACCGACCGCAACCGGATGCGGGCACCCACAACAACACTAATACACTGTTTTTTAAAATAATATCCTGAAAGACACCAATACCCCGCCCGCAACCGCCCCACCGCAATGCGTTACGCCTTTACTCGTGCCACTCGGGCAGCCGTACCGCCAGGTCGCGCCGGTGGCCGGTTGGCGGGCTGCCGCCAGGATTCCGGACAGTCGCGCCGTCCCGTCCGCGCGCGTTCCGCAACACGCCCGGCCCCCTCGGCCCTCAAGCCATATAAAGCAAATTATCTCATCATATTACCACATCATATCCGCATTCGTTCCTTTTGGCACAACCGTTGCTATCTCCGGCTCGTCCCACTGCGCCGCGAGGGGTGCACGGGGGCGGAGGCTGGGTAAACGGGTATGCATCACGCATCGAGTTTCACGGAGGAACCGGAATGAGCTTTCCAAGACAAGTCTTCGAATTCCTGAAGGCTGGCTCCATCGCCCACGCGCAGTGGGATATCGAGGTGTCCACGTCCATCATCAAGAACAGAAAGAAACTGATCATCCTCGGCATCCTGCTGCTGCCGATCCTGATGTTCAGCTTCGCCGAAGCGGGCTCCATGCTGGGCAGCAAGACCGCTTACGCGCCTGCGTTCTATTCCACCAAGATTTTCCTGGTCTCCATCGCGGTGGGCCTGGCCGCCGGTCTGATCACCGGCTGCATCGGCGCGGGCGGGGGCTTCATCATCACCCCGGCGCTGATGGCCGCGGGGGTCAAGGGCATCCTGGCCGTGGGCACTGACCTGTTCCACATCTTCGCCAAGGCCATCATGGGCACCACGGTGCACAAGAAGCTGGGCAACGTGTCGGTGAAGCTGGCCATCGCCTTCCTGATCGGTTCGGGCGGGGGCACCTTCATCGGCGGGGCCATCAACAAGGGCCTGTACAACACCGACCCCCTGCTGTCGGAACTGTTCATCAGTTCCATCTACGCGGTGCTGCTGGGCTTCCTGGGCTTCTACGCCCTGTTCGACTTCCTGAAGGCCAGCAAGGCCGGCGGCGGCGGCGACGCCCACGGCGGCAGCAGCGGCGCCACGGGCCTGTCCGTCAAGTTGCAGGCCATGAACATGCCGCCCATGATCACCTTCGACGAAGACCTCGTGCCCGGCGGCCGCCGCATTTCCGGCTGGATCGTCGCCGCGGGCGGCATGGTGGTGGGCATCCTGGCCGCCATCATGGGCGTGGGCGGCGGCTTCGTCACCTTCCCCATGTTCGTGTACATCTTCGGCGTGTCGTCCATGACCACCGTGGGCACCGACATCCTGCAGATCATCTTCACCGCCGGTCTCGGCGCCATCGCCCAGTACGCCATCTACGGCTACGTGTTCTACACCCTGGCCATGGGCATGCTCATCGGCTCGCTGCTGGGCATCCAGGTCGGCGCGCTGACCACCAAGGTGGTCAAGGGCATTCACATCCGCGGCTTCTACGCCATCTCGATCATCGCGGGCTTCATCAACCGCGCCGCCACCCTGCCCAAGAAGCTGGTGGAACTGGAAGTGATAAACCTGTCCAAGGACCTTGTGGGCAACATCGAATTCGTGGGCAACATCATCTTCTGGGTGGTGGTGGCCTTCTTCGGCGTCTGGGTGTTCGGCAAGTTCTTCGCCAACATCGGCAAGCTGAGAGCGGAGGCGTAACATGCTTATCCACAGCAAGAGCAGTTTCATGAAGGGCCTGCTGCTCATGGGCTCCTTCTGCGCGGTCTTCTTCATGATCTTCATGCCGCTCTTTCCCGGTGACGGCGGCAAGCCCCTGAACGGCCTGGAATACTCGGACGACCTGTTCAACAAGCTGTCCAAGGGCTCGTCCTACTTCATCCCCGAAACCCAGAGGCGCGTCGAACCGCTGAAGGGCAAGGTCGTCGAAGTGGCCTACTCCTCCAAGAAGGCTGACGACGCCGCCAAGGTGTTCGCCGCCGTGGGCGTGACCGCCACCGCCGAAGGCTCCACCCTGAAGGTGCAGGGCGACCTGGGCGCGCTGCTCGCCGCCGCCGTGGCCGACTCCGACGCCATGTACAAGAACGACGGCAAGGCCGTTTCCGCGCGCTACGCGGGCATGGACCACATGACGGTCATGGAGGCCTGGTGGGAAGGGCTGAACCCCATGATCAAGGCGCTGCAAAAGAACAAGATGGTGGAAGAAGCCGGCGTCGTGGACTCCGTGCTGAAGCGCGCCGTGGAAACCGGCTACAACTTCTACGGCATCCCGGCCGCCAAGGTCATGGACAAGCTGGGCGTGATGATCGGCCTGCTGGTCTTCTACGTGCTGTATACCGTGTGGTACGGCTTCGCCATCTTCGAACTGTTCGACGGCATCGGCCTGACCATGAAGAAGTCCAAGATCAAGCAGGAAGCGTAGCCGCGCCTGCCTGACCGCATGACGACCACGGCCCCTTCGCCACCCGGCGGAGGGGCCGTTCCCTTTTCGCGTCCGCGCCGGAAAAGATTCCTTGCGCCCCACCTCTTGCGGGATGAGTGATTCATGGTATGGTGGGAACACTCGCCCGCATTTCCGGCCCGGCCGGATTCGCCGCGCTGCCCACGCGCGCCTGCGGGCTTCGGCATCCGGTACCCACGGGGCCTTCACGCGCCCCGTTTCGCCGCACCGTCCCTCTCCGGCATTTTCCGGTCATCTCCGGAGAGCTTGGCGCGGCCCACCTTCATCCGCAAGGAGAACGCCATGCCGTCCAATTTCACCCGCCGCTGTTTCATGTCCCTGTGCGCCTCGGCCACCCTGGTGGCCGCCGGCACCCGTCTGCTCGGCCCCTCGGTGGCCCACGCCGCCGACGCCCCCGACGCCTTCCCCATGCCGCCGCTGCCCTACCCCGAAAACGGGCTGGAACCCGCCATCAGCGCGCGCACCATCTCGTTCCACTACGGCAAGCACACCGCCGCCTACTACGCCAACATGAACAAGGCCGTGGCAGGCACCCCGCTGGCCTCCATGAAGCTGGAGGAAGTGGTCAAGTCCGTGGCGGGCGACCCGGCCAAGGCCGGGCTGTTCAACAACGCCGCCCAATCCTGGAACCACACCTTCTACTGGGCGGGCATGAAGCCCGGCGGCGGCGGCACGCCCCCCGCCAAGGTGGCCGACGCCCTGTCCGCCGCCTTCGGCTCCGTTGACGCCTGCGTGACCCAGCTTTCCGACGCCGCCAAGACCCAGTTCGCCAGCGGCTGGGCCTGGCTGGTCAAGGGCCGCGAAAACGGCAAGGACGTGCTGAAGGTGCTGAAGACCGGCAACGCCGAAAACCCCATGACCCAAGGCTACACCCCCATCCTGACCATCGACGTGTGGGAACACGCCTACTACCTGGACTACCAGAACAAGCGCCCCGACTACGTGCAGGCCTTCTTCGACAAGCTGGTGAACTGGGACGAGGTGGCCAAGCGGTTGTAAGAAAGGATTTTCAAGAGAATCGGGGAGGGGACCTTTTAAAAAAGGTCTCCCTCCCCGAACCCCACCCCCCAAAACTTTTTGTTAGGGGGGGAATTAATTACAGGGGCGTGACGAACACGCCTTCATAATTTGGCCAGCAACCCACCAACAATTAAAAAGCTTTGGAAGATGGAGGTCTGGAGGAAGAAACCTTTTCCAAAAGGTTTCTTCCTCCGGTTACTTCTTTCTCCCAAAGCTTCCCGGCGTTACCCGGTGACAGGCGCAATCTTCGCCATGTCGGCGGCGATGCGGTCGCGGATGGGGCCGAACACGCGTTCGTTGTGGGCCACCATGTCGATCTGGCGGGTGTGGATGAGCAGGTAGCCCACGCCGCGCACCAGGGTGAGGATGCGCTCCTTGGGCAGTCCTTCGAGGGAGGCGAACAGGGCGTCGTCCTTGACGTCGGCGCGGAAGCCGCGCGCTTCCAGCACTTCGCCCACGAAGCGGGCGCGCAGGGTGCGGCGTTCGGAACTGGCGGCGCCGCCCTTGAACTGGAAGGTCACGTAGTTCTCGTGCGGGTTGTCGGCGGCCATGGCTTCCACGGTGCAGAAGTGGTAGCCGAAGCGCGCCTGAAGATTGCAGTAGTCGCGCGAGATCATGAGGAAGTTGCGGTTGGCCAGGGTGGTGGCGGCGGTGGGCTCCAGGTCCGGGTTCACGGCGGACTCCATCATGACGGACAGGAACCCGCGCGCGTCAGTGGCGGGCGGCCCGGCCCAGGGCACGGCGGTCATGCCGTCCCACAGGGCCAGCATGGGGGCGGAGGCGATGTCGGCCAGGTCCACCACGGGGCCGGACACGGGCTTGCGGAAGCCGCCGTCGATGTCCAGCAGCCAGTACTGCAATTTCGTGCCGTTGACCCGCAACTGCTTGCCCAGACGCTGCGCGCCGGGCTCGGCGACGCCCATATGATCGGACACGCCGAAGAGCACCTCCACGGACTTCTCGTGGCAGAAGCGGGTGATGTCGTGCAGGGTGCGGCAATGGGCCGGGGCGAATTGCGGCGATTCCGGGTCCAGCAGGTGCAGCGGCAACACGAGCCGCGCGGCCTCGGCCAGCGCGGTGTGCACGGGGCTGCCCTCCATGAGGTTGCGGCGCGGGGCGTGGCCCAGAAGTTCCTCGATGCGGCCGGGATGCACGCGGCGGTTGTCCGCGTCCACGGTGACGATGCCCGCGTTCTCCAGAAGTTCTGCGGCGCGGGGCAGGCCGAACAGGGCGGGCACGCCGTACTCGCGCGCCACGCTGGCCAGATGCCCGGCCGCGCCGCCCGCCTCTGCCACCACGGCGGACGCGCGGGACAGCAGCGGCGCCCAGCGCGGCAAGGCCCGCTCGATGACCAGCACCCCGCCGTCGGGGAAGGACAGCAGGTCCATGTCCTTGCGCACCACGTGGGCCAGGCCCGCGCCAGCGCCGGGGCTGACCGGGGTGCCGCCCAGCAGGAGCACCGGCGGACCGGATTCGCCGCAATTGTAGCCGCCGGACAGGGGTGCGTGCGCATCCGCACGCTCCGCCGCCCCGGTCTCTTCACCCGTGGGCGCGCATTCATCCCCGGCTACGGGCGATTCGCCCTGGGGCAGTTCGTCGTGGCGCGCCTCGCGCAGGGGGCGGCTTTGCAGGATGGTCAGCACGCCTTCCGGGCACACCGCCCACTCGATGTCCTGCGGCTCGCCGTAGAACACCTCGAACCCGGCGGCCAGAGAGGCGATTTCCAGGGCGCGGGCGTCGTCGATGCACGGGGCGTCCACCATGTCGGCGGGCATGTCCTCCAGCCGCACGCCCTCCACGGGGTCGCGCACGAAGCGCTGGGGCTTGGCCGCGATCTGCCGCTGCGCCACCTGCATGGGCACCTCGCGCGAGACCACGAACACGTCCGGGCTGAAGCTGCCGTCCACCACGGCCTTGGGCAGGCCGGGCACGGCGTTGATGACCACGGTGTTGTCGCGCAGGTCCAGCGGGTTGCGGCTGTAGGCAACGCCCCCCGCCACCGCGTCCACCATGACCAGGCAGCCCACGCACATGGGCACGTCCTCGTCGGGGATGCCGCGCGCCAGGCGGTAGGTCATGGCGGTGACGCCGTACTTGCTGGCCACGATATCCTTGAAGGTGTCCAGCACGTCCTCGGGCGGCACGTTGAGTTCGGAGCGGTACTGCCCGGCGAAGGAGGCGTCCAGCGAATCCTCGCCCACGGCGCTGGAGCGCACGGCGAAGCGCACCTCCGCACCCGCGCAGGCGCTGGTGCCGGGATGGGGGGAATGCAGCGGCCCGGCCAGGCGTTCCACCTGCGCGGTGATGGCGTCGGCCAGGTCGCCGGGCACGGGCGCGGCCAGGATGAGTTGCTGGATGGACGCGGACAGGGCGAACACCTCGTCCAGGCGGGTGGCGTCGGCGGCCTGGATGCGCCGGTCGATCTCCTCCTGCAGGCCGCCCGCCTCCATGAAGCGCTGGTAGCCGCTGGCCGTGACCACGAAGCCGTCGGGCACGGTGATACCGAGGCGGCGGCGGATTTCGCCCAGGTTGGCCATCTTGCCGCCGGTCTGGTCCGCCAGGTCCACGCCGGTGGCGGCAATGGGCAGCACCAGCGGGCCGCCGCCCGCGCGCACGTGGGGGGCCACCACGGCCTCGATGCCGGTGCGGATCTCGTCGAATTTCGTTTCCAGTTCGGGCCAACGGTTGTCGGACAGCGCGTTGAGGTGCCGCACGATCTGGAACACGCTGGCGCACACCCGGGTGCAGGCCCCGCGCACGTAGGTCATGCCGAAGGGACGCACCCCGCGCAGGGCTTCCTCCATGTCGGCCATGATCTCGAGGGCGCTCTTGTTGGCGGACAGCAGCAGCCGGAACCGCGAGCAGCGCTCGCGGTACAGCGCGCGCAGCCGTTCGGTTTCGGCGTCGGACACGCCCCCGTCCTGCGCAGGCGCGTCCTGCCGCCGGAACAACGTGCCGAGTTTGTGGAAAAAGCCGCCCATGTGCTATCCGCTGTCGTGTCCGTCGTGAGGTGTCCGCCGCCGTGCTCACGCCCCGCTCAGGCGTGGCGCACGGCCTCGCCCAGCTTGAAGATCAGTTCGTTGATGGCCACGGGCTTCAGCATGTAGTCGAACGCGCCCAGTTCCATGCCCGTCAGCGCCGCGCCCAGGCTGGCATGCCCGGTCAGCAGCACCACCGGCACCTCGGGCCGCAGGGCCTTGATGCGCCGCAACGTCTCCAGCCCGTCCATGCCCGGCATCTTCACGTCCAGCACCACGGCGTCGTAGACGCCCTGCTCCACGCGCGCCACCGCGTCCGCGCCGTTGTCCGCCGTGTCCACCTCCATGCCGCGCCGCGCAAGCCGCTTGTGCATGAGGTCCAGAAATTCCGTTTCGTCATCCACGATGAGAATCTTCATGGCTCTGCCCCGTATGGTTCCCCAAAATCCTATGCTTCGCGCCGGTGGAAAGCGGGGCTCTGCCCCGCGCCCCGCAAGGGGACCGCGTCCCCTTGACCCCTTTTTGGGCTACTCCCCCCGTTGAAAAGTTTGGGGGGATGGGGGTCCGGGGGAAGGAGACCCTTTCCGAAGGGTCCCTTCCCCCGGTTGAATCGGCGCAGGCTCTACCGCAAGTTGAGCAGGGTATCCTGCGTGAAGGCGGGCGGCGCGGTGGGCAGAAGCACGGTGAAGGTGGCCCCGTTGCCGGGGGTGCTTTCCGCCACGATGCGGCCGCCGAGTTTTTCCATGATCGAGTAGCAGATGGCGAGCCCGAGGCCGGTGCCTTCGCCTGCCTTCTTGGTGGTATAGAACGGGTCGAAGATGTGTTCGAGCACGTCGGGGGAGATGCCGCCGCCGGTATCGGTGACGGCCACGAACACTTCATGGCCGCTTTCGGTGGCGCCGGTGCGCACGGTGATGACCCCGCCCTGGCCCACGGCGTCGATGGCGTTGTCCAGCACGTTCAGGATCACCTGCTGCACCTGGGCGGTGTCGGTGGTGATGGCGGGCAGTTCGGCGTCGAAGTCCTTGTGGATGGTGATGGAGCGGTGCAGGGCTTCGCTTTCCAGGAACTTCACGGTCTGCTCGGTCAGCACGTTGAGCGGCACGTTCTCCTGCATGGGTTCCATGCGGCGGCCGAAGCCCAGCATGCGGTGGGTGATACCCTTGGCCCGGTCCACGTGCTGTTCGATCTTGTTGGCGGCTTCCTCGATCTCGTTATGGTGGGCCATGCGCGCGGGGTCTTCCTCGGACAGCAGGTCGCGGATCCACCCGGCGTTCTCGCGGATGAGCATGAGCGGGTTGTTCACCTCGTGCGCCACGCCGGCGGCCAGCTTGCCGAGGGCGGCCATCTTGCTGGACTGCATGAGCGAGGCGTCGAGCATGGCCTGCCTGCGGTCGGCCTCGATGACCTTGTCCACGATGATCCGGGTGGTGAAGAAGGTGCCCAGGCAGATGACCACGGCCCCGCCCAGCAGGAACAGCACCACGATGAGTTGGGTGTGCACCAGCGGCGAAAGAGGTTCGCGCGGGTCGTCCATGACCACCAGCAGCCAGGGCATGTTTTCGAGCCAGGTCATCCCGGTGACCATGGGGCGGCCTTCGGTGTTGGCGATGGTGTCCACCACCACCCCGCGCTTGGCCCTGTCGGGCGTGGTCATGCGCAGGGCGGGCCGGGTCATGATGGCGCCGTTGTTGCGCGAATCGGATTGCAGGGTGCCGTCGGTGCCCAGCAGGAAGGCGTCGCTGTTGGTGCCGGAGTAGGCGCGGTGCAGCATGGCGCTGACCGCGGCGGAATCGATGGTGGCCCGCAGTATCCAGGCCCGGCCGTTCTCGCGGCGCATGACCGCGATGATGAAGTGCGGAAAGCGGCGGAACCCGGTGAACACGTCGCTGACGTACTGGCCCTTCAGCATCACCTCGTGGAACCACGGCTCGTCGCGGTAGTTGGCCGCCTCCAGCGAGTACGGCCCCACGTAGGCCACGTGCTCGCCCTGGTCGTTGATGACCCCGATGTCCACGTAGGAGCGGGCGTTGGACTGGATGACCCCGAAGATGGTGCCCAGTTGGGCGGGGTCGGACAGTTCGCCGAACGAGTGGGTCCAGGCCAGGCTCTTGATCTGCGAGACGCGCTCGGCCAGGAAGGTGTCCAGCGCGCGGCGCTTGCTTTCCGTCACCGCCTCGATGCCCGAGACCATGCGTTCGTGGTAGGTCTTGGAAAACTGCAGATGGATGAAGAAGCCCAGCGCGAAGAGCGGCACGAGCGAAAAGGCGAGCATGGCGAAGGTGAGCCTGCGCCGCAGCCTGGTGTATCCGCCGATGTCCATCCAGCCTCCGTGGGCGGGCCGCCCCGGCGAAAGGGGGGCCCGGAAAAAGGCCGCCTCGGGCGAGGGGTCTTGGGGCAAGGGAGGAAAGCGCCGCCCGGCAGCGGACGATACGTCGGCCACGGCGCGAAACCGTTGCGCGTGCGACACATTCGTTTCGGCAGCGGCACGTCGGCACGCCGGGGCGGCAACCCCTCTCCCCCGGTGGCACATCCGTGGAACACGGGCCGCGCGGGGGTCACCCCATGTGCGACAATTACCCGATCATCCAGCATTTTACAATCGCAAGGAGCGTCCGGACCGCCGGAACGGGGAAACATCCGTTTCGCGCCCCACCCGTTTCCGCCCTGTGGCCGGGGCCGCGCCCGGCGACGGGGGATCAGACCGGGGCGGCCGGGTCCACGGCCCGGCGCGGGCGCGCGGCTTCAACAGATGCGGCCTGATCGGCCTCTTCCAGCAGGCGGCGGCAGTCGGCCAGCATGGCCGCGCGCCGCTCGGCCAGTTGCGGACCGTCGTTCATAATCATGTCCAGTTGGCGGGTGTGGATGGTCATGTACCCGGCCACCAGCAGCATGCGCAGGGCCTGCACCTCGGGCAGGTTCTCGATGCGGGCCGACAGCGCGTCGCGCCGCACGGTGCAGGCAAAGCCGAATTCCTTCAGCAGCCCGGCCACGAATTCCACCCGGCGCACCCGGCGCTCGATGTTGGCGGCCCCGCCGCGCAACTGGAAGACCACGTAGTTCTCGGGGGTGCGTTCGCCCACCAGCGATTCCACGGCCACGAAATGGAACCCGAAGCGCGAGTGCAGGCTGCAATAGTTGCGCGAAACCATGAAGTAGTTGCGCTCGGTGAAGAACGCGGTCTGGGCCGCCGGGTCCAGATGCGGATTGGCCGTGGCCTCGAACATCACCGACAGGAACCCCTTGGCGTCCACCGGCGGCGGCCCCTGCCACGGCACGGCGTTCATGCCGCGCCACAGGGCGCGCATGGGCACCGAGGTTATCCGCGCGATGGGCACCAGCGGGCCGTTGACCTCGCCGTCGAAGCCGTCGTCCAGGTTGACCACCCAGAATTGCTTGGGCACGTCGCATTGCAACTGCTTGACCCGCTGCGGCGCGTGGCGCTGCTGCGAGCCGAAGCGGAACATCTCGGCCACGGCCTTTTCGTGGCAGAACCGCCCGAGATCATGGAAGGTGCGGCAGTTGGCCGACTTGAAGTCCGGCGAGTCCGGATCCAGGGTCAGGGGCAGCATGTGGTGGGCGGCGGCGTCCAGGGCCTGGAGCACCGGGCTGCCGGGCATGAAGTTGCATTCCGGCGGGGCCGATTCGACGAAGGCATCGACGCGGCCGGGGTAGATCACGCCCACGTCGCCGTGCACGGTGACCACGGCCCCCTGCTCCAGCAGGTCCAGCGGGCTGCCCTGCCGGAACGGCCCGAACACGGCGGGCTTGCCGAATTCGCGCGCCACGGCGGCCAGTTGGCTGGAAATGCGGCCCCGCTCGGCCACCACGGCCCCGGCGCGGTCCAGCAGCATGCCCCATTCGGCCAGGTCGCGCCGCACCACCAGCACCGCGCCGTCGGGGAAGGAGCGCACGTCGTCGCGTTCGCGCACGATGTGCACCGGCCCGGCCACCACGCCCGGCCCGGCGGTGACCCCGCCGTCCAGCAGGGCCGGGGGCGGACATTCGGTCTGGGCCGCGTCCTCGGCCTCCGATTCGGCGTAGCTTTCCGGCAGGTGCGAGCGCGGCGCGGGCAGTGGACGGGCATGCAGCAGCGAGACGGAGCCGTCCGGCTCCAGCAGCCAGTCGATCTCCTGCGGCAGGCCGTAGCGTTCCTCCACGGCCAGCGCCAGTTCGGCCACGGCGCGGGCCTCCGTGTCATTTAGAACCGGCAGAACCGGTCCGGCGTCCGCGCCAGTTCCGGGGGCGATGCTGCGCAGCCGAACCGAGCCGCCCGCGCGGCACACGTGGTAGGCGTCCACGTCGTGCGCGCCGTCCTCCACGGCCTCGGACAGACCGCGCGCGGCGAACACGTGCACCGAGGTGTCGCGGGCGTGCAGGGGGTTGCCGGTGTAGGCGATGCCCCCGGCCACGGGGTCTTCCACGGCAAAGCAGCCCACGCACACGCAGGTGCCCGCGTCGCGCAGGCCCCGGTTGCGGCGGTAGGCGATGGCCTGGGGCGAATACTTCAGGGCCAGGGTGGCGCGCAGCGCGTCGAGCACCCGCTGCCGGTCGGCGTCGTCAAACAGCGGGATGGACGGCCCCCACAGGGTCATGCCGCCCGCGTCGTCGTCGCCCCCTTCCCCCGCGCCGGTGGACCCCTGCGGCCACACCCGGCCGCGCAGCAGCAGGCGCATGTTGCGCCCCCGCGCGCCGGGACGGGCGGCCACACGGGTCCGCAGGGCGGACAGGGCGTCCATGAACGCGTCGGCCACCTCGCCGGGCACCTCGGCCGCCAGGATCAGCCCGGCGATGGAGGGCGAAAGGTCCATCAGGTTGTCCGGCCGGATGCCGCCCGATGCCTGCACCCGCCGCCCGATCTCCTCTTGCAGGCCCTGATGGCGGAACAGCCGCTGGCAGGCGGCGGCGGTGACGATAAACCCGTCGGGCACGCCGCCGCCCGGCCCGCCCGGTCCGCCAGACGCGCCGCCCCCGCGCGGAGCCAGGGCGTCCCGCAGCCCCCCCAGGCGGGTCAGGGCCGGGTCGGCAAGGTCGGGCTGGGCAAGGTCCGGATGGCCGAACGGCAGGGCAAGGGGGCCGTCCATGGTGGCCGGGCGGCCGTAGACGATGGCCGAGACCTCGGCCTGGATGGCGTCGAAGCGGGCGGAAAGCTCGGGGTAGCGGCCGGGGGCCAGTTCATCCAGCTGGCGGATGCACTGGAAGACCTGGGTGGTGATGCGGGTGCACAGCGAGCGCACCGTCTGCATGCCGAAGGGATGGACGCAGCACAGGGCCAGTTCCATCTCGGTCATCACTTCCTGGAGCTTGGCCCAGGCGTTGAGCACCAGCTTGAAGCGGTGATGGCGCGCCGCGAAGGCCTCTTCGGCGGCGGCGCGTTCCTCGTCCCGCCGCTTGCGGCGGAAGGGCAGCCAGCAGAACAGCCCCATGGCGTTTTCCCGGGTCGGAGTATGGTTTGGACGTTCCCTGCGGCTACGCGCCGCCGCGCCCGCGCGCCGCAGCCCTGCGGTCGAGCTGGCCCTGGGTGTAGGCGTCCTCTATCTTGAACAGCAGTTCGTCGAAATCCGTGGGTTTCATCAGGTAGCCGAAGGCCCCCAGGCGCATGCCCTCCACCGCCACCTCCATGTCGGCGTGGCCGGAGAGCATGATCACCTCCACCCCCGGAAATTCGGTGCGGATGCGCTCCAGCGCGCGCATGCCGCCCATGCCGGGCATCTTCACGTCCATGACCACCACGTCGGCCCCCTGGCGGGCCAGGTGTTCCAACGCTTCTTCGCCGCTGGCCGCCCGCGCGGCCGGAAAGCCGCGCTTGCCCAGGCGCAGGGCCAGCATTTCGGTGCTTTCGGGCTCGTCGTCCACCAGCAGGATGCGCGGCAGGGATCTGCCGGCGCCGGATTGGGCGTCACCGGATGAAGCGTCTGATGTCGGCGTGTCGGTCATGGGGCCTCCCGGCGTCAGGCTGGCGGTTCCCGGCCCTGAGGGGGGCGGGGCAGGTCCGCCCCGCCTTCCTACCGCTCTTTGGCATGGGCCACAAGGTGGCTTGACGCACGGCAGCGGTCCTCCCTCCCCGGCAGCCTCCCCGGCAGACCACGCCCCGGCCCGTCTCGTTGTTCCCGCGCGCGAATTGGGCTAGAACCGCCCCTGACCCACTGACACGACGGACACCGCAACCTTACATTCGGCCCACGGATTCGCCATGGTGAACTGGATACTGCCCCGGGTGGTGCGCTTTCGCCCCAGCCTGCGCGTGCGCATCGGCCTGCTGCTGGCCGCGCTGGCGGCCACGTCCATGGCCGCCGCCGCGCTGCCGCTGCTCATGGCCAGCGGGCGGCTGTCGCTGCCCACGCCCTTCGGCACCTGGACGGCGGACCCGGCCACCGACGCCCTGGGGCTGATGCTGCTGGTCCTGTTCCTGGCCGGGCTGCTGGCCGTGGTGGTGTTCCGCCAGGTGCTGGGGCCCATCCGCCGCCTGGCCCTGGAAGGGCTGGAGGACGCCGAGGCCTACGGCAACGAGGTGGAAGTGCTGGACCGCCGCCTGCGCCACCTGCTGGACACCATGCACCGCACCCAGGTGCAGCTGGAGGAAAGCCACGAAACCCTGCGCCAGACCGAAAAGCTGGCCCTGGTGGGCAAGCTGGCGGCCGGGGTGGCCCATTCCATCCGCAACCCGCTGACCTCGGTGAAGCTGCGCCTGTTCGCGCTGGAACGCAGTCTGAAGCTGGGACCGGACCAGCAGGACCAGCGGGAGGACTTCGAGGTCATCGCCGCCGAAATCCGCCACCTGGACGCCATCGTCACCAACTTTCTGGAATTCTCGCGCCGCCCGCGCCTGCGCATGCAGCCGGTGAGCCCTTCGGACGTGGTGGACATGACCCTGCAACTGCTCAAGCACCGCATAGAATCGTTCAACGTGGCGGTTTCCGTGCACCGCGCCGAACGCCTGCCCGAGGTGGACGGCGACGCGGAGCAGCTCAAGGAAGCGCTGGTCAACCTCATCCTGAACGCGTGCGAGGCCATGGGCTACGACGGCACGCTGGACATCACGGAAGAAAAGGGCATCATCAATCCGCTGGGCCGGGCCGTGGTCATCCGCATCGCGGACAGCGGCCCCGGCGTGCCCCAGCACATCCGCGAGGAAGTGTTCCAGCCGTTCTTCAGCACCAAGGAGGAAGGCACCGGCCTCGGCCTGCCCATCGCCCGGCGCATCTTCGAGGAACACGGCGGCTGGCTGCACCTGCACTCGGCGCACGGCAAGGGGGCCACCTTCGTCATCGTGCTGCCCGCCCGCAAGGACGACTCATGGCTAAGATCCTGATCGTCGACGACGAACTGCAACTGCGCCAGAGCTTCCAGCGCCTGCTGGCCGGGGAAGGCCACGACGTGCGCGCCGCGTCCACCGGCGAGCAGGGGCTGAAGCTGGTGCGCGAGGAATTGCCCGACCTCGTGATCATGGACGTGCGCATGCCGGGCATGGACGGCCTGACCGCCCTGCGCGCCATGCGCGAGATAGACGCCCGCCTGCCGGTGGTCATCATGACCGCCTATTCCACCACCGAGACCGCCATCGAGGCCACCAAGATGGGGGCCTTCGACTACATCCTGAAGCCCTTCGAGATACCGGACATCCTGGCGCTCATCGAGCAGGCCGTGGAGGCGGGCCGCCGCATGCGCGCCCGCGTGGACATGATGGCCGACGGCGCGGACGGCGAGGGCGGCGGGCAGGACCCGCTGGGCGAAGCCCTGGTGGGCACCGGCCGGGCCATGCACCAGGTGTACAAGGCCATCGGCCGGGCCGCGCCCACCGACGCGCTGGTGCTGGTGCGGGGCGAATCGGGCACCGGCAAGGAACTGGTGGCCCGCGCCGTGTACCAGCACAGCCTGCGCGGCCAGAAGCCGTTCCTGGTCATCAACTGCGTGGCCATTCCGGACACGCTGCTGGAAAGCGAGCTGTTCGGCTACGAGAAGGGGGCCTTCACCGGGGCCACCAACCGCCGGGTGGGCAAGATAGAGCAGGCCAACGGCGGCACCGTGTTCCTGGATGAAATAGGCGACATGCCGCTGGGCATCCAGGCCAAGCTGCTGCGCCTGTTGCAGGAAAAGCAGATCGAACGGCTGGGCGGCCGCCAGCCCATACCCGTGGACGTGCGCATCATCGCGGCCACCAACACCGACCTGGAAGCCGCCGTGGCCGACGGGCGGTTCCGCGAGGACCTCTACTACCGGCTGAAGGTGGTCACCCTGTGGCTGCCCCCCCTGCGCGAACGCAGCGAGGACATCCCCCCCCTGGCCCGGTATTTCCTGGCCCGCTTCTCGCGCGAGATGGACATGCCGAACCCCGGCATCACCCCCGAGGCATTGGCCTACCTGGAAGCGCAGCCGTGGCCGGGCAACGTGCGCGAACTCGGCAACACCGTGCAGAAGGCGCTGGTGTTCAGCCGGGGCGGGCCGCTGGGCGAGCCGGACCTGAAGCAGGCCCTGGAGGCCAGCCGGGGCATCCGGCCCGGCAGCGAAGGCCCGGCCTGCGACCTTTCGCTGGCCGCCGACCAGACCATGCAGGAGCTTATCCGCCGCACGCTGAGTGAAAGCGACAGCGACAACGTGTTCGATGCGTTGATGGACCACGTGGGGCGGCTGGTGGTGCGCGAGGCGCTGCACCTTACCGGGGGCAACCGCACCCGCGCCGCGCGCCTGCTGGGGCTTTCGCGCCCCACCCTGCTGGCCAAGATAGAAAAGTACGGGCTGCGCATCGAAACGCAGGTATCCTGAGACGTGGGGAGATGCGCCGGGAGGGGCGGCCCCGGCGATCCGGGGGCAGGAAACGGCGCGGCCCGCTCCGCATGCGGCGGAACGGGCTGATTGGGCGAACTCTCAGCCTCTTGTGCTGTGCCCGTTTCTCGGATAGTTGCAGGGCACGGGTCAAGACTGATATCTTATATTTATTGCAAGACCCGCCACCCAACCCGGGGGCCGATCACTCCCGAGACTACAAACAAATACGCATGCCTGTAAAGCCCGCCTTTCATCCTCTCTACCAGCAGGTCAAGGAATCGCTGATCCGCCGCATCGCCATCGGCGAATGGGCGCCGGGCACCTTCCTGCCCAGCGAACCGGCCCTGGCCGAAGAATACGGCGTCAGCCACGGCACCCTGCGCAAGGCGCTGAACGAGCTGACCGCCGAGCGGCGCGTGGTGCGCTATCAGGGCAAGGGCACGGCCGTGGCCACCTTCGACGCCGACGAGGCGTTGTTCCGCTTCTTCCGCATCGTCAGCTGCGAGGACAGGCGCACCCTGCCCATTTCGGAAGTGTACAGCGCAACCCCGGCCAACGCCGACGCCGAAGAGGCGGCGGCCCTGGACATTCCCGTGGGCGCGCCGGTGTTCCGCATCGAACGCGTGCGCTCGCTGGACGGCGTGCCGCTGCTCAACGAAAGCATCTCGCTGAACTGCGCGCGCATGCCCGGCATCGAGGCCATTCCGCACAACGCGCTGCCCAACACCCTGTACGATTTCTTCCAGAAGCGGTTCAACGTCACCATCGCCAAGGCGGATGAAAGCATCACCGCCGTGGCCGCCGACAGGACCGACTCCCAGCGCCTGGGCGTGCCCGTGGGGCACCCGCTGCTGGCCATCCGCCGCGTGGCCATGGACATCGAGGACAACCCGGTGGAACTGCGCCACACCCGTTGCGTGACCGCCAACTTCCACTACCGCACCAAGCTGTCGTAGCCGCGCGGGCCGCCGCCCGGCGCCGCGTGAAAGGGCCTTCCCGCCGGGGAAGGCCCTTTTGCGTTTCCCCGCGTGGCGGGGGTGCACCGCCGGGATGTTGCCGCCGGAAATCCTAGGGGCTGTTTCTAAATTGTCCTTTCGCCCGTTGGCTGCGTCAAACTTCGTCTGCCATGTCGGTCGAATACGGTAAGAGTATACTCCCTCATGGCAGGCTCGTTTTCCTTGCCAACGAACGAAAGTCCTAAGTTAGAAACAGCCCCTAGACCATGCCTGCGCGCCGCAGCAATTCCTCGTGCAGGGGCCGGGGCACGGGCACCCCTTCGCGCAGGGCGCGGCGCTGCAATTCGAACCGCCGGGCGCCGGGCAGGCGGGTGCCCGGCTGGTCCAGCACGTGGCCCAGCAGGGCGGCGGCCCGTTCGGCGAAATCGGCGCCGAAGGCATGCGGCGAAAGCAACACCATGCACTGTCCGGTGCGCGGCGGACCGCCTTCGGCGTCCAGGAACGACGTGGCCTCGAAGGCATGGTTGCTGCCGGTGAGCGACGCGGACAGCAGTTCCACCATCAGCGCCAGGGCCGCCCCCTTGGCCCCGCCAAAGGGCAGCAGCATGCCGCCCAGCGCCACGGCCGGGTCGGTGGTGGGCCTGCCGTCGGCGGCCACGGCCCAGCCCTCGGGGATGGGACGGCCCACGCGGGCCGCGTCCACGATGCGCCCGCGCGCCACGGTGCTCAGCGAAAGGTCCAGCACCAGCGGGTCCGGCCCGTCCGCTCCTGGCCCATCGGGGGAATCGGAGGAATCGGAGGAGCCGGGCGCGCCGGTTCCTTCCCCCCTGCCGGGCAGGGCCACCGGCGGGCAGGCGAAGGCCACCGGGTTGGTGCCGAACGAGGCGCGGTTGCCGCCCCACGGGGCCATGGCCGCCGGGGTGTTGGCGAACAGCAGCGCCACCAGCCCCTGCCGGGCCGCCCGTTCCACGTGCAGCCCGCCCACGCCGCAATGGTGCGAATCGGTCACGCCCATGACCGCGCAGCCCATCCGCTTCGCCAGGGGCACGGCCACGGCCAGCCCGGCGTCGATGGCCGGGTAGGCGAAGCCGCACGCGGCGTCCACGCGCACCACCGCCGGAAACGGCGTTTCCACGCGCGGCACGGCGTCGCCGCGCACCTTGCCCACCGCCGCCTGGTCCGCGTACTGCGGCAGGCGCGACATCCCGTGCGAGGGGATGCCCATGCACTCGGCCGCCACCAGCGCGTCGGCCACGCTGGCCGCGGCGTCGGGGCGCACGCCCACCCGTTCCAGCGCGGCGCGGCACAGTGTTGCGAGGTCTTCGGGCCTGACGATGACTGCCATGGTTGCTCCCGGGGCCGAGGCCCCTGTGTTGTTACGCGCGCAGCCGGTGCAACGCCTGCTCCAGTTGCGCGGCCATTTCCGACAGTTCGCGGATGGCCACGGCCGACTGCTGCATGCCGCCCGCCGTTTCCGCCGCGATGTCGCTGACCGACTGCACGGTGCGTCCGATCTGTTCGCTGGCGGCGGACTGCTGCTCCGCCGCCGTGGCTATGCCGTTGACCTGCGCGGCGGAGTCGCCCACGATGCGCACGATGGCGTCCAGCGCCTGGCCCGATTCGCGGGCGGACCGGGTGGCCTCGCCCACGGCGGCCACGGAGTGCTCCACCGCGTCCACGTTGCGCCGGGCCACGTCCTGGATGCCGCGCACGCTGCCGCCCACTTCCGCCGTGGCCTGCATGGTGCGCTCGGCCAGCTTGCGCACCTCGTCGGCCACCACGGCGAAGCCCCGCCCGGCGTCACCGGCGCGGGCCGCCTCGATGGCCGCGTTCAGCGCCAGCAGGTTGGTCTGGTCCGCGATGTCGGCGATCATCTCCATGACCTTGCCGATGGCCTCGGCCTTGACGCCCAGTTCCTGCATGTTGCGGCGCACCGCGTCGGAGCCCTCCGCCACCTTCTCGATGGCGGCGACGGTGCGGGCCACCACTTGGGCGCCCTCTTCCGCGTTGCGGCGCGAATCGTCGGACCCGCGGCTGGTGGCGGCGGCGCTGGCGGCCACCTCGGCCACGGCCGCGTTCATCTGGGTGATGGCGGCCAGGGTTTCGGCCATGCGCTGCTGCTGCACCTCGGCCCCCGCGCCCACCTGCTCGGCCTGGGCGGCCAGTTCTTCCGCGGCGGCGGCGATGCGCGCGGAAATGGCGTGGGCCTCGTCCGCCACCGAAAGCATGGTCCTGTTGGCCGATTCCACGCCCGTGCGGGCCTCGTCCGCCTGCTGCATGGCCAGGCGGGCCCGCTCCGACTCCTCGCGCGCCCGGCGCGATTCCTCTTCGGCGCTGGCAAGGTGGGCCTTCAGCGATTCCACCATGTCCACGATGTGGCCGTATACCCCCGTGTGCGGGCTGCCGTCGTCGATGGCGTAGTCGCCCTCGGTGACCCGGCGGGCGATGTCGGCCAGTTCGCCGGGGTCCTTGCCCAACTGGCGCATGGTGCCGCGCGGCAAAAGATACGCGATGACCGCGCCGACGCACGTGGCGGCCAGGGCCACCCCGGCCAGCAGCCAGGTGGCGGTGCGCGACGCGGCGGCCAGGGCCTGCCCGGCGTGCTCCATGGCTTCCCCGGCGGCGGCCTGGGCCGCCTCCAGCACCTGGCGCTGCTGCTCCAGCGCGGCGAAGCGCGCCTGCATGGTGCCCGCGCACAGGCCGAAGGCCATGCCGTACTCGTTCAGCAGCCCTTGCAACTGCCCCAGGCCCTCGGCCATGGCCGGGTCGTGCTGCCCCTCGCCCGCCAGCTCCAGTTGCTTGCGCACCTCGAACAGGTGGCGGTTCACCTTGCGCCGCAGGTCCTTGTCCGGCTGCACCAGAAACTGGCCCGCATGCACCCGCACGGTGCCGAAACCGGCCATGGCCGCGCCCAGGTGCCGGTAGGCGCCGAAGCGGGCCGCGTCGGGGGCGGCCTGCATGGCGGCGGAAAGCGTCTCTTCCAGTTTGGCTCCGGCGGCCTGCACGGCCTCGGCGTTGCGCACCAACCCCTCGCGCATGACCGAAATTTCCTGGGTGGAGGAAACCAGCTGCCCGAAGGCCGTCTTGAATTTTTCCAGGTTTTCCACCAGGGCCTTGCCGTCGGCGTCGGCCCATTCCTCGCTCAGGGTGCCCATGGCCCCGGTGACGATGGACAGGGCCCCGTCGAGATGCTGGCCGGTGACGTCGGCCTGCGCATCCTCTCCGAGCAGCATGTAGCGCCCCATGGACGCCTCGGCCGAGGACATGCGGCGCATGCCCGTCTCGATGGCCGTGGCGTACCCGCCATACCTGACCATGTCGTGCATCCCCCGCCACCCGATGCCGCCGACGACGACCGTCAGCAGGAGTACGGCCAGAAAGCCGAGATAGAGCTTGGTCTTCAGAAGCATGCTGCCCTCCGGAGTGTGTCTGCTGTTCCGCCGACGCGCCGCCGGAGGCGGAAATCCTCCACCGGCGCGCACCGCCGGTCCACACGGACCGGCCCCGCCTTGCTGCTGTTCCGCCCCCTTGCGTTGCAGGTTGCATGCATGCGGGCCGCTTGTCGGCCCAGGGCTCCCCATCCCCCCGGACGGGAGCCGCCTGCTTCTGTCGATGCCTCGCCGCCGGACCCGCCGCCATGAAGGCGGCGGGCGGGGCCGCACGGCCCGCCCGCCGCGTCAGGAGGAGGCAGGCATGCAATCCGTCTATTTTCTGTAGAAGAACGACGAGTTGGCGCTTTTCACCACGGCCACGCGCGGGTTCTTCATTCCGGCCAGCCAGCCGTCCACGGTCTGCTGCATGTCGCCGGGCACCAGATGGCATTCGCGCATCCGGTCCGGGTCCAGGTCGGAATGCACCACCACGTCGAAGCGGGTGGTGGACCGCGCGAACAGGAAGCCCTTGTGCGCGCCCATGCGGAACGCCCCGGATTCGAAGTCCTTCTTCAGCGAATGCGCGCAGGGAAAGCGCCGCACGTAGTCGTGGTACACCTCGTCCCCGATGCCCTGGCCGCATTGGGCCACCAGCAGCACCCTGGCCCCCGGCGCGGCGCACTGCACCGCCGTGTTCAGCCCCTTCTGGGCCTGGTACAGGCAGATGTCCTTGGGCGCGCCCCCGCACGAGGCGATGACGATGTCGTACGGCTCGTCGTAGGCCAGCCCGTACACCCCGGCCGTGACCTTGGCCGCGGCGCGCATGACCAGCGGGGGCCAGCCCGCCAGCACCGCCACCGGACGCTTGGCCGCGTCCAGCACCACGTTGACGGCCAGGGCCACCCCGGCCAGTTCGCCCGCCTCGTCCAGGTCGAGGCGCACGGGGTTGTTCTCTATGGCGCCCACGGTGGCGGCCGGGTCGCGCATCAGGCGGTGGTTGGCCTCGATCATGGCGGCCGAGGCGCAGCCGATGACCACGCCCTTGGCCCCGCCGGTGAAGCCCACGAACTGGTGCGCGTCCACCATGCCGATGACGATCCTCAGGTCCGCCGCGCCGTAGGCGGCGTTGACCTCCACCGGGGTGCCGCGCGTGGTGGCGCCGAAACGGGCCACCGGCGAATGCTCGGCGTCGTGGGCCACCACGCGGCAGCCCCGCAGGTCTTCCGGCAGCACGCGGGCAAGCTGGGCCTCGTCCGCCGGGGGATGCAGGCCGCCGCCCACCACCACCACCACGTCCTGCGGCTTCAGCGCGGGATACGCGGCGAACAGCCTGTCGAGCAGGGGCGGCAGCAGCAGGCGCACCGGCACGGGGCGCGTCTCGTCGGGCACGGCGATGGCCACGGAGCGCGGGGCCGGGCGGTCCTCCAGCCGGGGGCAGCCCAGCGGGTCGTCCAGGGTTGCATGCAGGGCGGCCAGGGGATCGGCCAACGGCTCCACGGGGTTCGGCTCGAACACGTCCACGTGGATGTCCTCGGGCAGTTCCAGGGGCACGTGGCCGTGCCCGTACTTCAGGTCGATGCGCATGGGTCGCAAACCTCTTGCATGAAATGTTGCCGCAACGGGATGCCCCGAAAAAGCCGAAGCCCCCGCCGCGCGGTACCGGCACGGGAACACGCACGACGGGGGCGGAACGGATGACGCCTACGGCCCACGCCGGGCAGCGGGCGCACGGAGGGTGGCGGGAGCGCCCAACAGCATCGCGCCCCCGTCACTCCGGGCCGCATCAGCCGTCATCGGAAACCCTGCCGCGCACCACGGCGCGGTGCAGGCGGGGATAGGCCAGCACGAGCGCGACCCCCAGGATCATGGCGCCGTATTCCACGACCGGAGTCTGGGGCAACACCGAATGCATGAACGGGTCGGTGACGATCATCTCGCCGCCCACCTTGCCCAGCACCGCAGCGCCGATGGTGATGATGATGGGGTAGCGCTCCATGAGCGTGGACAGCAGGTTCGAGGTGAACACCACGAAGGGAATGCTGAGCGCAAGGCCGAAGATGAGCAGGCCGAGGCTGCCCTTGGACGCGCCCGCCACGGCCAGGATGTTGTCCACGGACATGACGAGGTCGGCCACCACGATGGTGATCATGGCGTCGAACAGGCCCTTGCACTCGTGGCATTCCTTCTCTTCGCCGCCGCCTTCCATCAGCAGCTTGACGGCGATCCACAGGATGAGCGCGCCGCCCACCAGCTTGACGTAGGCGATGCCCAGCAGCTTGGCCGCGAAGAAGGTGATGATGATGCGCAGCAGCACCGCCGCGCCGGACCCGAGCAGGATGCCCATCATCTTCTGGCGATGGGGCAGGTTGCGCACGGCCAGCGCGATGACCACGGCGTTGTCCCCGGCAAGGACAAGGTCGATGAGCACGATGCTGAGCAGCGCGCTGAGAAATTCCCAGGTGAAGGCGATACCGCCGGGAAACAGGACTTCCATCATCTGACTCACTCCTTGGGATGATCCGCGAAAAAAGAGGCGCCCGGCGTGACGTACCCAAACGGCACGCCGGGCGCTTCAAGGCAGGGGTTAGTCGTCGCCGTCGGCCAGGGCCTCGGCTTCGCCGCTCTTGTACTGGGTCCACAGGCCGCGCACGAACGAGCCGATGGCCAGCACCATGAACACGCAGGCGATGGGACGGGTGAAGAACACCCCCCACGAGCCGCGCGACATGAGCAGCGACTGCGACAGCGAGGTTTCCAGCATCTGGGCCAGCACGCTGGCAAGCACCAGGGGGGCCATGGGGAACTTCAGCTTGCGCATCAGGTAGCCGATGATGCCGAAGATCAGGGTCACCCACACGTCGAACAGCAGGAAGCGGATGCTGTACGCCCCGAGCACCGCGAACACAAGGATCAGCGGCCCCAGCACGGGGAAGGGAATGAGGGCGATGCGCGCCCACATGCCCACCAGCGGCAGGTTCAGCACCAGGCAGATCAGGTTGCCCACGTACATGGAGGCGATGATGGCCCACACGAAGGTGGGGTCGGACTGGAACAGCAGCGGGCCGGGTTGCAGGCCGTACATCATCAGGCCGCCCAGCAGCACGGCCAGGGCCGGGCCGGTGGGCAGGCCGAAGGCCAGCAGGGGCACGAAGCCGCCGCTGGAGGTGGCGTTGTTGGCGCCTTCGGGCGCGGCCACGCCCTCGATGGCGCCCTTGCCGAAGCTTTCCGGGTTCTTGGACAGCCGCTTTTCCATGTCGTAGGCCACGAAGGTGGTCACGGCGGGGGAACAGCCGGGCAGCAGGCCCATGAAGAAGCCCACGATGGACGAGCGCAGCATGACCCAGCGGCAGCGGTACACGTCGGCCCACTTGGGCATCCATTCGACCTTGCGGTTGTCGAGCATGTAGGTGATGCGCTGCTCGACGTTGCAGAACACTTCGCCCAGGGCGAACAGGCCGATGATGACGCTGATGAAGTTGACCCCGGCCATGAGCTCGTCCGAGCCGAAGGTCAGGCGCCCCACGCCGGTCAGGGGGTTCTGGCCCACCAGGGCGGCGGTGAGGCCCAGGATGGCGCTGACCAGGCCCTTGAACAGCGCCTTGCCGGCCAGGCTGACCACCAGGGACAGGCCCATGACCATCAGGGCGAAGTATTCGGGCGGGCCGAAGTACAGGGCGAAGCCGGCCAGGGTGGGCGCGAAGAAGGTGAGGCCCAGCAGGCTGACCGTGCCCGCCACGAACGATGATATGGCCGATATGGCGAGCGCGGCTCCCGCTCTTCCCTGTTTCGCCATTTCGAAGCCGTCCAGGGCCGTGGGCACGGACGAGGCCTCGCCGGGAATGTTGACCATGATGGCCGTGGTGGAGCCGCCGTACATGGCCCCGTAGTAGATGGCGGCCAGCATGATGATGGCCGGGGTGGGCGGCAGGAAGGTGGTCAGGGGCAGCAGGATGGCGATGCCGCTGGAGGGGCCGATGCCGGGCAGCACGCCCACCAGGGTGCCCACGAAGCAGCCCACGAACGCCCACATGATGTTTTCGGGGCTCATGGCGATGGCGAACCCCTGGAACAGCAGGTCGAATGAGAAGAACATGCGCGGACTCTCCTATGCACCCAGCACGCCGAGCGGGAAACTAAGCGAGAGGTAGTGGATCATGAGGTAGATGAACACGGCAGTGCCGAGACCGGAGAGAATCCCGGCAAGCACGCTCATGCCGAGATAGGGCACGAGCACGGCGACGAAGATCATGCTGGCCACGGGCAGGCCCAGTATGTCGATGACGGCGATGTACACCACCAGCGCCACCAGGGTGACGCCGATGTGCCGCCACCCCTCGGCGTCCGGCCAGTCGATGGGAATTTCCTCGCCCTTGTAATTCATGGCCCGCACGACCAGCAGCACGCCGCCGATGGCGGTCAGCACGCCACACAGCAGCGGCAGCGCCTTGGACGGCAGGCGCTCGCCCATGAGGGCCGGGATGTTCATGGCCGCGATGGTCACGGCCACGCCCAACAGGCAGATGAAGATGCCGCTCACGATGTCGGCAGAGCGGAGTGTCCGCATAGAAGGCCCCCTCTCGGATGCACGAGGGGGGCGGGCCGGAGGCACCACCGGCCCGCCCCCCTCTTCGAGTTACTTTTTGATGGAGTTCGCCAGTTCGGTGTACTCGGCGGTCACCTTCTTGATGTACTCGACGCTGGCGGCATGGCCCATGGACAGGGGCACGAAGCCTTGGTCGCGCATTTCCTTCTGGATATCGGGATTGTTGGAGATTTCCAGGAAGGCCTTCTCAAGGGTGGCGATGGCTTCGGCCGGGGTGTTCAGGGGAACCCCCACGCCGCGGTCGATGGAGTCGACCATGTTGAAGCCCTTTTCCTTCAGGGTCGGCGCGTCGGGGAAGTGCGGGAAGCGCTGCTCGGTGGAGAACGCCAGCACGCGCAGCTTGTCCTTGAAGCGCACGAGGTCGTCGGAGTTGGCGAACACGGCGTCCACGTGGCCGCCGAGGATGGCGGTCATCTGGGGGGCCGAGCCGGTGAACGGCACGTAGCTGAAATGGACGTCCGCGAGCTTTTCAAGGCGCAGGGTGGCCATGTGGTGGCCGGAGAACGCCGCGGAGCCGCCGATGGTCACGCCGCCCGGATCCTTCTTGGCGGCGGCCAGCAGATCGTCAACGGTCTTGAACGGGCTGTCCGCGTTCACCGCAAGGCCGAGGGGCGTGCTCTGGAACATGGCCACGGGCACGATCTGCTCGGTCTTGTAGCCCACGTTCTGCTGCATGGGCTGCAGGATGATGTGCGGGGTGTTGATGGTGTAGAAGGTGTAGCCGTCGGGCTTGGTGCGGGTCAGTTCCTTCCAGCCCACCGCGCCGCCGCCGCCGACCACGTAGTCGACCACGATCTGCTGGCCCAGGCTCTGGTGCAGGTACTTCTGCTGGCGGCGGGCCTCACGGTCGGACTGTCCGCCCGGATCGAAGGTCACCACGTAGGTAAGCTGTTTGGTGGGAAATTTGTCTTCAGCGGAGGCGGAGGCGGTCCAGAGCATGGCGACGCACAGGAACGCGATGGCGAGGACGTTGCGGAGGCTGTAGCACCGGTTCTTCATGGCCTTTCTCCTGCCGGCCGGTCCGGCCGGGCTCGTTTGACCTGTTAACCTACAGTCCCAGACACGGAGGGGGAAACTCCCCCCGTGAACGACCACGGGGGGAGCAGGAGTACGAGACTAGGCGCTTTCGTACAGGCGGGTAAGCACGAACTCGCGGTGGCCCAGCACTTCGGCGGCGGTGTTGCGGCCGTTGGCGGTGCGGATGGCCATCTCCACCAGCTTGTCGCCCGCGCCGTCCATGGTCAGTTCCTTGCGCAGGATGCCGGAGACGTCCACGTCGATGTGCTCGCTCATGGTGCGCACCGTGCGCGGGTTGGCGCACAGCTTCACCACGGGAAGGATGGGGTTGCCGATGACGTTGCCCTGCCCGGTGGGGAACAGGTGCACCACGTACCCGGCGGCCGCGCACAGGGTGACCATTTCCGCCGCGGCGGACGAGGAGTCCATGAACCACAGGCCGGGGCCGGTGGGGGCTTCGGCCTTGTCCAGGCAGCCCACCACGGGGGCCTTGCGGCCGATCTTCTGGATGTTGCCCAACGCCTTTTCCTCGATGGTGGTCAGACCACCCTCGATGTTGCCCTTGGTGGGCTGCGAGTCGGAAAGGTCGCTGGTCTTGTGGTCGTCCACCAGCTTGGCGTAGCGGTCGAAGAAGAACTGGAACTGCTTGCGCACTTCGTCGTTGGCACAGCGCTCCGCCACCAGGTGTTCGCCGCCGGTCAGTTCGGTGGTTTCACCGAACAGCAGGGTGCAGCCCTGTTCGTACAGCTTGTCGAAGGCGCTGCCCACGGTGGGGTTGGAGGCGATGCCCGAGGTGGTGTCCGACTCGCCGCACTTGGTGGACACCCACAGGTCGCTGACCGGGCATTCCACGCGCTGCAGCTCGGAGGCCCAGTGCATGAATTCCTTGGCCTTGCGCGAGGCGTTGCAGATGGTGTTGTGGTCGCCGTTCTGCTCGATGGAGAAGCCCGCCACCGGCTTGCCGGTCTTGGCGATGCCTTCCACGATGCGGTTCGTCCACTGCGGCTCGATGCCGATGACCACCACCGCGGCCACGTTGGGGTTGCTGCCCATGCCGATCAGGGTCCGGAAGTGCAGCTCCAGGTCTTCACCGAACTGCAGGCGGCCATACGGGTGCGGCAGGGCCATGGTGCCCTTGACGTTGTTGGCGACGGCCTCGGAGGCGGCGTTGGAAAGGTCGTCCAGGGGCAGGATGATCACGTGGTTGCGCACGCCGACGCGGCCGTTTTCGCGGCGGTAGCCGAAGAAGGTATTCGCGGTCATGTTCCTACCACCTCTTGGTCTTGACGTTGTGGACGTGCAGGTGTTCGCCCTGCTTGATGGGAGCGACGACCTTGCCGATGTCGGTGCCGTACTTGATCACGGTGTCACCCACGGACAGGTCCTTCAGGGCCAGCTTGTGGCCGATGGGAATATCGTTGAGCACCTTGAAGGCGATGGTCTTGTCCTCTGCCATCACCCAGCCGGTCAGGTCCTGACCGGCCTTGACGCCTTCGACAACCACGACGCCGACGGAATCGCCGTCTTCGTGCACCAGAAATTGGATCGACATGGAGTTCCTCCTTGGGGAGCGTTGTTGAGGCATGTGTATGATGTCTTATGTAAGACTGTCAACGCGAAACTTGAGCTTTTTTGCCCAAGCCGCGCGACTTCACGCCAACAGGGCACAACACTTCATGTTTTTATGTCCCTCCCAGCCCTCCTTTCAGCAGGCTGGGGGTGGCGCTCCTTGTCATATTTTTCAACACGCTATTATTACTGATATTATCAATAATGATTGTGTGCTCGGTGAAATAAAGAACGATGCCGAGCCCTCGAATGGGGTGCTGGCTGACTAAACAATCAATATTGGCCCCTTGCAGTGGGCCGGTTCTGCCGGGCCGGGCAACCGCTGCGGCCCATGTGCTTTTTCTCCCATACGCCGTTGCCGTCCGGGAAATGCACATCGACCTATCTGGATGATTACCATCCACATGAACAGTCTGCACCACCAAATTTGCACTGCCTGTCACAACAGCACATCGGTATTATTGATTGCCGTATCGAGAGCGCGCACTCTTTTGGGGCGGATGTTTTTTGCGCGCGGGCAAGAAACGGGACGCGGACCCGTTTCCGGGTCCGCGTCCGCAAGGGGCGCCGCGCGTCAGGCGGTGCGCGCGGCGATGGGGAGGATGGCATGATCGGGGTGGCGGCACACGGACGCGGGACATACCGGCATGGGCTTGCGCTCCCCGTCGGCCGGCGGCGTCCGCGTGCCGCCAGATTGGCGTCCCCATGGCGGCGGTGCGCAGCCGCCATGGGGACACGCTCACGAGACTAGGCGCTTTCGTACAGACGGGTGAGCACGAACTCGCGGTGGCCCAGCACTTCGGCGGCGGTGTTGCGGCCGTTGGCGGTGCGGATGGCCATTTCCACCAGCTTGTCACCGGCGCCGTCCATGGTCAGCTCCTTGCGCAGGATGCCGGAGACGTCCACGTCGATATGCTCGCTCATGGTGCGCACCGTGCGCGGGTTGGCGCACAGCTTCACCACGGGCAGGATGGGGTTGCCGATGACGTTGCCCTGCCCGGTGGGGAACAGGTGCACCACGTACCCGGCGGCCGCGCACAGGGTGACCATTTCCGCCGCGGCGGACGAGGAATCCATGAACCACAGGCCGGGGCCGGTGGGGGCTTCGGCCTTGTCCAGGCAGCCCACCACGGGGGCCTTGCGGCCGATCTTCTGGATGTTGCCCAGCGCCTTTTCCTCGATGGTGGTCAGACCACCCTCGATGTTGCCCTTGGTGGGCTGCGAGTCGGAAAGGTCGCTGGTCTTGTGGTCGTCCACCAGCTTGGCGTAGCGGTCGAAGAAGAACTGGAACTGCTTGCGCACTTCGTCGTTGGCACAGCGTTCCAGCACCAGGTGCTCGCCGCCGGTCAGTTCGGTGGTTTCACCGAACAGCAGGGTGCAGCCCTGTTCGTACAGCTTGTCGAAGGCGTTGCCCACGGTGGGGTTGGAGGCGATGCCCGAGGTGGTGTCCGATTCGCCGCACTTGGTGGACACCCACAGGTCGCTGACCGGGCATTCCACGCGCTGCAACTCGGAGGCCCAGTGCATGAATTCCTTGGCCTTGCGCGAAGCGTTGCAGATGGTGTTGTGGTCGCCGTTCTGCTCGATGGAGAAGCCCGCCACCGGCTTGCCGGTCTTGGCGATGCCTTCCACGATGCGGTTCGTCCACTGCGGCTCGATGCCGATGACCACCACCGCGGCCACGTTGGGGTTGCTGCCCACGCCGATCAGGGTGCGGAAGTGCAGCTCCAGGTCTTCACCGAACTGCAGGCGGCCGTACGGGTGCGGCAGGGCCATGGTGCCCTTGACGTTGTTGGCGACAGCCTCGGAGGCGGCGTTGGAAAGGTCGTCCAGGGGCAGGATGATCACGTGGTTGCGCACGCCGACGCGGCCGTTTTCGCGGCGGTAGCCGAAGAAGGTATTCGCGGTCATGTTCCTACCACCTCTTGGTCTTGACGTTGTGGACGTGCAGGTGTTCGCCCTGCTTGATGGGAGCGACGACCTTGCCGATGTCGGTGCCGTACTTGATCACGGTGTCACCCACGGACAGGTCCTTCAGGGCCAGCTTGTGGCCGATGGGAATATCGTTGAGCACCTTGAAGGCGATGGTCTTGTCCTCTGCCATCACCCAGCCGGTCAGGTCCTGACCAGCCTTGACGCCTTCGACAACCACGACGCCGACGGAATCGCCGTCTTCGTGCACCAGAAATTGGATCGACATGAAATTCCTCCTTGGGGAGCGTTGTTGGAAACATATGTATGATGTCTTATGTAAGACTGTCAACGTGAAAAAGGGCTCCCCTTCGTCTTTCCTTCGGTTTTGCCCATTAATATTCTGATATTACAGTATTATTTTAAAATCTATCCCCTGTGCCGACAAAACAGGGCACCCCGCCGGAATACGGCGGAGCGCCCTGCACTGGCGCTGAGACATACGGCATGGCGTCGGGAAGGCAACGTCCCGGCATGGCCCAAGGCGGGGCGTCCCCCTACCCGGCCTGAGCCAGGATCAGTTCCACCTCGTCCACCGAAAGCCCGGTGGACCGGGCGATCTGTTCCAGGCTGCGGCCCTTGCGGTGACCGTTCAGGATCACCTCGCGCAGGAACTGCGGCGAACGGCTGATGCCCTCGGCCTGCTCCAGCAGGCGGCGCAGGGCGTCCGCCCTCTCCTCCAGCCGCCGGTCCAGGTGGCGCAACTGCTCCTGCCGCTGGGCGAAGGTGGCCACCAGTTCCTGTTCCAGTTCGGCGTTCTGGCGCAGCCGGTCCAGCAGTTGGGCCTGGTTGGCCTGGAGGCGGTTGAGCAACGCCTCGGACCTGCGCAGCCGCAGGAAGAACATCAGCAGCACGCCGAGCAGCGCCATTTCCACCACGCTGACGAGAATGATGATCCACAGGGATATGGTCATGAAGGTTCCGGTTGGGGTGGCCGCCGCATGGCCCGGTCGCGGGTGGGCGTGCGGTCAGACCTTGATGTTCAGGATGTTGCCGGACCACGGATCGTCGTCGGAGTCGGGAGCGCCGTCGTCCTCCTGCGCGGCGCGGGCCTTGCGCCGGGCCAGCAGCAGGGCGCGGCGGCGCTGGCGGTTGCGCTCGCGCTCGTCCACCACCGCGGCCTTGTCGCTTTCGCCGGTCTTCTGGACCTGCGAACGGTCGTGCTGCAACGCCTGGGCGGCGGCCTGCTGGGCGGCCGCCTGGGCCATTTCGGGGTGGGCCTGCGCCTCGTGGACCACGCGTTCGGCGTGGCCCATCTGGGCGATGACGACGGGAAGCGTCGGGTCTACGGACACGGCGGGTCCTCCATCGCCGCACGGGTTTCCGCGCGACGCCCCTGCGCGGGGTGGCGGCGGCTGACGGCGAAACCCGCTGCCGGGGCGGGTCGGCTGTCGGCGGGGGCGGCGGGCTGGGGGCTGCCTTCAGGCAGCCCCCTACTTGACCAGGTAGTTCTCTATCAGCAAATCCTCCAGCTTACCGATGCTGAGGTACTCGTTCATGATGGCCAGGATGTCCTTCTTCAGCGTTTCGGCGTTGGCCGCGTCGGTGAGGAAGGTCAGCGACTTGTTCTTCAGATAGTAGTACACGGCGTCGCGGATGGTAACCTTTTTGGCCTGCGCCTCGAACACCAGCTTCTGGTTTTCGGTGGGCGCCGAGAATTTGACGACCAGAAAGCGGATGTTGCCCTTGGCGTCCTTCTGCTCCACCCAGAACGGCTCCCAGGTCAGGATGGTCTGGACGGGACCGGCCGGTTCCGGCGGCGGCGCGGCCTGCTGGGGCACCACGATCTTCTGGACCTCGGGGGCGGGCGGAGGCGGGGCCTCCTTCTTGCGCAGCAGGAACCACGCCGTGCCGCCGCCCACCAGCAGCACGAGCGCGACGATAACGGCGATCACCAGCTTCCTGTTGGCCAGCAGCCGGGAAAGGTCGAGGCTGAATTTCTTCTTTTCGGGGGCGTCGCCTTCGGACGACAGGGACAGGGACTGGGCCACGGGGGGCGGCGGGGGCGGCGCCTTTTCCTCTTCCGGCAGCAGGAAGGGGGCGTCCTCCAGGTCCAGTTCGACCTTGTCCTCCACCGGGGGGCCCAGCGAACCGGCATCCAGCTGCCCGGCGTCCAGTTCCGCCTTGCCCGCCCCGTCGGGCAACAGGCCACCGCCCCCCAACGCATCGGGGGTGTCGGGAACGGCTGCGGTGACGATGGGCATGAGGAGCATGGTCTGGTCCCTCGCACGGCCCGCGCGCGGGCGCCGGGGTATCGGGCGTCCGGATCAGGCCCGGCCGGGGATCGCCGGCATGGGAAGACGCCGTGGCGGCATGCGCCGGAAGGCTCTGGAAGGTTGCGGGGCGGCGTGCGCGCCGTCCGTGCGGTCCGGCACAGCAAACGGGCGCAAGCCCGCCGGATGACGGTCCCGCGCCCGAAAGGAACGGCGGCCTACGGGAAGATCTTGTCGATCTTCTGCTTCATGGTCTCGGCGGTGAAGGGCTTGACGATGTAGTTGGAAACCCTGGCCTGCACCGCTTCGATGACGTTTTCCTGCTGGGCTTCGGCCGTCACCATCAGGAACGGCATGTCCGCGAATTCCTCGCTGGCGCGCACCTTGCGCAGCAGTTCGATGCCGGTCATCTTGGGCATGTTCCAGTCGGAAATGACGAACTCGATGCGGTCCTTGTTCAGGATTTCCCACGCGGTGGTGCCGTCGTCGGCCTCGACCACGTTGGTGAACCCCAGCTGGCGCAGGATGTTCTTGATGATGCGACGCATGGTGGAGAAGTCGTCCACCACGAGGACACGCATATTGGTGTCGTAGGGCATTGTGCGTACTCCTGGCCGACGGACGCCGCAGTCAGACGGTGCCGTGTTCTCCGTAGTGGTTCCTGAATTCCTTGCGCAGCCTGTTGAGCGCCTGGGAGTGCAGTTGCGAGACGCGCCCCTCGGTGATGCCCATGACCTCGGCTGTTTCGCGCATGTTCAGTTCGTCGCTATAATACAACGACAATACCAGCTTCTCCCGGGGTGTCAATTCGTCGATCAGCGCCGCCACCCGCTCTATGAGTTCCTGCGTCGCCGTGGTCTGGAACGGTTCGCCATCGCCCTGCACGGCCGCATCGGGCGCCAGCGAGTCCTGTATTGCATCCAGCGAAAGACACAACTGGTTCTGCAACGCCTCAAGACCCAGCCGTACATCCTTCTGGTCCAGTCCCGTGGCGTCCTGCAATTCGGCTTCGGTGGGATGACGTCCCTTTTCGTGCTCGATGCGCTGTATGGCTTCGTCCAGCTGCCGCACCCGCTGCCGCAGGCTGCGCGGAAACCAGTCCAGCCGCCGCAGCTCGTCCAGCATGGCCCCCCGGATGCGGCTTTCGGCGTAGGTCTCGAAGCGGATGCCCAGCTGCGGCCGGAACTTGCCCAGCGCCTCCATGAGGCCCAGGGTGCCCGCGCTGATCAGCTCGTTCAGCTCCACGTTGCGGGGCAGCTTGGCCTTCAGGCGCAAGGCCAGAAACCGCACCTTGGGCGCGTAGTGCCGGACTATCCGTTCCTGGTCGGCGCGCGGGAAGTCGCCCCAGGCGACGGCTCCCGATTCCAGCGCCTCCCAGGGGTTAGTGCCGGAAGAGGAGCTTTTTCCAGAAGAACTTGATGTTTCCATCGAGGCTCGCCGCCACGTCCCACGTTTGTACCGTCCGGGCCACCTCGCGCACCGCCGCGCAGGCCGGGCTGTCCGGCGCCATGACGCAGAAGGGGCGCTGGTTCACCACCGCCCTGCGCACCGCCGGGTCGCGCGGGACGAAGCCCGCGAGGTCCAGCGACACGCCGGAAAGAAAATGGTCGCACGCCTTGTACAGCCGGGTGAACATGTCGCGCGCGGTCTGCGCGTCGGGCACCATGTTCACCAGCACCTTGAAATGCTCCACCCCGTGGTTGAGCTTCATCACCTTGATCAGGGCGTAGGCGTCGGTGAGCGACGTGGGCTCGGGGGTGAGCACCACCAGCCGTTCCTGCGCCGCCAGGTTGAAATACAGCACGTTGTCGTTGATGCCCGCGCCGGTGTCCACGATCAGGTAGTCCACCGCGCCTTCCAGCGCGTCCATGGCCTCCAGCAGTTCCAGCTTCTGGCCGGTGGTGAGCGAGAGCATTTCGCTCATGCCCGACGAGGCGGGCAGGATGCGGAAGCCGTAGGGCGTGTCGCAGAGGATTTCCGAAAGGCTGACGCCTTCGTGGAACAGGTGGAACAGGTTCAGCCGGGGGGTCAGCCCCAGCACCACGTCCACGTTGGCAAGGCCCAGGTCCGCGTCCAGCAGGACCACGCGCTTGCCCTCCTGCGCGAGGCAGCAGGCCAGGTTGGCGGCGATGTTGGTCTTGCCGACGCCACCCTTGCCGGAGGTGACGGAGAATACCAGGGGGAGATCGGCGCTCATGCGATGCAAGCTCCAGTGGGTGCGTGCGGTGCCGGGCGCGCCGTGCGCGGCCGCCCGTGGATGCCGTGTGCCGTCGGGGCCGCCTGCGCCGCCGTCCGGGGCTCAACCTGACGGGGCTCAACCTGACGGGGTTCGGGCCGGGGCGCGGCCTGTTCCGGAGCATGTTCCGAGACATGTCCCGAAGCCTCGCCGGGCAACTGCCGCTTGAACAGCAGACGCCACAACGCCGCATCGCTTGCGGCAATCAGCGAATTGCGCATGCCGGGACCGTAGGAAAGGGCCGACACGGGCAGGCCGCAGGCCGCCGCCACGTTCACCAATGCCCCGAAGGTACAGGCTTCGTCCAGCTTCGTCCAGACAAGGCTGCCCGCCCCCTGGAAGGCATAGCGCGCCAGCAGCGCGGACATCTGGGCCGGGCCGTGATGCGGCGGCAGCACCAGATGCACCGCGACGCCACTGCCCGCCCCCGCGCCCGACAAGCCCAGAATCGCCAGCTGGCGGGCCAGGCTGCCGTCGCGCGCCACGCCCGGCAGGTCCACCAGGATGCGCCCGGCGTCGGGGCATTCGCGCAGGATGGCCGCGAATTCGGCGGCGCTGGAAGCCTCGCGGTACACCAGGCCGGAAAGCTCGGCATAGTGCTTCAGCAGCAGGCGGCCGTGGCCGCGCCCGCAGTCGGCGTTGACCAGCACGATTTTCAGGTCCGGCTTTTCATGGCGCAGGGCCAGCGCCATGCGCAGCATGGCCGTGGTCTTGCCCGCGCCGAACGGCCCGGCGAACACGTGGGCCCGCTGCGGCCATGCCGCAAGGCCCCAGCCCCGCACGGGCACGATGTCGGCCAGGGCCTCCAGCACGGATGCGCCGGAATCCGCCGCCAGCCTGCGGTGCAGGGTCATGGCCACGCCGTCGTCCACGCCTTCGCGCGTCAGGTATTCCAGGGCCACGCGCTGGCGGGGGGTCAGGTCTTCCATGCGCAGGGCGGGTTTCATCAGGGCTAACAGGTGTTCCTTCATCTGGCCCCATTCGCGGTGCCATTCCTCCCAACCGGGGGGGACGGAACCGCCAGGGCCGCCAGAGCCGCCAGACCCGAAGGAGGGGCCGCCCGCCCCAGCCGCGCCGGGCACGGCCGCGTGCTCGATGCCCACGGACATCTCGTGCCACGCGCGGCCGCCCTCGCGGCATTCGCGCGAGGACAGGATGACCGCGTCCGGGCCCAGTTCCGCCTTGACCTTCGCCAGCACCGCCGTCGCGTTCCGGCCTGTGTACGTCTTGATCTGCATCAGAGCATTTCGACCTTGAAGTTGTACCGTTGCAGAAAAATGCTCCCGGCGCGGACGGCGCCGTCCGCCTACTCGAAGGCCACGCTACCCACGGACTGCAACCGGATGTCGGCCGGAATCTCGGCCTGCGAAATCACGGCCACGTTGGGAAGAAAGCGCATCAGCAACTGGGCCAGGTGCGGCCTGGACACGGGCGAGGCCAGGATCACCGGCTGCCCGTCGGTGTTCACGGCCCGCTCCACCGCGCCGTTGACGCGCTGGATGAGCCGCTGGGCGATGCCGGGGTTGAGCGCCAGGTAGTTGCCGCCGTCGGTCTGGCGGATGGCTTCCTGCACGGTCTTCTCCACGGCCTGGTCCAGGGTGACGATGGGCAGGCCGCCCTCGCTGTCCATGTACGGCTTGACGATGGACCGGGCCAGGCGTTCGCGCACGTACTCGGTCAGGGTGTCGGCGTTCTTCACCGCCGGGCCGTAATCGGCCAGGGTTTCCGCGATGGTCAGCAGATCGCGGATGGAAACGTTCTCGCGCACCAGGTTCTGGAGCACCTTCTGCACCGTGCCCAGGGGCAGGATGCCGGGCACCAGTTCTTCCACGGCTTTCGGCGCATGCTTGGCCAGGTTGTCCAGCAGGCCCTGCACCTCCTGGCGGCCCAGGAAGTCGCCCAGGTGGCGCTTGAACACCTCGGTGAGGTGGGTGGCGATGACCGTGGAGGGATCGACCACGGTGTAGCCCGCCAGCATGGCCTCTTCCTTCTGCGATTCGGGTATCCACAGGGCGGGCAGATTGAAGGCCGGCTCGCGCGTCTCGATGCCCCGGATGCGGTGCTTGGCGTTGCCCGGATCCATGGCCAGGTAGTGGTCCACGAGGATCTCGGCCGAGGCCACCTGGTTGCCCTTGACCAGCACGCAGTACTGGCCGGGCTTCAGTTGCAGGTTGTCGCGCAGGTGCAGCGAGGGCACCACCACGCCCATGTCCAGGGCGAACTGGCGGCGGATGGAGCGGATGCGCGAGAGCAGGTTGCCGTTCTGGTCCTCGTCCACCAGGGGAATCAGGCCGTAGCCCACTTCCAGCTCCAGGGTGTCCAGGGGCAGCAGGGTCTGCACTTCCTCGGGGGTATCCAGCGAATCGCCCTTCTTCTTGCCCTTGGCCCCCTTGCCGCCCTTGGCGTCGGCGGCCTCCTCGGCCTGCCTGCCGCCCACCAGGCGCGACACGCCGTACAGCCCCGCGCCGAAGGTGAGGAACGGCAGCGTGGGCATGCCGGGCACCAGGGCGAACAGCACGAGCACCCCGGACACCAGGTTGAGCGCGCGCGCGTTGTACGACAGCTGGCCCACGAATTCCTCGCCCATCTTCGCTTCCGACGCCGCGCGCGACACGATGATGCCCGCCGCCGTGGACACGATGATGGAGGGAATGGTGGCCACCAGGCCGTCGCCGATGGTCAGCAGGGTGTAGGTGGTCAGCGCGTCGCGCCACTCCATGTCCTTCTGGAACACGCCGAGCAGTATCCCGCCGATGATGTTGATCAGCGTGATGAACATGCCCGCGTTCACGTCCCCCTGCACGAACTTGCCCGCGCCGTCCATGGCGCCGTAGAAGTCGGCTTCCTTGCGGATGTTGGTGCGGCGGGCGGTGGCTTCCTCTTCGTCGATGAGCCCGGCGTTCAGGTCGGCCTCGATGGCCATCTGCTTGCCGGGCATGGCGTCCAGGGTGAAGCGCGCGGCCACTTCGGCGATGCGCGTGGTGCCCGCGGTGATGACGATCTTGTTCAGGATGAACAGGATCATGAAAATGACCGCGCCGATGACGTAGTTGCCGCCCACCACGAACTCGCCGAAGGCCTGGATGACCTTGCCCGCCGCGTCGGTGCCTTCGTCGCCGTGCAGCAGGATGAGCCGGGTGGAGGCCACGTTGAGCGCCAGGCGCAGCAGGGTGGTGACCAGCAGCAGCGACGGGAAGATGGAGAATTCCAGCGGCGAGAGCATGAACATGGAGGTGACCAGGATCACCAGCGACAGCGAAATGCTGAGCGAAAGCAGCATGTCCAGGAAGAACGTGGGCAGCGGCACCAGCATCACGAACAGGATCGTGACGACGCCGCCCGCCAGCAGGATGTCGCCCTGCTTGGCGAAGCGCTGGTAGTCTATCTTGGGTGCGTATCCCGGTTTGGCAGCCATGTTCTTGACACCTGTCGGAGTTTGCGCGGTCTTGCTTCAGGTTCGCCGGCGGGGCCTTACGATGCCCGTCCCGCCTTGAATTTCCACAGGCTGGCCAGCACGGTGGCCACGGCCTGGAACAGTTCGGCGGGAATCATGTCGCCGACTTCCACCGCCTTATACAAAGCCTGTGCCAGCGGCTTGTTCTCGCGGATGGGCACGCCGTGCTCGCGGGCCACTTCCTTGATCTTCTGGGCCAGGTTGTCCGCGCCCTTGGCCAGCACGATGGGCGCCGGGGCCTCGGTGGCGTCGTAGCGCAGGGCTATGGCGAAGTGGGTGGGGTTGGTGATGACCACGTCGGCCTTGGGCACGTCCTGCAACATGCGCCTGGCCATCATCTGCATCATCTTGCGGCGCTGCTGCGAACGGACCACCGGGTCGCCCTCGGCCTGCTTGCGCTCGTCCTTGGTCTCGTCCTTGGTCATCTTCAGGTTTTCCTCATAGCTCCAGCGGGTGTACCAGAAGTCCGCCACGGCTATGATGGACATGGGCACCAGCGCGTAGCGCACCATGTCCCACCCGGTCTTGAGCATGTACGCGCTGACCCCCTGGGCGTCGGCGTAGTACAGCGGCAAAAAGTTGTGCATCTCGCGCCGGATGATGAGGTACGGCGCGACCCCGATGAACACCGCCTGCAACAGGCTCTTGCCCAGGCGCACCAGCGTGTCGGGCGAGGCGAACATGCGTTTCAGCGCGGAGATGAGGTTGAAGCGCGACCAGTTGAACTTGAAGACCTCGGTGGTCCACAGCTTGCCCACCTGAAGGCGCAGCACCAGCCAGGCCGTGAACCCGATGAACAGCATGATGGGCAGCAGCATGACCGCCAGTTCCCCGGCGATCCACATGAGCAGGTCGATGACGTTCTGCTGGTTGGGATGGAACCCGAAGGCGTTGCCCAGGAAATGCCGGAAGATGGCCTGCATGTCCTTGGCCAGGAAGTCGATGTAGAACAGAAGGCCCACCGAGCCCGCCAGAATGGTCAGGGTCTTGGTGAGTTCCTGCGACTTGGGGACGTTGCCCTTGCCGCGCGCCTTCTTGCGACGTTTCGGCGTCGCTTTTTCAGTCTTGCTCGGGTCGCGCTGCGCCATGGCAGCCCTCCGTCAGGGTTCGGTCAGCGGTCCACCAGCGGGCTGGCCGCCCGCAACAGGTGCAGCATCATGGGGTCCATGCCCACGATGAACTCGCGGATCTTGTCGGCCATGATGGTGAACAGCATGCCGATGAAGAAGAAGCCCACGGCGATCTTGAGCGGAAAGCCGATCATCAGCAGGTTCATCTGCGGGGCCGCGCGGGCCATGAGCGCCAGCGCCAGTTCCACCAGGAACAGCGAGACCAGCACCGGCGCGGCGATCTTGACCGCCAGCACGAACATGGAGCCGGACAGGGCCAGTATTTCCTTCACCAGCGAGGGGCCGAGCAGAAGGCCGCCGGGGGGCACCAGCTCGAAGGTGCGCACGAAGGCCCGGAGCATGTACAGGTGGCCGTCCAGCGCCAGGAAGGTGAGCATGGCCACCATGTACAGGAAGTGCGAGGTGATGCTGACGTTGGCCCCGGTCAGCGGGTCGGCCAGGGTGATCATGGTGAAACCCATCTGGGTGGCCAGCATCTGGCCGCCGGTCTGGATGCCCGCGAACAGGAAGTGCACGGTCATGCCCAGCATCAGGCCCAGGATCAGTTCCCCGGCCAGCAGCACGATGAGCGAAAAGGGATGCGCGGGCATCTGCCCGCCCGGCAGGGACACGTGCGGCCACAGGGCCAGGGTGAACACCAGGCACAGCGCCGCCTTGACCTGCACCGGGGCCGCCTCGCCCCCGAAGAAGGGCAGCAGGAACAGCACCAGGCTCACCCGCATGAAGGTGAGCAGGAAGCTGAGCATGGAGGCGGCGTCAAAGGCGAAGATGTCCATGGGCGCGGCAAAGCAAGATGCGGGCCATGGGCCGGGCTCCCATGCCGGGGCACGGCGGGGCGCGGCCGGGGGACCGGGGGCGGGGCCTGGACCGGGCCATGCCCAGAGAGGCCATCGACGGAAACCCGTCACCCCCTTTCCCCCATTTCCCCCATTTTCGTTGTCCCGCGCTGGACACACGGCCCCTTCGGGGGCATCCTGTGGGCATGCCCGGCACCCCCATGCGCTCCGTACGGGGCGCCCACCCCAAACGGTGAGATCATGCCAGACACACCCCCCGCAGACGACAGACATGGCGGGAAGGCCCGGCCGGCCAATCCGGCCAGTCCGGACGGTCCGGCCACCCCCGGCGCCCCCCCTCCGCCGCCCCCTTCCGGCCCCGCCTGTCCCGTGCCTCCGCGCGGCCTGGGCGACAGGCTGCTGTGCGCCGCCCTGCCCTTCGTGGAAAGCCTGCGCGGCTACAACGTCCAGATGCTGCGGGCCGACCTGCTGGCCGCGCTCACCGTGGCCGTGGTGGCCCTGCCGCAGTCCATGGCCTACGCGGTCATCGCCGGGGTGCATCCCAAATACGGATTGTACGCGGCCATCGTGCCGGTGATCGTGGCCGCGCTGTGGGGGGCCTCGCGCTATCTCATCGCGGGCCCCACCAACGCCATCTCCATGCTGCTCTTCGCCACCATGGCGGAAACCGTGGTCAACGGCGTGCCCCTGTCCGGCCTGCCGGAAGAGACGCGCATGGCCTACGTGTTCGGCGTGGCCATCCTGGCCGGGCTGCTCCAGGTGGTCATGGGGCTGGCCCGGCTGGGCGAACTGGTGCACTTCATCTCCCATTCGGTGATGGTGGGCTTCACGGCCGGGGCGGCCGTGCTCATCGCCGTGGGGCAGCTCAAGAACCTGCTGGGCGTGAGCATCGGCAATGCGCCCACGTTCCTCGAACTGGTCCTTTCCACCCTGCGCCACCTGCCCCAGACCAACCCGTGGGCGCTGGGCACGGGGCTGTTCGCCATGGCCGTGGCCCTGGGCATCGCGCGGGTGCGCCGCCGCCTGCCCGCCGCGTTCCTGGCCGTGGTGGCGTCGGGCGTGGCCGTGTGGGCGCTGGACCTTGGCGCGCACGGGGTGAAGGTGGTGGGGGCCATCCCGGCCGGGCTGCCGCCCTTCTCGCTGCCGCCCGCGCCCGACGCGCAGGTCATGCGCGACCTGTTCATGCCCGCCCTGGCCATCGCCCTGCTGGGGGTGGTGGAGGCGCTGTCCATCGCCAAGACCCTGGCGGGCGCGCGGGGCGAGCAGGTGGACGGCAGCCGCGAATTCGTGGCCCAGGGGCTGGCCAACATCTCCGCCGGGCTCTTTTCCGGCATTCCGGGCAGCGGCTCGTTCACCCGCAGCGCCGTCAATTTCGTGGCCGGGGCGCGCACCCGCTTCGCCGGGGCGCTTTCCGGCGTGATCACCCTGGTGGCGGTGCTGCTGCTGGCCCCGCTGGCCGCGTACATTCCCATCGCCGCGCTGGCGGGCATCCTGATGATCATCGCCTGGGGCATGATCGACAGGCACGGCATCGTCCTTGCGCTGCGGGCCACCCGGGCCGACCGCATGGTGCTGCTGGCCACCTTTGCCGCCACCCTGCTGCTGGACCTGGAAAAGGCCGTGTTCGTGGGCGTGCTGCTGTCGCTGGTGCTGTTCCTGCGCAAGGTGTCGCACCCGCTGGTGACGCGCATGGACGTCTGCGACAGCCCGGAGTTGCAGGGGCTGCCCGCCGGGCCGTGCTGCCCCAACCTGGCCGTGTACTCCATCGAGGGCACGCTGTTCTTCGGGGCCGTGGACGAACTGGAGCAGCGGCTGTACGAGTACGAGGACTTCGGCCACCGGGCGGTGATCCTGCACCTGCGCCAGGTGCACTGGGTGGACGCCACCGGGGTGCACGCCTTCCAGCAGTTTTTGCGCAAGTGCCAGCGGCGCGGCGTGGCGCTGGTGCTGAGCGGGGTGAAGCCCGCCGTGCGCGCGGTGTTCGAGCGCTCCGGGCTGGTGCCGCAGCTGGGCGCGGACAACATGGCGGAAACCCTGTCCGACGCGCTGGCCCTGTGCTACCGCCGCTACCTCAAGGGCGCGGTGTGCGACGCCTGCAAGGCGTCCAATCAGGGCCGCTGCCGCCGCGAACATCACGCCGGGGACGGCGGGGATAGTGGGGACAGCGGGGACGGCAGGGCATGAGCGAGCGCATCCGCCACGCGCCGGGGTCCGGAAGCGCCGGGCTGTCCGGCGGCTTCGGCGAGCGGCACGACCCGGAGCGGGCGGCGCGCTTTCGGCGCGCCCACCGGCCCGGCGACACGGTGCGCGGCACGTTCCTGCGCCCGGCGGCGCAATCGTCCGCCTTCGCCGCGTCGGGAGCCGACACCGGCGGGCTGGGCTGGGCCGACATCGAGGGCCAGACCCTGCTGGCCTCCATGCCCGCCTTTCCCCAGCCCGGCACGGAACTGCTGTTCAGGGTGGAGCGGGTGGAGCCGGACATCGTGCTGCGCCTGCTGGCCGAGGGCGACAACGCGGCCGTGCCGCCCCCATCCCCTGCCCGGCTGGCGGCGGACTACGCCGCCGCGCGCGACCGGCTGGACGCCCGGCTGGCCGGGGCGCTGTTTCCGGCGTGGAGCGCATCGGGCGCACCGGACCCGCCCGCCACCGCCGCCGCGCGCCATGGGGCCTTTGCCGCGCACGTGACCGAAGACGCGGAAACCGCCGCCCTGTTCCTGGCCTGCCAGCGTGCCCGGCTGGCCCTGCTGCCGGTGCTGCGCGCGGCGCACCCCGGCGTGACCCTGCTGCACCTGCCATGGCTGTGCCCCACGGCCCGCGCCCTGGACTGCGCGGTGCTGCCGCCGCGGCCGGATTCCACGGGCGGCGGGCTGACCCGGATACTGATGGGCGGACTGCCCGTCATGCCCGGCCTACCCGACCGGGCCGACGGGGCCGCGCTTCCACCCTTCCCCGGCCGCTTCCTGCTGCACGGCCTGCTGCGGGCCGCCACCCCGGAGGCTCCGGCGCGCCTGGCCTTCCGGGTCATGGCGGAGCATCCCGACAGTATCGGCGCGCTGCCGGAACCGCTGCTGTCCGCCTTGTCCGCGCCCCTTGAAACGGCCCTGTTGTCCACCGGCCCCCTGCCCGCCGGGCCGTCCGACCCGCTGGGCCTGCTGCTGGCCGCGCTGCACGGGGGGTCCGGCCTGCTGGCCTGACGCCGGGGTATCGACGGCTCCGCCTCCCCGTAACGGGGGGCGCGGGGGGCGTTGCCCCCCGGCCGCCGGAGGCGTACAAGACCCTCTCCGTTCCCGTTCACCCCAAACCGTCCACCCCGACCCGCACGACGCATGACCGACAACGCCTCCGCCGCCTCCCATCTCGCCGCCGCGCCGCCCCTGCGGCCCGACGCCCCGTGGCTGGCCCCCCTGGCCGGGTATTCCGACCTGCCCTTCCGCCTGCTGTGCCGCGAGCACGGCGCGGCCGCCTGCTGCACCGAAATGGTCAGCGCCAAGGGATTGCTGTACCACAGCCCCGGCACGCGCGACCTGCTGGCCACCACGCAACAGGATGCCCCCCTCATCCTGCAACTGTTCGGGGCCGACGCGGAGATCATGCGCCGGGTCATGCCGGGGCTCATGGAACAGGGCTTCCGCTGGTTCGACCTGAACATGGGATGCTCGGTGCCCAAGGTGGTCAAGACGGGCTGCGGCTCGGCCATGTCGCGCGACATGGACAACGCCCTGGCCGTGGCCCGGGCCATGGTCGAGGTGGCCGGGGAAGGCCGGGTGGGCTTCAAGATGCGCCTCGGCTGGCAGGCGGGCGAGGAGACCTGGCGCGAGATGGCCCTGCGGTTGCAGGACGCGGGCGCGGGCTGGATCACCCTGCACCCCCGCTTCGCGCGGCAGGGCTTTGCGGGCGAGGCGCGCCGGAGCGCCCTGCGCGAGCTTGCGGCCGCGCTGTCCATCCCGGTCGTCGCCAGCGGCGACCTGTTCACGGCGGCCGACGCGGTGCGCTGCGTGCGCGAGACCGGCGTGGCCACGGTGATGTTCGCGCGCGGGGCCATGAACAACCCCGCCGTCTTCGACGAATACCGCGTGCTGCTGGCCGGGGGCCAGCCCCCGCCGCCCGACGCGGACCGGCTGAAGGCGCTCATCCGCCGCCACCTGGAACTGGCCCTGGCCCATTCCGGCGAGCGCACCGCCCTGCTCAAGATGCGCACCTTCGTGCCGCGCTACGTGCGCCACATTCCCGGCGTGCGGGCGCTGCGCAACCGGCTGGCCTCGTGCCTGGACCGGGACCTGCTGGAAGAACTGCTGGAAACCCACCTCACCCCGCAGGCGTTCGCCGAAGACGGCGGCAGCGCCGGAGCGGCCACAACCGATCCCCACGGAGAGGCCCGGCCATGAAGATCATCCGCGCCCGCACGGCGGGCTTCTGCATGGGGGTCAGCCTGGCCCTGCGCAAGCTGGACCGCGAGGTGACCGAAAGCAATGCGCCCATCGCCACGCTGGGTCCCATCATCCACAACCCGCAGGTCATGGCCCACTACGAGGGGCGCGGGGTGCGCTGCCTGCGCGACACCGCGCAGGTGGCGCCCGGCCAGCGGGTGGTCATCCGCGCCCACGGCATCCCCGTGGCCGAGGAGGCGGCCCTGAAGGCCACCGGCGCTTCGGTGGTGGACGCCACCTGTCCCAAGGTCAAGCGCGCCCAGTTGGGCATTGCCGAGGAGCGCGGCCGGGGCGGCGCCCTGCTGCTGTTCGGCGAGGCCGACCACCCCGAGGTGCGCGGCCTTTTGTCCTACGCCGGTGAGGGGGCCATGGTCTTCGGCTCGCTGGACGAACTGAAGGGGCTGCCCCTGCGCGACGGCGTGGCCTACTTCCTGGCCGCCCAGACCACCCAGGACCGCGCGGCCTTCGAGGACGTGGTGGCCTGGCTGCGCCAGCGCCTGGGCCACGAGATTCCCGTGTTGCAGACCATCTGCGACGCCACGCGCAAGCGCCAGCAGGAGGCCGTGGACATCGCCCGCCGGGTGGAGGCCATGGTGGTGGTGGGCGGCTTCGACAGCGGCAACACCCGGCGTCTGGCCGACGTGGCCCGCGCCCAGGGGGTGTTCACCGTGCACGTGGAGACGGTGGATCAGCTGCCTGTGGACGAATTGCGGAAAAAATCGGTCATCGGGCTAACGGCCGGGGCCTCCACGCCGAAAAGTCTTATTGACGCGGTGCAGCGATTCCTGGAATCTTTGTAGATACGTTTCCATCGGCGCGCCGCATCACGAGAAACGCACCGCATCACGAGACGCACCGTACAAGGGGGGGACCATGTCCCAGACCAACATCCTGCTCGAAGCCGGGACCAACGAACTCGAGATCGTGGAATTCCACCTCGAGGAAAGCTCCACCGACCCCGCCACCCCCAATTACCGGGGCTATTACGGGGTCAACGTGGCCAAGGTGCTGGAAATCATCCGCATGCCCAAGGTCACGGGACTGCCCGAGGTGCAGCACCCCTCGGTGCTGGGGGCGTTCAACCTGCGCTCGCACATCATCCCGCTGGTGGACCTCAGCCAATGGCTGGGCAAGCAGCGCGCGGAAAGCGAACCGCCCAAGGTCATCGTCACCGAATTCAACAACGTGACCACGGCGTTCATGGTGTCCGGCGTCAACCGCATCCACCGCATCAGCTGGGAAGAGGTGGAGCCGCCCAACCGCTACGTGGCGGCGCTGTCCAACAATTCCATCACCGGCGTGGTCAAGCTGGAAGGGCGGATCATCTTCATCCTGGACCTGGAGAAGATCGTGGCCGACCTGAACCCGCAGCTCGGCCTGCGCCTGGACGAGGCCGTGGACTGGTCGGCCAACACCCGCTACCGCGCCCTCATCGCCGACGACTCGGGCCTGATCCGCGAAATGCTGAAGGACCTGATGCAGAAGGCCAACTTCGAGGTGGAGGCCGTGAACAACGGCCGAGAGGCGTGGGAACGGCTGGTCGAAATCAAGCGCAAGGCGGAGCAGGACGCGCGCCCCGTCACCGACTACGTGCAGGTGCTGGTTTCGGACATCGAGATGCCCAGCATGGACGGCCACAACCTGTGCAAGCAGGTCAAGGAGGACCCGGCGCTGAAGAATCTGCCGGTGGTGCTGTTCTCGTCGCTGATCACCGACAAGCTGCGCCACAAGGGCGAATCGGTGGGCGCGGACGACCAGATTTCCAAGCCCGAGGTCACGGCCCTGGCCAAGCGCTGTCTGGCGCTCATCGAGGCCGCCAAGTAGCGCGCGGCCACAGGGCCGCGCCACACGACGACGCCACGCAGGGGCGGTCCGCACGCAAGGCGGGCCGCCCCTGTTCGTGACTGCACCCCGGAGCGGTTGCCGGGGAGCGCCCGAACCTACAGGGTCTGCTCCACCGACGCCACGGTGATCACCAAGGCCGCGCGGGCCCACTTGAACCGGGCGATGGCCTCGAATTCCGGACCATCGGTACGAAAGGCCGCCGTGCCCCGGATCAGGAAGCCCGTTCCCGGGCCATTGCGGCCCGCCACCTTGCGGCTGCCCAGGGTCATCAGTACCCGGGCGTCGCGGGAGACATTGGCCTCGGTCTTGCGCATGCCGCCCACGGGCACGACGATGCGGGCGCCGTCCAGCACCTTCAGGTAACTGTTCCAGGTGTTGACGAGATGCGGCCCGTCCTCGCCCTGGGTGGCGATGGCCACAACCCCTTCGTTCTTCAGCACTTCGAACATCGTTTCCGGTATCATTTCGGTATCCTCCCGTACTTTGTGCGCCACCGGACGCGGCCCGGCGCAGAGTCCACCGGACATGCGACCGGCGATGGCCGGCCATGCCGGCCCGCGTGACATGCCGATCATTGTACCGGAAAACGGACGGGGGTACAGGTGCAGTTTCCGGAAATCCGGCGGGGGCGGGGGTGGGCTACGGCAGGTCCGCCTCGTCCACCTTCCAGGGGCCGGTCCAGTCCGGCAGGGCCGTGAACCGTTCACCGCCGGGCAGGGCCAGGCGCACGGCGTGCAGCAACATGCCGTTGTCGCAGGCGGGGCCGCCGTACTTGCGGTCACCCATGACAGGATGGCCGCGCCCGGCCAGTTGCACCCGGATCTGGTGGGTGCGCCCGGTATGCAGGCGCACCAGCAGCAGCGAGGCCGCATCGCCGCGCCGCAACGGGGTGACGGTGCAGGCGGCGTCGCGGCCCAATTCCGCCAATTCCGCCGGTCCCGCCGCTCCTGCCGGGGCCACCCGGCGCACCTTCTCGCGACCGGGCGCGCCCTGCTTCTCCAGCCGGTCGCGCAGGGTTTGCGCCCCCTCATGGGGCCAGTACCCGGCCACCCAGGCCAGGTATTCCTTCACCAACCCCTCGCGCGCGGCAAAGGCGTCGGACAGGGCGCGCAGCCGGGCGTAGCTGGTGGCCACCAGCAGCAGGCCCGAGGTGTCGCGGTCCAGCCGGTGGGCGGGCGTGGGCAGAAAGTCCGCCCCGGCATGGTGCGCGGCCAGCCGGGCGGTGACGCAGTCGTCGTGCCCGGTGCCCGGCTGCACCGCAAGGCCAGCGGGCTTCAGCAGCACCAGCAGCCCTTCGGCGCGGCCGACAATGAGAAGGGGGGGAGGGAGAGGAAGGGGAGGAACTACGGGCAGGGGCGGCACGGCCTTTCCGGGCACATCACCGGACGAGCGGCCCGGCTCACGGTCCGGCGCTGCGGCTGCTCCCCCATTCCCCTCCGCCAGGGCAAAGGGCGGCACCCGCACCACGTCGCCTTCGGCCACCCGGTCGAAGGGCTTGCAGCGCCCCCCGTTGATGCGCACCTGCCCGGTGCGCACCCAGCGCTGGATAGCCGACTGGGGCGCGCCGCAGCGCCGTTGCAGGTACTGCACCAGCTTCTGCCCCGCCTCTGCGGCGGTGACCACGAGCGGTTCGGCCATGGGTCGCGGTTCCGTGGGTTGAAGGTTGCGCCGCCGGGCCGGGCCGTCGGGCCAGTTCCGGCCACCCTACGCGAACGCCCGGCGGGTGCATGGCATCCCGCCGGGCGTGGTGATCGCGCAAGGCCCCCGCCGGGGCAGGGCCGTGCCCGCAAGGGCTACTGCTGTTCGTTCTCGGTCTTGTCCGGGGCCGTGCTGGGGTCGGCCTTGGACAGGTCGAGGGGATAGGCCAGCAGCATGGTCTTGCGGCTTTCCAGGCCCAGGGCGCCGGGGTGGGTGTTCACGCACAGCACGATGTCGGTCACGCCGTCGTTGTTGAAGTCGCCCACGGTGAAGTCGGCCACGGAGCCCTTGATGCGGCGGGTCTTCCATTGCAGGTTCAGGCCCACGCCGTCCCAGTACAGGGCGTGGATTTCGCCCTGCGGGAAGAAGCGGTAGCGCTCGAAGAACTGCGCGGCGGTGGAGATGGGCCGGTTGACCAGCAGTTCCCAGTGTTCGTCGCGGTCCAGGTTCACGGCGTACATGCGCAGCGGCACGAAGTAGATGTTCTTCAGCTGCACGCGGTCCTTGCCGAGGCCGGGCATGGAGGGTTCCTCGGGAATGCCCTTGGACGAACCGGAATAGTTCTCGTCGGTCTCGGACAGGCGGGCGCCGCGGTCGGTGTGCACGCGCAGCCGTTCGTTCTCGGTCAGGATGACGCACTTGTCGCCTTCGCCCTTCCCGCCGGGCAGGTAGGTGAAGTTGAACACGTTGGCGCCTTCGGGCAGGTCCAGACGCTTGCCCATGACCAGCTGGTCGCCGGTCTTGAGCATTTCGTACACGCCGGGCTTGAACAGGCGGGGGTTGTCGCCGCGCTGGCCGATGAGCGTGGGAATGTAGTCCGGGGGCAATTTTTCCACGTTCAGGTAGAAGCGCACCCGGCGCATGACTTCGGTGAACTGGCCGTTCCTCCAGTTGAGGATGAACGATTCCGGCTCGCCGTCGTTGTTGTAGGCGCTGACGACGATTTCCTTCACGCCGTCGCGGTTCCAGTCGATGGTGCGGATGTTCAGGCATTCCGCCATGCCCGGCGAGCGGTATTCGCCCATGGGGATCAGGCGGCCGTTGTCCCAGCGGTAGGCGTAGACCACGTGGTCGTCCAGCATGAGGATTTCGTTCTTGCCGTCGCCGTCAAGATCGTCCACCACCATGCCGATGGCCGAATAGTTCAGCGCCTGGCTGCGGATGCGGCTGTCGCCCTCGGGGGCGCCCGCGTAGCGGAACTGCGGGTTCAGGTACACCTGCTGGGGCTGCGTCTCGTTGTGCACCAGCTCGGGGTTCATCTGGTTGACCGCCTTGGGCGCGGCGGCGGCGGGGCCGCCCTCGCCGGGGCGCTTGAACACTTCGGCGTTGATGGAGTCGGCCACGCCCTTCAGGGCGGGGATGAGCCCGGCCACCTTGGCGTTGGCGGACTTGGGCCATTCCTTGCCGTCGCGGTCGCGCACGCGCACGTCCAGGCTGCAATCCTCGCCCACCACGGTCACGCTGCCCCACACGGCATAGTCGGCGCCCAGCGAAGCCTGGGCGGCCCTGGCCTGGGTTTCGCTTTCCGGGGGGGTGACCTTGGCGGAGGCTTCCTTGGAAACGGGATGGAAGTTGTCCTTCCAGTACAGGCGCGAGGTGAGCATCTCGGGGATGGCCCGCTCGAGATACTTGTAGCCGGCGGGGCCGTTGACCTTGAACGGCAGCACGGCGAAGCTCTTGGGGGCCGGGGCGGCCATGGCGGTGGCGGCGGAAAGCAGCAGGGCAAGCACGAGCGCCGCCGAGCGCATGAGCAGTTGCATCAGGTTCTCCTTGGTTCAAGGGCGCATCCCCGCGCGCATCCCGGAAGGGGAAGGGGGATTGCCTTGGCGCTGAACGCTCTCATAATATCTCTTGATGGCCGAAGCAACCATAAGGTAGGAGCGGCGCTGTGCCGTACGGCCCGGGCCGGGCCGGGCGCCGGAGCCACCTTGGCACGGCAATGTTGCCAGCGTATTGCCGGGGTGTTGCCGCCCAGTCGTCGCCCAGTCGCCGCCCTCCAACATCTTTACCCCACGCCGCATGACCGCACCCGCCGCCCGCTCCTTCCGCATCGTGTGCCCGCCCGCGCAGGTGCCCCTGGTCGAGGACCTGCTCCGCGCGCAGGGCTACGCCTTCGACCCGGAGCCGTTCTCTCCGTGGTGCCGCCGCCTCACCGGGGAACCGCGCCCCCTGGGCGGCAGCCTGGCCGCATTCTTCGGGCTGATCTACATCCAGGACCGCTCGTCCATGCTGCCGCCGCTGGCGCTGGCCCCGGAGGCCGGGGCCGCCGTGCTGGACATGTGCGCGAGCCCCGGCAGCAAGACCGGGTTCCTGGCCCAGTTGGCGGGGCCGCACGGGCTGGTGGTGGGCAACGAGCCCAACCACACCCGTCTGGCCACCCTGCGCCAGAACCTGTTCACCCTGAACCTGCTCAACGCGGTGACCTGTTCGCACCCCGGCGAAGCGCTGCCCCTGCCCGACGGTTCGTGGACGCGCATCCAGTTGGACCCGCCGTGCTCCGGCTGGGGCACGGTGGAGCGCAACCCCTCGGTGCTCAGGCTGTGGCAGGGCGACAAGGTCAAGCCGCTCATCGGCATCCAGCGGCTGCTGCTGGCAGAGGCCGCGCGCCTGCTGGCCCCCGGCGGCCGGGTGGTGTTTTCCACCTGCACCACCAACGTGCACGAGAACGAGGCCCAGGTGCTGCACGCTCGCGACGAACTGGGGCTGGAAATCGTGCCGCTGGCCCCGCCGCCAGGCTTCGTGTTCGCCGAGCCGGAACTGCCCGGCTGCGACGGCACCCTGCGGGTGGACCCGGAACGCTCGGGCGCGCAGGGCTTCTTCATCGCCTGCCTGCGCAAGCCCGGCCCCAAGGGACAGGATGGCGACGCCGGTCCCCTTGCCCCCTGTCCGCCCCTGCCCGACACGGAGCGGGTGCGCGCCGACACCCTGCCCCCCTCGGCCTGGCCCGACGCCGGGCTGGATCCGGCCCTGCTGCCTGACGGCGTGGTGGCCCCCTTCGGCGACACCGCCTACTTCCTGCCCCGGCCCGCGCTGGAACGGCTGCCCGCCGCATTGCGGTGGCGCGGCTACCCGCTGGGCAAATGGGGCAAGGACGGCATCCGCCCCTCGCCCCGGCTGCGCGCCCTGATGCCCCTCCCCCTGGCGTCCTGCCCCGCCAATGCGGAACGTTACGTTGACGGCGACATCGCCATGCTGCACATGGACGACCCGGCGGACATCGCCGGGCTGCTCACCGGCCGCAGCATCGACGCCCCGCGCAACGCCGTCACCGCCCTGCTCCACTGGCGCGGCCTGCCGCTGGCCCGGCTGCGCGTGAAGGGCGGGCGGGCCCTGTGGGCGGAACGCTGACCGCGCCGGGCAACCGCAACGCCGCACGGCGGAAACCGCAACCCACGTCCGCCCCGACATGTTTCCCGGTCAGGCCGGAGCGTCCCGCGCGCCATCCGGCCCCCCCGCCCCGCCGGAAGGCCCCACAGCCAGAATGAAACCGTTGCGCAAATCGGGCTTGTTGTAGGCCAGCGGCGTGCCGTCCAGCAGGGTGACCACGCCGCCCGCCCCTTCCAGCAGCGCCTGGCCCGGCGCGGTGTCCCATTCCCAGGTGGGGTGCATGCACGGAAAGACGTGCGCCACCCCTTCCGCCACCAGACAGAACTTCAGCGGCCCGCCCGCCTGCATGCGCCGGTGCGGGAACAGCCCGGCCCGCAGCCTGTCCTGCGCCGCCGGGTCGGGGGGCATGGGCACGGGCGCGGGCGCGGGCGCGCCGGACCGGCCGGGAAAGGCCGCCGAGCGGATGTCCGGGTGCGCGGCCAAGTAGGCGTCCAGCCGGGGAGTGCGGCGCACCCGGCCCTGCATCACCGTGGCGCGGCGCGGAAACGTGCGCGCGGCGCGCACCGGTTCCGGCGCGGGTCCGTGTTCCACCCGCCACGCGCCGTACCCCCGCCCGCCGTACCAGGTCACCCCCAGCGCCGGAAAATGCAGGATGCCCGCCGTGGGGCGTCCCCGCTCCACCAGGGCCACGCACACCGCGAAGTCGCCCTCGCCGTTCAGGAAGCCGCGCGTGCCGTCCAGCGGGTCCACCAGCAGGAAGCGCGGCCAGCCCGCGCGCTCGGCATGCGGGGGGATGCGCCCCTCCTCGGACAGCACGGGCAGGTCCGGCCGCAGCCGGGCCAGCCCTTCGGCCAGCACCGCCTGCGAGGCGTCATCCGCCTCGGTGACCGGAGAATCGTCGGCCTTGCGGCGGATGTGCGGGACGGCCCCGCCGCACCAGTCCAGGATGACCGCGCCCGCCGCCTCCACCAACGGCAGCAGGTCCAGCAGGGGAAAGACCGTGTCGCGGCCCGCTGCGCCTTCCCGGTTTCCGTCGGCCATCACCCCTCCGCATGCATGGGCATTTTCAGGATTTCGTGCTACAGGGCGGCCATGCGCACCGCACACTCCGTCGGCATGAACCGGCGCGCGCACCCCACCGCCCCAGCCCCCGCCGTTCCGCAACGCACCGGAACGCGCGGCGCGGCGCATTGCGCCCGCCGTTCCGGCCTCGCCCATGCCGCCGCCCAAGCCATGATACGGCGAACCGCGCTGGCCGTCCTGCTGCTGTCCGTTGTGGCACTTGCGGGCTGCGCGGGCAAGCAGCAGATCATCATCGACGCCCCGCAGGAATCCGTGGTCCGCCAGCAGACCCCGTCCGCGCCGTCGCAGGCCCTGGTGCGCACCGCCCGCTCCGCCCTGGGCGTGCCCTACCGCAGCGGCGGGCGCACCCCGGCAGAGGGCTTCGACTGCTCGGGCTTCGTGTGGTGGACCTTCCGCCAGCACGGGGTGGACCTGCCCCGCACCAGCGAGGAGCAGGCCGCCTGCGGCAACCCGGTGCCGCCCGGCGGCGAGCTGCGCCCGGCCGACATCATCGTGTTCCGCACCGGGTCCGGCCCGCTGGGCCTGCACACGGCCATCTACACCGGGGGCGGACAGTTCGTGCACAGCCCCAAGCCCGGCGGCATCGTGCGCGAGGAAAGCCTGACCGTGCTCTACTGGCAACGCGCCTTCATCTCCGCGCGGCGCATCCTGCACCCGGCGGAGCAGACCGCCGCCGCCCAGCCCTGAGCGCGGGCAGCCCGTTCCCGCCCCCGCCCTCCGGAAGATCCTCCGCCTCCCCGGCACGACGCCCCGAAACAGAAACGGCCGCACCCCGAAGGATGCGGCCGTTCGCGTCCGGACGCGATAAGCTGCGAATGCTACTTGTTCAGGCCTTCGACCAGGGTCTTGGCGGCCATGAACTTCACGGCCTTGCGGGCCGGAATGGAAATGCTCTGACCGGTCTGGGGGTTCCGGCCCGTGCGGGCGGCCCGCTCGGTGACCGAGAACGCGCCCACGCCGGGCAGACGCACGCCGGCGCCGTTGGCAACGCCATCGGAGAGCACGCGGCAGAACGCGTCATAGGCCTTCTCGGCGCTCACCTTGGTCACGAACACGTCGGGCAGCGCCTCTTTGAGGGCGGCAACAAATTCAGCCTTGGTCAACATCAGGATGTCCTCCTTGCGCTATGCGGATTTCCCCCCGTAACCAAACCACGGTCAGCATGTCCCACCCTATGCAGTGACCGCGTTTTCTTGTCAATCGTTTCACGCCCCGCAACGCAAGGAAACACGCCATTTTCCTCATCCGTCCCCCCGTTTTGTTGCGCTTGGTTCGCATTGCGTATAGAAGACATGATGCACACGGCCCCAGAGCAACAGGCAATGCGCATGCCGTCGGGCAGCGCATCCGCCACAACGCCACGGGAGCACACCATGCCGGACACCGCACCGCGCGATACCGCACAGATGACGCAGGCCCCCGCCGACGACCTGCTGACCATAGCCGACATCGCCCGCCGCCTTTCCCTGCCGGAATCCACCGCGCGCTACTACTGCAAGCGCTTCGCGGCATTCATGCCCACCGTGGGCGACGGCCGCCGCCGCCGCTACCGTACGGGTACCCTGACCATCATCGAGGCCATCATCGAGGCCATGCACACCGCCCGCACCGCCAGCGCGGTGGAGGCCATCCTGGCCCGGCGCTTTCCCCGCAATGCCGCCGTGCAGCCCGCACCCGTCCGGGCCGGGGCTGCGGACGGAGTTTCCGCAACAAGCCCCACCGCAACGCCCCCCCAGCCGGTACGGCCGCTGCCCGTGGCCGAAGGCGCACCCGCCGTCCCGCCGGTGCCCGCCGGGAGCCTGGAACCGGGCCAGGCGCTGTACGCGCTCATCGAGCACCAGACCCGCGCGCTGGACACCATCGCCGCCGCCCTGTCCACCCTGGCCGCCCGGCAGTCGGCCCTGGACCTTCTGGCCGACCTCGCCCGCACCGCCGAAGGAGAGGTGGGCGCCATCCGCAAGGATGTGGCAACCCTGCGCCTGCTGCTGGATTCCTCGGAAAAGATCCACCAGCAGGACCTGGACCAATTGCGCGACTGGCTGGGCCGGGTCATCGCCGACCGGCGGCAGCGCGTGCGCGAGCAGGTGTAGCCGCCGGATGCGGCCGCGCAGGGGCACGGCACGCCTGCACCTTCCAATGCGAACTACCGGACGGCGTTCCATCCACATCCCCCCCCCCCGCGAGGTTCACATGCCCGGCATGCTCCGCCCCACTCATTTCCAGCGCCTGCGGTTCCGGCTGCCCGCCTTGCTGCTGTGCGCCCTGTGCCTGGCCGCCCCCGGACTTGCCCCCGCCGCCAGGGCCGACGCCGTAAACAACGTGTTCCGCTACGTGTGCGCGCCGGAACTGGGCCTCATCGACGTGGAGGCGGGCGGCCTCAACGGCGGCGACGTATACGCGGCGCTCACCGGCGATGACATGCGCGCCCTGTTCGACCGGTACGGCTTCGCGCTGGTGGACTTTCTGATCGAGCGCGACAAGGACGATTTCGTCGTCGACCTGCACGAACTTGCCAAGGAATGCCACATCGGAGGCAAGACCTACCAGGTGCGCATCAAGGGTGCCGTGGGCAACGTGAACGGCAACGGCATGTGCGGGGAATGCGCCTCCATCCGTCTCACCGTGCTGGAGGACGGCAGGCCCCTGGTCAGGGACGTGCCGTTCGACACCATGGGCCCGCTGGACGAACCCACCGACCCGGTGCAGCGCATCCGCCTGCGCCCCAACGAGGGCTATCTGCTGGTGGACCACGACGTGCATTTCCTCAAAGACCTGCTCGCCCACCCCTTGGACGAGTCCATGGTGGACGCCATGCGCCTGAAGCGGCGCCTGCCAAAGCCCGCAGACTAGGCAGGCTTGCGCCCCCCCCCCCCGGCCAACTCCGCCGTTTTCCCCACCTGCCGATTTCGCACATCTTTTTTTCCACCCGTTATTCCGGCGCATTATGCCGTATTACGAAATGACGTCAGATCGTCGCATCATGCGTCCGCCCTGTGTCCGCGCCACCTTGCCGCCCCCGCGCACTGACTGTGGAAAAATTCTAGACTCTGGATTTTCCCGTTCCGGCGGGTTACACTGCGGTCTGGTCACAACTGCATCCACGGAAATTTTTTCCATTCAAATTCAACATATTACAAAAATATTACCGGAAAACAGCCACATGACAGCGCCAGCGAACCCACCCCTGCCGATCCCGCCGTCCATGCCCGATGACCTGCCCGACGTGGCCCTGAACCCCAACGCCAAGGTCGTGCTGGCCAAGCGATACTACCGCAAGGGCCCGGACGGACAGCCCTTCGAGGAAGCCCGCTCGCTGTTCTGGCGCATCGCCGGGGCCATCGCGGCGGAAGAGGGCAAGTACAGGAAGTCGCCCTACAAGGCGGACGCGCTGGCCCGTGAATTCTACGACCTGATGACCGGCTGGAAGTTCCTGCCCAACTCGCCCACCCTGATGAACGCGGGCACCGACCTGGGCCAGCTTTCGGCCTGCTTCGTGCTGCCCGTGGGCGACTCCATCGAGGAAATCTTCGACGCCGTGAAGCACGCCGCCATGATCCACAAGTCCGGCGGCGGCACGGGCTTTTCCTTCTCGCGCCTGCGGCCCAAGGAAGCCCGCGTGGGCTCCACCGGCGGGGTGGCCTCCGGCCCGGTGTCCTTCCTGCGCATCTTCAACACCGCCACCGAGCAGATCAAGCAGGGCGGCACCCGGCGCGGGGCCAACATGGGCATCCTGCGCATCGACCACCCGGACATCATCGAGTTCATCCGCGCCAAGGAGCGCGACGGCGAATTCAACAACTTCAACCTGTCCGTGGGCCTGACCGAAGCCTTCATGAAGGCCGTGGAGGCCGACGAGGAATACGACCTCGTGGCCCCGCACACCGGCCAGGTGCGCGAACGCCTGAAGGCCCGCAAGGTCTTCGAGATGCTGGTGCAGAAGGCCTGGGAAAGCGGCGATCCGGGCATCGTGTTCCTGGACCGCATCAACCGCGACAACCCCACCCCGAAGCAGGGCGAGATCGAGTCCACCAACCCCTGCGGCGAACAGCCGCTGCTGCCCTACGAGGCGTGCAACCTGGGGTCCATCAACCTGGCCGCGTTCTTCGTGCCCGGCACCGCCACAGCCAGGGAAGGCGGCCTGCCGCATCCCTCGCCGGACAAGGCCATCGACTGGGCGGAACTGAAGCGGGTCATCCACCTTGGCGTGCGCTTCCTGGACAACGTCATCGACGCCTCGCGCTTTCCGCTGGAGCGCATCACCGAGACCGTGCACCGCAACCGCAAGATCGGCCTCGGCGTCATGGGCTGGGCCGACCTGCTGTTCCAGTTGGGCATTCCCTACGACAGCCAGGAGGCCATCGGCCTGGGCGAGCGGGTGATGCAGTTCGTGCAGGACGAAGGCCGCGCCGCCTCCAAGGTGCTGGCCAAGGAGCGCGGTCCCTTCCCGGCCTACGAGGAATCGACCTTTGCCGGGCGCGACATGGGCCCCTACCGCAACGCCACGGTGACCACCATCGCGCCCACCGGCACCCTGTCCATCATCGCCGGGTGCTCGTCGGGCATCGAGCCGTTGTTCGCGTTGTGCTTCTCGCGCAACGTCATGGACGGCGAACGCCTGGTGGAGGTCAACCCCCACTTCGAGGCGGCCCTGGTGGCCACCGGCAGCCACAGCAAGAAGCTGATGGAGGCCGTGGCCGAAAAGGGCTCCATCCAGGCCATGGACCACCTGCCCGAAGACCTGCGCCGGGTGTACGTGACCGCCATGGACATCGCCCCGGTGTGGCACCTGCGCATGCAGGCCGCCTTCCAGAAGTACACCGACAACGCCGTGTCCAAGACCGTGAACCTGCCCAATTCGGCCGGCATCGACGACATCCGGGCCATCTACTGGATGGCCTACGAGCAGGGCTGCAAGGGCGTCACCGTGTACCGCGACGGCTGCAAGTCCGTGCAGGTGCTGTGCACCGGCGAAGGCGAAAAGAAGGACGACGGCAAGGACGACGACCACAAGAGCGCCGTGCGCCAGCGCCCGGACGTGGTCTACGGGTTCACCCAGAAGGTGCCCACGGGCCTGGGGGCCATGTACCTCACCGTCAACGAGGCCGACGGCAAGCCCTTCGAGGTGTTCGCCACCATCGGCAAGTCCGGCCGGTCCATCACCGCCAAGGCGGAGGCCATCGGCCGCCTGGTGTCGCTGGCCCTGCGCTCCGGCGTGGAAGTGCGCGATATCGTGCAACAGCTCAAGGGCATCGGCGGCGAACACCCGGTGTTCCAGAAGAAGGGCCTCTTGCTGTCCATCCCCGACGCCATCTCGTGGGTGCTGGAAAACCGCTACCTCAAGGGCGAACTGCCCCCCCACGGACCGGTCAACGACCTGGACAAGCAGCGCTGCCCCGACTGCGGCGAGGAACTGGTGTTCCAGGAAGGCTGCTACATCTGCCCCGGCTGCGGGTTCACGAAATGCGGGTAGGAAAAATCAGGTAAGAATAACCGGGGGAAGGGACCTTTTGAAAAAGGTCCCCTTCCCCCGGACCCCCATCCCCCAAAACTTTTCATTTGGGCTCTCCCATATTTTTCATCCGGTCACGCCCCCCGCATTGCCCCTTGCCCATTGCCCCCTTGCAATGTCGCGCGGGCTTTGCTTTGATGCGGCCAGCATGCTCAAGGTCAGCCACCTGTCCCATTCCTTCGGCGCCCACTGGGCGCTGAAGAACGTGTCCTTTTCGCTGGAGAAGGGCGAATTCCTGTTTCTTTCCGGGCCGTCGGGCGCGGGCAAGACCACGTTGCTGCGCCTGCTGCACGGAGCCCTGCCGGTGCAGCGCGGCGCGGTTTCCGTGGCGGGCTTCGACTTGGCGCGTCTTTCCGGCCGCACGGTGCCAATGCTGCGGCGGCAGGTGAGCGTGGTGTTCCAGGACTTCAAGATCCTGCCGGAGCGCAGCGTGTACGCCAACGTGGCCCTGCCGCTGGAAGTGCGCGGCCTTGCGCCCCAGCACGTCGGGCGGCGCGTGCGCGCCGTGGTGCGCGCGCTGGGGCTGGAAAACCGGCTGGACACGCCATGCGGCGAACTCTCCGGCGGCGAGCAGCAGCGGGTGGCCGTGGCCCGGTCCATCGTGGTCAACCCGCAGGTGCTGCTGGCCGACGAGCCCACCGGCAACCTGGACCCGGAACTGTCGCTGCGGCTCATGGACATCTTCATGCAGTTCCACGCCTACGGCACCACCGTGGTGCTGGCCACGCACAGCCCGGAACTGATCCGCCGCCATTCGGACGCGCGCCTGCTGCGGCTGGAGGACGGCATGATCACCCACGCCAACTGGCCGGGCGGCGAGGTGTTCCGCTGCGCCGACGGCGGCCTGCATCTGGGTGATGGCAGCGATGGGCGGGGCGGCATGGACCCCTGCGGGCTGGACGCGCCGGGCGTTCCGGGCGGTTCCGGGCATTCGGACGACGGCGGCACGGGCAGCGCCCCCGGCGGACGTCGCGGCGGAAGGCTGTCGCTGTGATGCGCACCTTCTTCCGTTTGCTGGGCCGTGGCGTGGCCGATCTGTTCCTGCACCCGTGGGCGCAGTTGCTGTCCATGGCGGCGGTGACCCTGGTGGTCTTTCTGTCCGGGCTGTTCCTGATGGCCCTGGCCACGGTGGACGCGGAACTCAGCGCGTCGCGCGGGGAAACGGTGTACCAGGTGTACTGGCGGCCCGGCACGGACATGGCCCACGTGCGCGGCCAGTGGGAAGAACTGCGCCACCTGCCCTGGCTGGCCAGCCTGGAAACCTACAGCCCCGATGAAGCGCTGGACGCCCTGGCCCGCCGCATGGGCGAGACCGGCGCCGCCGGCGGACCCGACATCGGCTTCCTGTCCGGCAAAAGCCCCTTGCCGCCCACGGCCCTGCTGACCTTTGCCCCGCGCGAGGCCGAGCCGGAAAAATGGGCCGCCGACACCCTGGCCTACCTCAAGGCCCTGTCCGGCGTGGAGCGCGTGGCCGCATCGCCCCTGCGCGACGAACTGGGCAAGGCATGGCGTTCGGCCAGCCGCTTCGTGATCTGGCCCACCGTGGGCTTTCTGGGCGTGGTGCTGGCGCTGGTGGTGGGCAACACCGTGCGGCTCACCCTGTCCACCCGCCGGGAGGAAATCGAAATCCTGCAACTGGTGGGCGCGCGCAACTGGTACATCCGCCTGCCCCTGGTGGTGGCGGGCGCGTTGCAGGGGCTGCTGGGCGGCGGGCTGGCCTGCCTGCTGCTGCTCCTGATGCACTGGCGCTTCCGCACCGCGCTCAACGTGCCGCCCCTGCTGCTGGAACTGCGCCTGCCCCCGCCGGAACAGGCCGTCCTGCTGCTGGCAGTGCCCGTGCTCATGGGCATCCTGGGTAGCTGGATTGCCGTCCGCAGCCGGTAGGGGTAGAAATTTCCACGGGTGACCGGGACCCCGGCCCTGCTGCCTGCCAGACGGACGCGCCATGCGCCTTCCGATTGCCGCCGCAAGCCGATGCCCCCGCTCCCCAGCCCCCCTCTCCCCGAGGCATTTCCCTTGGGGCGACCCAGCCACGCGGCCATACCCCCGCAGGCTGACGGCGGACGCCACACCACTTCGCGCCGCCATCCCCCCCAATCAAAAAGTTTTGCGGGGAGGAGAGGGGGTGCGGGGGAGAGGAGGGACGCTTTTCCAAAAGCGTCCCTCCTCTCCCCCGCGTATCCACCTGCCCAACGACGCATACAATGAGGACGCAGACAATGCGCAGCAAGAAGATGACCCATGGATTGGAAAAGGCCCCGCACCGTTCGCTGCTGCATGCCTTGGGGCTGACGCGCGAGGAGATCGAGCGGCCCCTGGTGGGCGTGGTGAACGCGGCCAACGAGGTGGTGCCGGGCCACGTGCACCTGCACACCATTGCCGAGGCGGTGAAGGCCGGGGTACGCGCGGCGGGCGGCACACCCATGGAGTTTCCGGCCATCGCGGTCTGTGACGGCCTGGCCATGAACCACGAGGGCATGCACTTTTCGCTGCCGTCGCGCGAGATCATCGCCGATTCCATCGAAATCATGGCCACGGCGCATCCGTTCGACGCGCTGGTGTTCATCCCCAACTGTGACAAGTCGGTGCCGGGCATGCTCATGGCAATGCTGCGGATGGACATTCCGTCCATCATGGTCAGCGGCGGCCCCATGCTGGCGGGCGGCACCCTTGCGGGCCGCACCGACCTGATCAGCGTGTTCGAGGCCGTGGGCCGCGTGCAGCGCGGGGACATGACCATGGCCGAACTGGACGAGATGACCGAAACCGCCTGCCCCGGCTGCGGTTCGTGCGCGGGCATGTTCACGGCCAACACCATGAACTGCATGGCCGAGACCATGGGCCTTGCGCTGCCGGGCAACGGCACCATCCCGGCGGTGACGGCGGCGCGGGTGCGCCTTGCCAAGCACGCGGGCATGAAGGTGATGGAACTGCTGGAAAAAAACATCACCCCGCGCTCCATCGTCACCCCGCACGCGGTGGCCAACGCCGTGGCCGTGGACATGGCCCTTGGCGGCTCCACCAACACGGTGCTGCATCTGCCCGCCGTGTTCGGCGAGGCCGGGCTGGACCTGACCCTGGACATCTTCGACGAGGTCAGCCGCAAGACCCCCAACCTGTGCAAGCTCTCGCCCGCCGGACACCACCACATCCAGGACCTGCACGCGGCGGGCGGCATCCCGGCGGTGATGGCGGAACTGGGCAAGAAGGGGCTGGTGGACACCTCGGTCATGACCGTCACCGGCAAGACCCTGGCCGAAAACCTGGCCGACCTGAACGCCCGCGTGCTCAACCATGACGTAATACGTTCCGTTGACGCTCCGTATTCGGTGCAGGGCGGCATCGCCATCCTCAAGGGCTCGCTGGCTCCGCAGGGCGCGGTGGTCAAGCAGTCGGCCGTGGCGCCGGAAATGATGGTGCGCGAGGCCGTGGCCCGCGTCTTCGATTCCGAGGGCGAGGCCCACGCCGCCATCCTGGGCGGCAAGATCAACAAGGGCGACGCCATCGTCATCCGCTACGAAGGCCCGCGCGGCGGCCCCGGCATGCGCGAGATGCTTTCGCCCACGGCGGCCATCGCGGGCATGGGCCTGGGGGCGGACGTGGCCCTGATCACCGACGGCCGCTTCAGCGGCGGCACGCGCGGCGCGGCCATCGGCCACGTCTCGCCCGAAGCGGCCGACGGCGGCAACATCGGGCTGGTCAAGGAAGGCGACCACATTCGCATCGACATTCCGGCCCGCAAGCTGGACCTGCTGGTGGACGAGGCGGAACTGGCCGCCCGGCGCGAGAACTTCGTGCCCCTGGAAAAGCCGGTAACCTCGCCCCTGCTGCGCCGCTACGCCCGCCAAGTGACCAGCGCGGCCACCGGAGCCATGTTCCGCAAGTAACCTGCACGCCGCTCTCCTGCCCTTTCGCGGCCCGTCGCACCACCCGGTGCGGCGGGCCGTTTGCGTCGTGGCGGGGGAAGCTGCCACCCGCACGGAATTTTCATCCCCACCCTTGACACTCCATCACTATATCCGTATTTCCTGATTCATTGCTGGTTATCATCCCCGGGCACGGCAGCACGCTGCATGCTCGGACGTGGAAGGGAAACGGAAACCGGTGCGAATCCGGTACAGGCGCGCTGCCGTGTTCGGGCATGCCGTCCGCGCCCACCGTCACCGCCATCCCGGCTTCCCCTTCGCCCGCACGGGCGGAGGGGCAACCGGACCACGGCGCAACGGGAAGGGCGCGGGCCACGGTCCCGCACCGCGCGGCACCCTCGCCAGGGGCGCTCGCGCGGCTTCGGAACCTCTCACCCACCGCCCGTCAGTCGGAAGACGTCCCCTCCGCACACAGCCCAAGGCCGCGCGAACCGGACCCCGGCATGCGCCACCGTATCGCGGTGGCGCTCGCGAACTGGAATCACCTGTCTTCACGCATTCCGGAGGTGGCAATGCGTACCCACACCCTTGGTTTTCCGCGCATCGGCGGCAACCGCGAACTGAAGAAAGCCGTCGAGGACTACTGGAAAGGCGCCGCCACGCGGCAGCAACTGGAGGACGCCGCGCGCGCCATCCGCCTGCGCAACTGGACCATCCAGCGCGAGGCGGGCATCGACGTGGTGCCCGTGGGCGACTTCGCCCTGTACGACCACATCCTGGACGCCGCCCTGCTGCTGGGCGTGGCGCCCCCGCGCTTTCGCGACGGGGACGCGCCCCGCGACATCGACCTGATGTTCCGCATGGCGCGCGGCCAGGGCGGCGACAACCCTGTGGCCCCGCTGGAAATGACCAAATGGTTCGACACCAACTACCACTATCTGGTCCCGGAACTGGACGCGGACACCGCCTTCGCGCCCGACGCCGCCCCCCTGCTGGCGCAGATCGACGAGGCGCTGGGCGCGGGCTTCACCCCCAAGGCGGTGCTGCCCGGCCCCATGACCTTCCTGTGGCTGTCCAAACGCGTGGACGGCGGCACCCGCTGGTCGCTGCTGCCCGCCCTGCTCGACGCCTACGGCGCGCTGCTGCGCGACCTGGCCGCCCGCTGCCCGCTGATCCAACTGGACGAGCCCATCCTGTCGCTGGATCTGCCGGAGGACATCCGCTCGCGCTTCGTGCCCGCCTACGCCCGGCTGCGCGTGGCCGCGCCCGAGGCCACCCTGGTGCTGGCCACCTACTTCGCGCCGGTGGGCGACAACCTGCCCGTGGCTCTCTCCCTCCCTGTTGACGTGCTGCACCTGGACCTGGTGCGCGGGCCGGAAGACCTCGACCCCGCGCTGGACATCCTGACCCGCGCCCCCCGGAACGCCCCTGACTCCTCTCTGCCGCAATCCGGCATTGCGCTTTCCCTGGGGGTGGTCAACGGCCGCAACGTGTGGCGCGTTGACGCGGACAAGGCCGCCGCGCCGGTGCGCGCCGCCGTGGCCGCCCTTGGCCCGGACCGGGTATGGGTGGCCCCTTCCTGCTCGCTGCTGCACAGCCCCGTGGATCTTGACGCGGAAACCGGGCTGGACCCGGAAGTGGCGCAGTGGCTGGCCTTTGCCACGCAGAAATGCGCCGAGGTGCGTCTGGTGGCCGACATGTGCGACCTGAACGGCCGCGCCGACGCGCCGGAAACCGCCGCCGCCCTGGCCCGCAACCGGGCCGCGCTGGCCTCCCGCGCCGCCAGCCCCGCCATCCATGACCCGGCCGTGGCCGCGCGCGTGGGCGACGTCACCCCGGAAATGGGCTGGCGCGCCACGCCCTACCCCGGCCGCATCGCCGCCCAGCGCGCCGCGTTGCGCCTGCCCGTGCTGCCCACCACCACCATCGGCTCGTTCCCCCAGACCGCCGACATCCGCGCGCAACGCCGCAAGCTGCGCACCGGCCAGATCACCGAAGACCAGTACGACGCCGCCATGCGCGAGGCCATCGCCACCGCCATCCGCGAGCAGGAAGCCCTGGGCCTGGACGTGCTGGTGCACGGCGAGCCGGAGCGCAACGACATGGTGGAATACTTCGGCGAGCAGTTGCGCGGGTTCTGCATCACCGCCAATGGCTGGGTGCAGAGCTACGGCACCCGCTGCGTCAAGCCGCCCCTGCTCTACGGCGACGTCTCGCGCCCCGGCCCCATGACCGTGCGCTGGATCACCCACGCGGCGTCGCTTACCCCCAAGCCGGTCAAGGGCATGCTCACCGGCCCGGTGACCATCGCCTGCTGGAGCTTCGTGCGCGACGACGTGCCCCGCGCCGCCGTGTTCCGCCAGCTGGCCCTGGCCATCCGCGACGAGGTGGCCGACCTCGAGGCTGCGGGCATCGGCGTCATCCAGATCGACGAGCCCGCCCTGCGCGAAGGGCTGCCCCTGCGCCGCGCCGCCCACGCCACCTACCTGGACGCCGCCGTGGGCGCGTTCCGCCTGGCGTCCTCCGGTGTGCAGGACGCCACCCAGATCCATACCCACATGTGCTACTGCGACTTCCACGACATCATCGACCACGTGGCCGCACTGGACGCCGACGTGATCAGCCTGGAAGCCAGCCGCAGCCGCATGGAACTGCTGGACGTCTTCGCCACCCACGCCTACCCCAACGAGGTCGGCCCCGGCGTGTACGACATCCACAGCCCGCGCGTGCCCTCCGTCGACGAAATGGAACACCTGCTCCGCGCCGCCGCACGCGTCCTGCCCCTGGACCGGCTGTGGGCCAACCCCGACTGCGGCCTGAAAACCCGCGACTGGCCCGAAACCCGCGCCAGCCTCGCCCACCTCGTGGCCGCCGCCGAGCGGGTGCGGGGCAACGCATAACAGGCAAAACCATTGAAGAATAACCGGGGGAAGGAACCTTTTGAAAAAGGTTCCTTCCCCCGGACCCCCTACCTCCCAAACTTTTTACTTGGGGGCCACGCTCCGCAATACGGAACCGCAACATCCCAACGCCCTGCCTTGCGCTGCCCCCCCATAGATCGGAAGAGCGTCGTGTAGGGAAAGAGTGTTCTGAAACGTGTAGA